>JBFWOZ010000042.1:0-26507 GCA_050250255.1 Bdellovibrionales bacterium | reverse complement strand
TTAGCCGTTCATCGAATAAACCGCTTTCGATTTTCTTTAGTCACATAGGGTGGATAGTTGCAAACGTTCCAGTGGTTTTAAATTCTACACTACCAAAACAACTATTTGAAGTAGATCAAAAGAAAATCGTCGGGCTTATCATTGATCAAGAGAAGCTCTCGCGCATTCGGCGAAACCGCCTCGCAAAGTTTGGACAAGATCAAGGCGGTGATTATGCGAGCACCAAACAAATTCAGGAAGAGATTGAATTTTCGCTCGATCTCTTTAAGCAAAATAAAAAATGGCCTGTCTTCGATGTCACCGAGCGCGCGCTTGAAGAAACCGCGACCGAAATCGCGCGAGTTGTGACCTCACGCCTTGGTAAACGCAAAGATATTTTGTTCTAAAAGCTAGACCAGGCTTTCCTCCAGCTTTTCTTAATAAGAGATCTTAAAATACCGAAAAAAAAGGGTGCGCCTATTTTCATTTCTCATCATTTTATTCTTACTTTCACCAGCTGCCAATGCACGAGATTTAATCATGAGTCCCAAGCCTCTTCCCGTTCGAGACTGCCGAGCTAACCAAGTTCAGCCTGTGAGTGACAGCTCTCCCGGTCCTTACTGTATCCCCGTGAACCATGATTCAATGGACTTATCCTATACGCTTGCTGGATTTCATAAAGGCGATCTTGATTGTGACTGCCAAAAGAAAATTGAAACCGCCAAACGATCGGGCTTTACATCTATCACTCTCACACCTACTTTTGAATTTGATACTAAAAGCCACAAAGTTCTCTCAGGCTCTTTGTGGCCTGGGGAAATCAAATCTTGTCTTGAAAGAATTTGGAAGAGTGGTTTGAATATTGTTTTCAAACCCCATCTTGATTCTGCACAAACATTAAATTCGAAATCTGGCCAAGAAGAGGAATGGCGAGCTAGTTTTAAAGTGGGTTCACAAAGTAATTACGAAGAGTTATTCAAAGAATTTTTTGAATGGACTCAAACTCATAAAAACGAACTTTCAGGAGGAGTACAAAAGGTCACCGTGATTACTATGACAGAGCTCGAACAATCCCTGGCAGATTCTCCTCAATTTTGGCTCAATTTCACAAAAAATATGAAAGAACGGCTAAAACAACTGTCTAACTCAGTAAAAATCGGCTGGGCTCCCAATTGGATTTACGGGGTCGCATTTCCCAAAAAGAGTTTAACAAAAACCACCTGCTCAGATTATTTAAAATTCACAGATGAAAATGATTTTTTTGCACCAAGTTTCTATGGAGACTGGAGCAAAACTGACCAAGGCATAACCCAAGCCTACTACAGAGAGTCCGAAGTTCGCTATTCCCTGTCAAACTCGAATGGGTTTAAAACAAAATTGCAAACGCTAGCGCACGAACTAGCTTCCGAAAATATTGAAAAAAATATTTTTAAACCTAATCATCTTTTTTGGTCGAAGCGAATGTATTTAGGCTGCACCAACGATAGTCTTTTGCGTAAGCCTTTTGCGGTGGGAGAATTTGCGCTTGGACAAAATATTGCCCGTGCGGAATTGGACACAAGGGCGTCGCCGGTAAAGATAAATTCAGATATACTTATTAAGAGAGCTCAAGCTTATAAAAATCTTTTAAGTTGGGCGAAACTTCCTAAAAATAATTCTACTATAAATGGCCTACCTCTCACTATATGGACTGTGACTCCTGAGTTTGATCCAACCTCACATGCTAATATCGTTCAATTATTCAAAGATTATTCTGAAGAACGCTGCAAAAAGCCCTCTCCGAATTTAGAGATGCTTAAGAGATTCCCCAAACCTGCTACGAGTCGTTAAGAACCGAATTGGCTTGAGAGAGATTTTAAGAACACTTCAAGGACTTTTGCTGACTTGAGGTTCTTTGGAAAATAACAAGTGAGAGTGATGGGATAATAGAAGTTCTCAATCTTCACATGCTTCATGCGGCCGGAACGAACTTGTTTCCGCACGCTGTGGGCCGGTAGAAATCCCCAACCAGAGCCTGATTCAATCACTCGTTTTACAGTTCCAACGTTTGAAGATTCAAACACGGGACGGATGTTGACACCTTGTCTTTTGAGTTCTTTGGTCATGTAGTTTTCAAAACCAGGAAATTCTTGTGTGAGCCAAATCACAGGGTTTTTGTTTAAGCCACCTAAAGTTTCAAGGACCATTCCCTCTTCGATGTTAGGCATGTTCGCAACAAGCCACATTTCATCTTCTAAAACGATTCGCTGCTCATAAGCTGAGGAAGACATTCCACCAAACTCACGACTCGCTTCGGGAACGATCGCAACATCGAGTTCACCCGCTTCAAGCGCGTGAAGAAGAGTGGCACCATCGCCATAACGAAGTTTTACGGAGACCTCTTGGTTATTTTTTAAGAAGAGACCAAAAATTGGGCTGATCAATTGAAGACCGATAGAACTTAAAGTTCCAATGCGAAGAGGACCTTTTACTTCTGCACTCACTGTTTGAACAGCGAGCTCGGCTTGTGAAACAAGATGAAGAATTTTACGCGAGTAATCGGCGAGAACGGTTCCGGCCGGTGTTGGCGCAACCTGTCTAGTGCCTCGCACCAAAAGTTCAATTCCTAATTCATCTTCGAGTTGTCGAATTTGCTGACTCACTGCGGATTGGGTCAAGAAAAGTTTTTGAGCCGCGGCTGTCATGCTCTTTTCAGTTAGGACGGTTGAGAATGTCTGAAGTTGATGTAAATTCATGTTCCCATTATCCATTAAAATTACTAATAGGTCACGATAAAAATTGTCATTTGAAACCCTTTAAACCCCAGCATATTCCCATAGTTGAAATTTTTACAGGTCGCCCGTAGCCGTTGTTCCCAAGTGAGTTTTTAATAGCCTGTAAATGGGGGAAAAATGAAGAAGATCAAGCAGATTGTTTTGACACCAGTGATCCTCGGTTCTGTATTTTTTAGCACACTGACGATAGTGGGCTGCTCAAAAGAATCCGCACAACCAGAACGACGAATGATCTCCGCTCCTCAAAGTGAAAACCAAACGGGTTATGTCATCGACCTCTCGGACGATGCCGAAAATCCAGAAAAAATAGAAGCTACCGTTACCGCTCTTGAAGCAAAAGGTGGAAGAATCCGTAGCATTAATCCTCGACATGGATTGTTTGAAGTCTACGGATTATCGACAGAAGAAATTGGCGAGAAAGTTCCACATAGCCAATTTCATAAAAATGTTTTCACGCGAAAAAAACAACAGCAACCTACAATTCGAATTCAAAACTACTGTCATCGTATTCCGACGGCACCGCAAATGACTCTTCAGGCTGAAGTGGGAGGTTCGCCTCTTCTGCCTGAAGATCCCGTCCTCATGAACCGAAGGAACACGAAGGGATTTTCTGCACACGTGCAGTTCACAGGTGTGCAACCGGAATATTCGTGGACAGTATTTGCTCCCATGACTTCCGTTCAACTTAAAAGAAAAATCACCGGTCCACTCGTTCAATTTCTTCCTGATGAATTAGGAGAATACGAAGTTTATTTGGTCGTAAAGCTGAGCGAAACTCATGCTTGTATCCGCAACTTTATGTTTGGTGTAACGGAGAATCAGCCTTTTACTGGTGCCACCACCGCTCGACCGCTTCCTGAAATGGATCGACTCGCACAGTTTCCTCACCTCAACAGCTTAGGACTTGGAAACGCTTGGAAGTTTGCGAGTGGTTACAATGTGAAGATTGCGGTTCTCGATACCGGCATGGATTACAACCATCCAGATCTTTCTGCGAACGTAGACGTGAAAACGGCAGAACTTGCGAACGGTCGTGACGATGATGGCAACACTTTCATTGACGACAACATAGGTTGGGACTTCGTGAATAACGACAACATGCCTTATGATGATGATATGCACGGAACACATGTGGCAGGGCTTTCTGGTTCTTATGTTGGTGTCGCTCCTGCCGCAAAACTTCTTCCCGTAAAAGTTCTTGGACCCTTTGGCGGTGATATGGCTTCGCTCGCCGGCGCCATCTACTACGCAGTGGATTCAAAAGCGCGCATCATCAATATGTCTTTAGGTGGAAACGAGCCTGTACCAAGCCTCGAAAAGGCGATTGCTTATGCAGCACAAAAGGGAGTTCTTGTCGTAGTCGCTGCAGGAAATGACAGCGTCGATATTGATTTGAAACCCACTTACCCAGCTTCTTATGTTTCACCAACCTTGATCACCGTAGCTGCGACGGATCTCATGGGAAATCTCACGACCTATACAAATGTGGGACGTACGCATGTGGCGATTGCGGCTCCTGGCGGCTCAGAGGCCGATGGTGGATTGATTTCTTTGCTCTACAAAAACCGATACAATAAAAAATATATCCCGCTTTCTGGAACATCGATGGCTACACCCATTATTTCCGGCGCTGCGGCTCTGTTAATATCCGTAAAACCTACGCTTACCGCCTCGCAAGTAAAAGCTTTGCTTCTTTCTTCAGGCACAATGCGAACGGATTACGGCGGCAAAATTTCTTCACAGAAATTTGTAAACATAAACGCGGCTCTACAGACTTTAAGAGCTCCACGTCTGATTCCTCCACTGGATTAAGACGGAAGTCTAGCTCATGAAGCAGGCCCATTTGCCAAAACGGATGGGCTTTCACGACACAATCTGGCCTAACACAAAGAAATCGCTTAGCCTTTAAGAATGAAACTCGTGCTTCTCCTTCTTGTTTTTACGTCGTCTGTTTCTTTTGCCAAAACTTTTAGCAATGCTTACGTGAGCTTCGAACTTCCTGACCGCTGGGAATGTCGACTTGAAGGCACCGAGTGGGTTTGTAATAGCCAACTTAAAGGTAATTCGCGAGAAGCCATCATCGTCTTAACGGCGAAAGAGGTGGATCCCAAGGATACACTCGAGGGCTATGAACTGTATTTGAAAACTCCTCGCACCATTCCCGGCCCCAATAGCCAACCTTTAAAATCCACCGTGCGTGATGTTCGTCGCCGACAAATTGCAGGACACGCTTGGGTTGATGGAATGCATTTGAGTAGCGAAATTCCAAATTATTACACACGCTACCTCGCAACGACGAAAGATCGCCTTGCGATTCTTGTGACATTCAGTGGACATCAAAAACATTTCACAAAATACAGCAACGATTTTTTCAAAGCGGTTGAGAGTCTTCGAGTGGTGGCGTCCAAAGATCTTTTTGAAACAACCCAGCTTGCCCCCCTTAATCCCGGCACGGAAACCATTGGCCCCTCCCTTCCAGGTCCAATGGATGCAGCGGTTGAGGATTATCCTACCGACGGTGGCGGCGGCTCTTCAAAAGCTGGAAAGTTATTGGCCATTGCTGTACTAATTGCATCTATCGGCGCATATATAATTCTCAAGAAAAGAAAGAAGAAGTAAGAAGGTCTTTGTGTTAGATCTTCATGCGAATTTTAAAACAAGAGGAAACCTTTGGGAAAATTAGAAGCTATTGCCACATCTCCTTACTTCGCGATTGCTTTGATTGTTTTAGGAACATGGCTTTTTGTTTTGCTCACACGTGAATTTTCTTTTTGGTTTTTTAGAATCCGTCACTTCGAAAATGAACTCACAAAAATTCAAACAACACTTACGGAAATAAAACAGAATTCTTCGGCGACACCATCAATTCAAGCTGTGACCGAGAAGAAACCCATCTCTGCGGCTCCTGGATTACCTCCTATTCCAACCGCCACAGAACCTGCGAAACAGCAGTTTCCCGTTCAGCACTAAGGTTCTTTGCGCTAAGGGAGTTAGCCGAACTTGTCACTCGTCACTTTCCAATGATTAAAAGTTAAGTAAGGTACAGCTCCACCGCTGACAGAAGTTGAAAACGAGACATTGCAAAATGACATCGCGATAGCCATGTATGGGAAAAAAGGTCGTGAGTTCGTAAATCAACAACGCACTCAACGTTCTGGTGCTTCAAAATAGAAGATGCTCTATTTCTTTTGGCTTGGCTTCCTCTGAATACCAAATATCATTTCGGCAGAACGAAGCTTGTGCCAGGCAGTTGAGCCGCCTATCAATTGAGCTTTATCCATAACTAGATGTCCGAACTCTTGCTTAGGAGCAAACGAAATCGTCTGCAAAGGGCAATCTAAACGCAAAGGCTTGCTTAAAAAACACACCGTACTTTGAGCTTTAAGATTTTTGAATTTGACACGTATACCTGAGTCAAGAACCCCTCGTTTCTTGAGAAAGAAAATTCTTTTTTGGGAATCCATTGCAAAATAACCCTCGGCCATTTGGCGGTCTACTGACTTTGCTATTCCATTCAAACTTAAAAAAACGATAAACGTGAAAAATATGATTTTCATTGTGCGCCTCCTGATGACGGCTTATTTGTATTAGAAATTGTAGGCTCACGTCCCTGAATATCGCGCTCTCCCAGCTTCAAAATTCGGTCGAGGTTTTCCCATTCCTTGTCAGGAGCCGATGTTAGGAACGTTTTAATACAAGCTTCATCCATGGCAACATTCGCTTTTGTTTTTTGATAACTTATCCAAGGTGAATTATCACATGATTTTTTTGGTTCCACTAAACGAGGCTCTTCCTTTTGAGACCAATAAGTTTCCAAAAGAAACTCATAGTTCCCGGGATACTTCTTCAGAACACATTCGAAATATTTGGAATTTTTAGCACAGCCAAGATCACTCAAAGTCCCAGTGTTTGGGTCACGTTCCATTGGGGCAAAATTAATAAATCCATAAAAACTCTGATTCTTATTCCAGAATTCCTGACACGGGAAGGTTTCCACTGACTGTGTAACGCAAGCTGTTTTCAATTCCTCGACAGATTTACGGAGATCTCCAATGATTTTATCTTTCGTGATACTGCCGCTTTTTATACCATCGATGAACGCATTAATCGCACCCCATCGCTCACGCGGTAGATTCATACGCTTCAAATTATTCAGATCATTTTCTATGCTTGCTTGTACTTTATTAAATATTTCGACCTGCTTTTTGGGATCATTGAGAGTCGTGAGATAATGATCCATGAGTAGCTTCATTGGCACACTCGGATTTGAAGCACTTAACTTCCTTAATGCTTGCCACTCCTCGTATTTTTTTAATTCTTGCTTTAAGCTGTCTCTAGTACCTTGTATGTCGTCTTCAGAGGGACGCAGGCAACTCTCGTAAGATTCCTTCAAATTATCAATTTCTCTTTTTGAAGGTTCGTTTCTGTTAGGTAAAGCACTCGAGTACTCAAAAATACTTTTAATGCTTTTTATTTCGTCGGCAAGCCTGACCGCCAATGTCTTTTTGTTGGAATGTTCCCATGTGTATGGATCTGTGTTGATACGTTCTTTGTTTATTTGTTGTCCAGGTTTTCCGGATTCACACCAGCCCAGCGCAGATTCAAACATAGGCGAGCGACCAACCAAATAAACAGAGGTCGGATCATCTCGTAATTGATTCGTCATTTTCTGATTTGCTCTCTGACGAGCCTCAAGAAAAGAAATAGGTTTTTTCGTTGAGGCCCCTAACACCTCATAAAAAAACATGAGACCATCATTAGGCTTTATAAAACCGTCTACTTCGCTCCATCCTATATATGCAAATTCAGAGAGCTCTAATGCCGGTTGATTGGAAGGCGAGTTTGCAAAAACGATCGTATCGGGAGTGTTCCTCAAATCTTGCGCTAACGCTCCACTAAAACAATTAAGTAAATTAATAGTTGTTATGCCGGAAGAATTTTTCTCTCGAAACATTGCTAAAGCCGATTTGACATCATTATGAGTGATCGGTTTTAGCTCAGAAGGGGCAAAGCCAAACGTTTTAGCTTTGTCTCCGTAATACATTTGATCGGCCGTTGAACTATTAGAAGCAACCCATACAAGCTTATTTTTGTCGGCATTTAAATTATCAAATCCTATCGCTCTTCTCTCTTCAGACATTTGAATGGGATCTACGATCAGTTTGTTTCTAGACGGAATGAGGTTTCCATGACCAATAAAATCAAGGCGAAGGTCTTTTACATTTTTTAAATTACTTAACGTTTCACGCAAAACTTCAGGTGAAAGATCAACTCCTTTTGTAGCAACTCCTCCCACTAGAATTACCTTAAAGCCCAAATCCGAATAAACTTTAGCGGCTTGCTTCTCAAGCGCACCCATAGCATCTTCAAGCATGCGCAGATCTCCCGCACTTACTATAACCGCCACTTTTTCTTGTGAAACTGCGAATTGGCAAAACAGCATGCTAACAAAAAATGCGATGTAACGAAGCATTTTGCCTCCTGAATTCTATGCTTCTTCTCGGATTTAATTGAAGTAAATTTGAGTCTAGACCTTTTGCTAGAGTCAGCAATTCGACAAAAGTTAGATTAATGCCTAATTTTTATCCGACTCTTTGTCTTTACCTGAGGTGGTCGCTTTCGTGGCCATCTGGACGAGCTTTTTTAAAAGAGACTCTAAAGCATTCACGTGAGTGGTCATTTGGGATTTTTCTTTGAGGCTGCCAACGACATGCTCGGGGGCAAAACTCAAAGTTTCAAAGTTTGTGATCTCCTGGCGGAGTGGTGATTCGAATTCTCGACGGACACTCGACGCAATCTTGCTCCACATTTTTTCTAATTCGTTACTTGATCCACCCGTTTCACCGGCAAGCTCCCCTAACACAAAGTACGTTGTGTTGAGACCTTCTGTTCCCACACCCCGCCAATCGCCAGCTTCCACTTTTGCACGCACGACTTTGAACCGCTTTGACATTCGGTAGAGTAAGGATCTCTTCTTTTGACCTAGCTTGAGTTCCACTCGGGCCCTCCAACCAAGAAATATAAAAACGAGAAGGTAAACAACAACCCAAATGAGAGTTTGAAATTGAGATGGTGAATAGGATTCCCAAACCACGATCGGATTTGGTAACTGATTTGCCGGTTGAGGCGCGGCTTCACGGGCACTCGGATTGACTGCACTTGGCGTCGCGCCACCTTTCCCGGCTCCTACTTGCAGAGCGATTTTTGAAGTCGTCTCTTTATAAAAGCGTCCGCTTCGAGGATCAAAGAAACTCATGTTCAAAGCGGGAATCTCTACGGTGCCGGCTTGTCGAGGAATCAAAAGAATTTCGAATTCTTTATAACTTGTTCCATCACGGTTGTATTTGGATTCATCTCGACGACTGTATTCTTCAAGCGTTGGTGGCAAATTCAAAGTTGGTAGATCGATGGACTTCGCGTTTCCTCTTCCTTCTAAGCGGATACGAAGAGGGAAAGGCTGGTTGACCGACACGTTTATCGAATCAACCGAAGATTTCATCGTGAACTGCCCAACTCCGCCGGCATAATCACTCGGTCGTTGAGTGGCAGGAACGGCTTTCACTTTGATTTTGGCTTCTTGGCTTGCTTTAGAAAAGGTATAACTATTTCCGCCAAAGATGCTGTTACCCATCAATACAGTACAGCGAGCTTTATAGGAATCAACTACGGCAACGCCCTCTCTCATCGGGAATAGAGCGTAAGAAACAAGAAGCGCTTTTCGGTACGGAATTCCGTTCACCACTTCTTCTTGAAAATCTAATTTTGTCGCAATCTCGATGTCTTCTTTTAGGAACGACTTCAAGTTAGGATACTTTAACGTATCGATGTTTTGAATTTGGTTGCGCGTGTAGATGTACCAAGAGGCGGTCACTTGCTCGCCCACGTAAGCTTCGTTTTTATCGACTTCTAACTGTAAAAAGAAAGCGTCATTGGGATTGATATTTGGTTGAGCACCACGAGGCTGATTGATGCCGTGACGCTGAAGAAGCTGATTGAACATCGCTTCTGCCTCGTCCAAGGGATCTTCTCCTTCTTCGTCAGGAAAAGTGGGCTGAGGACGCGCACGTTTTTGCGGCTTCGCTCTCACAGAACCTGGGTCTTTCACGGTCACTGTGATCGCGGACGTTTTGTAAGCCTTATTGTTCACCACCATTTCTACTGGTGGAATAACAATGGTGCCCATTTTGTTCGTTTGAAAAACGTAGTTGTATTTTTGTGTTTGGAGATATTCAAATTTTCCGTTGTTGTAAACGCTTCGTGATTCTCTCATAGGAAATTGACTGATGAGATCAAGACCGTCGAGCTGCGGAAGCCTGTGGTCTCCAATCGACATCGTCGAATCGGAATTCACAGAAATAGTGAGTGTGAAGCTATCGCCAAGTCCAACTTCATTTTGATCGACAGTCGCAACAACTTTGGGCTCAGCGTAAGCCGCAAAAGAAAATAAAAAGAGAATATAGAATACAATCTTACTGCTCATCGGTGCGTCTCATTACCATTCCGGTCCACCGCTGGACTCATCCATTTGCTTTTCTTGCATCTTGGCTCGGTTTTTCTGTTCCTGCCTTTTTAGTTCTTCTAGGATATTCTTCACATCGTTCTCTGACAATTCCTCACTTTTAAAAGGACGAGGCTTTTGTTTCCCCTGTTGTGGAGAAGGGGGCTGAGGTTGGCCTGGCGCGTCCTTCTGCCCGTCCTTTTTATCGTCTTTTGGCTCATTGGGTTTTCCACCCTTTTGGTCCTGTTTGTCTTTTTGATCTTTCTCGTCCTGCTTTTTGTCCTGATCGTCTTTACCACCACCACCCGATTGCTGTTGGAGGAGTAACTCGATGTTGGTTTTTGCCTCTACGCTCTCTGGATTAATGGCGAGAGCCTGTTGATAGAGCTCAATCGCCTGAGGAACTTTTTTGAGATCGCCAGAAACTCGGGCCGCATTAAAGTACGCCTCAAAACGTCGTTGAGAATCTACTTTCTCATCTTTGGCGACCGCTAAATATTCTTTTACGGCCTTTTCGTTCTCCCCGTTCTTTTCAAACGCGAGTCCTAAGTTCAACCGTACTTCGGGTTGAAAAGGCGCTTGGCCCAAGGCTTCAGTTGTCGCGCGATATGCTTCAGAGAATTTCTCTTGCTCTAGTAAAGTGGCCGCTTCATTATTTTTTCGAATGATTTCGGGAGTTAAAATATCTGTACCAAATGCCGGCAAAGAAAAGAGCAACAAGAACACCACTGACGAGATTGTTGTCTGCGAACCAAGACCTGCCACACGAGAGCGCCAACGGAAACTTGAGTAACGAGAAGTTCTTTCGCTTAAAAAGAATTCCAAGAATCCAAAAAGAAGTCCTAGCAGCAAGAAGATCTGAAAGCGCTCGTCATATTCCGTTGCCATTTGCGATTCAAATTGCGCCTTTTGAAATCGATCAAACTGGGCCTTGAGCTGATCCATCTGCGCCGCACCCCCATCGACGTGGTAATACCCCCCACCGGTCGACTGCGCGAGCTCCGTGAGGAATTCTCCTTTATGCGTACTCATGACAATCTGGCCCTTGTCATCTTTTTGATGCCCTTTTAAATAGCCAAAATCATCACGAAGAGGAATCGGGGCTCCTTGCACGGTACCCGCGCCGAGCGCAAAAATACGAACACCTTGTTGCGCCAATTTTTGTGCGTAAGCCAGAGCGCCCTTGTCATGATCTTCTCCGTCAGAGGCGACGAGAATAATTCTTGTCACCGCGACTTGTTCTTCGGGGTCCACGCCACCATGCTGAAAAGCGGTCATGGCCTCTTCAAGAGCAGGTTTAATCTCGGTACCCTGAGAACTCACCGAATCTGTGGTGATCGAATCCAAATACATTTTGATCGCAGAGTAATCGGTGGTGAGAGGAGAAGCTAAAAAGGAAGAGCCCGCAAAAACAACGAGACCCACTTTATCCCCGGAAAAACGATCTAATAATTTTTTAAGTTCAATCTTCACCACTTCTAAACGATTGGGCCTATTGTCTTCAGCCATCATACTTTTAGAAACGTCGAGAGCAATGACGATCTCAATTCCCTCGCTCTTGATTTCTTGTAGCGAACTCCCCATTTGGGGTCTCGCCAGCGCAATGACAAAAAACAAAATCGTGAGAGCTTCGAGGATAAACTTCCAACGACGCTTAGAACGAGAGACCGAACTCACGAGATAAGGAGTGAGCCTTGAACCTAAATTCTTTTCTACAAGCTTACGGCTTCGAGCCGAGAGCCAAACACCTAAAATAATCACGACCGGGATCAACCAGAGATAAAAGAATGCAGCTTTGTCAGCAAAACGAAACATTATGGTACCCTCCTTAAGACAGTTCGTCCGGCGACGAAAGAAAGGAGATAGAAAAAGAGAGCCCACTTTAAATACCCGGAAAAGAGCTCGGTGTATTTTGTGTATTTGTTCACTTCGACTTTTGTTTTTTCAAGACGATCGATCTCTCGATAGACGGCGGCGAGATCTTTTGTTTCGGTCGCTCGGTAATATTTCCCACCGGTTTCAGTCGCCAAAGTTTGTAAGAGATCTTGATTTACTTTACTAAAAAATGGCTGATACGTTTTAACCGGTCGACCAAAAGGATCTGTTACCGTCACCGGAAGTTGAGTTTGCCCATCACGACCAATTCCTATTGTATAAATACGAATGCCGTAACCTTTTGCAATTTCGAGCGCGGTTTCAGGGGCGATCGTTCCGCTGTTGTTTTCTCCATCGGTTAAAAGAATCACGACTCGGCTTTTTGCGGTGGAATCTTTGAGCCTCGCGATGGCCGTTGCTAAACCTACCCCAATCGCCGTCCCCATTTTTAATTTTCGAGAAACCGCAATGTCCCGGCAAGCATCGATGAGCAAAGGGTAATCTAAAGTCAAAGGAACACGCGTGAAGGCTTCCCCAGAGAAAAGCACAAGACCAATACGGTCCGACACGCGGCTCTTAATAAAATCAATCGCCGTTTTTTTCGCAGCCCCGTAACGATTCTCGGGCTCCATGTCTTCAATCAACATACTGTCGGAGATATCCATCGTGAGAACGATGTCGATCCCCTCAACATTTTTTTTCATTCGTGTGTTGGATTCTTGTGGTCTTGCTAATGCATAAATCGCCAACAAAAAGGCCAACACCTTTAAGGCATCCGGCAAATAAAAGAGTTTTGCGCGAAATCCTTTAGGCACGTCTTTAAAAGAACTGATGTCACTAAATTGAATACTCGGGAAAGATTTGTTTCTCTGTAGCCAACGATAAAAAATAAGTGCCGCAAGTGGAATGAGAAGTAAAAAGGCCCAAGTCGAAACAAGCTGGCTGGTGATCATCGTTTTCTCCCAAGCTCATCATGATTGACTTGGTCAGACGTTTTTTGGGCCCAGTTTAAAATTTGATCCACATCCTGACGTGTGAAATCTTTTGAACGCATTTGCTGAAGCTCCACAAGGTATAAGTAGAGATCATTAAGACGAGACTCCGGCGCCCGTGGGTATTTTTTCTTAATAGCACGAACAATTTTGCGAGGCGACTGGGACATCGTCTCTACACCAAATTCCATTTTCAAATAAATCAAAGAAGAATTCCTGGTGTCTTTTAACCATTCTTTAAGAGTTTCCGTCGGTACTTCACCCGTTGCGCGATCGACAAAACGATGGAGAGCGCGTAGCTCTTTTTGGAATTGATCGAAAGGATTATGTTTTTTGCGATACTCTTCGACATCTTTTTTAAGCTTTTTCTTTTTCAAGTAAGCCTGAACGGAGCGATAGACGGCGTAAGAAACGGCCGCGATCAGCAAAACGAGAACGAGGAAATACCAAAGCGGCCACGAGATTTTCCAGGGGCCATAAGCGCCGAAAGGTTTCATCGCTTCTGGATTTTGCGGATCAATCACTGTTTTGACGGTCCAAGAGAGGGGATCGCTTTCAAAAAAGTTTTTATCGTCCGTCACCGCAAGCACAACGTTTTTGTGTTCACCGACCCGGTAAGAGGCGAACTGAAACTGGGCTTTCGTATTTTGAAAATCTGACTTCAAAAGTTTAAGAGTGAATTCTGGCTGACTCACCGGCACCACACGAAGCTTCGAAACATCCATGACCACTTCAGGACCTTGGCAGTTCAAAGTGAGGACTTGTCCGACCGTGACTGACGGTGTGGCCTCGGCTCCCTCTGTCGAGCCATCACTATTTACAAATTGGCAAGTCCACTTACTGGCCATCGCTACCTTCTGTGCCGGGATTGGAAAAACTGAACAAGTGGATCTATAAACTTCTCGCCAGAAACAATTCGTATGCAATCCACTTGCGCTTTTCGAAGTTCTAAATCACGGCTCTTCACTTGAGTTGAGATTTTTTCTTTATAGAGCCTTTGAAAGAGTGGGCTTGCACTATCAACGACCACCATCTCATCGGTTTCCGCATCATGCAGTTGCACGAGCCCCATGTTGGGTACGGCCATCTCGGCGGGATCTTGCACCAAAACCGCAATGGCATCATGACGACGCCCTAGCTGCTTAAGATCTTGATTAAAATCCTTATCCATAAAATCGCTTAAAAGAAAAACGGTGGCGCGCTTTTTTAAAACTCCAAATAAATGTTGAATGCCTACGGAGAGAGACGTGCCTTTGCTCTTGGGTTTAAAACTTAAAATTTCGCTGAGAATAAGTTGCACATGCCCACGACCTTTTTTGGGAGGCAGATAGAGCTCCACTTGATCGGAAAAAAGCAGAAGCCCAATACGATCATTATTTTTAGCCGCGCTAAAACCTAGAACAGCCGCGATGTAGGCGATCACTTCAGCTTTTAAAAATTGTCCACTGCCGAAATCGCCAGAACCGCTAACATCGATCGCGAGCATCAAAGTGAGCTCGCGCTCTTCATCATATTTTTTAATAAAAGGTTTTCCGTGACGGGCCATGAGCGTCCACGAAATGGAACGAACATCATCTCCCGGTACATACTCACGAAACTCGGCGAAGGTCATTCCTGAACCCTTAAAGGCAGTATGGTACTCGCCCGCAAAGAGGTTATTGACCAATTTACGAGTGGAGATGTCTAACCAGCGTACCTGTTTAAGAACCTCTTCGGGTAATGACATTAATCACGAAACCTCGACGTGATTTAAAATTTCTTTGATCACGGCATCGCTCTTCATGTTCTCGGCCTCTGCTTCGAAAGTAAGAATCAAACGGTGTCTTAAAACATCATAAGCGATTGATTTCACGTCTTCTACCGTCACGAACCCACGACGTTTTAAAAATGCTACCGCTTTGGCCGCACGAATCAGATTGATCGTTGCTCGAGGAGAACCACCCACAGAAATAAGAGGAGCAATACGCTTTAAGCCGTACTTCGCTGGATGACGAGAAGCCATGACGAGTTCGATGATGTAGTTTTTTACTTTTTCATCGACGTAGATCGAATCGACGATAGAACGCGCGCGGAGTAAATCTTCACCAGAAATCACCGGCTTGATCGTAGGAGTTTTATCTCGTGACATACGATTTAAAATTTCCATCTCATCTTGTTTGGTGGGGTAATCCACAAGAATTTTAAACATGAAACGATCCATCTGTGCTTCTGGAAGCGGATACGTTCCTTCTTGCTCAAGAGGATTCTGCGTTGCGAGTACCAAGAAAGGATCTGGCAATTTATGAGTTTCATCACCAATCGTCACTTGCTTCTCGGCCATCGCCTCAAGAAGAGCACTCTGTACTTTTGCCGGCGCACGATTGATCTCGTCGGCCAGAACAATGTTAGAAAACACAGGCCCCTTTTTAGGAGCGAATTCAAAAGTTTTTGGATTGAAGATCATCGTACCGATCAAGTCGGAAGGGAGAAGATCGGGAGTGAATTGAATTCTTTGAAACTGAAGCGATACTGCTTTGGAGATCGAAGAAATCGTCAAAGTTTTTGCGAGTCCCGGCACACCTTCTAAAAGAACATGTCCACCGGTGATCAAACCTATCAGAAGTCCTTGCAACATTTCTCGTTGTCCGACCACGGTTTGCGACACTTCGGAAAAAAGTCGATCGACAAAAGCACTCTCTCTTAAAATAATTTCGTTCAACTGATTAAGATCTGTTGGTTGATTCACGAGTTAACTCCTCATTCTTAATGATCTTCCTATTTCACGCCTTTAAGTTATGGATATCAATAGGAAATCCTGACTTCAAATAACGCCAGGCACTATGAAAAACGAGAGACAAAATCTCGCCACTTACATACCATTGAAATGATGAGTCATCTGATCAAACCCTGGTTATTTCTTTCGACACTTTCTATCACTCTGCTGATGGGCGGATTTTTTTTAGCCGAAAGAAAAGGCCTTCTTGTTGGGTTTGCGATCGTTATCTCGATTAATTTTTTAGTTTATTTTTATGGAGATATTCGTCTTCGCAAAATTTTTGGTGGGCAAGTCTTACTTGGGCAAGATGCTTGGCAATTAGAAGAAACGGTGACGCAACTTTCGCATCAAGCGCGCATTCCTAGACCGCAGATCATTCTTTTACCCCATCGCTTACCCACAACGTTTTCCACAGGTCGCAATTGGCAACGAGGAACGATTTATATTACTGAAGGACTTTTGAAGATTCTCACAACAGAAGAAGTGCGTGCGGTCCTCGCATTTGAAATCGCAAAAATCAAACGCCTCGATACATTGACTTTTGGAATCAGCAGCTCTCTTTCAGGAGCACTGATGGCCTTTCCCATAGCTCTTGATCGCTGGTTTCTCAGTAGTCCGCTCTCACGAAGAAACGGGGCCGCCTTTCTTTTACAATCTATGACTTCGTGGTTTGCCTCACTCCCCATTCATTTGTCCGTGGCTTCCGCTCACTATTATGCAGCCGATGCTCTTGGCGCCAAACTCACCGGTGAACCACAAGCTTTAGCCCAGGCTCTATGGAAACTTCACTCTTATGCTGGAAGTGACACCGCCGACATCCCCCCTTCAACGGGCCACATCTTTATCGTAAACCCACTCCATTCAGGACAAATTTACCGACCTTTCGTCGCCCACCCACCTGTAGAAAAGCGTATCGAAAAACTCGTAGGCTACTTCCCCATATAAAAAGTCTCCGGGCCTTTTTTCTGGCTACATTGCTTCACAAAGTGGACGCTACGTAGCCAGAAAAAAGGCCCGGAGACTTTTTATATGATTAATAATTTTTAATTTGTCTTCGCCCCTTGCCTCCGACAAATTCATCGCCATAATGAAAATGTCGACAAAATGTTTTTATTCGGAGGTTTTATCGTGAGTCCCAACCAACCAGAAAATATTGAAGCTTCTTTTTCCACCCTGGTGCTCTCCATTGGGTCTAGTGCGGCAATCGCACTAGGGCTTTCACCCAATCCCGCAAATGGAAAAATCGAGAAAGATAATCATCTTGCAAGATTTAATATCGATCTCCTCTCTATGCTTCAGGACAAGACAAAAAACAATCTCAATGATGAAGAAAAAAAGTTTTTAGATTTTATGGTTTCTGATCTTCAAATGCGCTTTGTTCAATGTACAAAATAAGAGGTTTATATGTTTAAAAAATCTTTTTTCACACTTCTAACTTTAGGCTTTTTTTATTTTCAAAATCCCGAGGCTCACGCTCAAAGCTATGCCATGAAGCTGAGCGATCCACTGCCTGCCAATATTTTTATTGAACTCAACAAGCTCGTGAACCCGGCGGTCGTAAGTATTTCTACATCTTCTAAGGCTCAAGTTTTCCAACGACCGCGTTCGGGCGACCCCTTCTTTGATTTTTTTGAAGAGTTCATGGGTCCACAAAATGACCGTGGTCCCCGACCCGCACAGGCTCTCGGAACCGGTTTTATTATTGAATCTGATGGCTTGATCGTGACCAACACTCACGTCGTAAATGCCGCAACCGAAATTAAAGTACAAATGTCGGGAGATAAAAAGCTCTACGACGCCGAACTCGTTGGTAAAGATGAACGCTCAGACGTCGCACTCATTCGCGTGAAGTCGGCTGGAAAAAATTTACCCACGGTGAAACTTGGTTCCAGTGACCTCGTACAGGTGGGCGAATGGGTCGCAGCGTTTGGAAATCCCTTTGGTCATACCGACAGTATGAGTAAAGGAATTATTTCGGCGAAAGGTCGTTCGATTAAAGAGATCAACGCTTATCCTTTTCTTCAAACCGATGCGAGTATCAACCCCGGAAACTCTGGTGGTCCTCTCGTAAATATGAAAGGCGAAGTGATTGGCGTGAATACGGCGATCGATGCGCGCGCTCAAGGAATTGGTTTTGCTATTCCTATCGACTCGGTCAAAACACTTCTCCCACAACTCAAAGAAAAAGGTCGCATTAGCCGTGGATTCTTAGGTGTGGCTTTAGCGGACTTAGATTTCCGTTCGGCTCAGCAACTAGGATTAAAATCCCCTGAAGGAGCTTTGATCGTGAATGTTGTTCCGGCGAGCCCGGCCGACAAAGGTGGCATTAAGCTTTACGACGTCATCACAAAGTTTGGTGAGCGCGAAGTGAAATCGGCACGAGATCTTTCAAACGCAGTTCTTGATCAACCGGTAGGAAAACCAGTCACTGTAGAGATGATTCGTAACGGTCGAAGCACGAAAGTGACTTTACATACGATCGAATCTAATAAAGAAAAGCCTCGGGTAACTGTAAAACCAAAAAGCATTTCTGGAGAAGAAACTCCTTACAATTTAGGTTTCAAGCTCGCTCGCTTAACCACAAACGTGGCGAAAGATCTCCAAATGTCTTATCAAAAGCGTGAGCCTCCCGTGGTTACAGAAATTCTACCTGGCTCACCGGCTTCAAATTCCAACTTGCGTGTTGGCGACGTCATTTTGGATGTGAACCGTATGCGCGTGGATTCTGTGAAGTCGGTTCAGCAAAATTTAAAAGAAGGCGTAAATGTTCTTCGCATTCAACGTGGAGAGATGGTAAGCCTTGTATTTATCGAAGGCCCCACAAACTAACAAAAGGAGTCCCCATCGAAACTGGATTGATCGCCATCATGATTTTCTTTTTAGTGTTTGTTACGACGGGGGCTTACTTTCTCCTGATGATCTTTTATCCTGAGTGGGTGGGCATTACCGGCCGTAGCGCCAAAAAAACTCTTGAAGAACATCAAGAGGGCTCAGCCGCTCCCACTGACGAAACCGATTACTTAAAAAAACACTAAGTCCCTCTCACTCTGAGACAATCCCTAAGCTCGACTAAAGTTTACTGACCAAACGTCCGTAAAGAGACTAAGCGCGGGATCTGTCTTGCGCCACGCACGTCAGTTGAAGACAGCAAATGAGAGGAGCAACAATGGAAATCACAGAAGTGAAGGTGTTTCCGGTGAATGAAGAACGCCTCAAGGCCTATGTGTCGATCACGATCGATAATTGCTTTGTGGTGAGAGATCTTAAGATTATCAACGGAACAACGGGTCTCTTCGTCGCTATGCCGAGCAAAAAACGCAAAGATGGGCAGTTTAAAGACATTGCTCACCCACTCAATAGTGAAACGCGAACGATGATTGAGAAAGCCGTTTTTGAAGCCTATGAGAACGAAGTCAAATCTATGGGTGAAAGCTTGCAAGGCCTTAAACGCGACGATCACTACGACTAGTTGACGATGAATTAAGGACAAAACCAAATCGCAAAACCATCAGACCAGGACTGTGGCGGTATCGGCGGATCTCCGTAGAGCTGCGCTAAGCAATCTTGATTTTGACGTGGACGACACGCTCCGTGTGGAGCATCTTGATCTGTAGCTGCACAGTAATCGCCATTTTCCCAACAACATTCTGATGTGGAACTACAAGCATGAAACGCCGGCGTAAATCCCGCATGGCAAATTCCCCCGCCCGTTAAGCCTCCACTGGATCCACCGCTTGTACCGCCATCGGTACTTCCACCGACAGAGCCTCCCACGGATCCACCAACTGTCCCTCCGGTTGTGCCAGAACCAACGCCTGAACCACTCCCCGAACCCGATGATTTGCTAGAAATTTTTGGCGGAGCTTTTTCAAACTGCACGGCGGGCGCGCAGTTTTGATAATTGAGTAAAACCCCAACACCTAAAAGGAGAAGTGAACTTCGAAATAGAAGAGGAGCCGTGATTTTTCCCACACTGTCTCATCGGAAGACTCACAAGAAAGTTACAATTCCCAAAAAGGCCCGCCTTTCTAACAGGAACTCTTTACAACGCGAGACGTCGTGAGTTGATCACCTCCCACCTTCTGCGTAATCTGCCCCCCTCAAAGCAATTCTTGTTGGGGTGTCGACAAGTGGTAAGTCTGTGGATTTTGATTCCACCATTCGGAGGTTCGAATCCTCCCACCCCATCCATTTTTTCCTGCACATTTTTAGTACCTTCAAAATCCCTCAAGGGATTCGTGTATTTGTTTAATTTGATTAGAGAATTAGAGGTCGACTGACGTTTCAAGAAACGTCGTGAAATTTCAGCGCGAGGTAACTTTTTGGTAACACCTTGGTAACTTCGCTGGAAGCGATTTTTTGTGGGACTTGCTCAGATGCGGGAGGTTGACCTGATTAGAACCTGCAGCATATATAAGTTTATGATGCACTATCTACCAAGATAAAGATTTGAACATCAGGCTCTTCTAATTATATCTTAGAAATATACAGGGAGCTTCGTTTGCTTGAATTAACATCTTATAAAATGGAAGAACATAAGGGTAGCAATTTATACTGGCAAAACAGTATTGTGGAATTCGATCGCTATAATTTAATTATAGGAAAAAATGCCTCCGGCAAGAGTCAGCTATTTAATCGTTTGAGTTTTTTAAAAAGCATCCATGTAAAAAACAGCCAAACGCCATCCATAATATCAACTGCAAAATTTGAACTAACATTCCGAGATATAGATTCCAATGAAGTAATTATCTATGATTTAACTGTACATCCAGGACAGTTATTAACAGAAAAAATAACGAATTCCTCAAAGAATATTGTTCTTTTTTCATCGGAGACAAAAGAGTTCTTCAATGAACAGGAAAAGAAACAAGTAAAACAACTCTTTCCGCCTCAACACTCAGTAACCAAGTTAATATCAGGTAGCGAAAAAATTTTTCCAACAATAAAGAAATTAGGAGATTTTTTTGAAGGCGTTCGACTTCTGCGTACCGATAAATACAACCCCTCTAATTTAGCTGTTGGTCCCGGTCACTTCATTCCAGATGAAAACTTGAACAATCTAGGAAGTGTTGTTTTACAGTGGAAGCAAAGCATGCCTCATCTATACACAGAATTACTAAATACATTTAAAACATTCTTTTTTGAAATTCAGGATTTTGTCGCCGTAAATTTACCAAATATTCCATACCCAATCTTAGGGTTTGCTGAAAAAAATGTAAGCGAGGTCGTTAACCAAATTGACTGTTCAATGGGAATGCTGAGAGTATTGGGAATAATTGCCCTGTCGATCTCTAAAGACTCTGTGACCGGCAAGGTACCCTCATTAATTATCATTGATGAAATCGATAATGGTCTTGATTACGAGAATGTTGGATCAATATTGGAATATTTAGTCGAACGTTCAACTGATTCACAAATTTTCTTTTCGTCGCACTCCCCAGTAACTTGTAACTTTATTTCGCCTAGTCACTGGAGAGTTTTTAGCCGCAAAGGAATTGCTGTGCATGCAAGAGTTCCCACTGAAAATCCTGAAACAGCAAAACTGCTACAGGATGCCAAAATGACGAATTGGGAAATTTATCAAAAACATATTTCAAAATCTAAGCTGTATACAGTTCAGTAAAATATGGAATTCTTCTACGTTGAGGGTTTTAGCGAAGTTAATTTTATTGCCTCCCTATTAAGGAGTAAGGGGATTGTCTTTGCTGATGATATTTCTGAGATTGTGAATGGCAGCAAACAAGTTTATCTGAGGAATTGTAAAAGCGATTCATATATAAAGACAGCCTTATTTAAGGATAAATGGCTACTAAACGACAACAAACAAAATGACAAAAGACTATGGGTTGTTGCCGATTTAGAGAGTTTTCCCTGCTATACTTCGTTTAGAACCGACATCAAAGACTTTATGCTTCAAGAAGCTATAGATATAGACACGGTAATTGTTAATTCACGACCAAAACTCGAGTACGAGTATTTTGACGATATAGAACATATCAAGCAAACAGTATTAACCCTTTACAACCAAGGGAATCCTCAAAGTGTTTTACACTCATGCAATCAGTTGCGAAATTTGCAAGTATTAAACGACGGCTCAAAAAATTTTTCTGCGCGTATATATGAGTTTTGCAAAGAAAATCTTAATAAATATCCTAAAAGAGCCTTTTCAGAGAAATATTTTTACTCGCTACATGCACAAAGTAAAGGTATTAGTCTCACCAGAAGAGTTGAGTTTTATCTGACACAACAGCAAAGCTTTCAAATACCGTAATTGAAACTGTAGGATGGTAACTTTTGGTAACCAACCACTTGAAACATCCTGAAATGCCAGGACATTACGTGACATGTCGTCGCCCCATCCATTTTTGGTTGGTCCGTACCGGTCACATAGGGTTCTACGGTTCACGCAGCCCCAGCAGGCTTTACTTCCAGCACCAACTGATATCCTAAAATCATCAAGATCTTGTGAACTGTATCAATCGTTGGAGTACGTCGACTATCCCCGCTCTCTAAACGTGCAATCATCGGTTGACTGACTTTAGCTTTTTTGGCGACTTGGGCTTGAGAAAAACCTGCTTTCTCTCGCAGATCGCGAATTAAATGAGCCACTTGAAGATAGAAATGTCTTTCTTCGTAAGCGATTTTAAACTCTTCATTTTTGCTATATTTTTTGACCAACTGATCTAATGATTTCTTTTTCATGACAAAACCTCTTTCAATCTTTTTCTTGCAACTTCAAGTTCTTTCTTCGGCGCCTTCTGTCCTTGTTTTTTATAAGCATGAAGACACATCATCTCCGAACTTGAAAGCATCGCATAAAATATTCTGTAACCACCGGTTGGCGCTTTGATTTTAATTTCCCAAAGCTTGCCTTCAATTTGCCGAAACTGACAACCAACCGCAGAAAACCCGTAACCTTCAACATCTTTTAATACAGCTAAAATAGCAGCCTGATCGCTTCTGCTTAAACCATCAATAAAGTCTTCAACATAACAACGTCCAGAGAACGAAGTAAAAAACGATACTTTCATCGACTCTTATTATAACCAAATGGTTATAATAAGTAAAGCGACTATTTCAGTGCATTTCAGGACGGTTACTTTTTGGTTACCTTGAAATTATAGTCTAATGAAATCAATATCTTAGAAGAAGAATAAACACCCATCCATTTTTCCTACATCCATGAATACTGCCACCATCAACCGTGGAGAACCGTAGGTATACTGAATCCTGAATTCCGAATAAATAAACGGCGCTTATACCATATGGCCCATCAGCTCGAAGAGCCAAACCAACACCACTCGATCTATTTTAAAATCAAAAAGCGAATGTTATTTGATTCCATTTCTCGCTGTGTTAAAGGCTCCTTAGTAAATTAACAAAACCATTAGGGGGTTTTACATGAAAACGCTTTTTATTTTCTCACTTGCCACACTTCTCACAGTACCTGCCTTTGCACGAAATGTAGTATGCTATGGCCGTGCAGATACTGGTAATCTTGTTGTTGTACAGCTTGATCGCGCTGCTCAGTATGAAATCGCTGGCGTCACAGTGGAAGATGTAGCTGATAATAAAGTTCTTGCTCGTCGTACAGCAAGCGTAGCTTATGATCGAACCTATCGACCAACAGCTCGATATGCCAGATACCAGCGCTACAAAGTAAGCAGAACGAATAGCGTAAATCTACTTTTGCCACTTGATAAATCTGGTAGATACACGGCCTACGTTCAATTGTACTCTGGGGCACCTTATGCCGACACCGTTACTCTTGATTGCTCAGAGTTTTAATTTAAAAATACAAACATACGGGCACGCTTTTGAAACGCTCAGAGTCTCAAAAGTGAGTCCGTACCTAAATTTTTTCTTTTGTAGATCCCATGTGCTCATATACGACAGTCCCAAGGTAGGACCTAATAATTTTAGGTCCTACTTCCGACCATATCTATGTTTTCCTTGTATAAAGGTTTCCGATTTCGGATGTGATTCTTTTGTAGGATTCCAATAAACTTCTACCAACAAACTCCAAATTCTTTTTTATAATGGTAGCTGCCCCCGTAACGGCTGGCTCAAGTGATTTTAAATTTCGTTCAATAATTTGTTTATCTTTCTTGAGGCGCCCCCACTCATCTTTAAGTTCAAGATTTAGAAGATGGGCTTGTAACTTCGCCTCGTCTTTTGCTTCACGAAAATTGACTGCATTCTTTGCTTTTTTATCTTTACTCATATGGTCTCCCGTTTATTTTTTACATCTCATCTCATTCACGACATCATGAAACATTTAAGCAAAAACTGTGCGCCAACATTTCAAAGTGCCAAATGGCAGTATAATGGTTTAAACAAATGATAATGTGACAAAGTGGCTCAACAAAATTACCCAATTTGACTCAACAGAAATCTAGACACAATTTTTGTATGACAACTATGCATATACGAACAATTTCGTTTATCGCTTCTAAGATGAAATATGGATGCAAAGATTGCGTTCGAGGTCGAGGTCGAGGTCGAGTGTCATAGTGCTCCTCCAGCCTTAACTCCTGCAGTTATATGCGTATTGAAAACCCAATAAATAAAAGATGTACTTCCGTATATTACATTTAACCGAACTCGGCATTTCTAATATCTAAAAGATGAACAGATCTCTCATCTTTTTATTAATCACCAAAAAAACCGAAAAGATATTATGACAAATCAATTATATATCAGAGTCTCGATGCTTGTTGTGTCCCTAACAGCCTCTACTCTCTTCAACAGCTTTGCTGTTGCAGGAGTTTGTACGAGCCTCATTCCGTACCAGGGTACGCAAAACGACGCAAGTGGCATACTCCTAGCGTGTATCGATGCGACTCCTGATGGTGGGACCCTAGAACTTCCTCCTGGCAAATACTATGTGGGTCAGCAAATCGCTATCAGAAAATCTCTCACACTTAAAACCCAAGGCCGATCGTTCACCGATGTGAAATGTAACTACATCGATGATTCAAGTTGTGCCGAGCTCATCGGTCGCCCTGAACTAAGAGGACTCTACGGTCTTCTATTTGTAGATGCTGCCAACACTCGGCTTGATCACCTTGTGATCAATGGAAATCGAAGCGCCCGCACCTCTGCCATCGGAGGGAACGAATGTAAAGCTGGCAACAACCAGTATGGCGTTAACATTTCTATCAATGGCCCGAACAACGTCGTCACTAATATCGTTTCGAAAGAAACCATGTGTGGTTCTGGATTACAAACCATGACAACCCCTCACTTACTTATAAAAAATAATTCTATTGTTTCCAATGGTCAGCACACAGGCTCCCTTTGGTCTGACGGAATCACCGTCCTCAACGGAGAAAATGTCACCGTTGAAGATAACGAAATTCGCGATAATAGCGACGTCGATCTTATCTTATTCTCTTGCAAAAATTGTAGCGTACGTAACAACTCGATCACTCATAGCTCATCGTTTTTGTTATCGTCCTTTGCAGGGATCATGCTCGGTGGAGGAGTTCCCAATCACAATGGCGATTTCACCGGAACAAATGTTCATAACAACACCGTTGATTGTGGCACAAGCCGTCGATGTGGTTTTGGTATCTACATCGGTAACGACGCATGGTTAAGCCCAGGTACAGGACTTCCCGTTCTTGGCGGAAACGTTTACGACAATGCGGTCAGATATGCCCAGCAAGGATTCAGTATCGATCACACGGCTAATCTAAGACTGGCGAATAACAGTGTTACGAATTCGGGTGGAAGTTTTGCGGCCTCTTGCGGAACAAAAAGCATGAGCAGTTACAGTGTCGCTCCAGGATCCAATGTGGATTTCTCAGGAGATTCCATTCCAAGAACAAATTACGTCTCGGCCACCTGGGATGGATGTATTCCAAATTGGTGGGTCTCTGATTCTGTACCACCTCAACCTCCTTCAAGTTGCGATGAGCGCACCCAACCGCCTCCTACTTGGGGAACCAAAAACGGGCAGTGCTTACGTTCTTGTGGTGCGCTTGGTGGAACTCAAGCGACGAACACTCCGTGCTCGAACCATGGCTTAAGTGATGCAGGCCCTGCTTACGATGTTCAGTATTGTTGTAAGCCTTCGGGAACTCCGGCTCCGACGCCTGCTCCAACACCAACGCCTTCACCTACTCCACAGCCAACATGTAATCCAAGCACGCAACCTTCTCCTCATTGGGGAATTAAAAACGGCCAGTGCCTGCGCTCGTGCGGAGCTGTTGGCGGAACTCACGCGATGACCACGCCATGTTCTAATCATGGTTTGGTGGATGCAGGCCAAGCCTACGACATCGCTTATTGCTGTAAGGCTTCGGGATCACCCGCGCCTTCACCTACGCAACCCGCTTGTAATCCAAACACGCAACCGTCTCCTCATTGGGGAACTAAGAATGGCCAGTGTTTAAAATCTTGCGGCGCTCTTGGTGGAACCCGTGCAAGCGCGGAATCCTGCTCTCGACACGGAATGACCGATGCGGGCACAGCTTATGATGTTCAATACTGTTGTAAGTAGAACCACTGCTGTCCGGTTTAATGCATTGATTAGAATTGAAAAAGGCCTTTGTCCGAGGGAAAAGTATTTTCGACCAAGAAAAAACTCACCCTCAGCCAAAGGCCAGAATGTCACAACCTACCGTATT
>JBFWOZ010000041.1:0-27235 GCA_050250255.1 Bdellovibrionales bacterium | reverse complement strand
TCTTCAAATGTTTCTTTCGAACTTATGCCGATTAAGTATTTCGATCAAAATATGTCTTTCCAGCAACAAAAAGATGCTTTTTTAGAGGCTTTAAAATACGCGATTGCAAACGATGTAAATGTGATTAACGTTTCTGGCGGTGGCATGAGCTATAGCCATGAAGAATATCGCCTTTTGGCTCAGGCTTCACGAAAAAATATTCTCGTTGTAGCAGCCGGAGGCAACAAGCTCATGAATCAAAAAGATTTTCGTTTTTATCCCGCGGCCTATAATCTTCTCAACATCCTCTCGGTCGTAGCGGTTGATAAAACAGGTCTGGTATTACGTACCAGCAATCGAAATACTGGGAAAAACAATCTGTATGTTTGTGGTCAAAATATGATTTCAACTTTACCAAAAAATAATTATGGCTCGCGTACGGGTTCCTCTCAGGCGGCAGCTATTGCGACCGGAAGATTAGTGAGTCAACTAGAAAAAATAAAAAGTATTTTCCGCACCCCCCAGTCAAGAGATAAATCTCAAAAAATAAATCTACAAACTTTTTTAGACCTCTAAATAAAGGCACCTTTTTTGCTAGTTGCATGAATAGAAACTGTTTACCTAGCAAAAAGGAGTAAAGAAAATGAAGTTTTTAAAAGTATTAACGTTCTCAGCCATGGCTCTATTCGTCGGTATTTCTGTGGAGGCGAATATGAAACATGACAAAGTCACCTCCTCACAAATTATGGATGTTCAGGAAGCTCTCAACTCTCGTGGCCATAGTCTTACTGTAGATGGAAAATTTGGACCTCAAACAAAAGCAGCGCTTCGCGACTTTCAATCTCAGAATAATCTTACTGATAGTGGAATGATCGATTCAGAAACTTTATCAGCGCTACAGATCACTGATGCGACGGAGTCAGGTCGTTCACCTGCATCTGTACCAGACAGCAGTGTGCCTGTACCAGATTACAACGTGCCCTCGGCGCCATCAGAAATCACTCCTGAGTCAGTTCCTGACACGACCACTCCAGAAACTGTACCAGAACCAGTTCCTGCAAATCCCTAAGCTCATTTTATTAGCAAATTCGTAGGCGCCGCGCAGGCGCCTGCGTTTTCATGTTGCTTCACAAAATAATGCTCGATAAAAATGGTGAATGCCATACCGAAAAAAATTGCAGGCCCCTGTTACAGAAAACCTTCAGTTGTTAACAAGTTGGCGTCGTGAACGGGCTTATCGAGTTGGCAGCGCGCTTTGTTACAGTGGCGTTATTCTTTCGCTCTTTGCTACAGTTGCCGATTATTTTTGGAGTGCTCCCTCGGTTCTTTATACAGATCTTGTATTATTAGGAGGTTGCCTTCTTTCACTTTACTGGATCCGCTCTTCTTGGCGTCCCCATTATTACTGGTACCCACTTTATTTTGGGTATTGGATTAGCTCGATTCCAAGTTTTTTTACGACTGGAGGTTTGAAAAGTCCTTTTTTTGGTATTGGTGTGGCTTCGCTCTATGTATTGGGATCTGTCCTCGATTTTAAAAACCGCTCATTTTTTTATTTAGTTTTTGCACTAGCACATATTCCTGTTTTCTTTTTTTTAGAACGTATTTATCCCATGTCAGCCGCTTTGAATTCTCCTCCGGAATTTAATGGGCTCATTATTGCTCTTATCTTAGTGGCAATTTTTGTCTGTGTGCATGCGGTGTTAAGGACAGAGCGTGAGCTCTCTTTTGATTATGCCGAACATTATTCCAAAGTCAAAAAGACAAAGGAAGATTTACGAGTGAGCGAAAGGCGACTTCGTGAAGCACAGGCCATTGCGGGAATAGGAAGTTGGGAATGGGATTTGGAGGAAGATAAGATTGCTTGGTCAGATGAGTTGTTTAAGATTTTCCAAGTTTCTAAAAGCTCTTTTGACCCTTCTTATAAAGCGTATTTGGCCCGCCTTTCTCCTGATCGTAGAGAATACGTCGAAAAAACAGTCCAGCGCTCTATGGAAACCGGCGAAGACTTCATCATGGAATATGGCGTGCAGACACCGCGAGGCGAACGTATCATTGCAAGTCGTGGTCGAGTTGTTAAGGATGGGAACGGCAAAACAGTAAAAATGCTAGGGACTTCTCAGGATGTCACTGAACGTAGAAAAATTGAATTGCAGTTGGAAGAATCTAAGTTGGATCTCGAAAGACGAGTAGAAGAGCGCACTCTTCAGTTGGAACAAAGCTTAGAAAGAGAAAAAGCAGCAAAAGAAATAGCTGAGCACGCGAGCCGTGCGAAGATGCAATTTCTTGCAAATATGAGTCATGAGATTCGGACGCCGATGAATTCTATTTTAGGCTTCTCCGATTTGTTAGATTCTGAAGGTTTGATTGCTCCCAAGGGACGTGAATATTTATCGCGCATTCGATCCAACGGAAATCAACTTCTGCATTTAATTGATGACATCCTTGATCTCTCAAAATTTGAAGCCGGAAGAATTCCTATCCAAAAAAGCACATTTTTTTTGCGAGATGTTGTCGACGATGTGGTTGATTCTTTTCTGCCCACCATCAAATCTAATGGAATTAATCTTGAACTGAGTTGCGATTTAGATTCGGATTTGAAAGTTGTCAGCGACGCTCAAAGGCTTAGCCAAATACTTGTGAATCTTGTTGGTAACGCCATAAAATTTTCTGAAAAAGGAACGATTCAGCTAAATATTTCTCAAAAAGCTAAGTCCGGTCGGGGCGCAGAAATCTGTATTGATGTGAAAGATAACGGAATTGGTATTCCGAAAGAAAATCAAAAAAATCTTTTTCAGGCATTCAATCAGGGCGATGGATCCATTGCTCGTAGGTTTGGGGGAAGCGGTTTAGGGCTTGTGCTTTCGAAGAAAATTACAGAAGCGCTAGGAGGAGAACTCATTTTAAAAAATAGTATACCTGGAGAGGGTAGTCATTTTTTTGTGAGGCTACCGATTGAAATTGCTCCCCGAGCCGCAGAAGAAAAGAGCAGTAAAGAAAAGTTAGCTACGAACGCGCCACAGTTAACGAATAAAAAAATCCTGATTGTAGAAGACTCACCAGATAATGCATTTCTTATCAGCCTTATCGTTAAATCTTTGGGAGCCATTATTGAGATGGCACATGACGGAAATGAAGCCGTAAAGCTGGCCTCTGAATCGGAATACGATTGTATCTTAATGGATATTCAAATGCCTATTATGGATGGCTTAGAGGCGACACGAAGACTTCGCAAACAAGGTTATTCAAAGCCGATTGTGGCATTGACGGCACATGCTTTGCCGGCGGAAGCACAAAAATCTCTAGAGGCTGGTTGCAATCATCACCTTACGAAGCCACTCAATAAAATGGAGCTTATTCAAACATTGAATGCCCAAATGAACACAGTTGATATGTAGAAGATGAACCCTTGCTTTACGTAATGCTCCGGCACATCTGGTGATTTTTTTAGAACCCGGAAAATCTAATTTGTTCAACATATCGACCATCAAGAGCGCGTGCCTACTTTTATGAAGCACGTGCTCTTGATGATTAGAGTTTGGCATTTAAATCTACATGGCTCGCGGTCTTGCAGAGCCCATTCGAGCAGTATCGATATTGGGTGGTGCTTCTAGGCGAGTTTCTGCGCTAACAAACTTTATGTCAGTGAAGGCGACGAGTAGAATAACTGCAATACCACTCACGAAATGGAGCGAATACTGTGTAGTCGTTAAAAATTCAGCATAACCGAACGCCCATGGTGAGAGCATGACAGCAATACCGATAAGAACGTCTAAAACCATATGAGCTTTAACAGGAATCAGTTTTAGAAGAGAGTAGCGGTATTTTGTCAAAAGGCTATAACCAATGAGGGCGGCGCCTGAAAACATAAAAACATTGTTCGCCACTTCAATATGTGAAAAACCAAAAACCACCGGGCATAAGAGTAAAAATGCCCCAGCGATATAATCAATCACGTTGTGTATCCTTAATGGAATCATAGAATTTCCTTTCTAATAGTGTTTGTCGACAATTAGGACTCCATCTCTAAAGAAGATGCAGGTACCGTGCCGCTAGATGGGTACTATCGATCCATACTCCCTAAAAAGTGAAAACCCGAAACCAAGGCGGGTTCCGGGTTTTTTGTATCCATGACTTGTTTGAGAGGAACTCCTCTCGTCAAGTTCTTTGGAAACGAACATAAAGCCGAGTGTAACCTCGTCATCTTTATGTTTAGACATTGCCCCTTTCGACTCATTCTGTTTTTTCCTAAGAAAGAACAAAATCTATCTCGTTCTGAGTTTGCCTAAGGCAATATACATATAGTTTGATATAGCAAATGATGAGCCAATAGAGAGATTCAATATAGAGCATGATTAAGAAAATTTTTGGGAGAAATTCCACTTGGATTGGGACATTTTCCCCATACGAAGAGCCTGCAAATTTGACATTTCTAATTTCGAATATAAATTAATTCTAAACGCTTAATTGGGAGCTATTTGTGAAAAAACTTCTATATACACTTCGCAGTGAAACCTTGCATTGGGTCGGAGATGGATTTCCCGTTCGCTCAATGTTTAATTATATGGAACATGCGAAAGATTTTTCCCCATTTCTATTAATGGATTATGCAGCTCCATCGGAGTTTTCGCCCACCCAAGAAAGCCGTGGGGTTGGAGAACATCCTCATCGTGGTTTTGAAACGGTAACAATTATTTATGCTGGTGAAGTCGCTCATCGAGACTCTCGTGGTGGTGGCGGGCTTATCAAAACAGGTGACGTTCAGTGGATGACGGCCGGCGCTGGCCTAGTGCATGAAGAAAAGCACGGCCCTGATTTCACCAAAAAAGGTGGAATTATGGAAATGGTCCAACTTTGGGTGAATCTTCCTAAAAAAGACAAAATGACTCAGCCGAAATACCAAGGAATTTTAAAAGAACAAATTCCGACAGTTCCGCTAGCTGATGAAGCAGGAAGTGTTCGAGTCATTGCAGGAGATTTCCTCAATAAAAAAGGTCCGGCTTCAACGTTTAGCCCAGTGAATTTATGGGATATGAGGACGAAGGATGAAAAAACAGTTCATCTTGAAGTTCCAGATGGGCAAACGGCAGCTCTGTTTGTCCTTGAAGGCGAATTGGAATTAGAGGATGGGAAATCCGTAAACTCCGCTACGATTGCTCTTTTCGAAAGAAAAGGAGGTCATATTTCTTTTAAATCCAAAAAAGATTCGAAGATTTTGTTTCTTGGCGGAGAGCCACTACCTGATCCTGTCGTAGGTCACGGACCCTTTGTCATGACCACGCAAGGGGACTTAAAGCAGGCCTTTTTAGATTATCAACAGGGTCTTATGGGTCGGCTTGCGCAATAAGTTCCAGCAAAGATTTTAAAAGCTCTTCGCTCGAGAGGTCCGCATCGAGCGAACAGTGTTTAACATACTCAGGTTCGGTGGCGACAGTCACGAGCGCGGCACCGCTAACAAGTTTTAAAAAGGTTTCCGCATTTTTGGGATGTATAGAAGCGCGAGTATTAAAATAATCCAAATCAATATCAAGAATGTAAGGGACTTCGCACAACGCCTTTTGTTTGAGTTCGCTTAAGGATGTATTAAAACTTCCGATGAGTTCATCTAAAAAAATACTTTCTAAAACTTGATCGTAATCATTTCTTTTTAAAGGAGATTGTTGTTCGACAGTACGACACATTACTTGATGTTCTTGATAAACTGACAAATCCGTATTTTGGGCTTTATGTGCAATCACAAACGCTGATGAAATAATTCTAGATTGTATGGCTGTGATGACGTGTTCATCATTGCTGAGATTTTTGAGTGTTTCTGAGAGAACCGCTAGATTTTTAAAATCTATCTTCGATATGAAATGTGATCGCATAATCTCTAATTGGGGATCCTCTGAAGAGTACATTTTATTTAGAAAATTTCGAAAAGGCTTACTTGTATCCGTATGATGGTCGAGGGTGATAAGTCTCGGAGGCTCTTGTAGAGCAGAGCGTAACTGTGCCCAGGCAGGCAATACATTGTGATGGCTTTCGACTACAAACACAGTTTTTTTCATGAGGCGTAGTCCTCTCAAGAGACCTAAGAATTGTCACTAGACTCTGAAATATTTTTACCCCCTCCTACGTTTCTTTTCTTTTTCCAGGGAAAAATCATTCAGATCGGCTATAAATAGCCAACCCCCACTCTGGAGTGAATATGAAACTGCTCTCTCTTTTTTCTGTCTCTCTCTTCCTTCAACTTTCCACCACGATGGTTATGGCTGCGACCCAACGTTTAGTTTGTGTCAGCGATAAAGACACAGTGACAATTGAAATCCAAAATCCTGAGGAAAGCTTAGTGGGTCTTACTTGCTTAGAAGGCGAAACCAACTGTTTAGAGCTTTCGAAACGTTTTAAGGTGACTGCGAAAAATGCAGGTACCATGAAAACTTATTCAGTGTTGAAAAACTCAAATAATTCAAACGCTAACATAGAAGTTCTCGTTTTTAATTCCTCCGAGGTTTACTACGTGATGTTTACAAGCTCACCGTTTGGAAAAACGGGCCCATTAGACGCATCCATGAAGGCGCTTGCCCATGAAGTCGAATATTACGATGTCGTTTGTGCTTCCGAGCTTAAAAACTAGTTAGGCGGGGTGAGGGTCTTTAGGTACTGCTCGACCTCTTCATGTTCCGCGGGTTCGAGATTAAGAAACTCAACCCCTATTCCAATCGTATCGGGTTGAATAGTCGGCCCTGGATTTTCCCACCTTTTTACAACCGTTACGGTGAGTGTTTTATCTGGAAGTGGCAGTTCCAAAGTAAAGGCATCCTCTAAAGAAAAATTGAATGGAGCTTCTATGTAGGCTCCTCCCAAGCTTAAATTACAGATAATAATATCAAGCGCCTGATCGCTTTTAATCAACTTAGAGTCAATTTTAACGGGGTATCGTGGATAGCGTCTGCGAGAACCCAAAATTTGATCTTCATCTGTCAGAGGTTTTTTTCCAAACAACACCTGATCAATGACATTTAAAATTGTACTGGGTCTCTGAAACATCAGAACCCCTTTTGAAGGTGGAAAATTTAATGTCTGGTCTGGTTCAGAAATCACCGCAACTCTTTGAGTGGGGCGCAGATCAAGAATATCGAAAAGAAAAGCTTCGTTCTCTTTGTAAGCAGATTTGAGGTCGGTGATGACTAAATCATAATGTCCAAGGGGGTAACAAGAGAGGGCTGTTTTTACATCGCAAAAAAAAGCGGTAGATTGGGTGTCGCTGTTTGCGCTTTTATAGCGTTCAACGGTAAGGGGCCTATCATCAACGACCATTATTTTAAATTTTTTCATGTCCACACGTCTCTACAGGTTGACTCAACAAAACAAGTTTATCATCAAGAATTGAGAAAGCAACTATTTGTTTTTGAGAAGAGGTGGTGTCGTGTGGTAACTGCTGACTTACATCTAGGGGAAAAATTTATTGGAAACAGAAAATGGTGTTGAATTGGCTTCAGCCTTTGACCAAAGCTCGCCTACGATTTTCCATTCGTAGTTGCTGTTCTTTTTTAAATAGAGAGTCTTGTGCCCCGTATCGTTGATAACCGCTGATTTGTAATCCTGAAAAAGATAAACGACGGCATACTGGCCCTGACTCATGATAGACATGGCGTCTAATTTAATACTGGGCTTATCTGGTCTAGAAAAAACCGCCTGTTTATAGGCTTTGTAGCTCGTGTACCCACCCTTACTTTTGTCATAAAAGTTTTGGGTGTCGTAGGCACTAATATAATTATTAAAATCTTTTTCCTGCCAAGCTTTAATCCATTTTTCCACTGCGTCGGTGATATCTTTTCGGTTTCTTTCCCAGGTCGATTTTGCCAAGTACAGAATGTCCTGAACGACAATGATGGGTGTGTGATTGAGTTCGATATATTGAGAAATTTCTTTGAGATCTTGATTCTGTACGACAACGCAGCCCCGTGAATCGAGCTCTTTAGAGATTCGCGTGTCGTCGTCTGTCGAATGAATCCAAATTCCACTGCCATTTTTCTTTTCTCTTTCATCGATAAAATTAGGGTAGTTCATGGGGAACGCACCGATACCATAAATTTTTGCATAAGCTCCATGTCGCTTGTAAAGCTCTTCCTTAGAGAGAAAATCATAAATCATGTACACACCCTCAGGTGTTTTGTGGTCGCCCTCCGTCGTCTTGTCGCCTTTAAATTTGCCCGTCAAAGTAGAATAAGTTTTTACAAGTTTTGGGATGGATCCACTGTTTTCAAAAAGAAAAAGTTTATGAGTTTGTTTCTCCACAAGAAGAACATGGTGGGCGAATTTGTTATCCATTAATAAAATATTGGATGGAAGGTAGTCCTCTTGCGCATGGCTTGGCGATGTTGCAAGAAAGAAGAAAATGGAAAATAATTTTATTATATCAACCAGGCTTTTCACAGCTTCTCCGAAATATTTATTTTTATTGTTCATAATATCGTCTTACGAGTCAATTCACTATGCGACAGCGCTTCTCAAGGTTTATATCTTTGGCAACGTAAGAATCCACCTGCTTCGCGAGATCATGGCTATCGAGCTTATGGGAGTTGCGAAAAATTTGAGAATAATGACTCTTTAGAAGCTGGGCGAATTGATTTTCAGTGCCCCAAGCGCATCCGCTCAAGGTTGCCAATGTGCTTACGTATTCGCCATTGCCCCGCGACGCTTCTTGTGAAATTTGCTCGTAGGAGCTTGCGATAAAAAGTTCGCGTTGTTGTAGATGAGAATACATGGCGCACTTGCCGAAAGAGGAGAAATAAGAAGTGGTCGAAGGAATAAGAGTCGCGGAGTAAATAGGGCTCAAATAGGGCCTATGAGAGTCCCCGCTTTTGGGGAAAAGCTCACCGCACTTCTCTTCATCAAAAGAATAGGCAAGGGGAATGGAAAAAAAGACAAAAACCGCTACAAAGAACATTGCCAATCGAGAGTGAAAATTCATAGTTCGGCTCCTACTTCTATTAGAACCTAGCTCCTAAAAACACTCCAGTGGATATTGTCATCCAGATCTTGGTCTGAGGGTGAAATGCAAGCTATTGGAGCTTAAGGGGCTGACGTCGAGGCCTGTTTTTAGGGCTTTTCAGAGATATCTGGCATTGACCACTGGGGCTTTTTTATTCAATATACCCCTTCATTATTTCTTATCTTAAATTTGAGAGGATAAACCCATGAAAGCGGTTACAGAGTTCGCAAATTACATTCTAACGAAAGCAGTTTCTACTAAAGCAGCTCTTGCTGCGGAAGGTAAAACTCCCGAAGAAATCCAGGCGAGTCTGGGCGAAACTTTCAAGTATGAAGGCGAAAAACTCATTTATTTCGTAAACGCCATCGATGTTGCTGGTAACAATGCAGAAAACCTCAAGCGTGTTCTTGTAATGAAGCCTGGTGAAGGTGAAACAGCTGGTGGAAAAGCCGTAAAGGTCGACGAACTTTACTACGTGCCTGAATTTATCGTTCTTGCGAGCGCGAAGCCTAAAGAAGCGAGTGATGGAAAAGGCAAGCGTGGTGGCGGTAAACGCGGACCAAAAGAATCTCCGTGGGGACTTTCTCCTGAAGAAGAAGCAGCTAAAAAAGCAGCACGTAAAGCGAATACTGCGAATAAAGGCGCCGCTCCCGCTAAGCAAGACGGCTAAGTGGAGCAATTGAAAATGTTGCCAGATGCGAGGCGTACAAGCGAAAATTTCCCTGAAGACGTGCTCTATGCACGTCGTAAGGAAATTTTCGTGATTGTAACGACGCAGATGGTACATTTTCAATTGGTCCGGAGGTAAAGTGGGAACAAGCGTAGATCTGTGGATCGAATATCTTCTTCGCTTTTCCCATTTAGTCGCCGGTATCGCTTGGATCGGCAGTTCTTTTTATTTCATTTGGCTCGATAGCAGCTTTTTACCCCCTGAAAAACCAAGAAAAAATGTGGAAGGTGAACTTTATATGGTTCACGGCGGATTTTATTACCAAGTAGAAAAGAGAAAAATCTATCCCGGTGAACTTCCAAAGATTCTGCATTGGTTTAAGTGGGAAGCCACGCTGACTTGGGTCACGGGCTTTCTTCTTCTCATTTTTCTATATTACTTGCGAGGGGCCAGCCTTCTGATCGACCATCAGGTACACCCGTGGACTCAAGGCCAAGCCGTCGCACTGAGCTTGGCGATCATTGCAGGCTCTTGGCTTATGTACGATTTCATCTGGAACGAAAGGTTCATGAAATCAAAAGCTGTGAGTGTGGTGCTTTCCATTTTCTTTTTCGCAGGAATGATTTTTCTCAACACCTCCCTCTTCAGTGGACGTGGGGCCTTCATTCAAGTAGGGGCTATTTTTGGTAGCATGATGCTTTTAAATGTCTGGGTAAGAATTTTGCCCGGCCAGTCTAAAATGATTAAAGAGGCGCAAGCAGGACAGGTGCCTGATTATTCGGTGAGCTTAAAATCAAAAACACGTTCTGTACATAACACCTATTTTACTTTTCCAGTACTGTTCATCATGCTGAGCAACCATTACCCGAGTATTTATAATCATACACATAACTGGCTTCTGCTTATTCTTTTGACCATTTCGGGTGCGTGCACACGGCATGCTATGGTGACGAAAAATCCAGTAGAGCGTTGGGTTTTATTTCCAGCGGCCATGGGGCTTGCAGCCCTCGTATGGATGACGGGGGCCCCAGCTCTTTCAAAGACCAGTGCAGCTTCAATAACGTTTGAACAAATCCGACCTATTATTGAAACGCGCTGCTTGAGCTGTCATAGTCAGCATCCAACCGATGATATCTTTAAAGTCACTCCCAAGAGTGTCGTGCTGGAAACAGAACAACAAGTTCGCTCTGTGGCAGACAAAATCTATCAGCAAGTTGTAGTGGGAAAAATAATGCCCCTCGGAAACAAAACTCAGATGACTGATGAAGAGCGTGCGCGTTTTCACCAGTGGCTCAATCAAGAATTTAAATTTCAATAGACGTGAATGCGGTTAATCCCACCATCCGGATAAATGCGTACTTTTATTTGTTCCGACTTTTCAGAGTCGTGGATTAAAAATTCTTTTTTGTTTGCGGCAAATGCTTTTACGGTTGTCTTTTTAACAATTTCTTTCCACTTTCCGTTTTGTAAAGCCTCGATACTGACTTGAAGGGGATTGTTGTTCACAAAAAATTGAAAATCTAAAACAATACGCTCAATTTTAATTTCTTTCCCTAACTTCACGACGACTTCTTCATTATGACCACGAGTTCGGCTTCGAGCAGACTCTAGCCCATCAAACATATTGATAGGTGGGAAAGGAGAAATCACCTGAGCAGCAGGCCCATAGTGTTCATTTGTTGCGGATACAACAGAGCCACCAAAGGCAAGGCTCGCGTAATCGATATCAAACTTTACGCGACGATAATTCTCTGTGATTTCCTCGGATGTTGGAGAATAAGAAATAGTCAGAGGTTTTAACGTTTTTGGAATGACATCGGAGAACCGAATACTTTTCGCAGTCTCTGTCGATTGAAATTGCGCGAGGACTTCAGTGGGCAGTTGTTCGTAGATGCCCAGGCGGCTTAATCCTCCATCTGGGTACATATCCACTTTGATTTCAGAATACACGCTGTCGCTTTTTGGAAGCTGCATTTGGAGGAGTGCGTGTCCTGCCATGGATGTCTTCTTGACGAGTTCAACCCACTTCTCCTCTTTTTCTTTAAGAGCGGAGAGGCCCACAAATTGAGGCTGATTCCCATCGTGATATTTTGTAGAGAAGCTGACGTAATGAATTTGAGTTGGCTTAGCAAGACGCAAATGAAGTCTGTCGTAGTCTGCATAATTATGTCTTACAGATTCCCAGCTATCCATAATTTTTCCCTGCCAACCAAAAAGCTCGGGGTCAAAAATAGGAAAATGATCGCTCATTAAATTTTCGGCTCGCGCGAACTTTTGGTCACTTGCAAAAATAATTTGAGCACCAAGAATTTTATTATAGGCAGCAAGAGGATCTTTTGGCCCTTTGACAATGATTTTCTCAGGCAGAAGCGGTTCAAAGGCACTTAGTAGAAGTTCTTTGTAGCCGAGGTTTACAATTTGTGCTTGCGGCAAATTTTGGTAATCAAAATCAACCTTAAACGCCTCTTCTCTTATTCCTTGTACTTGAAGAGTTTTTAAAATTTCTTGCGCAGCTTCCGCAATGAAGAGTACGCCACGATTATCGGCATTACAAAGTAGGGTAAAACCCTTTCCAAGATCAGGCCCGTCAAAACATTGTAAAAAGAGACATCGGAAACCTTCGTTGGCGCCTTGATGAAGAGCCCATTTGTTTTTTCCGGCATTGGTAACGAAAATACCAAGCCCCATATCACAACCCATGAACTCTCTGCAGCCCTTATCCGTCCCTTTGAGCATTAAGCGTGCGGTATCGTGAGAAAGTCCAAGGGAGCCTTTTACGTTTTGGTAAGCCTCTGTCAGAATATTTAAAAAGGCAGACATATTTTGAGCGGTACCGATGGCCCCAGCCGCAAACGCGGGAAACAAAAGTGCGCGGTCTTTAACAGCTTCTCCGGAATCAAAATAACCCGTAGCTAAAGGAGAATCCTCGAGTTTTTCAGGATAGAAGTTTGTCTGCAGCAGCCCCATTGATGCTAGAAATTGTAATGTTGATTGTTGAAGCGCCTTACCTTCTAGAGCTTGAATCAAATGCTCCAAAACAAGAAAACCCCCTCCAGAATAACTGAATACTTGGCCAGGAGAGTGAATGACATCAATAGGCTCATAACCGTACTGCTCCGGATGTTTTAAAATATCAATGGTTGGAGGAGGTTCGCTCGCAAATCCATTTACATAATGCATATTAAGAGCCGAGTGACTCAAAAGATGTTCGATTGTTACGCTGTCTGCCCAACTTGGATTTTGTTTTGAAGTGAGTTTGAATGAGGATTTCGTTTGGGAAAACAGCTGATTGACTGGCGTATTGATAGAAATATTTTTTCTTTTAAAAAATTCGAGAGCAAAAGCTGCAGAGAGTGGTTTGCTGAGAGAGGCTAGCTCATAATGCGTATGGATGTCATTGGGTTGACCTTTAGCGCGCTCACCGAAGGACAAGGCTTGAATATGATCCATAAAATTAATGGCCACATTCGCGCCGCACACGTCATATTTTTTTCTAAGCCTCTCTATTTTTTCGATGAGCTGGTTGAGAGGCTTTTCAGTTAAACGTTTTTGAGAAATTTCCCAGAGCGCATGTTGAGCATTTTTTATTTCCTGCTCGAGAGAACCACCTAATCTTTTTATGAGTTGAGTGCGAATCTCTTCGGCGCTCTTTCCCTTAGCAGAAATCAAAAACTTGAATCCAAATTTTGATAAGTAGCTATTTCCTAAATTCAAAAGTTCATTTTTAACGGCTTCACTTTCTTTTAAAACAAGCCCTTGTTCTTTGGAGGCCACGTGATCAAGAGATTTTTTATTTTCTCCAATGTTGCCGTGGAAGGAGGCAGCATCAACAATATCTTCGACTCTAAAGCTCGAGATGATTTTTTGTGCCATATTAGGATCTAGAGCCGTAGCCAATGCCATCGGTTTTGCAAACTTAAGAGAACCACAAATTTCAAAAAAATAGTTCAGACGTTCAACATATTCTGGTAGCTCATACTTTGACTCTTCCATTTTTTGTAACGCGGCCCATGGATCTTGAGAGTTACGAACAGACTCTACGGTAAAAGGCATGAGAAGTTCCGTCGCAAATTCGACCGGCTTAGGATTGGTCATTAACTGCAGCATGAGTTTAAATGCAATGGGATACCACTTTGAGGTTTGCTCATTCCACTTCACCTGAACAATCTTTTGTTCATGGGAAAGGTCTCTACGAATGAAGGTCATTTCCTCATGGGCAATACGAATAAAATCTTCGACAGAAAAACGGCCATGATAGATTTCATGCCACACTTCCCACCGTGAACGTTCTGCGGTCGCTAAATCGTCCATCACTCGAACCGATATCCCATTGATGGTGGCGGGAAGTGCGACACAACCATTTCCACTGAGCCAATCCGTCAGATACTGAAGTGACTGAAAAACATTATAGCGGATTTCATCGGGATGATTGTTGGCGATAAAATCAGACTCTTTAATATCAGCAACAATGAGAGAACGAACGTAATTCACATTCTCTTTAGTAAGGCCTTCGATATCAGAGGCTTGAATGTATTCAATGACTTCTTTTTGATAATGAGAATTTAAAAAACCCTTTACGAGTTGAAAAAGCGGTTCTGAATCACCATTTTTATGAAGTCTCCAACCTTCAACTATCGCGAGACCAATTCTTACAAAATCAGGATGGGCAACCCAAAATCCCGTGAGGTTTCTTTTCATTTGTACAAGAACGTCTTTGAAAAAACCTTTTAACGTGAGCTGAAAAGAAGCAGATTCCAACTCGTTGTCGAGAGGAAGTATGCCATACATGCCACCGACTTTGATTCCACCACGTGAGCCGACCACATCTGCAAGTAGAAGATGAGAAGCCTTAATGTATTTAATCACGATGTCAGGATCTGCTTTTACGGGTATGCGGTAATGACGATCTTCTTTAAAGAGTCTTGCGGTCGAGGCGAGGTAGTCATGCCAACCGAGTGAGGCGCCAACGAAATAGGGATATAGCGCATCCATGATTTCGTGAGTTCTTAAAATCGCACGAGGATTTTCCAGAACAATCATGAGGCGAACTGTTCCAAGCTGGTAGGAAGGATTGTTCTTTTTAACTAAACCCTCAGCCACAGAAATCATTTTATGGATGTACTTCGCCTCTTCTTCGTTTTCGAGTTTTGGAACATAAAACACCAGAGCTTCAGGGTTCTTCCAGTTTCGGAAAAGATGAAGAGCAAAATCATAGAGATGAAGCGGAATAGGATTTTTTTTATAAAAAAGAAACGTACAGGGAAGCGCTAGGCCGGGAAATCGTTTGATGGGTAAGGCCAAATGATCTTCCGCGAGTTCATATTTTTTTGCACCCTCTTCGAGCCGTAGAGTCTTTTCAAAACATGCCGTTAAATTAACAGCGGCATCCACGAGGTCTGCGCGCAAAGGTGTTTTGGAGTCTTCATCATCGGCACCCCATTTAGGAACGCTTTTTTGAGAGCGGAGAAGCGTTTCAACAATCTGGGGCTCGTTTTTTAGTTTGCGGTGGTAAGAGTTCATGGCGTTCACGGCCATCTTTGCGCTATCAGGTGGTCCAAACAGAGTCACATGTGGTCCCTGTAGAAAAGAAGGAATCGGCGCTACGGGTTGACCACCGCTTTGACAGTAGTTTTGGTTTTTTGGCCCTATGACGATGCGGCCTTTTGCGTCTTCTAGGCCAAGTATGGTTTGATGATTCTCATCAGTGATTTCGCGATTGAGTTTGGTGTTAAATTCACTGCAGGCAAACACACGCTCATCGATAAATTTTCGGTCTATCACGCGCTGCTCGAGAGCTGATTTTAAATCTTCTTGAATAGCCTCATAAAGCTGAACCAAAAACTGAAGGGCCTCTGGGGTTTCAAGCCCCCCACCCGTACCGATCTCAGAAAGATCAGGCACCTGGCTATTTTTTTTTGATTGGCTTAAAAGGTGTTCGGCTAAAGAAGGAGAAATGTAGTCGTGATAATATTCAATATCAAAAAAAGGTTTTGTTTTTTGAGACATGGCTAGCTGCCTCGGTATGTACTATACCCATACGGATTTAAGAGCAGAGGAATGTGGTACTTTCTCTCTGTATTGGTAATATGAAATACGACGGGAGCGTCCATGAAAAATGGAACGATCTTTTGCTTTTTAAAATAAGCTTCAATTTGAAACGTGAGGCGGTAAACCGCTACTTCTTTGGGACAATTGAAAACAATGCGGCCATCGTCATTCGTTTTTTCTTCAGCAATTTGAGACCATGAGGCACCCGATTTTTTCTCCAAGAGAACGGTGACTCCAGAGGCTGGTAAACCCTGACTTGTGTCTAAAATATGCGTGCTAATCATATCCTAAGAATATCGTACAGCTAGGTTCCAAATGCAAAGAATTTGATGTATGTGTACATCATGATACTTATTGGCGCGCAACAGTTGAGTAAATCCTTTGGCTCTCGTCCTCTATTTTCGGGCCTCTCTTTTTCTATTGAAGCTGGTGAAAGAATCGGTCTTATTGGACCTAATGGCGCTGGGAAATCGACACTTTTAAAAATTCTTGCGGGTCATATTTCTCCAGACTCTGGACGCCTCTCTCTACAAAAAGGCTTGCGTGTTGGTTTTTTAGAGCAGGTACCTCACTTTTCCAAAGAGGCTACAATTTATTCTACAGTGCTCGAGGGCTCTACCGATCCTGATGAGTGGAGTGAAATCGCGCGAGCTCAAGAACTGATGGCGAAACTCGATTTGTCCCAATTTCCTGAGGACACACCCGTGTCTCAACTGTCAGGGGGATGGAAAAAGCGAGTGGCACTCTCTCGTGAGCTTTTGAGAAATCCAGATTTACTTTTACTGGATGAGCCAACAAATCATCTCGATGTTGAAAGTATTTTGTGGCTTGAAAAACTTTTGTCGCAAGCACGATTTGCCACACTTACAATTACGCATGATCGTTTGTTTTTGCAGAAAATTTCCAATCGTATTATTGAAGTAGACCGCCGCCATGCCAGCGGGCTTTTGAGTGTGAGTGGCGATTACGCAACCTTTTTAGATGTAAAACAAGATTTGATGGCGGCTCAGGAGCAACTCGAAACAAAACTCAAAAACACCCTTCGTCGAGAGACGGAATGGCTCAGACGGGGGGCAAAAGCAAGGCAGACCAAGCAGCGTGCTCGCATTGAAAGTGCTCAAGAGCTACAAGGTACCGTTGGTGAGTTGGAAAAAAGAAATCGCAGTGAAACTGTACGTTTAGATTTTCTCTCGACAGAGAAGGCTCCCAAAAAATTGATTGAAGCCAAGGGTATACAGAAGTCCTACGAGGGAAAAGTCATTGTTCCCACATTAGATCTCATTATTTCTCCAAAGAGTCGAATCGGACTGATGGGTCCTAATGGCTGCGGCAAATCTACACTAATCAAGCTTCTCACAAAACAGGAGACTCCTGACATGGGTCAGGTTTTTCATGCGGAAAAACTAAAAGTTTCTTACTTCGAGCAAAATCGTGAAACATTAGATCCTAATATTAGCGTTTTAAAAACGATTTGTCCGACCGGAGATAAGGTGAGTTACGCGGGCACAGATGTGCACGTGAAAAGTTATCTGACTCGCTTTATGTTTGCCTATGATCAAATGGATCTTGAAGTAAGAAAGCTTTCTGGGGGAGAACAGAGCCGGCTCCTCCTCGCTCGCCTCATGTTACAAGAAGCCAATCTCCTTGTGCTCGATGAACCAACAAATGATTTAGATATGGCAACTCTGGACGCTCTTGCGGGGGTGTTGGAGGAGTTTAACGGAGCGATTCTTTTAGTGACGCATGACCGGTTTTTTCTCGATCAAATCACTAATAAAATTTTGGCTTTTGGAATCGATGAAAAAGGTCAGAAGACGCTTACCAGTATGGTGGGCCTCGAGCAGTGGGAAGACTGGGATGCAGAACAGAAAATTTTAAAAGATCAGCTTCGAAAGATGGAGAGAAATCAAGCTTCGTCAGCGGCAGGATCAGGTGCCTCAGTGAAAAAGAAAAAGTTGAGTTACAAAGATCAGCGCGATCTCGATAACATGGAAGCGAACATTTCAAAAGCGGAAGAAAAGCTTCAGCTTTTACAAGAGCAAGCCGCCTTACCAGAAAATGCTTTTGGCTCAAAAAAATTAACGGAGTTAACTGAGCAAATGGCCCTGGCACAAAAAGAAATTGATCGTCTCTACGCGCGATGGACCGAACTCACGAACGAATAGTTTGGCGATCTAGCCAAAAATGGCTTCGGCTCTCAGTAGGAGATTCCATACCCTTTGGTAATCGCGATCTCGAGGCCAGGTGAGAGAAGGCTCTACGTTGAAGAAAATCCACCCACCATAAATATCTTGTCGAAAAATCACATTTAGTGAGTAGGAATTTGTAAATAGGACTCGATCCCAAAGCGTGGTGTTGAGTCGTAAGTTATATGACATATAAATGCGCGGTGTAATATTATGAACAAAAGTCGGACCGTGCGAAGAGCCTGCGGTATATCGGTCAAGAAACCAATTCGCTTCATTTGCCCATCGGGCTAACCATTTGGTATTCAATTGTCGATCCGTAATAAAGGAAATGTTGGTTGTCCAAATATTGTCTGTATCGTAACCAAACTCATGTTGAAAGTGACTGATAAGTCCAAAAGTTTCGAAATCTTTCGTTGTCCTCAGTTTGGCAATATATCCGGGAGGAATCTTGCCCATGACGAGTTGATCTAATGTCACTCGCCAAGGATAAGAAGGGGCTTTTTTAACTTCCTTCTTCTGTTTAGGTAGCGGAGATTTTTTTTCATTAGGTGTTACGTCAGGGTAATGACGTGGATCTTTTTGGTATTCTTCTTGATCTTCAATACCCAAAAACGCCTCGCCCACTTCCTGGCCCATTTTCTCTAAAGTAACCAGTCGTAAATTTAATGAGACAGAAGTTTTGGTGGGAGGAATTCCGCTCTGAGGGACTTCTTGTGTTTGGGAAATAATGAAAGTGCTTCTGTTTTGTTTATCCAAAGCCCTCTTTTCGCTAAAAAAGAAATCAATGGATTCGGCCAAGTCGTTGACTCGAGTGCTCACTTCTTTGTGGATAGCTTCGGTGGTTGTTGGATCGTAGTCGGGAGGAGGAACATGTTTTGCGAACGCAATTTGGCCCAAGAAAAAAGCTTCGGTGAATGCAACAAAGGAAAAGAAGCTTTTTTTCAAAGGACACTCTACTTTACAATTGAATAGGAACGCTCAATACAAGACGTACCGCTGAATACTTGTATTCAGAAAATAGATCAGTCACAGGCATATCGGTGCCAGAGGCACTCAAATTCTTTAAGTCATACATCACGTATTCTAAGTTAAACGCAAACATGAGTAGAAACTCGTAACCCACTCCTAATTTGATAGCTGTTCCTGTATAAGAAGTGGTTGCGCCACTAATGGTATCTTTCTCTTCTGTCTTCAATCCATACCCAGCATAGGCTCGTAGGCCAAGAGGAGCATAGAATCCACCCATCGCGTACAAAGTAGATTGGGAGACATCTGTATCAGCGTTGGATCTACTCCATTTCTTGGTTCCAGAATTGATCTCGTAAGCCGCGCCTAAAGAAATTCTTGTAGGAAAAACGTAAGCCACGTGTGCTCCGTAAGTAAGACCATTCAGTGTACCTGAATCGGTAGCGCCTGCAGGTACGACGGTGTCGGCTGTTTTGTAAGAAATGGTACCAATGGAATATCCAGCAAAAGGCTCAATAAGAATATCGGCATGAGCTGGAAGAGAAAAAAAAGCGGCAAAAAATAAAACTAAGATATTTTTCATGAGGCTATTTTAGGATGACTTCTTTACAGAAGACAAGCCTCTAGGCAGCACAGTTACTATGAGAACCCCCCTCTAATACAATTGAGGGAGGTCTTAGATTCGAAAACGAGATTAAATCTTTTTATCGAGCCATTTTTTGTCCGTCCAGGCTTTGATTCCGCCTTTAAAATGACGAACATTCGTGTAACCAAGGTTACAAGCTTCCTCTGCAGCTTCTTTCCAAGCTTCACAGCTAGGGCCACCACAGTAAGCGACGATCAATGCATTTTTGTCCTTAGGTAGTTGAGTTGCAAATGCATCCTGAGAGCCTTTTTCAGACTTCAAAGTTTTATAGTCGATAGCGTTACCGATGTGGGTTTTATCGAAAGATTTTTTACCGTTGGCATCAACTGTAAATACACTCTTTTCTGCCACCCATTTCTGTAACTCTGCTTTTGTGACTTCTTTGTAGGTTTCGTCTGCGGTACAAGCTGCATTGCTTGCCGCCATAGCGTTTGGCATCGCAAAAGCGACAGCAATTGCTAAAATTAATAATTTCATGTGTTTCTCCTTTGTTGAGAATAAAAGTCTAGATTTTTATAAGAAGAATACAACTGAATTTCCCAGGAGAAATCTTTCTAGACGGTTGTCTAGAGAGCAAAGGCGTGTCATAAATCCCGTATGGAAAGAAAGCAGGTCATAATCGTTGGTGGTGGTTTTGGAGGTCTTAACGCTGCTAAGAAACTAGGTCGTGCTAAAGAAGTCTCTGTCACGTTGGTTGATCGTCGTAACTATCACCTATTTCAACCATTACTTTACCAAGTTGCCACGGCCGGACTTTCTCCCGCAGAGATCGCTGTTCCGATTCGTGCCGAACTTTCAGATTTTTCCAATACACGTGTGATTTTAGGAAACGTCACAGACATCGACAAAGAAAACAAAAAAATCGCGATAGACGGAGAGCTCCTGCCTTTTGATTTTCTGATCTTAGCGTGTGGAGCAAAACACAGTTACTTTGGCCATGTGGAATGGGAGGAGCTGGCTCCAGGTTTAAAAACATTAGAGCAGGCAACAGAAATACGCAGGCGCATCTTGCTTTCCTATGAACTTGCAGAAACAGAAAAAAATCTTGAAAAACAAAAAGCTCTTCTCACATTTATCATTGTGGGAGGTGGACCTACGGGAGTGGAGCTCGCAGGTGCCATCGCCGAGATCAGCCGATTCACCCTTGAAAAAGATTTCCGCTACATTGACCCTTCCCGGACTCGTGTCATTTTGATTGAAGCGGGTCCACGAATTCTTTCGGCGTTTGATGCCGAACTCGCAAAACAAGCTACGCGCGATCTAGAATCTTTGGGCGTACAGGTATGGACCAACACACGAGTCACAAAAGTGACTCCCGAGGGAGTCTATCTCCAGGACGAATTCATTAAGTGCAATACAGTATTGTGGGCAGCGGGTGTGGAACCTTCAAGTCTCGGTAAAAAATTAAAAACGCCGTTAGATAAAATGGGTCGCGTGACGATAGAGCCAACATTAAATATTCCAGGTCACGAAAACGTTTATGTGATTGGCGACATGGCTCATTTTCCCTTTGAAAATGGAGGATCGCTTCCGGGTCTTGCGCCGGTCGCGATACAGCAGGGCCAGCACGTAGCTAAAAATATTTTATTGAAAATCCGTGGAAGGACACAGCTCCCGTTTCGATACATTGATAAGGGAAGTATGGCGACCATTGGAAAAAGCAAAGCCATTCTCCAGTTTGGAAAATTTAAGGCTACCGGTTTCATTGCTTGGGCGGCCTGGCTTTTTGTTCACATTTTTTATCTGGTAGGTTTTAAAAACAAATTTTTTGTTTTTATTCAGTGGGCCTGGAATTACATCACCTTTAAAAAGGGAGCGCGTCTGATTGTTGCCAAAGAATGGAAATCGACGAGCCCTTCCAAATAGTTATTCTTCTAATTTTTTCTTCGCCCTCATAGACATATGGATTTTCTTCCACGTCTTCTTTTCTTCAGTGGCCGCAGCTTTGTTCACTTTTCTTTCAAAAAATCGAGCCTCTGCTTGAAGTTTTCTGTAGCCCTCTAGCCGCTCTTGCGTAAGTTGCGAACTGTTAATGGCACTTTGGATCGCGCAGCCCGGCTCCTTTTCGTGGAGGCAATTCGTAAACTTACACTGCAAACTCATTTGCGTAATATCTGCATATAAGTTCTCAATGGTTTCTTCATTCACCCACAGTCCTACCTCACGAAGTCCCGGTGTATCTAAAAGACAAACGCCGCTTTGTAAGAGAAAAAGCGAGCGGCCCGTTGTGGTGTGCCGTCCTTTCTCATTGTCTTGAATGGGATTCACGGCTTGAAAATTGGCTTCGCCCAAAGCATTTACGAGCGAAGACTTGCCAACCCCAGATGCACCGATGAGAGCCACGGTTGTACCAGGGAGACAGAGCTCCTTTACTCGTTCCAATCCAGAGTTTTCCACCAAACTCACCGGACAAATCGGAAATTTCATTCTTAATGTTTTTAACGAATCCACAAAGGAATCCACGTTTTCCGCTAAATCTGTTTTTGAAAGCACAACAGCAGATTGAGCTCCACCTTGAGCAATCAAGGCTAAAAACCGTTCTATTCGACGAAGGTTAAAATCTGAGTTAGCGGAGGTGACAATGAAAACTAAATCTACATTTGCTGCCAGATCTTGCGATTTGTATTCTTGGCCAGATTCTCGTCGTACAAGGCTTGTCTGTCTTTGTAGAGAGTGTGTAACGAGCATGCGGTCAGTTCCTGGCAATGCACTACCCAACACCCAATCTCCGACGGTAGGTTTAATTCCATTTTTCTTCAGCGCGCCTTTCAGCTCGGCGATCGACAATTTTCCAGTTTGCTCCACAATGCGATATTGTCCGCGATCTTCACCAGTAATTCTTGCGGGAATGAGGACCTCTGAGGAGTTCTCCAAGAGAACTTCTTGGAGTTGCCTTTCAAAGAAATCATTCCATCCCCAGCTTTTTAAAATCGAATTCATTTACATTCCTAAATAGTGCGTATTAAAATGTTCTGCAGAGCGCGTTCTGCATAACTTACCAAAAAGAAAAGAATCATGATAACTAAACTTTTTCCAACACATGTTTATTACGAAAACTTAACTTCAGCTTCGGGCAGTTTGCAAAAGCAACTCCTTAAGGAATGTTATCAGCTGCGTGACTATGATAAAAAAGGTAGAAAGTGGTCTGAATCCAATTATGCTGGTGGCTACACATCTTATTCTAGTATGTCGGAGCTATTTCGTTTCTCTTCCACGTTTGAAAATCTAAAAAACAAAATTGATCGACACGTGAAAAAGTTTGCGAACACCCTAGATATGGATGTGAAGAATCACAAGCTTGAGATGACTAATTTATGGGTGAACATTGTGCCCAAAGGAACTTTCCATAGCCTCCATCTTCATCCGGTTTCGTCTATTAGTGGAACGTTCTATGTTCAGGTCGAAAAGAAAAGCAGCAAAATAAAATTTGAAGACCCACGAATGACATGTTTTATGGGTTCCGTGCCTCGTAAGCCGTCTGCCAAGTTAGAGAATCAAAGGTTCTATAAGCTTCTTCCACAAAACGGCCATGTTTTGCTGTTTGAGAGCTGGCTTCGACACGAAGTTGAGCAGAATATGTCCGAACAAGATCGGGTGAGTATTAGTTTTAACTACAATTGGTTTTAAACTCGCGTGATAAGTTCAATGAACTTATTTTTGACTTCAGTTTTTTTCACTTCAAACGGTGTTGTTAAAATATAATTTTGAACAAGACTCATTTTTTGCATGATCGAAAACCCATCTACTTTCTCATGAATCATATTAGGTAGCAGCCCTAAGTAGTAAGGAATGTCATGGAGATGAAATGGGTTGGTATCAAAACCTGAAAAAAGCCCCAAGAGACGTGTTTGAAGTTCTGCGTTCTTACGCACTTGCGAGAGCGTACGCCACTTCGCAAGTCTTCCTGCGCGATGAGAGCCCATAAAAAGTGTAGCAACCCAAAGCCCAATGTAGCGTGCATGTAAATAACGCTTCTGAGAACTTGCGGCAAAGTGAGCAAGGTGGGTTTCCAAGTTCTTCGTATCGGCTAAGTTGGTAATGATGGTCTCGGCAAGCTCTTGGGCATCCTGGAGAGACAGTGTGAGTCCATATCCTGCGAGCGGGTCAACAACTCCAGCAGCGTCTCCAATCCATACCGCATTTTTACGTGAGCGCTTGGCTAACATCGTATCTACAGTAGGCATAAACAAAATAGGCTCTTGATAGACAATTTTTTTCTGCGCAAAAAGCTTTGTGTCTTTGATTTTTTCCGTGAAAAAAGCTTCACGTTGGGCTGTGGCTTTAGCGAGTTCCTCTTTTAAAAAACAAATATAAACACGGCTCAAATTATTTTTGTATTTGAACGCGTAGATCACTCCTTGCGGAATTTCTTCGGTATAAAACACCCCCTCAGAGATGTTGACGTCGGGCATAAGGGTCGCAACCATGACTCGATCACAATCGACATCAACGACCGGCATCTGGGCCATTTTTCGAGTCGTGCTGTAGCGGCCATCAGATCCCACAAAGATCTTCGTCTTAATTATTTTTCCTGAAGAAAGTGTGCAAAGAGTTGCATTTTGGAGAACATCCAAATCTACGACGTGACAGCCTTCATGAAGATCGCCGCCTAGAGATTGATATCTTTTTCTAAGTGAAAGAAGAATATCTTCGTGCAAACAGATAAGCCCGTAGACGTTGGGTCGATAGGAATCAAAATGCGTAGAAAATGAGAGAGTATGTTTAAGAATAGGGTGCGCATAGTTATGGTGAATTTGATGAATTTCTTGAATGTGTTCAGCAGAAAAAGAAGAAAGCAGGTTGAGCTCTGAAAGAAGTTCGACACCCTTAGGTTGGAAAAACTCTCCCTTTAATTGATTGCGAACGCCCACTTGCTTTTCGATGAGCAGGGGATTAAGTCCGCTTTCTTTAAGACGGATTGCTAGGCTAAGGCCTGCAATACCAGCCCCGACGATTAAAACATCTCGTTGTTCTATCGCTTGTGACAAAATTCCCCTCCGTGGGACATCTTCATCCGTGTTTTTAGGGTGTGTACGGCAATTTCCTTAGGGTTTCGCGCCTTTTATTTGTCTTTCTTCAAGGCGCCGAGGAGGAGACATAGTTTAAACTACGTCGACGACGAGCAACGATGAAGAAAGACAAATAAAAGACGCCCTCCGGGTTTGTTTTAATGGAGAGATCCCCGCGTTACTTCCTCCTCGAATTGACTTTGGCCAGTCTTTCGTCGTCGTGCCTTGGTCTCTCTCCATTAAAACAAACGAAACCCTAAGGAAATTGCCGTACACACCCTAAGTTCACACCCAAATTTTCGAAGCGTCAAGACCAGGACTTTTAGTAAGGGAGCCCCGATTTAAGGGCCTTTGAGGGTCTTAAATAGAAAATGTAAGAGAGAATCCCGAGAGAAGGAAATAAAATGTAGAGCGCGCACCAGAAGGCAAAAATGACACCGATTTTCCCCCGAAGAGAGAAATAATCTTTCAACAAGAGCAGGCCTACAATTGTCATAAACGCTAAAAAATCAATTTCTGCTGCGAGCAAAATTGGATCTTGGGGCCCATGTTTGAGCCAAAAGACAATCCCACCCCAAAAACCATGAATTCTTGACCATTCAACCATGAGCGACAGTAAGATAGGAAGAAGACAAAAGAATGCAAAAATCGCGAGTAACTTTACTTTCCTGGAAATGGACATCAGCATCATGATTCACGCTAACAATTGGCGCCTAACAGGCAAGAACTTTCTTCCTCGTGATTTATTTTGGAATAAAGATTTTTTGTACCGGAAGAATTCATCGTTTTTTTTCTATCAAACAGCTTATGCTTCTTGATTGCATTGGTTTGGAGGTTTCATGCGAGTATTTCGTCTCTTTCTCTTGATTTCTTTCATTTTGAGCCCATATTCCTTAGTAATTATGGCATCAGATTCAACGAAGTATAAAAAACCAGAAGAAGCGGAACTCAAAAAGAAACTGAGCGACGAGCAGTACTACGTGACGCAACACGAAGGCACCGAGCGTCCTTTCGCCAACGCCTATTGGGATAATAAACGTGCCGGTATCTATGTAGATGTTGTATCGGGTGAGCCACTTTTTAGCTCTCTCGATAAATACGATTCAGGTACGGGTTGGCCAAGCTTCACTCAGCCAATCAAAAAAGATCACATCACAACGAAGGAAGACAAAAAGTTATGGTCTTCGCGCACAGAGGTAAGAAGTAAGCACGGCAACTCTCATTTGGGCCATGTATTTAATGATGGTCCGGGCCCTACCGGAGAACGTTACTGCATGAACTCTGCCGCGATGAGATTTGTACCCTTAGAGGAAATGGAAAAAGCAGGTTACGGAGAATATCTCGCTCTCTTTAAGGGCGCGGATCAAAGAACGACGGCAAGTAAAGAGACAAGTAAGGTGACGAGCGAGAAGGAATCATCTGTGAATACTAAAAAAACAAATACAGAAAAAGCGACTTTCGCCGCTGGATGTTTCTGGGGCGTTGAAGAAATCTTAAGAGGCATTAAGGGAGTTGTGAACACAACCGTGGGATATATAGGTGGGCAAACCGACAATCCAACTTACAAAATTATCAGCACGGGACAGACCGGGCACGCGGAAGCCGTCGAAATTGAATTTGATCCGAAAGTGGTTTCTTACGAAACCTTGCTTGGTTATTTTTGGCGCTTACATGATCCTACCACTTTAAATCGTCAAGGTGTAGACCAGGGCACACAGTATCGCTCGGCCATCTTCTTTCACTCGGAAGAACAGAAAAAAATTGCGGAAAGATCCAAAGAGAAGTTTGATCAATCGGGAGTTTTCAAAACAAAGGCGGTCACTCAAATCGTGCCTGCGGCAAAGTTTTATTCTGCAGAAGACTATCATCAAGATTATTTCCAGAAAAATGGTGGACACATCTGCCACACCTTACGTGATAAATAGGCTTAGGCCCTTTTAAACCAACCCGCAATGCTGAGTCGCTCTCGGGTCGCGGGCAAAACTTCATGCTCTTGTGTTTGGCTAAAAAAGCAAACCATCGTGCCAGATTGTGGAAAAACTTCGACGATTTTATTTTCTAAATAGAGCTTTAGTTGCCCACCCTCAGAGTCTTTCCAGTCTTCATTTAAATAGCAAACGGTTGAAAGAAGACGTGAGTCGCCCGCGGAAAAAGCATCACGATGGGCACCGGCTTCATAGGAAACAAAATGAGCGTCTAAAGAATAAGCCCCTAAAAATAACTTCTCATTAATAGCATTTCGAACAAGTTCCATTTTCTTGAAATAAGAAGCAAACAAGGGCTCTTCGGAATTCATCCAGCAGATTTGATCGCCTCTAACAGTCTCTTGAAGTTGAGTTTCAGAATTACGCCCAACACGTGCTTTTTGAAAATCTCCTGAAGATTGGAGTACTTTCAAAGCTTCAGAGAACGTGTTGGTTTCTTCGATTGAAAAAAAATCTGGGACAATACAATGCTGATCCTCTGAGAGACGATCAGCAATGAAGTTAAAACTCAAGTTTTTTTAGATTCGCTACTTACAAGAGCAGCAATAACTAAATCTCCACTGACATTCACGGTCGTGCGACACATATCTAAAAAGCGATCGACTCCGAGAACGATACCGAGTGCTTCTGGGGGAATTCCCATCTGTTGAAGCGAGATCATAATAAGTGGGAGCGAACCACCTGGCACACCCGCGGTTCCAATTCCCGCCAAGATGGACATGTGCACCACTTGTACTTGTTGAGCCAAAGTCAGATCAATCCC
>JBFWOZ010000040.1:0-27249 GCA_050250255.1 Bdellovibrionales bacterium | reverse complement strand
GGGCGATAAATCTTAACTTCTCATCCATGACGCTACACTCCTTCCATGGCATAGACTTTCCTCCTATGCCAAAAGTGTAACCTATGTGTCCGGTACAAAATGTAACCTATGAGCCGGAACGCTCAATTACTTAAAAAATCACTAAAAATTAAACGGTACTTGGCGTTCGCAGGCTAAGGCCGTGGTACGATTGCAGCCTTCTTCTTGATCGCCACGGCAGTAGGCTCTTTTTTCTGTGCGCCACATGCGTGCGTTTGAGCAAGGATTTACTGGCAGTACTGCAACTTCGGATTGATTTTGTTCTAATACGGTTTCAGGAACAGTAAGCTCAGGTTTCTGTATACGTTTCAAAATTTGTGGGGGAGCAAGAGCTCCGTAGTTTTCTTGGCTTACCCCTACAGTGATTCGTTTCGAGGCTTTACGATTTTTGTTATCTGTACTGACGACCAGGTACTTTCCTGGAAGGACATACGCAAACTCATCACTTTGTAATGGCGGCGAAACTAAATGTTTCATCTGACTGTAGCGAAACACTCCACCTGGACGACCTACAGCGAATTGGTGGTAGCGGGCATCCTCATCAAAATCAAAGAGGTCAATCGTGTCCATAAAACTTTCGCCATTCCAAGCGCGACAGATATGAGTGGCTTCTTCTGAGAGAGTTCCTTTTCCTTGACAATAATTATAACTCAGCCTGGGAACTGCAGGTTTTTGTGGCCAACTTGTAAGATAGAAATCACCAAATTCATATTCAGACTGTAAAAACATCTGATGTCCTAAAGTCCACGCTACAAAATAAAGTTTTTTCTGTTCCTCTAAGCGTGCGTAGTCTACGTAGATTCGTGTTTCTGAAGAATTCGTAGGGGCTTGGATTTTTATGAGTTCAATAGTTTGTGTTTCATCGCTTTTGATTTCAATAAAACCTGGATAAATGGAATTTTCATAACCAAGAATATAAAAGCCGGCCTCAAGAGCTAGAGTTTCATTCACGTCGATAAAAAAGTGAGCATCGCAACTGCTTCTTTGAGCTTGGAAGGAATTGTCTTTAAGGGCCACCGTACATTTTGCTAATTTAGCTCTGTTGAATTTTTGTCTAGAACCTACTTCCCCCTTAAGAAAGAGTGCGCCCATGCTGGAAGAGGCTGGCTTTGATAAGGGAGCATTTTGAGCTTCTAAGATCTCATCATGCATGAACTCCATGGAGTGACTCGTGGAAGTTGTAAGAGAAAAAGTGAGACTGAAAGTAAAAAGTTGTTTCAACATAATTAGTCCTGATATCCCTGAGCATCGGTTTCAAAGGCTCGAATAATGCGTTCATCTTGGCCGTAAACATCGTTTGCGTAAATGGCGCGGCCTTCTTTATCAAAAGTAACAGTGAGAAAGGCCACAACAACGGGCATGGGGGTGGTAAGTGGTACAGAAAAATCGGCCTGAGTTTGTGTCGGCCGGGTGGTGTATTGGAGAATCTCCTCTTTTGACCAATCGCCTTTGTCCCTTAAAAGGTATTGTGCGAGTTCGACGGGTTTTTCTAATCGGATACAACCCGAGCTCCAGTGACGATCTGACATGGGGAAATGCTCTTTGTGATTCGTGTCGTGCATGTAGATAGCGCGATTGTTCGTCATATTAAATTTTACTCGACCTAAAGAGTTGTGTGCGCCAGGCTCTTGGCGGAAGCGGTAAGGAACTGAGCCTGCGTTAAGATTGGTCCAATCAATAGTAGTAGGATCGATTTCGTTCGAAGCGCGGTCAAAAATTTTGATTTGCTCATTTGTAAAATATTGAACGTTTTTTCTTGCGTTCGAGAGAATGTCCTTATTCACAAGATTTTCAGGCACATTCCAATAGGGATTCATACGCACTTCAGTGATGCGATCAGCGAGGGTAGGTGTGCGTCGAAGCATTCTTCCGATAACAACTTTCATACTCATCACCTCTTCTTTGTTCTCGAATAAGGTCATAAAAGCGTGAGCGGTGTTGACGAAAATATATCGGTCACCGAATTGAGCAGGAAGCCATCGCCACTTTTCCATATTTGCAATAACAGAATTGATCATTTTTTCTATGGAAGAGTTGAGGGCTACAAGTACTTTGGGACCTACAATCCCGTCTTGTGGCATATTATTCTGGTATTGATAGCTTTTGACTGCGTTCACAAGATCAAGATCAAAGGAAGTGCTTTCGTTATTGGTAGAAAGGTGCTCTTCTTCAAAGAGACGTTTTCTCAGATGAGCCACATCTGTGCCCGTGAATCCTGATTTCAATACTCTTTTTGTTTCGACACGTGTCCAAGAACCTTGCTTTTGTAGAGCTTGTAACCGAGCCAGTTCTTGTTTCAATTTTTGATATTGAGGATGTGGTGGGCTAAATCTTTCAAGATCTGCTGTGAGATTTTGGCTATTGGTGAGTATATTATTAAGTTGAGTATAATGTGTGAAGGTCCGCTTTCGAAAATCAATTTCGTTGTCGACAGAATCTGGACGTAGTCGACCGTTAGAAAGATCTGATACATAAAGAATGACGGCTTGACTGAGCAGTAATTCGAGTTCCAGAGCTGGCACAGGTTGCTTAGCATTCCAAAAACTTTGAATTCTCGGGATTAGATAGTCAGACGGGTTTAAGCCATGCTGGTGGGAAGATTCGAAGATTTGCTTAAGTTGCATGGCATTTCTAGAGAGCTGTCCGTTAACAATCCATAGAGGTGTATTGTTTCTAAGTGTGTAAAGAGAACGTAATTCTGATAAATTGAAATTAGGATCACGATGTGAGGAGAGGGCAGAAGTGATATGTTCACTCTGTAGAACGATAACTTGCTGAGCGTGCCCCTCAAATGCAAGTCCGAAAAACAGAATAAGTCCTAAATAGATTTTAGTGTACATAAATCTCTCCAAACTCATCAGGAATATAAGCTGTAATAAAAGAGGTCCATTTCAAGCCTAGCATTAGGATGTCCCTGTCTAAAGCATAGCAAGGTGCCCTTCGTGGGTACTTTGGCTAAGTCTCAGCTTCAATTAAATTCAATTTCAGTTCCTAGAGGCTAAGAAATGCAATCAGCGGGCTCAAAATAGCCTTAGACGGAGAGCTAGGCGAGGTGAGGCTTCTGTCGTGTTTTGCAACATTACAAAAACCTAATGTGAGCGTCCTCCTAACATTCGATATACTAAAAGCATTCAAATATTGAGGAGATTTCAGGATGAAGCTTTCAATCTTTTTAGCCGTTACTTTTTTTACGCCGACCTTATTCGCAAACAATCTACAACTCATTGAATCTACAGATAACGGATTTGCCTTTTATCGTTCTGGCCAACCTAATGAGAAGGATATGAAAGAGTTCTGCCGATTGGGAATCACCGAGATCATGGTACTGAGTGGCAACGCACAAGATCACGAAGTGAAACATCAAGCGGCGTGTCCTACTTTGAAAGTCATTTATAATGAGAAACAAGATGAAGATATCCCCGTAACCGGTCAGTTTCTTGATGAATTTGATAGTTGGATTCAAGATGCAAAAGCTCATGGTAAAAAAGTGGCAATTCGCTGCAACTGTGGTTGTCACCGTACGGGTCGTCTTGCGGCATATTATCAAATGAAATATCAGAATATTACGGCAGTAGATGCCTGGATCCTGTTAGATAAGCACGGTAAGTTTATGGTCTTCTTTAAAAACCTTAAACCACAAACTTACGCGCTCCAGGATTACATCAAAGGTCGTCCTTGTTCTGTTGAAGAGAAGTGGTGTGTAAGGTAAGAAGGGATTGACCCGTGTTAAAAAACCATACAGCTGTACAACAAAGAGGATCGTGATGTGGTTTCTCCTGACTTGATGATGGTAGGTTTAGCTATCTAGGCACGTCCTAACCACTGCGATGCTGAGTCTCTTCGCGGTACACCCCTTGCACAATCCCTAAGCAAGGAGTGAGTTATATGATTCAAATCAATCTATTAAAGTCTGAGCAGAAAAAGGTGACGAAATTTGGCCTTTTTGTGGGAGTTGGCTTCGCAGCTCTAAGTATGCTTCTCATCACTTCTTGTTCTAAAGTGGAGTTTGATAAAGCGCCGCCTCAGGCCCAAACAAACGCCATTTGTAACCCTTTCGGTGGAGAGCCAACGACCCCTGGAAATGGCTTAAGAGCCAGTCTTCATGCGTGGGCAGATCCCTCAGAGTGTAGTTTCGCTGTCTGGGGAAGTTGCGGTTCTCTTGCGGGATACCTTGCAACACCAGCTCTCAATAGCAGCATTTACTTTTCACAGTTGAATAATCCTACGGTCACCTTCGACCAAGGTTTCGGAAGCGGAAGCTCTAAAATTAGAAATAACGGTCAAATTCTCACCGAGTTTTTTGGTCTCCATATTAAGTCACGCTTGAAACTTCCGGCAGGAGATTACCAAATTGGTATCTTGAGTGATGATGGTTCTGTGGTTGCAGTGGATGGTCAGCAGCAAATCACTGACAATGACGGATGGCACCAAACCAAATTTGGTTGTGGAACAGCTCCGATTAGTTTCAATGGAGATAACTATAAAAGTTTAGATATTGGATACTTTCAAGGGCCTCGTGACTTTATTTCTCTTGTTCTGGTTTATCGACCTTGGACAGGAGGAGGCGGAAGTTTCTGCGGACATGCAAGTGACGTAGATTTCTTTAACGCGAGCACGGGAGCAAAAGGTACAGCTTACCAAACAATGGAAGCCGAACAATGGAAGCCGATTGAACCTCAATATTTTTTCCTTGAAGAAGGCGATGCAAATCCTTGTGGTTAATAGGAAAACTCGGTATTCCGAATACTAAATACAGAATCCCGAACAGAATACTTCATTCAGAATCCAGGCTAAATACTGTTTTACGCTGCTCATCAAATAGCCCATTGTCTATACTTAATGGGAAACCCATTGCCCCTTGAGCGACCTCTGCTATTCTTTAATCAGAGATGAGGTCTATATGTCAGAAGATTTAAAAGCCGAAATTGAAAAATTAAAAGCCGAGAACGAAGCTCTGAAGAATAAAAAAATGGGTAAGGGTACTCTCTCGATGAAGGTGAGCGAAAAAGGAGCTCTTTCTATTTATGGAATGGGCCGTTTTCCTGTGACTCTTTATAAAGAGCAATGGTTAAAACTTTTAGGAATTACCGAAGATATTAAGCAATTCATCAAAGAAAACGATGATAAATTAAAGGCGAAAGATTAACTTTCGCCTTTTTCTTTTTTTGAATCTACCTGCTCGGCAAAGTCTTAGCCGAGCGAATTCGCAAACAACATTTCTCGATATTTTGGAAGTGGCCAAAACTCATCCGATACGAGAGCTTCTGCGCGATCCGCCGCCGCTCTTAATTCGAGAGCTTCGGGCTGAACCTTCAGGGCGAGAGCTTTCATCTTCGCCGACTCATCGCTGAGTTTATGCACGCTTTCCAATTTTTCTTGAACTGTTTCAATCGATTTTAAAATACTATCGAGCTCAGCCTCAAGAGCCTTTACACGTTTCGTATAAGTGGTCTTAAGAGCTGAAGAGTTCACAGAAGCTTGAGTGTTGTAGAGAACACCGAGTTGTTTTTCAACGGCGGGTACGACATAAGTGTTGGCTAAATCGAGAAGAGTCGCGATTTCAATCTCTACGGTTTTTACATAACGTTCCACCGCAATATGAAAACGGCTTTGGATTTCTTCTACCGAAAGAACTTTTGTTTTGACCAAAAACTCCGTCGTCTTTTTATCGTCTAAAACGCCGAGCGCTTCGGCGGAGCTATTCAAAATTGGAAGACCCCGTTTTTTGGCTTCCACTTTCCATTCGTCAGAATAGCCATTGCCTTCAAAACGTACCGCTTTAGATTCTTTTACATATTCACGAATCAAAGTGATAACGGCTTCATCGCGACTCCCTTTTGATTTTAAAAGTTCTTTGAGTCTTTCGCTTGCGATTTGAAACGTGTTAGCCACAGCGGCATTTAGGAAAGACATTGGTACCGCGACGTTTTGTGAAGAACCCACAGCTCGGAATTCAAACTTATTTCCAGTAAATGCAAACGGGCTAGTTCGGTTGCGATCGGTATAGTCCTTCGAAACATCTGGAATTTGTTCCACTCCTAAATCAATGATTTGCTTTTCTGTTCCTTGAAGCACTTTTCCAGACTCAATGGTGTTGAGAATGGAATCCAAGAGAGAACCTAAAAATACGGAGATGATCGCTGGAGGTGCTTCATTAGCCCCTAAACGGTGGTCGTTACCGACAGAAGCAATCGATGCACGCATGGCATCCGCGTGTGTATGCACAGCTTTCAAAATCACAGAGAGCACGGCCAGAAAACGCAAGTTCTGATGTGGAGTTGTTCCGGGATCAAGGAGATTTTCTCCCTTATCGTTACTCATACTCCAGTTATTGTGTTTCCCGCTCCCGTTGATTCCAGCAAATGGCTTTTCATGGAGAAGACAAACAAATCCGTGTTTAAGGGCTGTGCGTTTTAAAACTTCCATCGTGAGAATATTGTGATCGGCGGCGATATTCACATCTTCAAAAATAGGGGCGAGTTCAAATTGCGAAGGTGCGACTTCGTTGTGCCTTGTTTTAATAGGAATACCGAGTTTGTAGAGTTCATGTTCTGCATCTTCCATGAAAGCTTTCACTCGTCCTGGAATAGATCCGAAGTAATGATCTTCAAGCTGTTGACCGCGCGAAGAAGAAGCTCCTAAAAGCGTTCGTCCTGTCATGATCAAATCGGGGCGAAGAGAAACAAAACTTTTATCAATGAGGAAATACTCTTGTTCACAGCCCAGTGTTGTGTTGATTCGTCGAACATCAACATCCCCAACTAACTTTAAAAAATCACAAGCTTCTTTAGAAAGCGCTTCAATGGATCTTAAAAGTGGAGTTTTGTTATCAAGGGCTTGTCCGTGGTATCCGAAAAAAACCGTTGGGATACATAATGTTTTTCCGCTCTGGTCTTCTAAGATAAAAAGAGGGGAAGTGGGATCCCAAGCCGTATAGCCACGAGCCTCAAAAGTGGAGCGCATGCCCCCGCTTGGAAAGCTTGAAGCATCCGGTTCACCTTGCACAAGTTGCCCACCGGTGAAGCGTTCGATCACACGGATCTCTGAATGATAGTTATGCTGAATAGAAATAAAGGCGTCATGTTTTTCTGCTGTGAGGCCCGTCATCGGCTGAAACCAATGGCAAAAATGCGTACAACCTTTTGTTACGGCCCATTCTTTAATTGCGGTTGCGATAGATTCAGTGGCTTGAGGCGGAAGTTTTTTTCCTTGCTCCAAAGTTCTAAGGAGAGCTTGATAAGCATCCTTTGGAATTTTCTCGCGCATTTGTGCGAGACCAAATGTAGAGCAACCAAAATATTCAGAAATAGGCGCAGAATTACCATTAGCGCCCACGGGCTTGTTCGATTTCATAGTTTTCCTTTGAACCGCGGAAGTAAGGGCAGAGATTCTAGCTGCCGAAGGAGAAGAGCGTGTGTCCTTATTATATAAGTCGCCATAAAAAGATGTGTCTGACATCTTGGTGGTCCTTTCTGTTTCTTTTAGAATTATCAGAACTCTAAAAAAGTTAAAGTGAAACACCTCTTAAAAACTGACAGCTTTAAAGAAGTGTTAACTGAAAACTATCATAGCTTGGGTAAAAAGGAGGTCAAGGGCTTTGTGATATGAATTGTAGTAGATTTGGATCTATCGTCGGGCTATAAATGGCTATGCAACTTGTACAGGCCATCTTGAGTACCGCATTCATCACGGCATCGTGTTTTTGTGCGAGCTATCTTTGGCTCAGGACCTATAAATTTCATCACTTTTGGGAAGAACTCTGTTTTCGTTATGCTTTGGGTTTAGGGATTCATTGCAGTGGTATTTTTGTTCTTGGACTTCTTCATCTGATTCATCCTGTGAGCCTTCTGCTATGGACATTTCTTCCTTTTGCTATTCTTGTTATTTCTGATACAGATCACAAAAATTTTTTAATGGTTTTTGGAAGTTGGATTCATAGGCATGGGAGATTTTTAACTCTACTTGTAATCGCAGCATTGCCTTGGTTTTCTTTAGCCCTTTATCCCGCTTTCGGTTGGGATGAGGTGGCTATTCATCTCTCTTCTGCAAGGTCTATTTAAAAACAGGTTCCCTTCCTTTGCTGGAGCATCTTCGTTACCCCATGTCTGTTATGCTGAATCACATGCAGTTTGTGACTGGGCTTGCCTTCGGGAATGGTACGACTGCGCAACTCCTGCAGTTTATTAATTGTCTTGTATTAGGATTAGGACTCTTTTCTATCGGACTACGTTACTTTCACCCAATCATAGCATACATAGCTCTGGCGTTGTTTATTGCTAATGATTCTGTGGTGCTTCACTCCACGGCGGCTCTAGTCGACTTAGGGGCAGCTTTTTTCTCTACATTTGCCATCTACGCATTTTTAAATTGGTTAGAAGAATCAAAGAGAGAATGGATTCTCATGGCAGGGCTCATGGCGGGGTTCTCAACCGCTGTGAAGCTAAACACTGCTTTTTTAATGGGAGTTTTATTAGCTACTGTCTTTATCTACGCTCTGTACAGAAAAGAGTTTCGTGCTTTTTGGGGTTTTGGAGCGTGCTTTTTGTTAACAGCTGGACCGTGGTATTTACGAAATTGGATCATGATTGGAAATCCAGTGTTTCCCATGTATCCCGAAATTTTTGGTTACACTTTTTGGTCAAAAGATGAGGTGAATTCTCTTTTTGGTTTTTTAGAGGTGCAGACGGCTCACGAACGAAGTTTTTGGGCATTTTTGCAGATGCCTTATAATATGGCATTTCGAATGATGGCCTACATCATGGAAGCGCGCTACACGAGTTGGCTTTTTTATCTCTTGCCATTTACGGTATGGGCGTTATGGGTTTCTTCTATTAGCCGTTGGCTTTTCTTTTTTGCTCTGGCTCATGCGGTTTTTTGGTTTTCAGGTGTTCACAATATGCGACACTTTTTTCCTGCGCTTCCGCTTTATTGTATTTTTATTGCGAGCGGAGTTTTGTTTTTCAAAAAATTTTGGCCCGAACTATGGCATCGCTTCAGTCCTATGGTTTTAAAGGGAATTTTTTTGTTCGCCGTTTTACGATCATCTCATTATGCGCAATGGATTATTACCGGTACGCCACTTTATAGTTATCATAAGATTGAGGGTCGTGGACCTTTTCCATTTACAGACGCCGCGCGAGAAAAGTATCTTATGAAGAATGCTCCGGCTTACGAGGCCATTAAGTATCTCAATGAGATAAATGGGCCTGATTACCGAGTATATGTAACTTACTCAGAAAACCTCGTTACTATGTGGATGGAACCTATCTTGGGGATTGGGTAGGGCCTGGAAATTTTTCGACAATCTTAGGGCCTCCGCACGAACCAGTATCCAGTGAAAAACTTTATCAAAACTTAAGGGCTCTCGATGCTGATTTTCTTTTATACACCAACCATAATTACAAAAATTATCAATGGAGAGTTCAAGAAGACGAGTTCTTTAAAAATCATTTTGAATTAGTAAAAGAAAACGCTTACCGACTCTATCGATTGAAAAAATAATGGCCAATGTTTTAGATTGGCCATTAAGGTCTTCATAAAAAATAGAAACTAGCGACAAACACCAGTGTAGTCGTAAACTCTTTCGGTATCAGTACGCTGACCTGCAAATTGCGCTAAAGTTTGATCGCTTCCTGGAGCGGCAAAAGCGGCTTCCACTTCACGCTCTGTTCTCTCATCATGGTACTCAACATCGCGGTAACCGTAGTAAGTGCGGTATACAGTATGGCAATCCCAGTAAACACGGCCGTAGCGGTCTGTACGCTGATAACAAACGCGCTCTGGACGCTGGTAAGAACAGCTTTCAGTGGTGCGGTAACGCTGAGATCGTGAGTACATTGTCTTAATAGATCCGTGGAAATCAAAGTCTTGACCGATTTCTAGGGCTGTCAGAGTGAATTCCCCATTTTCACGAGGAAGATTTCTTCCGGCTGGAACAACAAATTTGCTTTTCAAATCTTTGTCACCGCGTGCATTTTTGATTTCAAATTCGATGGTGCGGTCGCCTTCATCGTAATCGAGTTCTGCGTTGTATTGCCCTGTAGCAAGAGTGACTTGTTCTTTCTTAGTTTTAATGAGGAGTGGACTTGTAACGCTAAGCATCCCGTCGATATCGTTACAAGATGTAAGTAATCCGACTCCGGCAAGTACGAGTAGTAGCTTTTTCATGAATTCCCCCTAGGAATTGTTGTTAAACTGATTTCAATGATCGATTGCAAACTCCACACCAAAAAAAACTGTTTGGATATTAAAAAATAAGAAATTTAGTTTTTGATTGAAATGAGTTTTTTTATTGATCACCATATGAAGAAATATTAGTTATTTTATGTATTTAAAATATTCGGAGGTTCCCGTGTCTATTTCAGCAACTCTTCAAAGTCGCGCTCTTATCCCGCAACTCATGAATCAGAGTAAAGTTGGGACACGTACCAGAAGTCAACTTGGCACCGTTCTATTAGGTGTTGGTCTCCTTTCGCTTCTAGCGCAAGTCACAATTCGACTTCCATTTACTCCTGTACCCATCACGGGCCAAACTTTTGGAGTTTTTCTTGTGACACTTCTTTTAGGTCGACGTATGGCGACGGCGACGGTGATTTCGTATTTGGGGGTGGGAGCAATTGGTTTGCCAGTATTCGCGATGGGGCAAGCGGGTCTCGCGATTGGACCGACGATGGGATATCTCCTTGGAATGCTCGTTTCTTCTTTTGTTGTGGGAACTTTGGCGGATTGTGGTTATGCGAAAACATTCTTGAGCTGTTTAGGACTTGGAGTGGTTTCTAGCGTTTGCGTTTTTGGTTTTGGATTAGCAGGACTTTCTTTTTTTATTCCTAGTGAGATGTTATTCTCGGCGGGATTTATTCCATTTATACCAGGTGATCTTATTAAGACAGTCACTGCGTCTTTGATCGTAACGGGCGCATCGAAACAACTAAATTCTTAAAGCCTCATTGACCCTATATTAGTGTTTCATTATTTCAAAAGAGCACTGAGAACGGGCGAAGAGGCACCACTGCGATCATTAGTACGATACTTCGTTTTGGAAACTCCAAAGAGTTGGTAAACGCTGTTCACAACAGAATTTATTGAAACATAATCTTTCATGTCAAAAAATTCCGGGAGATCCGTGCGAACTTTTGAAGTCGTAAAGTCAAAAGGTTGTGCCATGATTTTCAATTTAGAAGAATCCAGTTGCAGATGAGCTTTAGAGATTTCCCAATCTTTTGTTTGAAAATCGGAAGCCCCAATGACTTGTCCTGTACGAATGCCTTTACCGCCCATGAGTACCGTGTTGGTGAGGTTATTGTGGTCTGTGCCTGTGTTGTCGATCGCCGTATTAGGCTGTCTCAAGGTTCGTGCAAATTCTGAGGTCACCATAAATGTTGTGACATCGTAGAGACTGCGGGTTGCATCGTAAGGAGTGGACTTTAAATATTGGATCATAGAAATAATTTGTGAAACGACTTCTTTAACTAAAGCAGGATGCTTTTTCGCTGATGGCGCATCATGGCAGTCCATTTGTATTTTAAATTCCGGAATGTAAATGGCGGATCGACTCACGTGACTTTTGAAAAGCGCTCCAGCTAGGTGAAAAAAGGAGTGAGGGTCCTTGTTTGTCTCTTCGTTGAGTTTCAGCTGCTTTAAAGTTTTTTCTAAATCTGCAGAAATTCCAAGACTACGTCCTAAAAGCTGTGAAGACTGAGTGAAACGGCCGCCGTTAGTACCTTCGCTAGAATTAAGAAAACGTTCCGTGATGTGACGCCAGATAGGTTGTTGCTGATTGATGATTTGACCGGACTGAAGTTTTGCGACCACGCCCACGAGGCTCGCATAATCCATGGGCACAATATTCGCTGAATTTGTCGGTGAAGAATAAAGTCTACCTGCTTGAATCCCGTCAATAGGGCGTGACTGACTATTTTGATTCAAATGAGGAATGAATCCATCTCCACCGAATGGGTTACCCGTTAAAAGATAATTCAGATTCTGTTCATGACCATCAAATGAGGGAGCCATGAACACGCCATTGAGCAAAGTAAAATCATTTTGAAAAGTCTTAAGGGGTTGAGTGAGTGAAGAGGCGAGAGTGCTCACTCCATTTGAACCTTGCCATGGGGTAGGTTCTTCATTGAGGTAATTTTGGATGAGATTTGCTTGAGTCATGGAAAGTGGGCGGGCATCAAAGAGATAATTGATATCGAGTCCACCTAGTAGAATCATCTGAATAAAAAAATGCGGTTCGGAGGTGGCAGCGTTCGCATAAGAAAATCCTGAGATAGGAAAAAGCAACTGGCTGCCGCCAGCAAGAACCAACTTTAAAAAATCACGGCGCTGAAGATTTGCTAAATTCATCAGAACCTACTTCTTTAAAAGAAAGTGAGGGTTAATAAAAATTGCGAACCACATGTCGCGAAGAGCATCTGGCGCATAGGTCGTCTGGTAGGTTTCAGAAAGAAATAAAGCTTTCCAAGAGAGAAATTCTGAATAAGGAGCATCGTAAGCCATATGTTGAATCCAGAATTTCTCAAGAACTTCGGCGTTTCTCACTTCTGGTGAAGGCCATTTGCAAAACGAAAAGAGAAATTCTCTGTACTGTGGATCTAAAAACTCAAGAGTGTGGCCAGCACAGGTGGTGAGAAGGTGAGTGATGAAACTATCAAAACCTAAATGCCAAACCATTAAATTAGTGGCATTTGGTAATCCATTTCTATAGGTTCCGGCTTCCCAATAGCCTAAAAGCTGACCGATGTCGTCGCCTAAGTACCTATTGAGATGGATGCTGTCAGGAGTAGATCCAATCCGAATCGAGAGATTTTTACTAACAGTGGAAATTCCTTTATAGAGCGTTAAGCCCTGCCCCTGACTGGTGTACGAAATCATTGTTATAAACAAGAGAGGGCAAAAAATTCTGATGAGTGAAATCATTGTGCTCTTCTCACTTCTTCTATCCACAGATAGATCTGTTCTTGATCTTGTGGGGAAATAAATCTTTTTAAGGGCATGCGGAGGTTTTGGTTTGCCGTCGCGAGGCGTTCGGAGATTTTTCGAAAAGTTTCTTTTGGTGTTTCTTGGGTCCCATCCAATTTTTTATGAGGAAATGTCCATGCTGTCTCGATTTTAATCCACTTTGTAAGGTCAAGACCTTTTGCGGCAGAATCTCCCTGATGGCAACTCGCGCAGTGTTTTTCCAATAAGTAAGAAACTTTGCAGGGAGGTTTGCCGGCAGGATTTTCGCCTGGTCGGTAATCATAACATTGAGTGTCCACAGCATCGTTTTGCGAATAAGCGTTCGAATGTACAATTCTTCTAATGGTTTGTTTTAAAGCAAGGCTCGAGTTTTGTTTTGCGCCTTCAATAAATTCTTCTGATAAAAATTGTAGATATCCTCGATCCACATTTTGATTTTCAGAAACAAAATAGCGGAACATTTTTTTTACAAGACAAGCTTTTACTTCAGGAGCCGTTTGGATCAAGCGAAAGAGATCGGGCAGATCGTCGCCGTAAACGTTATTTTCTGGGAACTGAAGAGATCGAACATATCCTACATTCCATTCGCGCCCCGAATTGGCGGGCGCTTTCCAATGAGCAAAATAAGACTGCGAGTCCCGGTCCGCTCTGTCGTCAAAAAGAATATAAGAAGAATCTTTGAAGCTCCGTCCTTTATCTCCTTTGTAACGAAAAAATCCTGACATGGGGTCTAGCTTGTAATGACAAGCATAACAACTGGGTTCGTCTCCGTGTCTGCCACCAGTATGATTTTCAGGAATCACGATATCAATAGGAGTGAGATCATCACAGAAAAACTGTTTCAAAATGTAGGCGCCACGTTTGCGATTCATGTTTGTTGAAGAGTTTTGAAAGTTCCTCCAGAAGTTATTACGAAACATGGTCATAGATGTTGGTTTTCCAATGAGAATTTCCGGATCAACGGATTTGATATCGGCAACCGTGCGATTTGGATAGGCATCAGGCTCCAGTATTTGAATGAGCTCCCAAATTTTTGGCATCAGGGCAGCCTGTTTTTTCATGGAATCAATAAAGTTCGCCAGAGGGAAGTTTCTTCCGAAGCAATACTTAAAGTAATCATAAATATAATTATTTTCTGACTGAGTGATCTGATTGATCAGAAGGTTATGAAAACCGACTTCGTAGTATCCATTGAACATTTGATCAGCAAACTCACATATTTTGATTTTATCCGGAGTCGCTTCTTCTCCTAGCTGAATGGCTTTTGCGAGCGCCGAATCCATTTGAGAAAACACTTGCTGTCTTGTGCGCGGATTGCCTTTTTCGTCAGGATACACGCGCCAGAGCGGTCGCATGTAAAGAGGCTGTTGGTATTCCAAAAGTTTTAAATAATTTCCATCTTTAAGAATCTCTTGAGCTGAGGCTACGGCGCTTGGAGTATCAAAAACTTGAGGTGCGTAGTAAATATCTGTAAAGCCTGCGCGCGTTTCTTTTACGCGAAGTTGATCGACTTTAAATCCAAGGAAATACATGTTGAAGTCGAGAACAGTTTCGGCAAAAAGCGGATCTTTCAAAAAATAATCCACAATTTCTAAGGAATTCATTTTCAATAATTCAGGAAGAGGATCGCGTCGACATAGTCCAATTCCATATCTGAGATCCTGAGCCACTTTGTTCATCCAGATTTGCTTTTCCCAATTGTCCGCAAAAGTACGGGGCTCGACAGGCGCAGGCGCTGTTAAATCATTTGTGCTATTTTTTGAAAGCTGCTGATGGAGCTCTTTATTGTCTGTGCAGCTCAAAGTGAAAAGGATGGCAAATACGGCGCAAACAGCACGCGAAAAACGCATAAAACCCCCTTCAAGAAGAGTTTTATCTATTCCAACTCCGCCCCTTCCTCAACCGCTAAAAGGTGCGCCGCTCCTTTTGGTAGCAATATTGCGTTATTTCGAGTTTTGCTTACAAAATAAGACGTCTTAATTCTGTTTGAGAGTAGACGTAATCCGCGTAAATCATGGTGTTGGTGATGTTTCTGTGGCCGAGGGCGACCTGAACCAATCGAAGGTCTTTAGTCTTCTTATAGAGCCGTATGGCGAAGGTGTGACGTAGACAGTGAAACTTTTTATGAGCGGGCCTATAAAGGTCCCAAATCTGCCGTAAGCGGTTGTAGGAAATATTGAAAATTAAAGGATTGGACTCTTTAGAGTCCTGGGAAAGGTTATACTGCTGGAGTTCCTTAAAGAACGAGGAGTGAAGCGGGATTTCCCGATCGTTACTGCCTTTAATGCCTCTAATAAAAACGGATTGGTCATGAGAGTTCAAATCGCTGATTCGTAAATTTAAAAGTTCCTGAGCCCGAGCCCCGCTTCTTAAACCTAGACTCAACATCAGACAATTTCGTCGATCTTCAGCCTTAAAATGTTCAAGAATTTGTTCGAGCTTTTCCAGCTCGGGCTCGAGAAGGTATTTGTTCTTATTTAAGGCGTATCTTTGTGTAGCCATACTGTCTCCTTAATTTGACGCAATATTGCTACCAAAAGGAGCGGCGCACCTTTTGATAACGCAATAAATCAATCGCGCTTGTGAATTTTTGAAAAGCGAAAAAATCAGAAGGTAGCGAATTATTGATAATTGTATCTGCAAAAAATATGTTAAATCAAATATTTAACACTATAGTTTATAACTATAAGTCACAGTGCAAAATCATTTTGTAAGGGTATGGAGGTCTTTTAATAAAATACTTTAACAAAATGCCCGAAACTCCAGCATTTGAAAGAAAAGGTCCAGTTCTACATATTGTTATTTACAACTATTTTTGTTGTGAAAAGATAAATAAATATTGTGATTCACAATATTTATAAAGGGTAAAAAGATGGACTTTGAAGGAGAATTTCGAAAAGAAGGTTTGGAAAAGGAAGTGCGAACGAAGAGTTCAGAGCGCTTCATTTTCGAGGCTGAAGGCCAGGTTTCGAAATCACGTATTGGGACTCTAGAAGAGGTGCGGTTTCAACTCGGTCTTTCGCGGCGTAAAATGTGTCAGCTCCTTTTGGTAGACCCTTCGGCCTGGACCAGATGGAATAAGCCCGGCGCAAATGCTCCACCGCATATTTATCGAGCTCTTGAGTGGTATCTCTTGTTAACCGAAAAATACCCAGGCATGGGAAATGGTTTTTGGCTTTCGACTTTGCGTGAAAAAACCACTCAAAATGCCCATATTCAAGAACTTGAATCGCGTGTTCAGCAGCTAGACCAAAAGTTAATTCTTACTCAAGGAGCCATGCTTTCTAATCAACCAGAGTCGTCATCTGTTGTTTCCGGCACATTTCATGTTTGGCCACTTGTGACTACTTTTTTGGCTTTAGGAATAGGTCTCTGCATTGGTCTCCTCTTTTGATTCTACCTACTGGATTTATCGAAGACTCAAATATACAAAGGCTTTCTCTCTGGAGTATGAAGTTCATCCTTACATCCAGAGAGCGAAGCCTTAATTATCGGCAGTTAGCTGTTTTTATTTCGTTAACGAGAGAGTTGATTTTCTCAGACCATTGGCGAATCGCGTTTTCGCCAGTGAATGAGCTGTCCATAATGTCAAAGCGAGCGCTTTGCACGATAGCACGAACATGATCTGGAGATAAATTTACGGCGCGCTTTAAAAATTCCTGTTGGCCCGCCTTCGTCAAAGTGTTCACCGTTCCACCAATTTTAAAAGTACAACCGCTGGCGAAAACTCGGTGTTTAGAAAACTTTGACCATTCTCCACGTGGAGCTCCACCAAAACTTCCAGGTGCTCCAAAAGTGGATCCAACGTCATCATAAAGAGCGATGGGCTTTGTGCACTCAAGAGTTTCAGGATTTTGAGCTGCCTTAGGACATTTGATCGTGTTCTGTTTTGCGTCGCGAGTGTTGTGGTGATTGAGAAGATTTCGAGCTGCAAGAGCTAATTGATAATCGATCTTTCCCTGTTCAGACCACTGGTTGTAGTTCTCATCCATTTCTTCAACGCCCCAACCTTCATCTTGGCCACGCTCAATTGTTTTTCCTTCAAGACGATACTCAACACCAGCATTTAGGAACGTGTTAGATCCCGCAATGGGAGCCATTTGCTTAATCACATAGGGATTTTTGTCACAACCTTTACAGATGACCTTTTCCACCTGGTAAACAGAATCTGCATATAGGCCAAGGGCCCATAAGATTCTTGTTGAAGCCACTTCTGTGAAAACTTCACGGAAGCGCTCTTGTACTTGAAAAGTCCCAGCGTCGGAAACGTATTTTACTTTTAAGCGTATACCTTTAATCTTTTTACCGTTGGCATCTGTTAATACTTGTCCGTTGTTACCTAAAAGTTCTTCATTTGTATTGAAGCTCTTAGCTTCGGGAACAATTTCTTGTTTGGTATTGTAGTACAAACCTTGTGCGTTCGTAAGAATACAGAAAAACTTTAAGCTCACTCCGCCAGACCAATCACGAGGAAGAAATTCGCAATAGGTGGGTTCAGATTTAACTTTAAAAATTTCTGGACCGTCTGCAAGCTGTTGCGGCGTCAATAAAGTGAATATTTCTGTTGTTAAAGAAATTTTCTTGAGGCAGGCAGATCGGGCGGAACTCGAGAGTTTTACTTTGTTGTCGGGGTAACGACAAATTTCAGCGCGAGCGTGTGTGGCCACCAAAAATGTCAAACTCGTAGACAGTAGAACGATCAAAAAGTTCATATTCTTCCTCTTTCTAAAAAGAAAATTGATGGCGCAGCAGTAACCTAATTTTTTTGAGAGGAGAAGAAAAATGTGTTTAAGAAAAAAACACTCGTGAAAAAAGTTTAAGGTAAGACATTGAGAGGGTCGATAGGCTCCTTATGGTGGCGTACTTCGAAATGTAAATGGTACCCGGTTGCGCGACCTGTTTTCCCGACATCTCCAACAACTTGGCCCTGACGCACATTCTGACCTGCCTGCACTCTCATTTTGTAAAGATGTGAATAAAAAGTTCCCCAGTCTCCATCGAGAGTTTCAACAATAATAAATTGGCCAAAACCGCGAAATTTTTTGCCCGCATAGATTACAACCCCATCGTGAGATGCAAAAACTTTTGTCCCTTTTGGTGCGGCGATGTCGATCCCCTTATGTCCACGCCTACGTCCCTGAGCATAGCGAAACTTTTGGGTAACGACTCCGTTCTTTATTGGCCATACAAAAGAAACATCCGCATCAATTGATTTTGTCTGAGCTGCTCGAATTTGTTTTTTTGGCCTTTCAAAAGCATTTTCGTTCAACGCCGATCGAAACGGTGGCATACTGCTACACCCACTGACCAAGAGAACAGCCAAAATCAAAAGAACTGTGATTAAATTTTGAGAGATTCCCACTCGGAAAACTCTTCTAGCAGACCAATGTCAGTGGCATTGCTTCTTAAGGCGGTTAAAGAAATATACCCTTCTTGCACTAAGTTGCAATCACTGCCAGCGAGATTGTCATGGCCATGGAGCGTTCCACCAACCCAATAATATTTCTTGCCCCGAGGATCTGTGCACTCTTCAACGGAGTCTGTGTAAATACGCTTACCCTGAACGCCAAATTTCACCCCGCGAATTTCTTTTGGAGAGATGTTTGGCACATTCACATTAAGCACATGTGTGGCTGGGAAAGAGCTTGCGTGAAAACGGGGAATCAGTTTTTTTGCAAACTCAAAGGCGCTTTCCCAATGAAATTTTGGAACTTCTTCACCGTATTGAAGACAAAGGCTCATCGCGATACTTTTAATGCCGAAAAAAGATCCTTCGCGAGCCGCGGCTACGGTTCCAGAATAATAAATGTCCTGGCCTAAATTGGCTCCATAATTCACGCCGGTAACAAGTAAGTCTGGTTTCTTGTTGAGCAAGTGACGAGTTGCCATGTAGACACAGTCGGCCGGTGAACCACTCACATAGAAGCGATTTTTTGCAACTTCTTTCAGGCGTAAAGGTTTGTGAAGAGTGAGGCTATGTCCCGTTGTGGATCGTTCGAATTGTGGTGCCACGACCAATACTTGTGCGCCGAGACTTTCAAGTGCATCTGCTAGTCCTAGCATACCTTGCGAAGCGATGCCGTCATCGTTTGAAATAAGAATATTCATAAAATTCCTTGAAGAGAATTAGTAAATGGGAAATTGGCTACAGAGTTCCTTTACTTGGCCACGCACTTTTTGAAGGGTTTTCTGATCTGAAGAGTTTTTTATCACTTCCGCAATCCAGAGACTAATGGTTTTCATTTCGGATTCTTTCATGCCGCGAGTGGTGAGCGCAGGCGAGCCAATGCGAATTCCGCTTGTTACAAAAGGACTCTTTGTCTCATTAGGTACGGTATTTTTATTCACGGTAATGCCGGCGTGATCGAGAGCTATTTCGGCATCTTTACCAGAAATATTATTTTTTGTGAGATCCATAAGAATCAAATGATTATCAGTTCCACCTGTTACTAAATCAAAGCCTTGAGACATCATTGATTCTGCTAAACTTTGAGCATTTTTTACGACTTGGGCGGCGTAAGTTTTGAACTCTGGTCTTAGTGCTTCTCCGAAGGACACGGCTTTCGCAGCGATCACGTGTTCAAGGGGACCCCCTTGAATTCCTGGGAAAATTTTAGAATTGACTACTTTGGCATTGGCTTCAGAAGTTAAAATGATTCCGCCGCGAGGTCCACGCAAAGTTTTATGTGTGGTGCTTGTGGTGTAATCAGCAAAAGGGATAGGAGAGGGGTGTTGGCCACCAGCGACTAATCCAGCAAAGTGGGCCATGTCCACGACAAGAGTGGCTCCGACTTCAACGGCAATCTCTTTAAACTTAGAGAAATCGAGTTGTCTTGGATAAGCACTATAACCTGCAAGTAGAATCTTTGGTTTATGTTCTTTCGCGAGAACTCTTACGTCATCATAGTCAATGCGATGACTTTTAGGATTTAATTTGTAGGAAGTGGCTTTAAAAATCGAGCCACTAAAATTCACAGGGGAACCATGAGTGAGATGACCACCGTGAGAAAGATCGAGCCCCAAAATCGTATCCCCTGGTTTCGCTACCGCGAGATAGACGGCCATATTCGCCTGGGAGCCAGAGTGAGGTTGGACGTTGGCGTGTTCGCAGTCGAAAAGTTTTTTCAATCGATCAATTGCGAGTTGTTCAACGTGATCTACAAACTCACAGCCTCCGTAATATCTTTTGCCCGGATATCCTTCTGCATATTTATTCGTGAGGCAAGAGCCTTGAGCTTCCATCACTGCTTGAGAAACATAGTTTTCAGAAGCGATCATCTCCAGTCCGTCTTTTTGACGAACCATTTCGTGATCAATCCATTTTGAAATTTCAGGATCTTGATTTTTCAACGTTGCTTTTAGCATGATATTCCGTCCATTTTTTTAATACGATCTGAGTGCCTACCACCTTCAAAAGATTCTGTAAAAAAAACTCGAGCCATTTCAATAGCCAATCCCATAGGTATGAGTCTGGCGCCTAAACAAAGAATGTTAGCATCGTTGTGCTGTCGGGCCAAAATAGTAGAGACGAGATCCCAACAGATGGCGGCACGAACAGATTTGTAACGATTTGCGGTGATCGCCATTCCCTGACCAGAGCCACAAATAAGAAGTCCTAATCCTTCTCCTCGCGCCACCTTCTGAGCGACCTGATGTGCGAAGTCAGGATAGTCCACTCGCGCTTCTGACGAACTCCCCAGATCGATGAACTCTAATTGCGTGATTTTTTTTAATTCTAAAAGAAGTTGTGTTTTGAACTGAAAGCCTGCGTGATCGGATCCAACAAAGACCTTTTTCATAAAAAGATCTTATCTGGGTGGACAAGGCTTAGTAAATTAAATCTTAAAATTAAATTTTAGAGAAGATGAGCGAAGCGTTAGTTCCGCCAAATCCAAAACTATTATTCATCGCGTGGAGAATTTTGCCTTCTCGCGCGGTGTGTGGAACATAATCTAGGTCACACTGATCATCAGGATTATCTAAGTTGATCGTAGGTGGTATTTGTCCAGTTTTTACAGCCATTGCGCAGAAAGCGCTTTCGAGAGAGCCGGCAGCCCCCAGGAGGTGTCCTGTCATACTTTTTGTACTACTGATCCATAATTTTTTGGCGTGAGATCCAAAGACAGATTTGATCGCCATTGTTTCGGCCACGTCACCAGCTGCAGTGCTTGTACCGTGAGCGTTTAAATAGTTCATTTTTTCAGGAGAGAGTCCAGAGTCTTTCAAAGCCATTTGCATAGCTCGTGCAGCACCTTCACCACCCTCAGAAGGATTTGTGAGATGGTAAGCGTCGCCCGAGAGTCCATAGCCAGAAAGTTCGGCGTAGATCGTCGCACCACGCTTTGAAGCGTGCTCGTAATCTTCTAAAATTAAAACAGCTGCTCCTTCACCGAGCACAAAACCATCACGGTCTTTATCAAAAGGTCGGCTTGCCATACGGGGTTGATCATTGCGAGTAGACAGAGCTTTCATGGCGGAAAAACCAGCAATGGCGAGTGGGCTCACGGTAGATTCTGTTCCGCCAGCGATCATAATATCGCAAGTGCGGTTACGTATAAATTGAGCCGCTTCTCCAATGCAATGTGCACCTGTCGAGCAAGCGGTTGCGAGACAAAGGTTTGGACCCTTTGCTCCGAGCTTCATACTGATCTGCCCACCGGCAAGATTGGAGATCACCATAGGAATAAAAAAAGGCGTAATTCTTGATGGGCCTCTTTCCATTAAAACGGTGTGTTGTTTTTCAATTCCTGGAAGCCCACCGATACCGGCGCCAACGTAAACCCCCACGCGCTCTGGTTTTTCTTGAGTCATGTTCAGTCCAGAGTCGTTCCACGCCATATCCGACGCAGCTATCGAGTACTGGATAAAAGTATCCATCTTTTTTTGTTCTTTTTTAGGGATATATGTATCGGGATTGAACCCTTTTACTTCACCCGCAATTTGCGAGTCATAGCCTTCCGTATTGAACGTTTTTATACGATCAATGCCAGATTCACCTTGTAGGGCTTTTTCCCAAGTAGTTTTGAGATCAAGACCCAAGGGGCTTACAACTCCAACTCCTGTGACCACAACTCGACGTTGTGGTTTAGGAGGACGCTCAAAAACGTTCACGGGTTTCTCTTAATCAAAAATTAGTTTGTTGTTTTTGAAGAGAGGTAAGCTTGAACGTCAGAAACAGTTCGTAGCTTCTCTGCATCTTCATCTGGAATTTCAATGTTGAAACATTCTTCCATTGCCATTACGAGCTCAACGATGTCGAGGCTATCAGCACCAAGGTCATCAATGAAAGAAGCCTCTGGCGTGACTCTCTCTGGATCAACACCTAATTGCTCAACGATAATGTCCTTCACTTTTTGATCAACGACCATAATGCCTCCTTTAGCAGTCCCAGTTTTATCAATTGTTTTTTCCATTTTTTAATCTCCATTTTTTGTCATGCTTTTAAGGCATGAACAACCCGCCATTTACGCTGATTGTTTGTCCCGTTACATATCTTGATTCATCACTTAATAAAAAGCAAACAGCAGCTGCTACATCCTCTGCCTGACCGATGCTCTGAAGAGGAACGGCTTGTGTGATCGCCTCTTTTTGAGTTTCGTTCATGGCTGCAGTCATATCGGTTTCAATAAATCCCGGTGCAACACAGTTGGAACGAATATTCCTCGAAGCGAGCTCTAAGGCAACAGATTTGCTAAAGGCTTCGATCCCGGCTTTACTAGCAGCATAGTTCGCTTGGCCGGCTTGTCCCATCTGGCCAATAACGCTTGTGATATTCACAATGGAGCCTTTGCGAGCTTTTAGCATGGGACGCGTCGCCTCTTTCGTGCAGAGGAAAACCCCGCGAAGATTGGTTTGAATGACTTGGTCAAAATCTTCCGTTTTCATTCTCAAAAGAAGCTGATCCTTAGTTATTCCGGCATTATTCACAAGCCCATCGAGGTTTCCAAACTTCTCAAAAATTTCTTTAAAGCCCGTTTGCACAGAAGTCTCATCAGAAATATCCATCTTTAAAGAAAAATGGCCACTTCCTGGGAGTTCTGAAACGACTTTCTGAGCAAGATCAGGCTTGGAGGTATAGCTCAGCGCCACTTGAGCTCCTTCCTGCGCCAGTTTTAAGGCAATTCCTGCCCCAATACCGCGGCTGCCACCAGTTACAAAAATTTTGAAATTTTCGAGTCTTTTCATTGGATCTTTCTAGAGAGAAATCAGTAATTTAACTCTTTTTCTGCAAGCTTTAGCTCATCCATACTTTGTATATTCAAGCAGGTGACTTGAGAGTCAATTTTTTTGATTAAGCCATTTAAGACTTTACCCGGCCCACATTCTATATAGCGATTGATGTTTTTTGCCGTAAGATTTTTTATGCTTTGCGTCCACTGTACGGGCGAGGAGATTTGTTGGACGAGCAAAGAACGAATTTCTTCTACCTGGTTTACGCTTTGAGCTTTCACATTTTGTACGACTTCAAATTGTGGAAGCTGCATTTGCACAGGCTGCAGAATAAGCCCCATCTTATCTTGAGCGGGCTTCATCATCGAACAGTGAAAGGGAGCCGAAACGTTGAGAGGAAGCGCACGAATTCGTTTTTTGACCCCTAAAATCTCTTCCGAGTTGAGAGGTTCCGAAAGAACATCAACGGCTTTTTTAGATCCACTTACGACCACTTGCCCTGGGGCATTGAAGTTTGCCGGCTCAAGGGGAGAGTGACCGGAAGTTTCAACAACCCATCTACAAAGTTTTTCTACTTCGTTGTCTTCAAGTCCGATGACGGCGGCCATTCCACCCTGACCCACAGGAACGGCTTCTTGCATGAATTGCCCACGAAGTCTGACAGATTTTATCGCATCTGAAAACGACAGGGCATGGGCTGAAACAAGGGCCGAATATTCACCTAAAGAATGTCCCGCCCCGGCCTCCGGTTTGAATCCCGCAATTTCTTTTAAGACGCGAAAAGTGGCGACCGAACAAAGAAGAAGGGCGGGCTGAGTATTAGTTGTCAGCGAGAGTTTCTCGTTCGGATCTTCAAAGCATAACTTTTTAAAATCGAGGGAAAGGGTGTCGGAAGCTTCTTGAAAAAGCTTTTTCACAAGATTGAATTCGTTGTAAAGGAATTGGCCCATTCCTATATGCTGACTGCCCTGACCCGGAAAAACGGCTCCCCATGACATAGTTAGTACCTCAAAAGAATACTACCACTTGTTAGGCCGGCGCCAAAAGCGGTCAGTAGAAGATGTTGACCACGTTGAACTTGATTTTTTCTAACGGCATAGTCGAGAGTGCAAGGAATCGTGGCCGCAGACGTATTCCCCATTTCCTCAATAAATAAAATAAATTTATCCATAGGCATATTGGCATTTTTTGCGACGGCTTCAATGATTCGTAGGTTCGCTTGATGAGCGATGACCCAGTCAATTTGTTCTGTTTTGAGGCCACTGGATCTTAAAGCTTCACCACATGCATGACCCATAGAACGGACCGCATTTTTAAAAATATCACGGCCCTTCATTTTCATCCAGTGCAGGCCTTGATCCAAAACTTCGTGAGTGATGGGAATACTCGTACCGCCAGCGGGCCATTCTAGAAGATCCGCAAGGTTACCCTCAGCATAAAGATGCTGACTCAAAATCTCACTGTTTTCACCTTCTGGCGCTCGAGAAGCGATGACAGCCCCGGCGGCATCACCAAAGAGAATGCACGTTTCACGGTCTTCATAATTGAGTTTTCGGGTAAGAACTTCGGCACCGACTACGAGAATGTTTTTGTACGTCCCTGTGCGAATGAATTGGTCTGCAATAGCTAATCCGTAAAGAAAACCTGTGCACGCGGCATTGAGATCAAATGCCATGACATTACGACAACCTAATTTTTTTTGTAAAAAACAGGCGGCGGATGGCATCACCTGATCAGGTGTGACGGTGCCGAAGATGATCATATCAATGTCAGTAGCTTTTAGGTTTGCCATTTCAAGCGCTCTCTTTGAGGCTTCAAAGGCAAGGTCGCTGGTACCTTGGTTGGAGGCTGCGACAGCACGAGCGCGGATACCTGTACGTTCAAAGATCCACTCGTCAGAGGTATCCATCATCTTTTCTAGGTCTTTATTTGTCAGTCTCTTCTCAGGAAGATAGGAACCAGTTCCGGAGATCCTTGTTTTGTACAAACCTAAGGTCCCTTCGCTTTAACAACTAGTTTTTAGGTGTGACCACATCTCGGCCACGGTAAGTACCACACTCTTTACAAACGCGGTGAGGGCGAATGAGAGCATTGCACTTTGGGCAAAGGCTTGTAGCCGGTGGAGTAAGAAAATCGTGAGCTCGACGCATTCCTCTTTTAGAGCGAGTCATCTTATCCGACGGATGTGCCATGGAAATATCCTTTCAAAATCTACATTCGCAGTGAACGTAATCTTTTAATTCAGCTTTAGTTTTTTGAGAACAGAAAAAGGGGAATTCTCCGTCTTTTGCTGCTCTGCACAGTTACAGTTACTTACATTTAAATCTTCACCACATACGAGACATAGACCCTTACAGTCTTCCTTGCAGATGGGTTTTGTGGGTTGAGCGAGAGCAAGAGCCTCGTGTACAATATCGCCAACATCTATTTCGCCAGCTTCTTTTGTGACCCAAACTTCTACATCTTCTGCGGACCAGTTCTCTTTAAAACCCGAGATCGAGTGAACTTCTTCATCCATTGCGATTTGATGAAACTTTTCGTTCACCTTTAAAGTGAATTCATCAGCGCAAAGAGAACATACCTGTGGAAGTTCTGTTTTCACAGAGCCTTTCACATCAAATGATTGTCCAAGCGGCATAACTTCAAGATCTACAGTGTAAGGACGTTGACCAATAAGATCTTGAAGAGCGCCGTTGAGTTCACCGCTGCGTCGGTCTAAGTAGAATGTTTGTCCCTCAGGGGAGACTTCATTAAAGTGTATAATCATATCAAATGACTTATGTTTCTAGAGTTTTGGAAGCGATCTGTCAAGATCCTAGGTGAGAACTGTAAGAGGGTTGCAAGAGCTTTCAAGCAAGGTTCCAATAGTCTACATGGGGACTCTTAAGGCTCTTCTCTTTTGCCTATTCATTGGCCTTCTGCCGTCAGCAGGGCAGGCTCAGCAGGTGCGGGCCGCGGCTCAGGACCATGAGGTTTTTTCAGAACCTTCTTTAAGGGCAAAAAAATTAGGGATATTACGCGCCGGAAAGCCCATGCAGATTCTCTCTCAAGAAGGCACTTGGGCAAAAATACGTGTCAAAGTTAAAAATCAAAAGCGAGAAGCTTATATTTATATGAGCCCTGCACAAGCTCGAAAGGCTCAGAGTTGGGGGGTAGGTGCTTTTGCAGGATTCTCTTACCTTTCTCAGGCTTCACGGATCTACAAAGATACGGATGGTAATGAAACGGAAATTAGTAATCTCAGTGGTACAAACGCCCATTTTGGTTTGCTTGCCGACTGGGTGGCCTCTCCTCGCTGGAGGGTTCGTGCTGGGCTCAGTAGTTTTCGCGTGTACATGAATGGGAATGCGAGATATCGAGTGAGCGTTGCTGCCTCCGACACCCCAGTTGAACTTAAACAGGATTTCTACACGGCTTTTGTACAACCCCAATATCAGCTTACTACTTTTTTAAACCTTTGGATTGCACCGCTGGCTGAAATTGCGTTTTGTACGAAGAGTACTTTGTTTGGAGCGGAGAGTGAAAAACCGACGTACTTTTTGGGAGCGCTCTCAATAGGAACGAAGCACTCTGTGGGGAACTTTTATTTCACACCAGAGTTTCGGGTGGGAGCAATCCTTAACTCCAAACCCGCAATTTACAATGGCGAATTCTTAATTTCCGCGCTCTATCGGTTTTGATCTCATTATTTAGGTCGACGAGGAGCAGAAATTCCCTCTTTATAAAGAAAGTCGAAAAAGAAACCTTCAATCGCTTTGTTCACGAGACCGACTTTATTGTTAATAAAATCAGTAAGCTTATGAGTTTTTTCGAAATCGCTCATCGTATAGCCGCCACGGTCCAACGAGTTCATTTCAATCGTATCGACTTGTCCAGGAAAGCATTTGTTGGAGCATCTTAAAAGTGAAGCGCGTGCAATGTTTTCTTCTGAAGCTAAAGTCTGAAGTTCTCTAAGAACGTCACGACGAAGAAGATCACTTCGAAGAGGACGAAGTCCTAAGAGCTTCACGATGGATTTTAATGCCTTCTTTACACTCTTGGCACCAGAGTCAGTCAAAGTTGTAGATGCTCTCGCAA
>JBFWOZ010000039.1:0-27278 GCA_050250255.1 Bdellovibrionales bacterium | reverse complement strand
AAGAGAAAACCTTGAGCAAGTTTGGCCCAGAAACCATGGTGCTTGGAAGATCCACGATAGAACTTGCAGGATCTCCGTTAAAGTCATGGCTTACAAGCTCATTGGCCTCACAGCGAAGAACGCCCTTGAGAGAAGAGTTTGCTGCTTGCTGAAAAGCTTCGTTAATCGCTTCCACGGTCACGGGCTTTTGAGTCGTCGCAACAAAATCCACAAGACTCACATTGGGAGTTGGTACACGAATAGAAGTTCCGTCGATTTTGCCAGCTAGTTCTGGAAGAACTTTGCCCACAGCTTTTGCCGCACCAGTTGTGGTGGGGATCATCGAAAGAGCCGCTGAGCGAGCGCGGCGAAGATCTTTGTGAGGAGCATCTAGAATATTTTGATCATTGGTGTAGCTGTGAACAGTGGTCATGAGACCGTGCACAATCTGAAATTTGTCATGAAGCACCTTTACGACAGGTGTGAGGCAGTTTGTCGTACACGAGGCATTGCTTACGATTTTATGTTTGTCGGGCGCGTAAGATTCATGATTCACACCGTACACGAGCATCGTATCAATGCCATCTGCAGGGGCAGAGACAAGAACGCGCTGGGCTCCGGCGTCTAAATGTTTCAGAAAGTCTTCTCTTTTCTTAAAGGCGCCTGTGCACTCGGCGATCATTTCTGCGCCCCAGCTCTTCCACGGAATTTCGGCAGGATTTTTTGTCGCTGAAACAGGAATGCGTTTGCCATTCACGATAATCGCTTGGCCCTCGGCTTTCACCTCGTAAGGAAATGTTCCATGACTGCTATCGTATTTTAAAAGATGAGCGAGAGTGGCGGCGTCTGTGAGATCGTTAATTCCCACGATATCCAACTTGTCGAAACCCGCACGGAAAAAAACACGACCGATACGACCAAAACCATTAATCCCAACACGTAGTTTTGCCATAACTTCAAAGCTCCTTTTATTTGTTAGGAAAAAATAGAGCTTTTAAAACGAAAAATCAAAGAGATAATTCGTCCCATTTCGTGAAGAGGGTGTGAGCATTTTTATGAATTTGTTGGCGGAGTTCCTCAAGTTCTACACCTTTCGTCTCTGCAACCAGTTGCGCGGTGTGAACGAGGAGGGCTGGAGTGTTTTTCTTTCCTCGGTGGGGGACGGGGGCTAAGAAAGGGGCATCGGTTTCTACATGAATTCGATCTAAGGGAACGGTTTTAAGTGTGTCGCGAAGATTTTGCGCCGTCTTGAAGGTCAAAATACCGCTAAAGCTGATATTATAACCGAGCTTCAAGGCTTCGTCGGCGAGCCACTGGGTTCCTGTGAAGCAGTGGATTAAACCTTTTACTGTGCCTTTGTAGCGAGCCAAAATTTCGATGGTGTCGGCTTCGGCATCACGGGTATGAATTTCCACGGGCAAACCAAACTCTTGGGCCAATTTCATTTGGCGATCAAAAACTTCTTTTTGAACCGTGCGATCCGAATGGTCGTAGTAATAATCTAATCCAATTTCGCCAACTCCCACGACGTGAGGGAGAGACAGTTCCTGACGCATGCTTTCTTCCACATCATCCGTGTAGTGCTTGGATTCATGAGGGTGGATGCCAAGAGTGCAAACGACGCGAGGGAAATATTTTTTCGCAAGTTCAAGGACCTTTTTGTTATCTTCAGGATGAGTACCGATAGTGATCATGTGATTGACCCCAGAAGCTTCGGCCAACTTCAAAGTTTCTTCTGGGTTGGTTTCAAGCATTTCTAAATGGGCATGGACGTCGATCCAAGAAACAGGAAAAGAGCTCACAAGGAAGCAGCCTGTGATGAGGGATGAAATTCCATCCAAAGGTTTTCTAAGTTCACCATCTTGTCGGCATTTTGCAAAATACTTTGTTCCATCTGTTCAAAGCGTTGGTAAAAGAGATCGAGTTCTTCCGTTGAAAGTTCTGTGAGTTCCACAATAAATTCTTTTTTATCCATGTGAATGAAGCTTGGGCTATTCAAATGCTGAATCCAAGCGTCGCGAAGAAGTTGTTTCCAAAGTTGGAGTGCGAACAGAAGATCTTCTTTGCTTTCAGTGATGGCTTTAAACGAACTAAAAGCGGTGAGACGACTACCAAAAACGAGAGCTTGAAGCACTTGGGTGGCGTTATTTCTTAATTCCGCTCGGCTGGGCTCTGTCATCTGGGCTAACAAATCTAATCGCCCTTGAGCCGCGCTTAGTGCCCAAGTGGGAGCCGTTTGGATTTCTTGGAGATATTTTTCGGCGAGTGGAACAAAACGTACCTTCTGACAACGGGAGCGAATTGTTATGGGGAGCACGTTCTCTTGAGAAGTAATAAGGAAAAAGTGCGTCTTTTCTGGAGGCTCTTCAAGCACTTTGAGAAGAGCGTTGGCCGCAAACGGATTCATGCGATGTGCTTGATCTATGATTACGATACGTGCTTGATTGAGCCGTCGGAGCTTAAAAAAATCGTGAACAGGTTGGATGTGTTCTAACTTAATGGTGGTTTCTTCGGGATCGACGTATAGCAAGCCTTCGTGTTGCTTTTGTAAAACACGAACGCAAGAGCCGCAGACACCACAGCCTGTTTGGTTTTTTTCACACAAAAGTTTTTGTGCGATAAAAAAAGCGGACATTTTTTTACCCACACCTGAGGGGCCGGTAAAAAGAAGTGCGGAGGGGAGGCGACCGCTCTGAAGAGCTTGAGATAAAAATTGAAGAGCTCGGTCTTGACCTTTTATGGAAGCCATTTTTTTGACCTCAAATATTTTAAAGTCACATCGAAAAGTTGTTGGGGATCTTGAGCTCCATCAAGAACCAACCAGTGAGAAGCTTCTTCCTGCGCCAGTTTCAAATAGCCTTGTCTCACTTTTTCGTGGAATTCTTTTTTTTCTGACTCGAAACGATCAGCGGCTTGACCGGTTGTTTGAATGCGCTTTTGTAATCTCATAAAAGAAAGATCGTTTGTAACATCAATGAGAATGTAAAGATCCGGCTTGAGTCCACCGGTGGCAAATTGATTGAGCCACTCAACATCTTTCATGTCGATACTACGACCAGCCGCTTGAAAGGCAATGGTGCTTGCCGCAAAACGATCGCAGAGCACCCAATGTCCTTTTTCAAGAGTGGGTTTGATGACAGTTTGTACATGTTGAGCGCGTATGGCTTCGTAGAGAAGAAGTTCGCAGGTAGGAACAGGTGTTTCCGCATCTGTGCGCAGAAGAATTTTTCTGACTTCTTCACCGATAGAAGTCCCGCCAGGTTCGCGGCTGATTTTGCTCATAATATTGCTATGCGACAAATGGTCTTTGAGTTTTTGGATCAGGGTCGATTTTCCCGCTCCATCTAAACCCTCAAATACAATAAAAGCCATATAAAAAACCTGCTCTCCTGTTACACAGAATGTGCCGTCAGAGTGAGATTTTGTCATCAAATAAAGCTCGACCAAGGAATGGGCTAAGGAGTCCAGGTTAAGGGCCAAGCCCTCACTCTGTCCTCATTGAGTTTGTTCCTCTCACCGATACGAAAAGAGTATGGCTGATGCTTTAAAAGTAATGATTGCTGACCGGGAAACCCTGGTTGCGCGCCGAATTGCTGAATTCCTCACGGAAAACGGCTTTGAATGCCAAGTGATCAACAGTGGTAAACAAGTAAAGAACGTTGTTGCGAATTGGATTCCTGATTTTATTCTTATCGATCTTCTCATGCCAGAGTGTCCCGCAACAGAACTCTTAAGCCTCATTAAGCAACATCCAATTTTGAGTAAATCAGGAGTACGTGTTCTTGTAAGTTCCAGTCATAATAGCCCAGCTAACGTGAAAAGAGTTTTTGCAGCGGGTGCGGTCGACTACGTCGTTAAGCCCTACAAAGTGGAAGACATCTTCAATCGCCTCGTGTTCCATATGCAGGCAAAACGTATCGTCGCGCAACCAGCCAAAGAGGAAGCACCTCGACAGATTCAACAAGGTTCGGATTTGCAACTTCATTTGATGGAACTTGTGTTGAGTGAAGCCACGGAAGTGCGTGACCCTAAAGAGCGTCTCTTCAACATCACACAGATGTTAGCGATCACCATGAAAGCTGTGCGAGCCTCTGTCATTCGCTGTGACATGCACACGTTAAAAGGGGATGTGATCGCTTCAAGTGACGATGTTCGTGTAAAAAAAATCACGATCGATCTCGCTCGTTATCCAGAGGTCACTCACGCAGTGAACACTGAAAAAACTGTGATCATCGAAAATATTGATTTCAATCCTGAGCTCGCCAAAATGAAAAAGACTGTGAAAACAATTGCGTTTAACTCGATCGTTGTGGCACCGATTTTCATTAACGGTGAAGTGTTCGGGGCTGTGTCAGCCCGCATGGATTCGAAAGCGAAAAAATTTGCCGATCAAGACATTCGTTTTTGCCAGCTGATCGCCAACGTCGCGAGTCTCGTACTGAACAGTGTCGAGTACTTTCCGATTTTGGAAGATTACAAACAAGCTGCAGCGTCAGCTGCAAGTTTGGCAGCGGCGGCCGCAGCCGCTGCTCCAGTGCCTGTTGCGGATGCCGCAGCGCCAGCGCCAGCAGTAGCTGATACAACTCCTGCTCCTGAAATGAAAAAACCTGCTGCTTAACACTTCTATTCTCTTAATCTGCACAAATCTACCGGTTTTCTGGGATACCGGAATCCACGACCACGGGTATCCTGGAATAACTCCTGAATCCCTGTGTTCTTGGATTCCGGTATCCCAGAAAATCTGTATTAATATAAAAACATTTCGTTTCTTCTTAAAAGCAAAGTTACTGAGTCATCCATGTGTGTGACTTTTCAAAATTCGCTCATCCATGAGCGAACCCCTTCGGGGCAAGTTTTGAAAAGTTCTAATGCGAATGCGTTAATCTGTGGTGTCCCGAGCAAAGCGTCGTGAGATTTTCAAAAGTATCTTGGCCGCCCTTACTCTTAGGAATTACATGATGCGTGTGTAGCCATTTTCTTTCCGTACAACGGATACCTTCTTGATTTTCATATGTGCATTGACCCTGATCACGCAGTTGAACCTGTCTTAAGACAGGCTGGTGGGCTCTGTGCATCAATTTTACAGCTTTTCGCACAGGATCTTTCTTCTCTAAGTACACATTAAGCAAAGCTTCTAAGGTTTCCTCAAAGTTTACTTTTTTCTGTTGGCGCTGGGGTTCTAATTCTTGAACTCTTTTTAACTTTTGGCTGATGCCTTCAGAAAAACCAAATTTCAATTCCAGTCTATCTTCGCTCACATACTTTAATCGTTCAGGTGTCGCTTCTTTCGGTAAAACTTTAGCAACTTGTTGTTCGAGTTTTTTCTGTGGAAGTTCGATAGCCATCTTAAGCCATTCTTCTTGATTAGACTTATTAAGCACCGGCGTGATCTTTCTCGCATTTGAAACCGTCAGTTCTCCCAGCCGAATCGCTTGTTTGAGTGCGGGAACTTCTTTTGCTTTTCTTGCGACAGTGATGAAGTTGTAGGCCGTACTTTCGCTCAGTTTCAAAATTGTGGTCGCATATTCGTAAAGACTTTTACATTGAAGATGTAAGTACACGCGATGCTCGTCCACTTGCTGAAGAATATCGATCAGATCACTCTCGGCCTTTCGAAAGCGGCTAGCCACTTCGAGAGCTTTTTCGTGAATTTGCATATGTTTTGTCATGGATTTCTCCTCTAAGAAAAAAGTTGAAGTGACCATACCCGTAACATGGGTTTTAAAAATGCTGTTTTGTTGAAAATGAAACTGAAAGGTACGCTTTTGAAAATCTGTCTAAACTTCTATAAATTGCTTGAGATCGATACATTTTCAAAGACGGTTTAAAACAAAAGAAATTTATAAAGTGATGGATTGCAGAGAATTTAAATGCCTTCAAATCTAGTCAAATAAATTCTCGGCATTTACTCAACAAGTCGATGCTTTTCGAGCCAATAGTTGAGCAGAAATCATTTGGTTCTTGACCATTTCAATCGATGTTCTAAGATTTTTTAATGAATAAAACCGAAGCGCTGGCAGTGGCGAATGTCAAAATTCTTGAGCTACGTCGACAACCATACCAAGAACTTAAAAAGTTAATTGGTCCTCAGGGCGCAATGACTGTGGAAGCCGTCGGTGCATCTGGAACAAAATATCAACTTCAGATCGAAGCTTTTTGGGATGGTAATGAGAATGGAAATCTTCGCGTGGCCGTTATGGTAGATGACGGAGGATTCTTTAGAAGTATGTTCCCTCTTTCGACAGATTTCATTATTTCTCCTAATGGTAATTTTATCGGCGAGTAGATCATAAAACACTGGTTTGATGATCATACCCTGACCCGAAACACATGCATTACCAGAATCATAAGGTGTATCGATACGTGAATGTTTCGATCATTTTCCCAATCGTCTCAATTCGAGACAATCTCCCGTCTCAAAAACGATAGAGTGTCGAGTCATTGATGAATAAATCAAACATGATCTGGTGAGCTATGCTTGCAGAAATCTTGCGGGACCAAGGTCTTGGCGTTAGAATAGTAGTAAGTCAAAGTACTGAAGGTTTCGGTAAGGGCTATCAGAAACAGATAAGGCTGCGATGAAGGGTTAGGCGAATGGGCTTCGCTGAATCACTCTTAAAACTTTGTGGGACAATTTGTGGGCTAATGATTGAATTTATTCCTATGGAATAAGTTCAGCTGGCAAAGCTTTGCTTTCTTTATAAGAAAGTTACTGAATGGAGGAATTTGTGAGTCAGCCCAAGCGTCCTAAAGCGAAAGAGACGATCCAAAGACCAAGCCGTGGTCCTAAAGAAGAGATGCAGCAGTTTCGTCGCTGTCATAGCTGCGAAGAAGTCTTGGCACATTCTGAAGAGCATCAAAACTGTCAGCGCTGTGGCAAGTTTATCGCTCCTTTTTTCTACTTTGATGATCATAAACTTCATTTTTCCGATACTGGAGTGAGACCTTATTATGTGATCCCCCCTAATTCTTATGGCCCGCTGATCGGCCTGTCAGCAAGATGGTCTACGGAAGCTCAAGAGCCGTAGACGAGATTGACGACCTAGCAAGCCAGTGTCATGCTCTGAGAGAGTATGCGTATCACATCTCTCTCAGACATTCAGCAGGCACAAAAGGTGATTCATTCGCTTGTTCACAAAACCTCCGTGGACTACTCTCGTAGTTTTTCTCACCTCTCCGGAACAGAAGTATTTCTTAAAAAAGAAAACGAACAGCGTACAGGTAGTTTCAAAATCCGTGGCGCAAGCTACAAAATGCATTGTTTAAAGCCAGAAGAAAAAGCGAAGGGTGTCGTTGCTTGTTCAGCGGGGAATCATGCGCAAGGCGTAGCCCTTAGCGCACGTTTAGCCAATGTCAAATCTGTGATCGTGATGCCCGAAACGGCCCCCTTAGTAAAAGTCGAAGCCACTCGAGATTATGGCGCAGAAATCATTCTCAAGGGCCAAATTTATGATGAGGCAGCGGAGCATGCTCACCTGCTCTCACAACAATTTGGTTACACATTTTTCCATCCCTTTGAAGACCCAGATGTGATTGCTGGGCAAGGCACTCTAGGGCTTGAAGTTCTCGAGCAAATCGAAAATTTGGATTCGATTGTGGTTCCCATTGGTGGTGGCGGATTGATTTCTGGAATTGCGATCGCGGTAAAAGCCCTCAAGCCAAAATGTAAGATCTATGGCGTTCAAGCGACGAGAGTCTCTTCCATGGCAACCGCATTTCTCAACAAAAAACTTCCGACAGAAGTGACCGTACTTCCCACAATTGCCGATGGTATTGCGGTCAAACGTCCAAGCCAATACATGTATGACAACTACATTTCAAAGTATGTCGATGATGTGGTGACGGTGAGCGAAGACGAAATTGCCGAAGCCATCGTGCATTTGATGGAACGATCAAAAGCCGTAGTGGAGGGAGCAGGTGCTTCTTCAATGGCCGCAGTTTTAAATCGCAAGCTTCCTCTAGGAAAAAACACTTGTGTGGTTTTAAGCGGTGGAAACATCGATATGAATCTCGTTGAGAAAGTCATCGATCGTGGTTTGAGCCGACATGGCCGTATCACGCGTCTTTCGGTGATCGTGGGAGATGTTCCGGGAACTCTGAACCGACTCACTGGTTGTTTCGCAAATTTGCGCGCTAATGTTTTACAAGTGAGCCATGATCGTATCGATCAAGGCGTGGCTCTCATGGAAACTCGAATTGATTTTACTCTTGAGACAAATAGTCTCGAACATATCGAAACCATCAAAAAAACGCTCGTCGGTATGGGCGTACGCCTTCTTGAAAAATAATGGACATTCTTGATCCGGTACTTCTTCTTGCTGCTGTTGGTTTTGTTGCAGGGGTCATTGATTCAATTGCGGGTGGTGGTGGGCTCATCACGGTTCCAGCACTCAGTTTGATCTTGGGATATGGCGCCCATGCTATCGGTACCAATAAGCTCGCGGCCGTCCTGGGAACATTCGTTTCTTTTTTGATTTACTTAAAAAAAGCGCATTTGAAGTGGCGACGAACGATCGGGTTTACTCTCGTTGTCGGTATCTTTTCTTTTCTGGGAAGCCAAGTCACTCCGCTCATTCCAAAAAATTATTTCCCCTGGTTTCTACTTATGACCTGCCCCATCGTTCTCTTCATTATTTTCAAAAAAGATATGTGGGTCAAAGTGGTTCAGTCCGAACGACCGCAGCCAGTTTCTGTTGTGGCACTTTTTATCAGCGCGGCGATTTGCGGATTTTATGACGGTCTCTGGGGCCCCGGCGGTGGCACCTTCTTATTTTTAAGTTTGATTCTCTTTTGTCACATGCCTTTGATGGAAGCTCTCGCGGCCTCAAAGCTTGCGAATTGTGTCTCTGCTTTGTTTTCTTTTACGGGATATGCTGTCGGAGGTTACGTTCATTGGGAAGAGGGCTGGGCCTTAGCTTTCGGTATGATGATTGGATCTTTTATAGGTGCTTCGTACAATAGCCGACATCCCAATTCCGCGAAAGTCGTGAGAGTCGCTCTACTTATCGTTGTGGGTCTTTTGCTTGTGCGAGTGGCGAGCGAATTGGGATTTTACAAAATTTAATCAAAATGATTGCTAAGGACTTCTTCGCTTGGAGGAACGACTTTGGGTTCAGAAGAGCAATATTCATTTGCTGCTCGATAAAAATAAGAAAAATCGCTGTGTCGTCCTAAATAGGGAACAAAATGGCCGTAACCAGAAGTGTAGAGCGAGCGCTCTCCAAATACATATGAAAACTGAAGAACCCTTCCAATATAATTACTATCCAGGTGAGGAATGGTGACTCCGATGGAAGTGGTGTTAATTCCCACTGGAAGAATCGAATGTGAAGCGATTCCCTTTAGCTGGAGCATCACCCAGGGAATTTCATATTGAGTGGTGAGGAGCGTATGAAATTGAGTGATGTTTCGTTTGATGATGTCTGGTGAAGTTGATGTAGAGCCTGAGAGGCCTTGAATCCAGGCAAACTTTAAAAACCCATCGATTTTTTGCCACTCCTCCAGTTTGGACTGAATGAGGGACTCATAGTCTCTAGAGAAATCTAGCATGTTGGAATAGCCAGGAATTTCAATAACACGCTTGCCCGCAGCGATAGAATGGATCAAAAGTTTGGCTTGAGTGAGAGCTGGCTTTGAAAGTTCAGGCCGAAAGACAACGAGATAAAGAGAAGCTCGTTGAAAAAGAGAATGCCACCAACAAACACCTCCATTAAAAAGCCCACCATAATTACTGAAGGCTAAATGGTTAGTGACATCACGTGCTTGTTCAATAAAGTAACTTGGATTTTTTCTCAATTCGCAAAATTGTGCACGACTGTGCGGAGCTGCAATAACAGCAAAGGACTGCAGCAGTATGGCTGGTATGAGAATAGTTATTTTCATGAAACCCTCACGTGAGCATGTGGTTTAAAAAGTTAATTCTCGGATCACAAGTTGAACTCAGTTGAAATCAAAGTTGTGAATTTTTTTCTATTTTGTTTTACGACAAATTATGAGCAGCATTAATTAAATTAATTCATCAATATGATGAGAGCTGCCTGAAACGATTTCGGGAAATGAGTGAGAAAAAAATCTAATGTGACTTCTTATCTGAAAACTTTTTTTGCTTGTTGCGCGAACCTGTTCTAAACAACCTCAAGTCGTCACAGGGGGGTAGCAATAAGGAGCCTGTGGTGTTCAAAAAAGTAGTTTATGGTTCTCGCGCTGTACGCCTTATCTTAAGTGTTCTCGTAGCGATGATTTATTTCTCAGAAGTCTTTGCGCAAGTCGATTCCTCTGGAAATTACGTTCGTAAACACAAACTCGATACAGATCAAACCATCGTCTACACGGTTAGCCCAACGGGTGAAATGCAAATCACTTATGAGGTGGGCTCAAATAAGACCCCTCTCTATAAAGGAGTTGTAGATTCTGTTGTCGTTAATGATCGCACGGTCACTCATGAGATTCCTGCTTTTGTAAAAACACGTTTTATTGACACAATTCCTTTTCAGAGTATGGGATCATTTGGAGTTGTTGTTATTCGAGGGCTTCCATTCCTGATCGTTAACGAAAGTCGTTTTGTCTCTCTTCCACGAGACCTCACGTCGCGACTTCCCCGTATTGAAGTGACAGAGATCATTCACTCATCACCAGCTTCAGACGTTAAATCGTCCCGTGCCGTTTCTGTTTTTTTATTTAAAGAAGAGATAATGAAGGGCAAAAAACTTCTTCATGCCTATTTTGTGCGTGAAGGAGATGGAGTCATGGTACCTAGGACCTTTAATGCCCAGGATTTTGATTCTGCTCGCATGCCTTATAAGTATTTTTTAATTCAAGAGGATGGAACCGTAGGTTTAAGAGCTGCGGATCACAAAATCCGCACAGGAACGTCTGAAAATCCATTTATTACGATTGAATCACTTTCTCAGGAACGTCGAGATGTTACAGCGGAAGCAAAGGTTTTAGGAACTTTACCTACGGACGTGCCAAGAGAAGAGTTTGAATTGTCTTCTTCTCTTGAGGGATCTTCTGTTCGTTCGGATCTCGCCGAGCTTGTTCAATCTCAAAAAGCCTCTTTTGTAGATGCGACAACACAATTAAATGCCACGCCTGTGAAAAATTCGAGCTATCTCCGTTGGCTTTTGAAAAACGTCATTGGGCAAAAAGAAGCGATTCGAAATCTCGTCAATGCTTATCAAAGACAAAGCAATTTAGGTGTTCGAGAAAATCGCAACATTTTCTTGATGGGAATGCCAGGTACTGGAAAAGACACAATTGCTAAAGCTCACGTGGATGCAGTGAATGGAAGAGATGGTGCCCATGTCGACGATCTTTTTCATGTTCCTGTAGTAAAAAACCAAGCAAACCTAGGGGCTTTTTTAGGTTCCGAAACCGGTTACGTAGGTTCCGCAGAGATACCTGGGCTTGTTCGGTTTGTGGTGACTCATAGTGGGGGAGAGTATCTTCTGCGATGGAATGAGGGGGCTGGCCCGGGTGAACAACCTTGGTCTGTCCATAAAAATCCTGATTGGAAACCGGGAATGGTGATTGAAGGATATAAGGATCCCGCAAAGTCTGCTGTGTACGTGAACGAGTTTCATGATTGGACGACTGAAGGTTCAAATGCGTTTCTTAAGAGATTTTTGGAATTGGGGATTGTTCCTTTGAGAAGTCCGGGTCAAAGCTCCGTGAACGAGTTAGTTTATCGAGGTGAAAAATTTATTGCGAGTAACGACGGCATTGAGTTGATTAGCTCTCTCCAGGCCGATGGCAGCCGCTTTGGTGATCCGATGCCTTACGAACGCATGTTTGCTCAATACCAAAAGGTATTTGAGAACAAAACACTCTTAAAAGATATGCTTCGTCGCTCTAAAGATCGAGAGGGAAATGCACGGGTCTCTCCCGAAACATTGAATCGGGTTTATGACGACGATATGATTTTGCTTGCGCCTTTGTCTCCTCGTGATTTGCAGAGAATTGTTCGTCTTAATTTACGAAGAGCATTGAGAGAAATTGTACAAGCGCCGGTCAATGCGAATAAATTTTATCAGACAGAGTTTGTAGTTACGCGTGAGCTAATACAATACATTCAAAGTTTTCAATACGAGGCAGAAGAGATGGCAAGACCTCTCGATAATCGTATCAAATCTCTCTTTTTAAATGCTTTATCAGACGCACTTGCGAAAAAACTCATTCTTCCATCAGCAGAAGAGCGAACGATTACTTTTTCTGTACGAGTAAATGCCGACGGAACTTCAACGCTCTTGATTAATGAGGTCAGTGGAACAGGTCCTGCGATTGTAAGTTCATCAGCGAAACAGTCAGAAGTTCTTATACGTGGTTCTTTAAAATTAAAAGAAAAACAGCCCATCACTCCAGAGCGAATTGCCGAACTGCGAGCGATGGTCCCGGAACTGCAAAAGCAGGTTTTCGGCGCCACAGGGGTCATCGAAGCTCTTGGGAGAGCGATCCTGGATCAGGAAGATCCAGGAAGGGGGAACCTTCACGGTAAGGCGAAGGTGCTGATGTTTCTAGGTCTGACTTCAGTGGGAAAAACTGAACTGGCCCGTGCGCTTGGTCGTGTTCTTCTTAATGACCCTGACGCTGTTTTCAAAATTGACTTCAATCATGTTAAAGATGAACAGGCCGCAAAACAAGTGCTGTATGGATCTAAAGAAGGCAAAGAAATTATCAAATCCATTTTTGCAAAAGCCTTCGATCAGGGCCGTCGTATTTTTCTTCTCGACGAATTTGTGAACGCTTACCCTGGTATTGAAGGATATCTTTTCGAATTTCTCCGCGACAGACATGCTTCATTCATCGATGGCAATCGATCGATGGAAGAGTGTTTGTTCATTTTAACAGGTAATTTGGGCACAAAAAATTATGAGTCTGTTCCTTTAACGGTACCTCTTGAAGAAAGAATGGCCGCTTACGAGGAAATTTATAGGCTTGCCTCACAAGATGAAGCAGGGAAAAGAGCGGTTTTGAATGGGCGTTTTGGTGCTGCTTTTCTGGCACGTGTCGGAATGGACAATATTTATTTCTTTGGACCTCATACTTTTAAATCTGTGAGAGAACTGACTCAGAGCAAAGTGATGGGAGCTCTTGAAAGTCTAAAATGGGATAAGGGTATTTTGGGATGGGATGTTCGTTTTGCTTCCCAGCAAGACTTTATCAAACTTGTGGAAATGGTGGAGAGCGAAGGCTTTCGCATCGAAGAGCAGGGAGCCTCTATTGGAAACTACGTAGATGATCATTTTAGAAAACGGCTTCGAGATATTTTAAGAGGTGTTCCTAACAAGGCCCAAGTGGCTTTGCGCTACAAGGGCACTCAAGAAGTGAAAGAACCGCGCCAAGAGAAGACCGTTTTAAAAACAGAGTTCGAAGTACTTCGAGCAGGTGAACCATCTCTGACTTTCAGTTCGCTTGGAAAAACGATCGAAAAAGAAGCCGTACGACCTCCAATGGCACTTGTGAAGACCGCTTATCACGAAGCCGGACATGAGGTGGTGAGGCGGGTTCTCTTTGGTGACAAACAAAAGTCTATTCGGATCACGATTATTCCTTCCGTTGTAAAGATCCGTGATGAATGGATTCATGCTGCTGGCTTTGCTCGCCACGAAGAAGTGGAGCAAGTTGGAGTGAATCGGGAAGTGGTTGTGCGTGAAATGGCAACTCTTCTTGCGGGTGGTGTTGCAGAATCCATCGTGATAGATGGAGATGTAATCGGTGCCGGAAAGCAAAACGATATCGATCGCGCGACTGAGATAGCAAGAAAAGCCGTGATCTCATGGGGCCTTTCTCAGGGACTTGGGAACATTGTTGTCACGAACCATGACGGCAAGAAAGTTATAGATGCCAGTCTTATCCCTGAAGCGGAAAAACAAAAAATCTTTAATGAAGTTCGTGCTCTACTTCAAGAGGCAGAAGGCTTGGCGCGAAGAGTTCTTGTAGCCAATTCCGAACAGATATTTCTTCCGTTAGGAAATCTTCTTGCAGAAAAGGGAAATCTTGTCGCGGAGCAATTAGAAGAGTTCTATAAGGGAAAAAAATTGATTCCTGTTGAGTCAGTTCGAAGTGCCCCTGAAACGTCAAGTGCCGCGAGCTCTATCTTACAAAGTATTGTCAGCTGGTGGAAGGGGACCCCTACATCAAGATCTGCTGCAGCTCAAACTTTAGACTCAAAATTAAAAGCAAATGTTCCGCCGCCTTCTCAGGTTGCGGATATTGCCGAGATTGTAGCAGGACTTAAGAAGGCGCAGATTGATCAAGTTTCTTTGCCATCCAATATTCCTCTCGCTGAGGGTTTTACGAAAAAGGCGAGCGTAGAAGCTCCGATTGTGAAGGCGGCTGTCCCAAGTACGACGAGCATTTCACCAGCTTCGTCTGCGAGATTCTGTGGATCTGTTTTAAAAACCGCTTCTTTTGAATAATTGGCGTGAATCGGCTTCCTTTTGTTGGGTCAATCTAAAAACTTGACCCTAGCAAACTGCGACAATTGCGGAATTCTCAAAAAAAATCTGGTCATTAAATCTGTTTTTTGCCAATTTGTTACCCATGCAAGATATCGAAACTCTCGGAAGAAAAATGATTGCTCGTAAGGTCACGCCTAAAGTGGATCCAAAAGTGATAAAGAAACCTGCGAAAAAAAGCGGGAAGAAGAGCTTAAAGCCGAGCGCGAAAAACCTCAAAAAGGCCCGCCCAAATACGCGGGCCGCTCTTGCAACTCCTATGATTGTAACAATTGATGGACCAGCGGCGTCTGGCAAGACCAGTGTGAGCCGAGAATTAGCCCGTCTTCTTGAATGGAAGTGGGTTTCCACCGGCGCGTTTTATCGTGGGTTGGCACTGGCGGCTCTTTCAGAGGGCGTGGATTCTAAAAACGAAAAAGCCATCGTGAAGCTTGCGAAATCGAAAATCTGGCGTGTGGAAATGCAAGCCGAGCAAACAAAGGTCTTTTTGAGAGATCAAGATGTTACGGCTCGTATTAATGAAGAGTCCGTGGGTACTGCGGCAAGCCAGATTAGCCAATTTCCTCTGGTAAGAGCGGAGTTGCTCCCGCTTCAAAGAAACTGTCTCAAGGGAATCAAAGGTGGGTTGATTGCGGAAGGCCGTGATTGTGGAACGGTCGTATTTCCTAAGGCCCCGATCAAGATTTATCTTACGGCCCGCAGCGATGATCGTGCTCAAAGACGCGCGAAAGAGCAGGGAGCCACCATCTCTCAGATTAAAAAGGATCAGTCTCGTCGTGATAAGAGAGACTCTCAGCGAGCGACAGCCCCTCTTCAGGTGTCTTCAGAGGCTAAAGTCGTCGATACGAGCGATTTAAGTTTCGATGAGGTCGTCGGAACCCTCCATAAATGGGTGATCCGGCACTCCCGACGCTCTTAAAAGACTCTTTCCCTATAAAATATGACCCTTTAGAGAGATATAACGCTAGTTCTCATTTGACAGAAGGGCCCCTTTTTCTATACAAAAAGCTTCCATCTCGATCGGGGACCACTCCACGAGAGGTTGTTTTTAAGAAAAGGCGATCCTTTACAAGTTGTACCTGTCGACTCAAGACACGGCTCAAACTCATTATTATTTCTATAGAACCGCTCACTTTTTCGATAGAGGTGTAGTTTTGGTAATGAATGAAAGCTCGGTCTGAAAGTTGTTAGGGCAAAATAAAGGTGAGTCGAGGTTATCCGTAAAGGTTCGCAGTCAAGGCGCGACCGAGGGAAGCGCGGAAACATACTTCCTGTATGTTGCACAAGCGACCCGACCGAGCAACGAAGGATGCGAAGCTTTACGGATAACCTCGCTGGAGGTAAATTTTGAGAGGGTATATGGATCAATCAAACACGAAGAAGGATATGAAGAAATTGAAAAACTATAAAGTGAATGAACAAGTTCTGAAAGCGTTAGAGGAAGGCGATAAAGATGTTAGACCGAATCCACACACGATTCAGTCAGGTCGATCGAAAGAATCATTCGCCGATTTATTTGAAGCTTCATTGAAGCAAAATGATTTCAATCCTGGTGATGTGGTTACAGGCACGGTCGTTGAAGTTCAAACAGACTATGTTCTTGTCGACATTAAGTACAAATCAGAAGGTCTTATCCCTATCGAAGAATTCCGTACCATTGACGGCAAGCCTCAAGTGTCTCCTGGAGACGTAGTAGAAGTTTTCATCGATAAAGTTGAAAACGAAAACGGCATGGTTGTTCTCTCTAAGGACAAAGCCGACATGATGAGAGCCTGGAGCGATATCTCCCGTGCTGCAGAAAATGAAGAGCTTGTTGAAGGAACTGTGATCGCAAAAGTGAAGGGCGGTCTCAGCGTGGATATCGGCGTTAAGGCTTTCTTGCCTGGTAGCCAAATTGATCTTCGTGCTGTTCGTAACCTCGATGCTTACATCGGGAAGAAGTTTAAATTCAAAGTTATTAAGTTCAACAAAAAGCGTGGAAACATCGTTCTTTCTCGTCGTGCACTTCTCGAAGAAGAGCGTGAAACACTTAAGTCCCAAATTCTTGATAATATCAAAGAAGGGCAAGTGGTTAAGGGTCTCGTGAAGAACATCACCGATTACGGTGCCTTCATTGACCTTGGTGGTATGGATGGTCTTCTCCATATTACTGATATGAGCTGGGGCCGTGTAAAACATCCTGGCGAAATGCTCAAAGTGGGCGATGAAATCTCTGTTCGCGTATTAAAATATGATAACGAGCGCGAGCGCGTAAGCTTAGGTCTCAAACAGTTGAGCCCAGATCCTTGGGAATCCGTAACTCAAGGTTATGCTGTTGGTACAAAATGTCAGGGTAAGATCGTTAGTCTTGCTGACTACGGTGCCTTCGTAGAACTTGCTGATGGTGTTGAAGGTCTTATCCACGTGAGCGAAATGAGCTGGATCAAGCGTATTAAGCATCCTTCTCAGCTTGTAAAAGCTGATGATGTAGTGGACGTGATCGTTCTTGATATTGATGCTGCTAATCGCCGCATCAGCCTTGGTATGAAGCAACTTGAGCCAAACCCATGGGTCCAACTCAAAGAGAGCTATTCTCCAGGTACCATCATTGAAGGTGAAGTGAAGTCGATTACAGATTTCGGTATCTTCGTTGGTGTTGAAGACGGAATCGATGGTCTCGTACACATCTCTGACTTCTCTTGGACAAAGCGTGTGAACCATCCTTCAGAGATGTTCACTAAAGGTGAAAAAATCCGCGCCGTCGTTCTTGGAGTAGACACAGAAAACGAAAGATTCAGTCTTGGTGTGAAGCAGTTGGAATCCGATCCATGGCAACATGTTGACGATAAATATCCAATCAGCAGTCAGCACGAAGTTAAAATTGTGAAGATTGCCGATTTTGGTGTGTTCGTTGAGCTTGAGCCAGACATCGAAGGCCTCATCCATATCTCTGAACTTTCAACTCAAAAAGTAGATAAGCCAGAAGATATCGTAAAAGTGGGCGATATGCTCAAAGCCGAAGTTCTCACGATCGATAAAGATGCACGTAAGATCGCTCTTAGCAGCAAGCTTGTGACTCTTCGTGGAGAACGCGTTGATGTGGAAGATTACGTGAAGAAAGCGAAATCGACTTCTAAGACAAGCTTCGGAGATTTGTTCGGAGACACTTTGAAGAACGCAACTGAACGTCCAGGTGGCGAAAACAACTAAGGAGACGCGTTGAAGAAGTCTCCTTGGTCTTATATAGCGATTGCTATGCTCCTGTTTTTTGGCGGGAGCATTTTATTTTTGGGCGGTTCTTGCGTCTCTCTTTTGCAAAGAAAAGAAGTGCGTGTCGATAAGCCTGGCATTCTTGCCATGGATTTAAGTGGCGTGATTCTCGAGAGCAAATCCTTCGTAAAAAAATTAAAAAAATATCGAGAAGACGAAAACATCAAAGCCATTGTTATCCGTGTGAATTCTCCTGGCGGTGCTGTAGGCCCAAGTCAGGAAATTTATGAAGAAATCAAACACACGCGTGAGAAATATAAGCTCCCTGTTGTGATGTCGGTGGAGTCTTTAGCGGCCAGTGGAGCTTATTATGCAGCCGCCGGCGCGGACTTTGTGATTGCCCAACCAGGATCCTTAATTGGTTCTATTGGTGTGATCATGGAGTTTATCAATTTGAAAGACCTCTATTCGTGGGCAAAAGTCGAACGTTACTCAATCAAGACCGGTCCATTTAAAGATATTGGTGCAGATTATCGTCCTATGCGCCCTGATGAAAAGGCGCTCCTGCAAACGGTGATCAACGATGTTTACATGCAATTTAAAAAAGCGGTGGCAGATGGTCGTAAGCTCACTTTAGAAAAAGTAAACACTCTGGCCGACGGACGTATTCTTACAGGGAAAATGGCTCAAGAGTCAGGCCTTGTAGATCAACTCGGATCTTTTAAAGATGCGATTGCGAAAGCCTCAGAGATGGCGCAACTAGGAGAAGATCCTGAAGTTTTCGAAATCCCTAGAACTCCACGTAATCTTTTTGAGTTTTTAGAAGAGATGAATGAGGAAGAAGCCGAGTCGACGGCTCAAATCGCGCGTCAGATGATCGATGACTTCTTGCAATTGAAATTGAGCGGTCAACCTCTCCTCATCTATTCGGGTGCGGTAAGAGCTTTTTCTCACTAACAGAAGTGCTGACGAACAATGAGTAAAACAACAAAGAAAAAATCTTCGAAATCAGTAAAAACCTCAAAAAAAGCAAAAAAATTATCATCTAAAAAATCGATGAAGGATCAACTCACCGAAATGTCTCCTGATAAAAGAGACATTCTTTGGCGACCAGAGCGTCTGGAGTACCTCACAAGTCCTAATAAAGGTCAGCACAATGACGAATGTGTGTTTTGTTATCTCCAAAAATTAGGGGAAAGCTCTGAGTCTTTAATTTTGGCGACTCAGAAACACTCTTTTGCGGTGATGAATCGGTTTCCCTACAACAACGGTCATGTGATGGTTTTACCTAAAAGGCACATCGGCGATCTCACAGAGCTCAAAGAAGAAGAAATGGCCGACGTAATGAATCTCGTTCGTCACTCAATTAATGCTTTGCGCAAGTCCTATCGTAAACCGCCTGACGGAATGAATGTGGGAATAAACCTGGGAGCTGCTGGTGGCGCAGGGATTCCGGGGCATCTTCATGTTCATATCGTTCCTCGCTGGTTAGGGGACGCTAATTTCTTTCCTTTGATTGCCAAGACCAAGGTCATCTCTGAAACACTTGAGCAGACCTATGAGCGTTTGTTACCCTATTTCAAGGGATGATATTGAAATGACTCCACAATACGAAATCGAACATATTGCGATCGCGGTTCGGTCCATTAAAAAGGCTTTTGAATTTTATCGAGCGCTGGGATGGACAGAGCCAACAATAGAGGAAGTGCCTTCGGAAAAAGTGCGCGTGGGGTTCATTAGTTTTTTGAACAACGTTCATATCGAACTTTTAGAAGCCACCAGCGATGATAGCCCTGTCGCAAAATTTATCGAAAAGCGTGGTGAAGGAATTCATCACATCTGTGTTCGTACAAAAAGCATTGATCAAGATTTAAAAGTTTTAAAAGAAAAAGGTTTTCGTCTAGTGAATGAAACGGCAAAGCCGGGAGCGAAGGGCTGTTACGTGGCCTTTGTGCACCCAGCAAGTACAAGTGGCACATTGCTTGAGTTGAGCGAGGAGAGACATGGGGTTTAGAGGAGCTGGTCCGCAAATGCAAATGTCGGTTCCCTTCACTCCGGTTGTGAAAAAGCTCATGATCGCTCATGTTGGTATCTGGCTTATCGGGCAAGTGATCGTCGAGCAGTATTTTTTAAAAGAACAACAGCTTACAACTTTTTTTGGTTTGATCCCTGAGCTTCTCATTACAAAATTCTTTGTTTGGCAGCCATTGACTTACATGTTTTTGCACTCCACCGATGGCATCACTCACATTCTCTTTAATATGCTCCTCCTTTGGTGGTTAGGTTCCGAACTTGAACAACAGTGGGGAAAACGGTTTTTTACGCTCTACTACATCGTTTGTGGGGTAGGCGCCGCGGTTCTTTATACTATTGCCATTTTGGTTTTCTCGCTCGCGACGGAAAAGGTTCAGCCTCTCTTTACTCCTGTTGTAGGGGCGTCAGGGGCAATTTTTGGTCTTATGCTCGCTTACGGAATTATTTTTGGCGAGAGAACGGTTTATTTCTTTTTTGTATTCCCTATGAAGGCGCGAATTTTCGTTATGATTCTTGGGGGCATTGAAGTCGTCATGCTCCTCAATAACGGTGTCGGTGGCAGTAATGTGGCCAACCTCGCCCACCTGGGGGGATTAATCACGGGCTTTCTCTTTTTGATCACTTGGACAAGGATTCAGAGGCGCCAGTCCAAAGCAGGCAGAGGAAAACTGAAGCTTGTTGTAAATAACGACAAAGAGCAGCCGAAATACTGGAATTAGGCTCGAAGTTACCATGGCTTGTGTCTGAGTCTGTTCTATGTTAGACCCAATACTTGCATGGGAGCCTTTATGAAAAACGACGCAAATAACAATACAAAATCCGATAAGTTTAAAACTCATCTTCGCTTTGATGCACGTCTCCTTGAGTGGAACTTGAAATACAAAGTTCTCCAGGAAAAAGACATTAAAGATCATGCAAGCACGCTTCCAGATTCAGCAGATAATGTTGAAACGTTTGCGATTGACGATATCGCCTAAAACATCTTCTTAAAGATGTTCCATTATGAGATTTGAATGCTAAACATCAATCTCACAAGCTTCTAATAATATGAGTTATCAGACCTTCGTCTTAGTTTGAGAAGCTCTTGCCTTCACTCACTTTTTTCTTATGGTCTTTGGTCTTGTTACCGATAGATTTATTATGGAAAAGGCAGCAGAAAAAAAACCAGAAGGGACGGCTGAGCCAAAGAAGGGCATGCCAGTTAAAACCCTCCTTACCGTGCTCTTCTTGGTTGTGAACGTCGTTACAGTCGGCGGGGGGGCTGCTCTTGTCTATATGTCTACTCTTGGATTTAAAAGAACGCCTATTACAGAAGAATCTGAAGCAGAAAAGCTCGCAAAAGCAAAAGAACATAAGGGAGAAGAAGATCCTATTGTTTACACAATGGAGTCTTTTACGGTCAATCTGTCAGGTCAACCTCGTAGAACCATTCGCGCTACCATGAGCTTTGAGTTGATGGATGAAAAGGGTTTTGAAGAACTTGTTCAGCTTGGGGCTCAGCCGCGAGATGAAATCGGCCGACTTCTAAACGGAAAAACCTTTATTGATATTGAATCCATTCAAGGGAAACTCACTTTAAAAGATCAGATTACAACGATCGTCTCTCGTCAGCTCAAAACAGGGATGATTCGAGATATCTACTTTAACGAGTTCGTAGTTCAGTAGCCTCACCTGGGCCCCTCCCGTTGACAGAAGTCCTCTGCGGGTACAAACTTTAAGAGTTAACACGTATCTGGGAGAAGGCATCACGTGACTCTTAAACTTATATTGTTTGCTTCTTTATTCTGCGCTTCTCATTCTTTTGCAACGCCTGTAAAAGAAAATCAGAAAATAAAAGTTAAAATTGATGTGAAAAAACATACCTTGGCAAATGGGCTCACTATTCTTTTACATGAGGATAAGTCAGCACCACTTGTCAGTTATCACACTTGGTTTCGCGTGGGTTCAAAAGACGAAGAGATAGGATATACGGGAATTGCTCATTTGTTTGAACACATGATGTTCAAAGGTGCAAAACGGTACGATGGAAAAACCTTTGACCGGTTATTAGCGGCTAATGGCGCAAGTCACAACGCATTTACTACACGTGATTTTACGGCCTACCACGCGACTCTACCAAGTCATAAGTTAGAATTGATTATCGATTTGGAATCCGATCGTATGGCCAACCTTCAGATCTCTGAAGCCAACCTCAAAAGCGAGAGAGAAGTTGTAAAAGAGGAACGTCGTTATCGTGTGGAAGACAGTCCAATGGGTCTTCTCAGTGAGGCGACCTATTCTACCGTGTTTCGCCAACATCCTTATCGTTGGCCTATCATTGGATGGATGGCAGATCTTGACCGTATTACCGTAGAAAAGTGTAGAGAGTTTTTTACGAAGTATTATTCGCCAAGCAACGCCGTCATTGTTGTAGCGGGAGATTTTGCTTCAGATGAGGCCTTACGTTTAATTCAAAAATATTATAACGGAATTCCTTCGCATCCTTTTGTGGCTAAAAAACTTCCTGAAGAGCCTCCCCAGACGAGTATGAGACAGCGGAATGTCTCTAAGCAGGTACAGAATGAAAGTATCTCTATTGCTTTTAAGACCGTACCGGCGGGCCATCCTGACTATTATGACCTCGACATCTTAGCGGGCGTTTTTGGAGAAGGAAGTTCAAGCCGTCTTTATAAAAAATTAGTGTACGACCAGCAGGTTGCTTCTGCAGTAGGCGTTCAACATTCTGGAGCTATGGGGCCTGGAGTGTTTCAGGTGTTGATGCAGCTAAAACCAGGTGGAAGCCATGACCAAGCTTTGCAAACGGCCTACTCTCAAATGTGGGATTTACGTAACAAGCTAGTCACACCAAAAGAAATGGAAAAAGCGCGCAATCAAGTCATGAGAAACTATGTGGATGCTTTACGTACGGTAAATGGGAAAGCGATGGCGCTCGCTTACAATGAAATCGTGTTAGGATCCTACGAGTTTCTTTTTAAAGATCTAGATCATTATTTTAATGTGACCGCGGAATCTTTGCGTAAAGTTGCGGCGAAATATTTGAATACGAATCAGAGAAATTTAATCGTTGTGGCGCGGTTTGCTCCTACGGCACCGGCGCCGCAAGAGCCTGAGGCTAAAAAAGATGAATAAGTGGTTATTCGTACTTCTCATTCCGGTTCTTTTTTCTTGCACAACGGCAGATCACAAAACGACTGTGCCTGAAGGCGTGACGACTCTTCATAAAGCCAATCCCAAAAAATTAAGACCATACTCGGAGCACACGTTGAGTAATGGCCTTCGCGTTCTTCTCATTAAAGATGATTCCCTTCCTCTCATAGGCTTTCACATGCTCGTTAAGTCGGGTTACACCCGAGACCAAGCAGGTGCGTGGGGTACTTCTCAAATGGTTGCGGCGCTATTAGAAAAGGGCACGCAGAAAAGAAATGCTACACAGATTGCGGATGACTTAGCCCAAATCGGCGCTGACTTCTCGGCAGCAGCAGACGCGGATATGACCTATCTTTCGGCCACTGGTTTGTCTCTCCATCGCGAAAAGGTTTTAGAAAACTTTGTTGAGATCATTACAAAGCCATCTTTTCAAGATGTGGAAATTGAAAGGCTACGTAAGCAAATTCTCGCTCGCCAAACTCAAGCTGTGGATAATGCGAGTCAATTTGCGAGTCAGGCTTTTCAAGAATACCTTTATGGCGCTCATCCTTATGGCCGTCAGCCAATGGGAAAAAAGCAAGATGTTGCGAAAATTAAAAAAGCACAGATTATTCGCTTCTACTTAGAGAATGTACGACCTAATAATTCTATCTTAGCGGTTGTAGGCGACTATCCCGATCAAATTCTCATACAACTTGAAAACGCTTTAAAAGCGTGGCGTTCACGCAGGGTGAAGACGCTAGAGTACGGAAAAGCAGATCCGATTCAGGGTGTGAAGTTTCGTTTAGTTCATAAGGCAGATTTAAATCAAGCGCAAATTCGTATGGGCCATGAAGGTATTTCTCGCGCGAACGAAGATTTTTTAACTTTGCGTTTAGCCAATATTATTTTGGGGCAAGGTTTTAGCAGTCGGTTAGTAGATCAAGTGCGCGATAATCTTGGGCTTACTTACCATATTTCGTCGGATCTAGAAGCGATGTTGAACACGGGAGGATTTGAAATCTCCACCTTCACGCGAAATGATAAAGCCAGCGAAGCGATTAATGAAATTTTAAAAGTGTATAAAAAGTTTGTGAGTGAAGGTGTGACGTCCGCAGAAGTAGAAAACGCTAAGGGATTTTTGCAGGGAGGTTTTGGGCGCGCACTCGAAACGGCAGAGCGTTTGGCTTACAACTTACTTTTGTTAAGAAGTTATGGCATCTCTGATTCCTACCTCACAGATTTTGAAGACAACGTAGACCGCATTTCGGCGGCTGACGTGAATCGTGTTATCAAAACCTACTTTCGTCCTGAACACATGAAGGTTTTGGTTTTTTCTAACCAAAGTCTAGTTCGTCCTTTGCTAAAACAATGGGAACCCATTGAAGTAAAGAGTCCAAGCGACCTTCTCTAATCCCTCAGAAAATCGTAGAATAGAACTACTGGGGTGATCTCTGTGGCTCTCGCTTTACGCCAATCCGAAGAACTTAAACCGTCTTTAGAACATCAAGGGACCGCTCCATCATCTGAGCAAATTCAAAATTCACTTCGTTATTCTCTCTATGACGGATTTTTCTATAGTTTGATGGTAGGGCTTGGTGAAACCTATTTTGGTGCTTACGCTGTTTTTTTAGGCGCTAACAATTTTCAACTCGCGGTGCTCGTGAGCCTTCCGCCTTTCATGGCGGGGCTCTCACAATTTTTTACTTTAAAATTACTTAAAAAATTTGAGACACGAAGAAAAATGGTCGCCACAATGGCGTTCGTTCAAGCTTGTTTTTTGCTTCCTTTGCTTGGCGCCTATTTCATAGAAGGTATAAAGCTCGAGTATTGTATCGCGCTTGTTGTGATGTATACGGTGTCGGGTCTTGTGATTGGCCCTGTTTGGAATAGTTGGATTGGTGATCTTGTTGCGCCTCAACAGCGCGGCTCTTATTTTGGTAAACGAAACCGTATGGTGACGGTGGGGACATTTGTTTCGATGTTACTAGGTGGTTTTCTACTAAGACAATTTACTTCTTCCAATTTAGAGTATTATGGATTTGCTTGCGTTTTTATTTTGGCTTTTCTTGCCCGTTTAGGGAGTGTCTTTTTTCTTTCACGAAAAGCAGAGCCTGCTTTTGAATCTATGAACGGAGATTTAGATCAATTTTTCGTATTTATTAAAAATATTTTTTCAAGAAATGAAGGTCGCCTCATTCTTTACATGGCATCGGTAAACTTTGCCGTCTACATGTCGGCCGCTTATTGCACACCGTATTTACTTAAGAATTTAAAATTTAGCTACAGTACGTTTGTGAGCATTATCAGCGCCGTAGCTTTAGCGAAGATGATGAGTTCCACTTTTTGGGGCGAAATTTGTGACAATCTGGGTCCGAAAAAAGTAGTGGCATGGACAGGACTGCTTTTGCCATTTTCTATTTTGCCGTGGGCTTTTACAAAAGATGCAGGCCTTTTATTCATGTACCAGCTGTTCTCGGGCTTTATCTGGTCGGGATATGAGTTATCCACGTTCACGTTTCTTCTCGATGCGGTGAAACCTTCCGAGAGAGCGCGAGTTGCAAGTTATAGCAGCATCATTTGTACTTCTGCCGCTTTAGTTGGAGGGATGGTAGGTGCTTTCATCGTCATGCAGCCACTTTCTTTTGGTCATGAATTTTCATTAGTCTTTATTGGGAGTTCTTTCGTTCGCCTCGTGGCTTATATGCTCTTCGTTCCGCGAATTAACGAAGTTCGAATTGTAGCACCGGTGAAAGCTTCGAGTGTTATTCTAAAGGCCACTGGATTTCGCCCGGCCCTTGGTTTCACAAGCCGCTTGATCATTTTCCGTCGTAAAAAGTAACTGCAGTTTTTTTGCTCGCGTTTAAAGAAGTATAGAACTCTATTTTTTCTGGCAGATAATAAAGACTCCGACCTCGTTTTTTCTTTCTTCTGCTGACCGTGAAATGCATCTCCAGCCCTCTTTTCCTTCACTAAAGAAGGGATGACTGGTTTGAATCACTCCTACAGCATCGCATCCGCCGGAAACGAGTTTGTCGCCAGAATCACAAAAAGCAAAATTGTACCCATCTCTTATCCTTAAAGCTAAAGGGTGAGGAGCATAGGATGAGGTATGCACTTCGTATCTTTGTTCATCGATACTATTTTTGATTGATTGTGCAAGCACATTGGTAGTTACCGTTGAGATTATTACCATTAAGCCAAAAATCGTCGTAAACTTTTTCATAAGAGCTCCTATAGTCATTTATAAGTTCAACAACGGGGATAGCTACAAATTACGGGCCATGAAATATAAGACTAGAGCGATGCGTGAGCGATTGATCCCTTATAGAAAGAGGGGCTTAATCAAGTTTCAGGAGTCATCCCTTGAAAACATCAAAAGCGGGACGCTTAGGACAACTAGTAAAAGTCGGAGCCAAAGTTGTTGGCCAGTCGGTCATTAATACCTTAGCTGCAAAAACGAAACTTCAGACTCGTATTGAGCAAGCAAAATTGCTTACCCAGACTCTTGCAGAGCTCAAGGGCGCCTCGATGAAGTTTGGGCAAATGCTTTCGATCCAAGGAGAACATCTTTTGCCTCCAGAAGTTGCAGCTATTCTTTCACGACTTCAAGATGCGGTTCCTGCTTTTTCTTCACAAGAAATGTGGAAAATTGTTGAACGAGAGTTAGGGGATCGTGCGAAAGATCTGCGCTTTGAGCAAGAAGCTCTCGCGGCGGCGAGTATTGGGCAGGTTCACCGGGTTGTTTTACCGGATGAGACGAGGGCAGTTTTGAAAATTCAATACCCTGGAATTGATTTAGCCATGAATTCTGAGGTGGCCGTTTTGAAACGCGTGCTCTCTTTGTTCGCAAAAGTGTATATGGGTGAACTCGAGGTGGATCCGCTGATTGCGGAAATCCGTTCTTTGCTTTTGCATGAAGTTGATTATGTCCGTGAAGGGCAGTGCCTGCAGTTTTTCAAAAATTCTTTAAGTGGAGATTCACGGTTTGTGGTTCCGCAGTATTACCCAGGGTATTCCACCAATCGAGTGCTTTGCATGAGTGAAGAGTCAGGTGTATCTTTTAAAAAATACTTACAGTACCCGTCTCCATATAAAGAGCGAGAACAGATTGGCCGTGCGATCTTTGAACTGTACTTAAAAGAATTTTATCAATTGAACACGGTTCAAACAGATCCTAATTTTGGAAATTACCTCATTCGAAAAAGCGATCAAAGCCAAGTCGTGTTACTTGATTTCGGTGCAACAAAAACCTTCTCTCCGGAGCTTGTCGCGCATTACAAACAGTTTGTTATTGCACTCCTTGATCGTAACCGTGAGCAATCTTTAGTTGTCGCAGATAAGATGGGTTTCCTTTCGCAAGAGGAATCGGAAGAAGTAAAAGAACTCTTTTATCAAACGTGTCTTATGACTATGGAACCTTTTTTTAAAGATGAAGCTTTTGACTTCGTACAGAGTGATTTACCAATACGTATTCGCGAAAATGGTATGGGT
>JBFWOZ010000038.1:0-27702 GCA_050250255.1 Bdellovibrionales bacterium | reverse complement strand
CGACGCTCTTCCGATCTTCGAAACTCAGAAGGCTCGCGCACAAAATCCAAATGTTGCGATTCAAGGAATTACGATTTAAAAAGAAGGCGTAAAATCTGACTCTGCAGAGGTTCAAGAGTTAAGGAAGCTTGGTCAAACACACAATTTTTCAACGGATAAAATTGCGCTACCTACTAATTGGACAGAGCACTTCTTTTCTACAAAGATAGGCCAACGATCTATAGAACAGCCATTAAAGTATTTTGCTCTTGCTAGATTTATTTTTACTGGAGGGATTACAGGATTAGGTTTTTTAAATGCGAAAGATTCAACGAGGTTGGCTTCAGGACTCCTGGGACTGACAGCAGGTGCTATGTCCTGGGGAATAGCTAGAAATATGCCCGCGTTTGGCAAGATGGTGAACTACCCGAAGAAATATTGGAAAATACCACTTGAAGAATTGAAGAAATCCCAGCAGTCCCGCGATGTAATGAAAAAATTTAAATGGTTCATGACGGAAGTAACTTTTATGTCGGTAATAAAGACCGGCGTTTTTATGGCTGCTATGGGAACTTTCGATGGGTGGACGGTTTTTAATATTCTGTATAACTCGGCATTAACTCTTGGTTCTCAAGGAGTGTGGGAGCTTCATATTTACGACAAAAGAGATCATCAAGTGCATGATTATGGTGAGTCAAAACGAATTGATGCCGAAGCTCAGTTGAAGCTCTTTATAATATCTGCCGCTTGGGCCGCTATTATGATCTCAGGGCAAGGCGCTGCAGATAGGTTGCATCCCTTCCTTTCACATTTACTTTCGCTGGAACATACGCGAATCATTTTGCCGACACTTGGGCATTTAAGTTTGGGATTAGCTGGTTACATCAGACATCGTAAATATATGCGTGAATACGAAAAAGAACGTGCGGAACGAGAGATGATTGGGGCATTAAGCGGTCGAATCCCAGTTGTGGGCTTTAAAAATGGTAAGCCTCGTGTGACATACTCTGCAGAGCCAAACGAACCTCAGGCGGCATGTGGTTCCATTTTAAAAACAGGTTCTTAAAACGCGAGAAGTAACAAAAACAAAAGGGACGAAATTGTCGTTCCGGTCATCACCATATTTTTATTTCCATTACTTTCGGGCTCCGCCGATTTCATTTCTGCAATATAAATATCAGGGCTTAATCTTGTTTTCTCCGTAGGCAAGGCCCACGCTTCTTTGACCCGTTGATATTCGGTGGGAGCGCGTATGAGCGTTTTTTCTACGAGAAGCGATTTGTCTTTCATGCGTTTGATTTCTACGGTGAGAACACCTTGCCGATTTTCCGTTACAATTCCTTCGGCAATGACGGTCAAATTGTCATGATTTTGAAAAATAGGCGGTTGGGCGCGCACATGAAGCCACTGGATCAAATCACCGACTTGGATGCGTGTGTTTTGTCCCGAATCCACTTTTGCGTAGAGAGCTTTCGACTCTTCGTAGACTGGCTTGCCAATCAGAGGGTCCAAAATTTGAAATCCCTGATAGGGCACACTCGCCACGAAATCACGAATCAATTTTACAGAAGCTCCCACTAGTTGTTGAGAAACAGGCATGGACGTCGAAAGATTCCATTCGTTTTTCCAGAGGATCATTCCATTTTCACTGCTGTAGACGGTCATCGTTAGGATGCGATTTCGTAAGTAAGTTGTGACAAGAGCGTGAGCATCTAAAAGTTTCCCAATCAAAATGGCGCTAGCTGGTTCCAGCTCCGAGCGAGGTTGAAGAACTTCTTTTCTCAACATCATTTGCCGACTCGCGATGAGGAAGCGTTTATGGTTTGTGAGTTCTTCGCGGATTTTCCACCAGGATTGTTCGGCGGCTTCAGGATCTTTTTTTAGTGTATCAAGCGGGAATACGGCAATTTTACGAACAAGACTATGGGAATTTGTATCAAGGTTTCGAAGTTCTTTTTCGGAGCCTTGTTGAAAATCTGTTTTAATTCCTTGGTCGGCAGCGGTGGCTTGATTTTTATCTTCTTTAGGAACAGGCGTGCCGGGTGCGGTTGTTTGCGCTCCGGAGAAATAAAAAGACATCAATAAAGAGATGAAAAGTTTCATTTCCTAAGTAAAGAAGGCAAAGAGAGATGAGTCAAGAGACCTTTACAAAGGCACTTCGGTCAGCGCATCTTGTTTTGAAGCTGAACTGGTTTTTTGAGGAAGGGGACGGAAAAATTCGTTTAATCCTTCGACTTGAAGTGGGGTCGCCTCAAAACTTCCGGTCCAAGATTCTGAATTTTCCATGCAGAGCCACACATTCCATTTTGGATTGTGAGATTTGAAGCGGTCCATCACTGTGCGAAACATAAGATTTCTTAGGTTTTGGTCGTAGCGCCACTTGCCTTCTTTTGTCGGAAAAAGTTCTCCGCGGTTCACGAGACTCTCCATTCCAAAACGTTTTTTCATCATAAAACGTTGTTCAGGTTGAAATCGCAAAGCCCCTACGGTGATGGAAGGGACTTGCTCAGGAGTAAAAGTGGTCGCTAAAAGATCCGCAAGCTCTTGATAATTTTTCTCCCACTCGGGATGCCAAATCATAGGGTCCATATGGAAAGCGATTTTAAAACCCTTTTCCAAACATTTTTGAGCGGCCAGTAACCTCTCATGAAGTCGTGCGGTTCCGTGCTCTTCTTTGTTAATCACATAAGAAGGATTGATTGACCAAGACACAATTACGTTACCTGCATGAGGCGTTTCAAGAAACTGATCCACATAAGAAGATTTCGTTTTAAATTCCAATTTCCATTTTGGATAACGGGTAAAGAAGCTAATTAACTTTTGCGAATAAAGAGTCAATGGATCAAGGCTTAAGCTATCCGTTGTCTCGCCAGTCCCCACTCGGTAAGGAAGATCTGGATGTTTTTGCGCAAGACCGTCAAGTTCAACAAGTGCATTATCTAAATTTGAATACAAGGTCAGCACGGGAGAATTGATATAAGATTGTAAATAACAGTAGCTGCAGTTCATGTCACACTGGACACCCAAATTAAGAACAAAATAATTACAGCAGGCCATACCACCAGCGCCTGGACAGCGTTTGAAAAAAGAACCTTTAAATTTGGTAATGAAAAGATTTTTTTTACTGCGCTCGAATTCCTGAACCGTTAATGAAGATTTACTTTCAGTAAATGGTCGGGTTTGGCAAATTTCAATTTTTTCTTTTGGGAAGAGGGATTGCATTCTTTCCGCGAGTTCAGAACCTACCGAAGGTTCATGAATAAAGACGCGGTCAAATTTTTCTAAAAGCGGTTTAAGAGATTTAGTCGGCATGACGACCCGATCTCCAAATGGTTTTGATTTGATCCTTTAAATTTGTGAGAGAAGAAATCTGCTTTTCAAGGTCCCACTCTGTATGCGCTTTGAGCTGTATCTCAACGGCGGCCAAATCTCCCTGTCGTACCCAACGGGCTTCGGTTTTATTGGGCCAAGAAAATGATTGAAGTTGTGATTGTACTTTTTGGTCTTCGGTTAGGGTCATAGGAAAACGAAGAGTTTTTAAGTGTTGGAGATAGAGATCAGGGGTTGAGCGGACAGTAAAAAGAATTTCTTCACCATGTCCCATTTCTAAAAGCTCTTGAATCCATTCGCAGGCCTGCAAAGTTTGATTTTTGTTAAGTCGTTTTTCGATACAAAACTGAAGGGCTCTTTGTGCGTGCTCCATTTTTTGTTTACCGAGGGGAGCCAATTTTTCTAAATCTCGAGGTGCAATGTCTTTTTCCGAAAGCCAGTTTTGGACTGCAAGAGGAAGTGAGAGCAGAAAATCAAAATGTTCTTCTAAGTCATTTGAAAATTTGTAGTTATAGAGAAAGAGGAGTTTGGATTTTTGCTCAGAGGACAATGTCATTTTTTGTATAAGGCGAACCAGTTCTGGGAGACTTAAGCGTGGGTAGAGAGCTTTTAATATGGCGTCTCGTTCGCCCTGCAGTTCGATCACAACTTCTGAAGTATTATCAATGTTTTTGCGAGGAAATCCGCAGAGGAGTTGCCCCTCAAAGGCAAAACAGGGGAGTGCTTCAGGCCAAGTCACCGAAGGCTGAAAATCAAAGTCGTTTTGACACTCACTCATAGGTCGAGTTTTAAATCTGTGCGTCAATCCCTGCGTTATAAGGGGCGAAGTCTGTGTTTGGGGACTCGTTTTTTGCATGTTTTTCCCTAACACGGGGTCACTATCTTGGCAACGCGAGCTTTTAAAATTACTATGGAAGGATGCTTTCAGCCTTATTTGCTTCCAAAACAGATTGGCGGTCCCGAGCACAAATCTTTGAGGATGTTGTTTTCTTCACTTATGTTCCTCAAAAACAAGCGCAGGACGCACATCTTGTCTACGTATGGGATCTTGATAAAACTTATTTGGAAACGCATTTTGAGTCTTTAAAAGGGCTTATCCGTACGGCCTTAGAAAAGGCGTTTCAAAAACGAAATGTTCCAGGGACAAACACCCTCGTTCGCGCATTGATTTCCAGTCAGGGACGAGGGAATCGTGCATTCCCCATTTTCTTTATTAGCGCCTCGCCTCCTCAGATCGAAGAAAAAATTCATCAAAAATTGCAACTTGATAACATTCGACCTTTTGGGTGTTTTTATAAAGATAATTTGCAAAATCTCACGCCTAAACGTTTCAAGCGTTTAACAAACCACATGGGTTACAAGATTCAGGCTTTGTTGGAATTGCGTGTAAGGTTAAGATTGGATGTTCAGCAAATCCTCTGGGGCGATGATAGTGAATCCGATGCCGTGATCTATTCATTATATTCTGACATTTGTGCTCGCAGACTTTCACACACAGAACTTCTCAGAGTGCTGAAAGGCCTTAAAGTAGAAATGAAGCAGATCCACAATATACTTTTGCTCCAAGAAAAAACTCCACCGATGGATCCAGTTAAAAAAATCTATATTAATTTAGCCGTGGATACGGATCCTGAATATTATCTCAAGTTTGGTCGCCGTATGGTCGCCACTTACGATACTTTTCAGGCATCTCTAGATCTTTATCAGGATGGACATTTAGATGTAGATCAAATCACGCAAATTGCTCACGATATGATTAACAATTACGCTTTTACTCCTGACGAGCTTGCAAAATCGGTGGATGATTTACTCTCTCGGCAAATTCTTAAGCCGGCGACATTGCAAACGCTCGTAGAGCCACTCACAAGAGCCCAGATTTTTCCCGTGGGTTATAGAGGCGCCATTCGTTCAACACAGCTAAGTGAAGTCGAGTGGGTGCCCCAACACATCGATTATCTTTTTGATTATCGCTAAGCTGCTTTTGGAGTTTCTAAAACTTGTTTGAGTTTCACTGCAATCTCATGCGCGAGGGCTTGGCACTGGTTGAGCGAAGTGAGATCCGTTTTTTCCTGTTGAGAAATACCTACAAGAATTCCTAACATATCGTTTTGCACACTGATCGGCACAGCCGTAAGATGTGCAGGATACTGTCCGTTATTCCATCTTTTAAAAAATGAATCATTCACGGCCGAGGGGCGCATATACCCATGATAAGGTTGGACACTATCAACAACAATTTTAAAAACACTTGGAGTCTGTAAACTCACTTCAAAAGGATAACTATTATTTGCTGTCCAGCTAGGGTCCCACTGATAGGGTTGAAGATGAGGGCCACTCATTAGAAGAATCATGGATTTTTCAAAGTGCGTACGCATTTTTTCAAACACCGGTTGGATCCCTGAATCAGGGAGCCCTTGAGGATTGGTGTTAGGATCAAAATAGTGCGCGACTGGTGGCGGAGCTGCTACTGGAGTCGGGGTTGCGGGTAATGGCGACGGAGCCGCAGGCGGCGGTTGAGTTACCATCGGAGAAGCTACTGGTGTCGGTGGAACCGCCTTTAAAGGTGGTGCTAAGGGAGAAGGTTCCGTGACAACAGAATTTTCTAAAGTGAGAGAAGGAAGTTCGACTTCTTGAGAAGTTTCAATGAGGTTCTCCACTTTGAGTAAATCTACGTTTTCTAATTTTACATCTTCCAGTCCCATTGGACCTGAAGCCATAAGAGGATCAAGAGGCTTTAAATTGATTCCATCCGCTTCCACGTTTATTCCCTCTGGAACATCTGGGATATTGTGAAGTGTGACAGTCTCAACTTGATTTTGTACGGCGAGTTCTTCTGGTGTAAGACTGATTCCATCAGGAATTCGAAGATCGACATTCGCAACATTTAAATGGTCAAAAGAAATCGCATCATCTTTTCGCGAAGATTGAACGGAAAGTTTTGTTTTTGCAGGAGGCGCGGGAGCTTTTTTCTCTGAAAAATCGACTTGTTTTTCAGGTTTTAAAAATTGATTGATCGGCGCCACAAACTCATTTGGTTTTGTAGGTGGTGGCGGAAATACAACTGCAGCTGCGGGCACGGGAGCTATAGCCGGTGGCTTCGCAGAGATCGGCGGCATTTCGGGAATCCCTGGCGGTGGTGCTGAAGCTGCTGGCGAAGGAATCACCGGAGCCATTGCAGGTGGTGCCGACGGAACAGGAGTAGAGGCTTTTGTAGGCAGCGGCGGAAGGTTAGGAATAGCGGCAGCCGGTGCTTTAGGAGGTGTCGGTGGAATAATAGGTTGTGCTGTCGCTTGGGTTACAGGCGGAGGTGGTGGAACAGTTTTTTGCGCTGGCGTCGGAGGAGTTGCGATTGGTGCCGGAGCGATCGTTTGTGCAGGCGGTGGAGGCGGAGGCATTGCAGCGATTGGAGCTGTCGGTGGCGTTACTGCGGACACAGGTGGTGGTGGAGCAATTGGTGCTGCAACTGGCGTGACGATGACGGGAGCAGAAGGTACTGCAACCGGAGCCTGTGAAGGAGTTTGAGGTTGGGCTACGACAGGTGCGACTGCTGGTTGGGAAGCAACCGTTGTTCCATTTTCTTTTTTAAAGTTACTAAAAAGTCCCCACCACTTTGTTTGAGCCGATGTAGGTGCTAACAAAAATTGAATTTTCATTTGAGGGTCTTGTGAAAAAGTCACCGGCTCAAGGCAGCCCACGTAAACAACACCGTCCCACTCGGCGACGGGAAGGGCGTTTGGACTCCAAGGTCCATTCAAACATTTTTTCCAAAGTTCTAATGGTGCTGCTTGTTCAAAAAAATCAGATTTGATGAGCGGAAGTTGATAAAATTTGTGCGCCCACTGGAGATAAGTGTTTTCATTTAAGTGACTTGTTTGAATGGCCCAACCTAAAAGAAAATCTTTTGAAGGAAAGCGTGTGAGCCATTCCTGATAATCTTCTGCTTTAATGTTGAGGCCTGACACCCAATTTGGAACTTCACTCATACTCTATAGGTATCGGAAAAAAGCCGGGAATCTATAAAGATTCCCGGCCCAATTTACAGCCTGTTTTTCTAGAAAAACTCACTTCGATTTAAGGACCAGTCGACACCGTGAGTAAGGACAAAAGTCTAGCGTAATGTGTTTCGCTTTTCATCTCGCCCGAGAGGTAAGATTCAATCACGCTTGGCTCGAGTGCATAGACCCGCTTTTCAACATCTGTTGCTTTTTCTGGAGCTGGCTTTTTTGCTTTGACAGCTTCGAGAATAACTTGGATCTGTTTTTCTTCAAGAGTGCTCAAATCCCTGCCGGCCTGAATTCCCCGTATTGCGAGTAAAGCAAATCCATTTTGCGGAAGAGCAAAGTATTTTTTAGTACCCACAGCAACACTTTCAAAATCCGCTTCAGAAAAACCGGAATCACGAATGGAAGTGCGAACAGAAACCAGATCTAACATGGAGCTCGCGTTTTCACGTTCCAAGAGTGAGGGGACTTCACGTTTAATCGCGTTCACCAGAACTTCATCGTATCTCACGTCTTGCTCGGGGAGCGAGAGGAACTTCGCTAGCTGCTCAGTAGAGGCTTGTGGAATCACATGTGTCTCTCCAAGAGAGTGGCGAAGTTGCGTTTGAAACAATGGACCACTTAGGTCTGAAAAAACCACATCCGAGGTCACATCATCCATCAGCACTTCCGCAAGACTTTGTAACATCAAATCCACGTAGCGATCATAGTGGGTGAGATTGTGCTGGGCTCCATCAAACGCACTGATACCAAGTACGCGAGTGAATAAGTATTTTGCGGCCATCACCTTTTCAATCCACACTCCGCGCACATCAATTTGATCTGCGTATGGGTTATCGCTTTGCGGATCCTTTTTAGAGACAAAGGATTTACCTGCTTGGGCGATGATGACAAGACCATTTTCATTTGCGACCGCTGTCACACTTGGATCAAAACAGGAGAGCATCGCGGGATCAATCGACGTAAGCGGAATAACGCCCGCTACTTCGTTTGGCTTTTCAGCATCGGCATAAGCACACATAACATCAGGAGTGCGTAGAGCATCCGTTAAGAAGACGACTGCAATATCAGTGGCGTCGCGCACATCTTTGAGTAGAGGATGTGTTTCCCAGAGTTCTGGTGGAATATTGAACTGCGTGTTGAAACGTTCATAGAGTTCAAAGAAGAGCCTCAGGTTTCGAAAGATACCGTCAATTCGAGCCGCGGCGTAAATGTCGCTGTAGAGGCTGAAGTTTCGGTTACCGTTTCTAAAGTTTCGTTTTGTGTAATCTTTTTCGTAAGCTTTTACGATGTGGAGAGCCATTTCGGTGTAGGTCGTTCCCTCATCATGACGTTTGCAACCAACATTGACAGAAACGTGATCGTCCGTACAGAAAGAATAGGACTTCATTTCAAGAGCCGAATTCTCGTTATCTGCCTTTTTCTGAAGTTCTGCCTCTAAATCTTTTAGATTTGTTTTTACCGGTACAAATCCTCGATCAATGATTTGAGGTGGATCTTCTTCCTTTTCTCCAAGGCGTACTTCTTGAATGCCCACTTCGCGAGTATAACCGAATCTTAATGCCGCGATATCGTACTTACCCATAGCCGGTAAATCATTAAGATTACTGTACGCGTAATCCATTACTGAACTATAGGTGATAGGATGATTGACCCCAATGGATTTCAATTCATCAAGAGAGTAATAATTAGCTACGTCCTCAGAGCCTGCAAAGTTATGGCGCAAACCTAAGTTATGACCAAGTTCATGTACGAGCGTCGACACCCAAACGAATGGTGCTACAAGAGAAATAATTCTTTCTTTCTCGTTGTCGCTGAGGTCATTCCAAGGTTTAGGGTTGTCACCAATGATTCCCTGAAGACCACTTTTAACAGCTTGCTCAAAGTTAATGAGTTCCGCTGGGTAAGCACAATGTTGTGACATGGCCTCAATTCGGTCTTTCAATCTTTCGCTGGTGCTTGCGTGTTTATGGTAGGCACGGGCTTCTTTTCCAAGATGATGGAGGTCTTTTGCGGTGATGTTCTTTTTACCTAAGACATCTTTCTTTTTGGTCTCAAGATTTGCACCGAGAGACGTTTTCATATTTGCTTTTACAAGGAGGTCTTGAGCGAGTGACTTCGCTTTAGGCTTTTGCTTCGCCGAAGCCTGTAGAGCTGCCGCATCGGGTTTATTTTTTTCTGCCGTGATGGATTCGACTAACTCGTCGTAAGTGTAACGAATAAACTTTTTGATAGTTCCAAGGTACATAATCGTTTTAGCAGAGACGATTTCACCCGTTATAGGGTGAGCCACAGATGGTCCGTAACCAACAATATTCTCAGCGAGAGGTTCTTCAACCATCACGATCATGTTGTTACGCAAATCCCCTGGGTTTTGTCCTTGAGAGTCTAAGATGCGTAAAGAAAGTGAACTATTGGCTGTTGCGAGGGCTTGGTTTACACGGTCAGCCGCAAGTATCGTCGCATCACGAATAGAGCGATTAGCCTCTTTACGAAAATTTTCACTCAAATAATAGGTGATAACACCACGTTGAGGATTCCAGCGATTTAAGTAAGAAACTTCGCTTTTCTCTACATCGCGGTTATCGACATCAAGATTTTTAGTGACCGAGGCAAAAAAACCAAAAGTACTTTCGTCTTGTCTCGTGTAGACAATGGGTTTGTAATCTTTCGAAGCTAATTGATCGACGCGTACGATGGAGTAGTTGTAAATCGTTGAAAAGTTAAGATCGGATAAACTTTCAATCGAGTCGTCAAGGCAGCCAGCTGTCACAACAAAAGATCTTTCAAGACGTACGTTCACTGCGATAGGGGAGAGTTCGTAATCTATGAGTCTTGAACCGACCTCTTTGTAACATCCTTGACCAAAAAAGTTTTGAAGTTCTAATGGCAGGACGCTCACTTCAGAAACTTTCATTTGCCCTAGAGACGGTTTAAAGAATCCACGATTTTTCCAAGCAACATCATGGTTTTCTTCCTCCTGTCCTGTACATTCGCCAAAGCGATCTTTTTGACACTGATAATCCAGATGCGTGATCGGAATTTCGAGTACCAATTTGTTATTAGTAGGGTTGTCGCTAAAGCGCCCATCACGTTCCGTTTCTATGACCTGCAAAGCATTTTCCGTAAATTGGAACTTCACAAGTTTTTCGGAACCCATCCAGTAAGGATAGTTGGCTGCGGATGTGCGGCTTGTTTCACCGGTTGAGGCGATATAGAGAAACTGACTTTGAGTATCGATCACCGATTTTTGTGTCAGTTGTTCGTCTTTAGCGACTTCTTGATAGGGCACTTCTTTTGTACATGCACTGAGTGCGAACACGAGTAGCGCCGCGATGACTGGATTTAACTTCATAACCCCTCCTTTAAAAATCCCATCCAAATCCGCCGTAGATCACAGAGGATTTGTCGTCAAAAGCTTTTAAACTTGAATTTTGTCTTTCCGCTGGTTGCAAACTTCCTTCATTGGAGTGACCCAGAAAGAGGTTCCAGTTTTTAGAAACGCCCCAACTGATTTCTTCGCTGAGTCCAAACCCGAGTCGCTCGAAATTTTTGTATGTGCGTGCAGTTCGCCATAGTCCTGCGATGGAAATTTCTAAATCTTCCATCACTCCTACTGTCACGCCAACCACATGAGAAAACACCCACTGGATATTCGCATTGCCATCAGCATTGACGTTGTATTCATGGAAATTTTGGCGAAACCCGAGTCGGTAATCCAAAGTAACGGGCACACCTAACTGAAGCTCTTGCCTTATAGAGGGTTCTACCGAGGCTCCGGCGCGCAAACGATCTTGTTTTATAGAATCCTCATTCGTCGCGGCGATATAAGAAACTTTTGCTTGGGTCGTAAGCCCTTTCGAAAGTGTGAGAGGCTTATGCCCTAGTGATACTTTCGTATCAGATACCGACAGTTTTTGTTTTCCCTGTTGCTCTTTTGTGAGTTCGGAAGCCACAGAAAGCCTGATCTCTTTCCACTGTAGGCTCGGGATAAGAGAGAGGACGAGTTGAGAGAGCGCTTGAGGGCCTTGCGAACCTTGAATTTGCGATTCATTTTTAATTTGTCCTGAAAGTTTAAAAAAAGAAGGTGTAGTGCGATTTGTGGGCTGAGCCGGTAGCGAAGTTTGAATGGCTGGAATCGGAGAAGCCGTTGAGAGAGAACTCTCTTGTGCTTCAGCTGGTGGCCCCATATCGAGGCAAAGCAGCAGAATAAAAAAAGTTCTTATAAAAGGCCCCACCCTTTTTTTTAAATACAAATGAAGTTGAGACTTCATGTAATCCTCCCTTATTACCCCTGTGGCGAGCGCTTTAGAGGAGTTTTAGCCTCTAAAGTTGTGGATCTGACGCAAAGGGGTTGAAGTTCGGTTAAGTTTTTTTGTACAAAAGAGGTTTTTTTGCACGGAAGGGAAATCTCATATGGAAAGATTTTCTCAAAAAGGGGGATCTCGTGTTACAAGATAGCCCATGAATTCGGGTATACAACATCGTATCTATTTAGACAATAATGCCACAGCTCCTTTAAGCCCACTAGTAGTGGCCCAACTCCCTGTATGGGCTGAGCATTTTGGAAATCCAAGTTCCATTCATTGGGGTGGGCGCGGGCCTAAAACTCATCTTCGAGATGCACGTAAATCTTTGTCTGAACTCATCGGCTGTGACCCACTAGAAACTATTTTTACAAGTGGCGGAAGTGAAGCCAACAATCTTGTCCTGAAGGGACTCTTTTTCCATCATCAGCGTCAAGCGAGTCCTCGCCGGCATTATCTTTTAAGTTCTGTGGAGCATCCAAGTCTTCTGGAAGCGGCTCGTTTTATTGAAACACTTGGAGCTGAAGTCGAAATTTTTCCGATTACTCCTGGTGGTATCCTTGATCTTGAAGATTTTAAATCTCGAGTTCGCGAAGACACGGCCCTTGTTTCTTGTATGCTCGCAAATAATGAAACCGGAACGATCTTTCCCATAAAAAAAATGGCTCGTATCGCTCATGAAAAGGGCGCCCTTTTTCATACCGATGCGGTTCAGGCCTTAGGAAAAATGTTTCTTTCCGTACGGGATCTGGATGTGGATATTGCCTCCTTTGCAGGACACAAATTTTACTCTTTAAAAGGTACCGGAGTTCTTTATTCCAAACGCGGCCACTATCTTGAACCCCTCATTCATGGTGGAGGTCAAGAACGTCACCGTCGCGCGGGCACAGAAAATATTATGGCCATCGCGGCTTTTGGTCTCATGGCTGATCAGAAAAAATATCTTGAAGAGAAAATTGCGTACATGACGAAGCTCCGTAATCGTTTTGAATCCGAGCTCTGCAAGCGTATCTCGGGAGTCAGTATTACAGCGGGAGAAGCTCCACGTTTAGGGAATACCTCAAGTGTTGTGATTGATGGTGTTGAGGGCGAAACTCTCCTCATGCGATTAGACATGGAAGGTGTTGCCGTAAGTACGGGATCTGCTTGCAGCGCCGGAAGTCCCGAGCCAAGTGCCGTACTCCTCAATATGGGTCTTACCCGTCGACAAGCTCAATCTTCTTTAAGAGTGAGTTTTGGTTGGTACAACACAGAAAATGAAGTGGAAAGATTTATTGATATTCTAGAGCGAACGATTTTGCGTATTCGCGATCTCAGTGCTCGTGAACGTCAAGCCATTGAGGAAGCGATATGAGTGAGGCTGGTATGAATGAGTTAGTTCCTCATTTTCAACTTAGAAAATCAAACGGCAGCACAACTGCGAAAACAAAACCTCGGGTTCTCGTGGCGATGAGCGGTGGGGTGGATAGTTCTGTGGCAGCCGCAATACTTGTAGATCAAGGTTACGATGTGGTCGGAATCACGATGCAGGTCTGGGATTATACCGAGTGTGATATCCAAGAAGGTGCAGGAACCTGTTGTTCCAGCGTTGACGTGGAAGATGCTAGAGCGGTTGCGGATCGTTTAGATTTCCCGTTTTACGTCATGAACTGCGAAGCCAAATTCAAAGCCTATGTGATCGACGATTTTATTCATCAATATCTCGAAGGTCGAACTCCAAGCCCTTGTGTGAATTGCAACACCTACTTAAAATTTGATCACCTAATTCAAAAAATGAAAGAGCTCGACTGCGATTATCTCGCAACTGGACATTACGCAAAAATTTCGAAAGATGAGTCCGGTCAAAATCAAATTGTCGTAAGCGATGACACTTGGAAAGATCAAACCTATTTTCTTTTCACTATGCGTAAGGAAGTCCTGCCGTTTTTGCTATTTCCGATTGGCGATATGACAAAAGATCAGGTGAGAAAAATTGCCGAAGAAAAAAAGCTCGTGAACGCTCGTAAAAAAGACTCTATCGGAATTTGTTTTGTGGGTAATAAAGGTTACGCAAACTTCATTGAGTCTCAAGTCGCAAAAGATCTGCTCGTGGGTGGCGTTTTTAAACGATACCCTTCTGGTGAAGTGATCGGCGAGCATAACGGAATTCATCACTTCACTTACGGTCAACGTAAAGGCTTAGGGCTTGATCACCACGAACCTCTTTTTGTTCTAAAAATTGATCCCAAAGAAAATGTCGTTTGGGTTGGGGAAGAGAAATATCTTTTTTCAGATAAAATGATTTTAGAAAAAACAAGCTGGATCACCCGGGTGCAGCCTGGCGAAAAAGTGAAATTTAAAATTCGCGCACACCACGAAGGCGCTCTCGGAGAAATTCGTATCGAGGACGAACAGACCGTAGTTCATTTTGATCAACCTCAACGTGCCATCACTCCAGGGCAGGCGGCAGTTGTTTATCGTGACAATCAATTGCTGGGCGGCGGATGGATCGTTTAAAATATAATATCCACACTTTTGGTTGTAAGGTGAATACTTACGATTCCGGTCTTCTCACTCAGAGGTTTGAAGCCAAAAAGTCTGTCGATACGTGGACGAACCCCGAAAAAAGCGAAAGCAAAATTCACATCTTAAATACTTGTGCGGTGACGAGTGAAGCCACCAAAGAAGCCGTCAAATTAGTTCGCCGTCTCAAGAGCAAAGATCCTTTCTGTACGGTTGTTGTGACCGGTTGTGCGGCACAGGTGGATACAGATCAATTCAGTAGTCTTCCTGGAGTCGACCTCGTGGTTGCCAACTCCCATAAAGGTCAAATCGAAAATTTGATTGAAAAATATTTTAAGGGCCAACTTCAAGAAAAAGTTTTTAAAAGTTTGATTTTCAAAAAAGACGATCTCGAAGCGGGTGGGGGATTAGAAGAAGATCACACACGTTCTTTTTTAAAAATTCAGGATGGCTGTAACAGCTTTTGTACCTTTTGCGTAATCCCTTTTGCGAGAGGGAAAAGCCGAAGTATTCCTATTGCTGATTTAGTCAGTCGCGCAAACGCGCTTTACGAAAAAAACATTCGTGAAGTTGTACTCACCGGAGTCCATATTGGTGATTACCAGGATCAAACAAACACATTGGAAGATCTCGTCGAGATCCTTCTTTTAAAAACAAAAATTCCACGTTTTCGTCTTTCTAGTCTAGAACCTATTGAGCTCACACCACGCTTGTTAGAACTTTATCGTGACCCTCGGCTTTGTACGCATTTTCACATGAGTATTCAGAGCGCGAATACGAAAGTGCTGAGAGATATGAAGCGTCAGTACTCCGCGGAGCAAGTGGAAGAAGCGTTGAAGGCGATCGCCACGCAGCTGCCTCATGCTTTTGTTGGAATGGATGTCATCGCAGGATTTCCTGGAGAAACGGAAGAGGACTTTTTAGATACTTACCAGCGTTTACACGAACTTCCTTGGACACGACTCCATGTCTTTCCTTACAGCCAGCGACCCGGGACTCTGGCACTTCGCTTACCGAATCCGGTAGAGCCGGCTCATATCAAAGAACGTGCACGCCGCTTGCGGGAACTGAGTTATAATCGCTTTGTAAGCGAAGCAGAAAAACAAGTAGGCACAGTGAAATGGGCACTTCCTCTAAAGGATTCTCCAGAAACTTTAGCTCAAAGCCAATTAACGACACGTACATTAACAAGAGATTACTGGCCGGTGATTATGGAAGAACCGATACAGATGGGCGAAGAGCGTTCTATAAAAATTACAGGTCATAGAGGTTTTGAGAAGGGCGAATTCTCCGGCCGCCTCACCGCCATCTCCCTGTAAGATCTTTTGACATATCGAATTAACACGGGCTGTTAAAACACTTAAAAAAATCTCGAAAATAGAGCACAATCGCCCAAGAAATTAGACCAAAATGGTGGGAGGTTTTTATTGTGAAGACTCTTGAAAGTTCGCAAATTGAATCCATTGTAGAATCTAAAGGAGAAATGAGCATGACTCCCGGTGAAGGCTACATTCTCGGTTACCAGTTTAAAAATACTCAGCTTCTCATTCAGGCGCTGACACATAAAAGTTTTGCAAATGAAAATCCTCACGAAGAGTCATCGTCACATAATGAAACTTTCGAGTTTTTGGGTGATTCGGTTTTAGGACTTCTGGTGACAGAATTATTAATGGAGATTTTCCCGGAAGATACCGAGGGTAATCTTTCAAAACGTCGCGCAAGCCTTGTGAACGAGCAGGCGCTCTCTGATTTAGCTCTCGAACTCAAATTTGATACAAGATTGCGTTTAGGTCGTGGGGAAAAAGCGGCAGGAGTTGCTTCAAATCCTCGTATTTTGTCTTCTGCCTTCGAAGCGGTGATCGGAGCGATTCTCAAAGATTCTGACTACGCCACAGTTCAGACTGTTCTTCGGCCTATTTTAAGAGTACAAATACAACATCACGATTGGTCTTCAGATTTTAGCTGTGATTACAAATCAAAGCTTCAAGAGTTATCTCAAAAGAATTTTGCATCTGTGCCGCAATATAAGCTTCAAGAAGAAATTGGCCCTGAGCACAACAGGCGCTTTGAAGTGCGTGTGAAGGTGAATGGACGAACTGTCGGGCTCGGTTGGGGTCGTACTAAAAAAGCAGCTGAGCAAGCTGCGGCCCGTATGGGTCTTGAAAGAATGTAAGGATAAGGTTTAAGAATGGGTGAGAAATTAGAAAATGATTTTCGTGCTGGTTTTGTCGCAATTGTTGGTGAAGCAAATGCAGGTAAAAGCACGCTTTTAAATTTACTGATCGGTGAAAAACTCGCCATCGTTTCTTCTAAGCCGCAAACGACTCAACGAAGAACTCCGGGAATTCTTTCTTCAGAAAATGAACAGATTATTTTTATCGATCCTCCAGGATATATCTGGAAAGTACGCAGCAAGATGAATCAGTTTTTAAAAGATGAGTTTGATGAAGCCGTTAAAGGTGCTGATGCCTTTTTGTGGCTCCTCTCTGTAGAGAACGTCAAAAAAGATCAAAGTAGTATTCTGCAGGAACTTTTGAAAACAAAAAAACCGATCGTTCTCTGTATTTCCAAAGCGGATATGGCTAAGGGAAGTCAAATGGCAGAAGCCTTGGATCTGGCTCAACAAAAGTATGCCGACAAAGTGGCCGCCATCACATTTATTTCAAGTCGACTGACAGATAAAAAGAAAACTCAAGATCGCTTGCAAGAGCAAATGAGAACGCTTCTTCGTCCTTATATGCCGATTTCTCCTGGACCTCTTTATGATCCTGATCTCTCTACAACGCACAGGATTCGCGATCTTTGTGCGGAGTTTATTCGTGAACAATGTTTTTTAAATTTAAAGCAGGAAATTCCATACGGCACCGCCGTGTCCATTCGTTCTTTTGAAGAAGCGAGTGAGGAAACTAAAAACATGACGCGTATCGAAGCAGATCTTATTGTGGAACGACAATCTCATAAGCAAATCGTAATTGGTAAAAGTGGAGAGATGATTAAAACGATTGGTTCTGAAGCTCGTAAAAACATTCAAAATCTCATCGGTGGAAAAGTGTTCTTAGGCCTACATGTTGTAGTCAAAGAAGGCTGGAGTACAAATCGACATGAGCTTCAGGAGTTAGGGTATGTCAGCGAAACCCGGTGATGTCGTATTGCCCTCACGTGGTACGGTTGCGATTATTGGCCGCCCGAACGTAGGGAAGTCGACCCTTTTTAATATTTTTACTGGTACCCGCAAAGCGGTTGTAAAAGATCAGCCTGGAGTCACTCGTGATATTCAAATTGCGCCTGTCGAATGGTTGAGCTCAAAGTTTGACCTCATGGACACTGGCGGGCTCACGGATGCCGCGGATCAATTTTCGGTCATGATTAAAGAGCAAGTTCTTCGTACTCTTCAAAGTGTTGATTTAGTGATTGTGGTTTTGGATGGACGTGCAGGTTTATGTCCTGAAGACCGTGATGTGATGAGAATCGTTCACCGTTCTGAAAAGCCCTTTTTACTTGTCATCAATAAAGTTGATAGCCGCCAAGACGAAGAAAATGCACGCATTGAATTTAGTGAATTTAGCTCAGAATCGGATGTTGTTGCGACCTCTTTCGAACAGCGTCGGGGTCTGGATGAGATCCTAGAGTGGATTGTAGCGCGTCTTCCAGAAAAACAGACGCATCATACGCGTGGACTCTGTATTTCCGTACTTGGGAAACCAAATGTCGGAAAGAGCTCGTTTTGTAATTACTTGATGGGTTCAGAACGCATGCTGGTGTCTGAAACCGCTGGAACAACAGTGGATGCTGTTGATTTAGAGTTCGAACGTAATGGCAAGCAATACACGATTATCGATACCGCAGGTTTAAGAAAACAAGCTCGCCGCAAAGACGACGTTGAGATCATCTCGGCTTTCAAATCAGAGGGTTCAATTTATCGGGCCGACATCATTTTGTTGATGGTTGATGGCACCGAGGGTCCAACGGAACAAGATGCAAAAATGGCCGAAATGATTTTAGAAAAGCATAAAGGCCTTATTCTTGTCGCCAATAAATCAGACATTGGGAATAAAGAGATCCCTGCCTATCGCAGTGGCTTTCGTGAGAAAGTCTCAAAAGTATTCCACTTCTTTGAAGATATAAAAATCGTTTTTGTAAGCGCAAAAACAGGTGCCGGGATGGACGAACTTTTTGAAACTATCGATGAAACTTGGACGCAACTCAATTTTCGTATTTCAACGAGTGCTTTAAACAAATTCTTTACGAACGTGATTCGTTTGGCACCGGCTCCGGTTTATGGAACCAAGAATGTGTCATTTTATTATCTCACCCAAACTCAACAGCGCCCACCTAGTTTTATCGCCTTCACGAACTTTCCAGACGGAGTGACGACAGCTTATCGTCGTTTTGTGGCGAAGAAGATTAAAGAAGAGTGGAATCTCTCTGGAATACCGATTCGGATTTTCGCAATGAAAAAAGGTCGCGATATTAGCGCCTATTGATTCTTAGAAATTCACGCCGAGAAGTGCGCTTCCCATAATCAAATCACCACGTGGGAAAAAGCCTGTCGATTGAACTTGGTCGTTATCATCGCGATAGGTGAATTCGGTATTTTCATCCTGAAATTTTGCAAATTGGTAGATGCCTTGAAGGCCTAAAAACATTTTATGTCGCATGAGCGGAATCTCTAAACCAACACCTACATCAAAAGACATGGCATTATCGCGAGCGTAACGATCGTTCCCGCTGATACGAGTTGTACGGTAGATCTGTGAAAAGCCGCCGAGCAAATAGGGATTCAAGTCGGCAAGGCCTTTTGTCACGTTTTGAGTGTTCATAAAATACTTGAGATGAAAGCTTGTGGCCGAAATCGTCGTAGTTCCGAGAAGGCTTCCGGTCGCTCCGTACGGAAGGCTGAGGGCATGATCTCCAGTGATGTATCCAATTTGAAGAGCAAAACGAAGATCAAAGAAGTATGTGAGGTAGCCACCAAAAAAGTTTGATGCCGAATAGACTTCGCCGAGATTCTCTGTGAAACGACGGTAGCCAAAAGTGAAAGCGAGCGTGAAGAATCGACCGTGTCTAAAGAAATTGATATCTGCTTCTTCTTCGGATGCGCCATCAAACTCACTGTAGTCGGCAAATGGGTCGTAGGCGTCTTCGCCTTCATTTTGGGCTAATAAATAAGATTTTTGGGGACCAAATTCTTGCGCGTTTCCCGGAGAAGAGAAAAAGGTAAGCAGAACAAAAATAGAAATAATCTGAGCACGTCGCACCGTAAATTCCCCCCTCGTCACTTTATTCTAAAGCAAGGCTTGGGCCGGTCAAAGAACGCATAGGATTACGGGCATCGTCTAGCCCTTGGTCGGTAGACTGTTACATCAACATCCTAAGAGATGAGTTTAAGGAAGCCTTCGAGGCCGTAAATAGAAATCAAGGCGATGGCTAGTAGGTTTAAGCAAAAAACAACATATCCCAAAAGAATAATGAGTCCATCCTCTTCCAGGTTGCCTAAGGCCATGAGGACAATAGCAAGTGCCGGTGGAAAATTTGTGCCGGGAGGCAGAGGTAAAGCAAGTACGATCGCCATCATAACAATGATAAAGCCATTAAAGTGCAGAAGAGCTGGGTGCATCGAAAAAAATCTGAGACGAGGTTTGGTCAGCAACTCCACCTTACTCATGATCTTGGTACCCGTAGAAAAAATTTGTTTGGAAACGGTGATGGGAATTTCTTTTTTTCTCCACCGTTGAGGGACCCATGGTGGAAGCCCAAAGCTAATTCGTACTCCGGCAATAGCGATTAAGATACCAAACAAAGTAGAGAGACCTGGGATGGGGACAGGAGTGACGAAAGGTATACAGAGGATGAGAATGAAAACGGCGTGACCGCTAATACCGAAGCTATCGACAAATTCACCGATAGGGATAGGTTTGTTGCCAAAAGCTCTAGCGAGCTCCTGGAACTTTTCAGAAATTTTTATTTTTTTAAGCTGCATTAAAAATAGAAAATCATACCTGCGCGCAGTGGGTGATCAGCCAGCGTACGAAAATTCACTCCATTAGACAAAGATGTGATACCAAGCCCCGCCTCGAAACTTAATCCTAAACTATCAAGACCTGGCAAAAAGAATTCCGAACCACAGTAAGCAGTGAGCTCAACGCCCGAGTTATTCACTCCTGCAATTTTTGAAGACAGAAGACCTGCGCCGACTCCCATATAGAAATTCATATTGTCTTCAGGAAAAATGACTTTGTTGATTTTTATCGCGAAACCGAGTTTTGAGTTATTGCTCTCTGTTTGCACACCTAATTGGGTGCCGAAGGACATATCAGGAGAGGTGTGGTATTTCATAGCGATACTTGGAAGATCGACGCTGAACTGATCGGAGTATCCGATACCCAGTCGATTGGTGAGATCCTTTGCATAGCTGTTAAATGGAAAACTGGATGTCAGAAAAAGTCCTAGAAGTCCTAAAACCAAGGCGAGTTGACGCATGTATTCCTCCAAAGCTGTGGTTCTCGACAATATTAAATCGAAGGAATGGGCATAGATCAACCGAAAGTTATGAGAATTTCATGGGAATTTGTGAATTACGGGGAGAAGTATTTTTGTAATTTCAATCGAAACGAATACGGAGTCGAAGGCATTCTTCAAAAGGGCATTTTGGATGGCTCTTCAATGGTGCAATTTTCGTGGTTTTTAGCATAGATGTTTCAACCCAATATTCTTTTTCGAGTTCGGAAGAAGTTGGAGGAAGCGTCAGAGCAACAGAAATTCCTGACCAAGGTTGAAGCAAAGGTGGTTGAGAGAAGGTGGGCGCTACTTCTGTTGTAGGATAGATCAGCGTGAGCTCAGGATCTTCACTCCCAGTGGCATTATTAAGTCTGTTGATGTGCTTGGCGACTATGAAAGCTATGAAGGCCTCTTTTAAATTGTCGAATTTGTCATGGAGATATTTATCTACAAAGTCTTCTAAGATTTTAAATGGATCTTGTTCTTCTTTTTTAAGTGCGAAAGTTAAAAGTGAGTGTTTTGCATGTTTCTCAAGAAAAATAGAAAACAGGGCGACTTGACCGTAAGCTGCTAAACGCTGATTGGGATCTTCTAAAACATTGTTGGATTCAAGAGAGGTGAGCCCCATTTGAGGAAATCTTAAGGTTGCTAAAAACCATGGGCCGGTTGGTTCTTTCATGGTGCGAAACTCTTGAATGGTGCCAAGAGTTTCTTCGAACCATCGCGGAAAATCTTTTTTATGTTGATCCATTGCCCAATGAGCCAGTTCATGAGGGATCAATCGCATGAGCTGCTGTGACTGAGTCATTGTGCGACGATTTACAAGCAGAACTGCAGTAGAAGAATCTGTCTGCAGATTTGTGCAGAAAGCGGCTCCAAAACCTGCATCATCGGGCAGATTCATAAGGATGTGTAGATGTTCTAGTTTTTCTAAATGGCCTTGCTCGCTCAGGGTTTCTAAGGCTAACGACATGCTCGAAATGAAAATGCTCTCTGAAGAAAGAAGTCTTGGGCTGAGCTCGAGTTTAGGCCACTCCACTCTCACTTTCTTCATTTCATGCCCTTGAAGAGGGATTTGGAAATCGACAAAGCGGCTTTCATCTTCAGCAAAATGTTTGCAAAACTTTGAAACGCCATGATTGCTGTCGAAGTTCTGTACAGAAGCGACCGAGAAGGCTAGCGGAAACAGTATAAAGCTCCCTACGTAGAGAACTAAACAGCTCTTATTTTTAAAATAGAACAGAATTTTCAGAGATATAGAGTGTCTTGCCATTTCTTTTCCTCTTCACGACTCCCTTTCATTAGCAATCAATGTACCAGTTAAGTTGTTCCCGGCCTGGGAACACGAAATAGCGTTTTGTAATATCTACTCTCACACTTTTGGTAACAGTGCGTTAAAACTGTCTCACGTTATGGAAAAAGAGATTGTCCCCTCTAACATTCCAGTCCCAGTAGAGCGCGAGGGCGCATTGAAGCGCCCTCGCATCTACGATTATCTCGATTACCGAAAGTACTTGGGAGAAATGTTAAAATTTAAAAAAGAGACCCGTGGGAGTTTCTCGCTGGCAGTGTTTTCTAAAAAAGCAGGCTTACAGACTCGCAACTACTTGAAACGCGTCATTGATGGCGAGCGGAATCTGTCCAGCGAGAACATCCCAAAATTTTGTATAGGGTTTGAGTTAACTCGAAAAGAGAGTCTTTATTTTGAAGCTCTCGTGAATTATTCGCAAAACAAAAATGAAGTTTCTAAAAAGCATTACTTTGATCTTTTAAGAGCGGCAGCCGATGGTGAGCAAAATGCGGCCGTAGAAATTGCTCATGATCAGTTTGAAGTTTTCAATCATTGGTACATTTTAGCGATTCGAGAGCTTGTTTTATTAAAAGATTTTGACGAAAGCCCTCAGTACATTTCAAAAAAACTAAAAAACAAAGTAACGCCTAAACAGGCGAAGCACGCCATCGAAGTTTTATTAAAGACAGGACTTCTTAGAAAAAATGATCAGCAAAGGTTAGTACAGTCTGACCCCACGATTCAATACAGCCAAGATATCGTGAATCTACAGATTCGCCGTTACCACACTCAAAATTTAGAGCGCGCTAGTGAGTCCATTAAAGAAGATTCTTTTGAAAGCTGGAATGTGCGCGCTCTTACTATTGCTATAGATAAAGACAAAAATGAAGAAATCCAAAAAGCGATTAACCAGTTTTTTGGAGAAATCAACCGTCGATACTCGGTCATCGATCCTCAACAGAGTCAATGCAACAGCGTTATTCAAATGAATGTGCAGATGTATGAACTGACAGAAGATTCAGCGCCGAAGAAGACAAACCCTCTAACATCTCAAGAAGGAGAAGATGTATGAAGAAGTTCGTATTTATTTTAACAGCATTGCTCGTCAGCATGGGCTCGCAGCAAGCACAATCTCAAGCGCCAGGATATCCTACGCAAGAGGAGTTTCAGATTTTAACCGGCACAAGTGTTTTATACGGTGCTGATGTGGGTAAAGGTGCCTCCGACGGACCACTGAGTGATGTGTACTCAGATATGAGTGACGCCGCAGTGGCTTGCCAAGGTGTCGCGACAGAATTGCGTTGGGCGTACAGCCGTGTTTTACGTAACGGTGATCCCGCACGTCAAAGAGAACTTCTTAAGATTGGTCTTGAGAAAGCTTTAAGACTTATGTCGTACCAATGGACTTACCAACCCCTCACAAAACGAGCTGTCCAAAGAGCACTTCAAGCAAATACTCTTGTAACGGGCGCGTGTCGAACTATGAGAGATCCAGAATCTGTTGAGCTCTGTATCGATCTTGAAACACGAGCTGCAAATTATCTCGTATCACGATTTTATGTATGGATTCTTAATAGTATTATCCCACTGGATACAAACTATTACATTCCTTACCAGAGAGACTACCGTCGTGCATGTACGACGTTTGATTGTCTGCCAGAAACTTTCCGTGAGCCATTCATGGCGGCGTATAGCCAGTCGGCAGCCTCTTTGTTGAACCTCTATATTGGTCGCACGATTGATGGAAATCGTTTACCGGAAGCACTTGCAAAAAATTACTACGAAACCCGTGTTGCAGAATTTGTGACTCGTTGGGCAGCTCAGGATCTTAATCAAGATTTATCTCGTCGTAGTTATGCATGTCTCATCGGTAGTCTTGATCGTACAAGCAGCATGTTGAGAACATTTAATGCCGGCAGTCGCGATGATTTTGATCATGGAGATCAAGCGGTACAGTTTGCTCGTGAAGAAGTGACTCACGCTTCGAACTGGCTGTCTTCGACACGCCATTGTCATCGTGGTCCTTATAATTATAGAAGCCCATTTTAAAAAGTAATGAATAGAAGAGGTGATTTATGAAAATTCTAGTTCTTTTGACCGTAGCTGTGATGGCTGCGGTCGCAGCCGCCCCGAAGGCGAATGCTGATGTGAGAGATCTTTCTGGAGCTTACGAAGGTGAGACTCAGCAAGGCTCCAAAGTGCGAATCATTATTGTTCCACGTGCTAACTCCGTAGGTACAGCCATTGTGACTTTGATCCATGGTGATAACAAAGGGGTGCAGTTGCTGTATGCGGAACGCAAGAACGCTGCAACGATGGGGCTTAAGCCTTTCGCGCTGGCACCTGGTGGTGAAGACCTTGTGCTGAATGATCCAGTTGCCTCTTTGAGAGTGATTGATCAAAAAGGAAAATCAGAAATTGTTTTGGTACCTAACGCCGGTACTAGTTATGTCCGAATGACTTTTAAGCGCCGATTGGCAAATTTGCAAATGGTGTTGCCGTTGCCAGAGGGTCGTTTTGGTAAAGAGAAAGCAGCTGTTTTGTTCAGTCGTTTTTCTGAAATTGACGGTGGAGTGAGTGGTCGCTTAGCAGCGGGTTCGGAAGCGGATTATGCCATCCGAAATGAACAGACAGGTATTCATACGTTAAGAAGAATTATCGAGAACAGTAACTTTCGCGAAGTTGAAACTGCGAAAATTACCGGAGTTGTCATCAGTTTTAAAGATGGTGAGTCGGAGTTCGTAGCCATTGCGTCTCCTGCCAGCACCAATATTTCATCGATGTTGCTGTTAGAGAAAAGGAAATAGTCATGAAACAATTTATTATTTTATTAGCAGTTGTGATGGCAGGTTCTGTGGCTTTGGCTCAGAAGCCCGGAGATGTCAAAGATGCGGTTTCGACATCTATTGATTTGAATCTTGTGAAAGATCTTTTAGGTCTTGCGCAACATTCAAAACTTCAATTGGAAGAAGGTCTTCGTAATATCAACAAAGTGAAATACAGCGAACGTCATCGTGTGATTCGAAAACTCATTGATGATGTGATTGAAGGTTCGGATGATAAAGGCCAAGAGCTTTATATGCGTTCGGTGCTTCGTCGAGCTCGTAACCTTGATGATATTATCGGTGCTTCTGCGATATCGGGTGATCGGTATGCGGTTTCATATCGTTTGCTTCGATTATCCGTTTTATGGGCGATTGAACTCTATAAACCAGAAGAGCAATTTCTTTTGAAGATTAAAGCGGATCCTCGTTTGGGAATTCAGCCGATCAATCGCTTTAAGTTAGGCGTGATGCATGCTCAAATGATGTTGAGTCTTTATGACTTAGCTCCACAACATGACACAAAATTGGAATTGTCTCGAGAATCCTTGAAGCTTCTTGCCAATGACATGAATGGTGACATCGTGGCTCGGCAGGCTGCAGCGCACGTTGTGACAAAAACTTTCGTTTACTTGAATGAGATTGAAAAGAGAAAGCCTGGAAATACTTTAGAAGGTTTAGCTCTCTATCGTGAAGTGAATGATTTTATTCGTGAACGACTCTCCGAAGTTCAAGGCCTTGTGAAAGATCTTGGATTGGATACTATTCCAGGAATTCCAACTATGGGTTCTTTTCAGAAACAAGATAAAGAAAAAAGAACTGCAGGGCTAAAGGGACCTGCAGTTCTAGTAGTTAAAGAAATGGATGGAAAAAAAGCAACTTTCGTTGGTGTGAATACGACTGGTGATTATAAGAAAATCACGTGGCTTCGTGAGAACAATGTAGCGGTTTCAGATGGAACTGCCACGATTGATGGGGTTAAAGACGGTGTACCTTTATATTTTGAGAACGACTGTTTTCATACAGAGAAGGGTGACAGGATTTGTAAAGGCGACAGCGTCAAGGGTGAACATAAAAACGGATCAACAATTTCTGGCACAGTAAATTATGTTTTCTCTTCTGTCAGTTCGGCATCTGTAGTTCAGAATGATGATATATATGTAGAAGTTAAAATTCAAGATAACGAATTTGATGAAGCTTATGCCATTTGGAATGCCAGCTGGTTTAAAAAAGTGAAATGATTTAAAAAACATTGAGGAATAACATGAAAAAATTAATTAAAAATTCATTAATGGTATCGATAATTTTCAGTGGTTCTGTAGCTATGGCGCAACTTGGCCCGCAGAACGACTCAGACTCATCGGAAGTTTTCCCGGTATCGAGTAAAGGTTTTGTCGTGAAGTCGATGATGCCTGAAGAGAAATTAGAGTTCACATATGTGAAAGATGTTGTTGTTGAAGGTAAAGAATATGTTCATTACCAAACTCAAAGTCATGATGACATTTTGGCCTCGAAAGATTCATTGAAGAAGCGTGGAGTGTATTGGTGGTTTGGTAAAGCTCGAAAAGCTTTAAGTCGTGAAGGTATGTTTCAATTTGGCTTTGGATTTGGACGCACTCAATTATCTCAGAAACAAATTAGTGCAGATCGTGCGGCTGCTCAAGCTACTTTAGGGCCCAATTGGGCGCCTGGAGGGATCGCTTTAGATCCTTCTAACCGTGAAGAAATTCTTAAGAGCTCCGGCGGTGAAGAGGTTTTTGTGAGTTATCGTCCTCATTTTTACCGTACTCTGAGGATAAGCGCCGGTGCTATTTCGGGCAATGACCATGATCAAGAGACAGAACGCAAGAATGTTGAGCCAGATATATCTGGCTACGTGTTTGCTGTTGAACATGATTTGTATGTCTTGCCTGTAGGGGAGAACGCTTATCTTGGGTTTGCTGCGGGATACTTTTTTTCGAAGCATAAAATGTCATATGGATTTCATCAGGTAAATCCTGAGCCTGGCACCAAATATTTAGATTTATCGACTTCAGTAGATGATCGTGTTCTCCGTGAGAGTGGTTATACTGCTAGTGTGCGAGTTGTTGTCCCAGGTTATGATGTGCCAGATCTAGGGTTTATGGTTACTGCGTACATGGGTCGTCAGGGCAACAGAAGAATTACAGGCCAACTGTCTATTGGGTTTGGTAATAAAGATGCTAAGTGGTTTGAGAGAAATTAGAACTTTATTTAAAAAAATGGAGAAATAAATATGAAATCACTTTTAATCGCATCGATGGTCTTGAGTGGTTCTGTGGCTATGGCACAACTTGGTTCGCAGAATGACTCGAGCTCATCGGAAGTTTTTCCGGTATCGAGTAAGGGATTTGTCGTGAAGTCGATGATGCCTGAAGAGGAACTGCAATTTAAGCACCTTAAAGATGTTGAAATTGAGGGACCTGCAAGCCCACCTGAGATTGCAAAGCCCTGATCTGAATCATCGAAGGTTTCATAACGTGGACTTAATATGTACCAATCGTTCAATGCAGCCTTAGCATAAAAAGCAACACCTGACCATCTTGCATCCACAGTTCCCACTTTCTTTTGTGAACCGAAAACCAGATCTGTTGCAAAGCTGAACATAGAGTTTAAATTGTAAGCGACATTAACCTCGTGAACTTCACGAACGGCATCTGTCGCACTTGTCTCAATACCTCCGATATAGTTGTAATTCGCAACAAGCCCATCAACGGGAATAAAATTAAAATTTGCACCTACAGTGGATGACTTGTTGGATTCTTGCGAAATCCGACCATCCCAAGCATTTAACAAATAGAGGCTTGTACCGAACTTACCAGGGACAACTACATAATTGGCACTTATACCTTCATGCCAAAAAGGGATAGCATAATTAAATGTGTAACTTCGTGAGTACTGCCAATTATCTTTAGCTTTGGTGACTTCATAACCCATGTGAGTATAGAATTTTC
>JBFWOZ010000037.1:0-28144 GCA_050250255.1 Bdellovibrionales bacterium | reverse complement strand
GCAACTTTTGAATGGGCCTTTAAGGAAGTCTTTCATCAGACAAATCTCGCTGAAGAGCCTGGGCTTTTACAAAACGAAATCGCAAAGAACCCAGAGGTTAGATTTAAACTCTCGTCTTCAGCAAGATTGTTTGAAAGTGAGTATTCGATCTATGAGATTTGGAAGCTCCGGCGTGAGAAAATTGAGGAAATAACAGAGCTCAATTTTTCAAATTTAGAAAGAAGCGTGATATATAAGTCTCAATCTCAAGTTTTTGTTAAGTATCTTGGCATTAATGAATTTGCAGTTCTCAAAACCTTGGTGAGTGGTGGTACGATAGCTCAATCTATTGAGTTTTTGGCTACAGTAGAGGAAGTCACTGCATTAAGAGCGCAAGAGTTATTCGCTAAAATCGGAAGTCTTGGCATATTAGAAATAAGATCAAATAAATAAGGGGGCATTAATATGATATCACAAATGCATTTTCTGAAAACTCTCATACTATTATTGCTTTTTATTGGGTGCTCATCAGCTCATAAAAATGTTGATACAAAGAGTGATCCCCATCCTGTTCTTGAATTGCCTCTAACAGCTGAGGCGGTTAAGCCGATTTTGGTAGGTAGCCAAACTCCAAACGTGAAATTACGAGACACGAGCGGAGAGGTTGTTGAGCTCAGTCAACTGCTGTCTGGCAAACCCGCGCTATTGATATTTTATCGCGGAGGTTGGTGTCCCTATTGTAACCTTCAGCTTGGGGCTTTACAGAAAATAGAAAAAGACATCCAAAAATTAGGGGTGCAAATTATTGCTATATCACCTGACCGACCCGAGGAGCTGAGCAAAAGTACAGGTAAGCACAAACTAAATTATACCTTGGTTTCTGATAGCGATATGGTTGCTGCGAAAGCATTCGGAATTGCATTTCGTGTAGATGATGAAACTGTAGAGAAATACAAAGGATATAAAATCGACTTAGAAGCTTCTTCAGGACAGACTCATCACGGTTTACCAGTGCCCAGTTTGTTTGCCATCTCTCGAGAGGGATTGATTACTTTTACTTATGTTAACCCGAATTATAAAGTAAGGCCCTCATCAGAGGTTGTGCTTGCAATTGCGAGAGATATTTCGAAGCAGGCTAAATAAAATATAGCATTATAACTTTCTGGCCTTTTTTACTAGACCGTATTCTCTTCTTAAGAACTGAGCCATTTGCCGAGCCATGCTTCTTTGTTTGGGAGTCGCTTGAGTCCAAACCGTGTTTTCTATTGAGCAAATAATTCCGAGAAAGGCATTCGCATTAAGCCTTTCAGGGTAGTACATGACGTACTTTCTGCACATTTCTTCAAAGCCTATTTTTTTGACCTGCTCAAGAGTGGTAATGCCCATTGAGTTAAATTCAGCTCTTGTGACTGGGCCAAAATTTTTTATTTGAGATAATAACGTTGGGCCATTTTCTTTTTTGCGATTTCCCCGTAACAAAGAAGCAACACCTGTTTTTTTTATTTTCTCAGGTAAAGTGCTGGTAAATTTTAGTCCGCGCTTTAACCATTGTTTTAGTGCTCTGTTCTCCTTAATACCTACAGGAGCAACAAAAATGAAACCCTTAAGAGGCACACCAGTTAAATCCATAACTGATGTGTGCTTCAGCTTGAGTGTTTCTTTGTATTGATCGGCACCTACTCGTAGCATAAGGCGATTTTTCTCAACACCACAAATCATGTTTCCTCTGTGCATAAAGCAAATTCCACCGAACATTTTCTTTTCTGAAACACCATCTTCCTTTTTAAGGAGATTTCTTATTCGATTTGCTAGGTTTTCATCAAACGGCATGAGTTCATTACTCCCTTTTGTTACCGTAAATTAGGCCAATTCCAACTCCAGCGATGACAAATTGAACGAAATGAAAGGCCGATTGAATCAAGAGCCATTGACTCATAGAGGACACTTGAATTTTTGCACCATTGGCCAATGTTGAAACACTAAACATGAAAAGACCCATAATCAGAGAAAACTTAACTCCTTCAACTATGGGCAAACCGCCTCTATAAAATCTCGGGTATAAATATGCAAGTATCACCCCTTGAACTATCATTGAGGTGAATCCTAGAGGAATAATCGGTTCGGCTCGGTTATAAATCCCGAGCCCTTCGTAGAGTTCCTTAAAAAATACAAAGTGCCAACTCATTCCAAGTATCATTGTTAGAATTGAGTAGAATAAAATTACGCAGACAAATTTTTTCATATGATAAATTTTCGGTTACTTCATACTGTGGAGTGCGATTCGGTTTCCCTCAGTATCTTTAAATATGGCCATGAAGCCGTGTGGGCCTATGCTGGTTTTTTCTTGCAACACTTTACCGCCAGCAGTTTCAATGCGCTTCAGAGGTACTGAAAGGTCATCACCACCATTTAGATAGAGAAGAGTACCCTTATCAGAGACAGCTTCAGGATCTTCTGCTAAGCCGCCCGATACCTCGCCTGGTGAAAACGGAAACATCGCATACTTTTTAGGAGCGCCTTCCATTTTTTGGAGTTCAACTGCAAAGACTTTAGAATAAAAAGTCATTGCTCTTTCGAGATTTTTTACAGGAATGTCAAACCATACAGCCATATTGTTCATGTCGCTTTCCTCCCTTTGAAGTTTATGAATCACTTGCATTATACAAGTGATATAAAGATCGCACTAGTGCTTGTATTATGCAAGTGATTTCTAGTAAGATGACACTCAATGGCTCATAGTAAAACCGATTGCAGACTAAGTGGATGTCCGATTGCCTTTACCTTAGACTTAATTGGCGACAGGTGGTCGCTGCTTATTATTCGAGATATGTTATTTTTAGGTAAACAGTATTACGGCGAGTTTCTTGAGTCTCCTGAAAAAATTGCGACCAACATTCTTGCTGAACGGTTAAAGCGTTTAGAGGATAACGATATTATTTCGAAACGACCAGACCCTGAGAGCCAAAAAAAAATTATATATGAAATGACGAAAAAAGGTTTGGCCCTGATACCTATGATTCTTGAAATGATCTCTTGGGGTGCGAAGCACGATCCAAATACTGCGGCACCTCCTGCCTTCATACGAGATCTTAAAAGGGATAAGGTTAAGCTTGCCGAAGATGTTCTACAAACTTACCTAAAGAGAAAGCGAAAGGGATGAGTTGCGTTGAAAACTTCAAAAACAAATAGCCAGCCAATTTTAGGACTTAAGGAAAATCTATTTCAGTTTTCTCTTCTTGTTGTTATTAATGCGTTTGTTGGTGCAATGATTGGTCTAGAGCGTAGTATCTTACCCACAATTGCAGAGCAAGAGTTTCATCTCGCAGCCAAGAGTGCGATTCTCTCGTTTATTGTTGTCTTTGGCTTCACAAAAGCTCTGATGAATTATTTCGCTGGCCGTCTGTCAGATAAGTATGGACGCAAGGTCGTTTTGGTCAGTGGCTGGCTTGTAGCGATTCCTGTGCCATTTTTATTAATGTGGGCTCCCTCGTGGGATTGGATATTATTTGCAAATGTTCTCCTTGGCATCAGTCAGGGGCTTACCTGGTCCACAACGGTGATTATGAAAATAGATCTTGCCGGTCCGAGTAAACGTGGACTTGCAATGGGACTGAATGAGTTTGCAGGTTATTTCGCTGTTGCGGCATCAGCTTTAGCGACTGGTTACATCGCAACTCATTTTGGGTTAAGACCAGAGCCTTTCTATCTAGGCATTGGATACGTTGCACTCGGGCTCGTATTGAGTATTTGGTTTGTGCGTGAGACCCATGCTCACACACATCACGAGGCAAAAGTGCACCACCTAAACCCTCATGTTGAATATTCTCAGAAGGATGTTTTTTTAAAAACCTCATTTAAAGATCGTGAACTCTCCTCCATTACTCAAGCGGGGTTCGTCAATAATCTGAACGACGGCATGGCGTGGGGACTCTTTCCGATTTTTTTTGCTGCAGCAGGTGTGAGTTTAGAGCGGATCGCTTGGCTTGCTGCAATTTATCCAGCAAGTTGGGGAATCTTTCAACTTTGGACAGGACATCTTTCAGATCGCGTTGGTCGGAAGTGGCTTATTGTTTGGGGGATGTGGGTTCAGTCCGTTGGAATTTCACTCACAGTTTCCTCGAGTAGTTTTCTCGGGTTTATGATTGGTAGTTTTCTCCTTGGGCTAGGTACAGCTATGGTATATCCAACTCTTCTTGCGGCTATTGGTGATGTTGCCCATCCAAGTTGGAGAGCCTCTTCTGTAGGAATTTATCGGTTTTGGCGGGATTCTGGATATGCGGCTGGTGCGATCGTTGCGGGTTTCACTGCAGACTTTTTTGGTCTTGATTCTGCGATTTGGAGGATTGCAGGGATCACGGCTTTATCTGGAGTCGTTGTTGCGGTTCGTATGAGAGAGACGCTAAACCTATAGCGTTACATGATTTTTCCAGTCACATCTGTATTTTTACGGTAGAAGCATTGCTTGTCCCCATTTAGACGCCTTCGAGTCTTGTATTAGATGTAGCTGCGCATTTCTAACGATGCTTAGAATTAATGGTAGGCGACCAGTTGATACGGCTAGGATGGCGAGGAGCGCGGATACTTGGATAAGTTGTGTAAGTCTCATAAAGATCTCCTTCGGTTTGTAGATTTAGTAAAAATAAAGTCCAAGAAAGTTGGATTTTCTCTCTAGAAAAAAGAAGCAAGCGAGAAGCAAAAAAGAAGCAAACTCACGAAATTTCACGAAAGATCGTGAAATATTCAAATCACAGGGGCGGGGCCCTCTTCAGTGATTTCAACTACTTATTAATTTTGGTTTTTTTGTTTTTCTGCTTTTGCGATCTTCAAAAAATTGGTCGGGAAGACAGGATTTGAACCTGCGACCCTCTGGTCCCAAACCAGATGCGCTACCAAACTGCGCTACTTCCCGACATCACGAACTTCTACATCTCTCTTGCGGCACCTTCAACTGCTTATTGCAGTAGCGTTCCTTACACTTTTTCTTCCACAGCTAGGCCGAAGAAGTGTGTCCAAAACGAGTGTGTTGAAAAAACACACGCGCAAATGGGGAGGATTCTTTTAAAGTCAAGAACCCTGCCAACGCTCGAAGTTTCAACATTTTCAGGTGCTTTGCATTCTAGACTAGACAACTTGTAGTGAAAGGTCTGGTGAATGTCAAAAGCTCAGATCATAGTGCAGAGCCCCAAGTATGTAAAAAAATAATTGATTTATGCTATCAAGCCTCTCTACGATCAGAGGTAACAGCGTTATGCAGGCTATAAGTTCGCCTAATGTAACCAGCCTAGCAGGCAGCTTAAAAAAGAATTGGCGAACAAAAAAAGATCTAACGAGTTGCATTTGACTCGTACGTACGGAATGTGATGTTAGGTCTTGAGTCCAGCGAGAAGGCAGCGTAGAGAAGCGAACGAGCAAAGCAACGGAATGAAATAGACAACAGGTAACAAATGAATTCTAAAAATCAAATTAAGAAAACAAGTGTTAATAAAACAACTATGTGGTGGAAGTTTCCGTCACAAAAAGAGTACAACAAGGAGAAAAGCATGAAAAGATTTACAATCGCTCTTGCTGGTCTTGCGCTGGCGACGACAGCTCAAGCAGCAGATACCACTGATTTTAAGTGGGATGCAGAAATGCGTTTAAGATACACAAACGACGCTGGTTACAATTTCCAAAAGGAAGTCAGCACAACAGCAACTGGTAACGGTAACAACATCAACGCTGCAAATACAGCTGGCCGTAACTACAACGGTGTTGCTCAAAGAGTAAAAGTTGGCGTTGGAATGAAGAGAGGCGACAGCCTTTCTGGTTACGTTAGCATCATCAACCACAACTTCTGGGGTGGTACTGGTGGTCGTACAGCAGCTGGTGATTACACATACGGTAACAACGAAAACGTTGGAACTGGTACTGCTGGTAACGTATTCATCGTTAATGAAGCTTGGGGCTGGTGGAAAGCTAGCGACATGGCGGCTTTAAAATTCGGTCGTAGCCAGATGGAAATCGCGGGTGGAGCAGTTGCAGGTCCAAATGATTGGCAAGCAATTCCTAACACTTTCGACGGTTTACAGACAATGTGGGATTTCGAACCAGTAAGCTTGAATCTCTTCGGATTAAAGCTTCGTGATTTGAACCCAAATGGTGCTGCTCAAACCACTCAAACAGACGATGCTGAATCCGTCATGTACGGTCTAGTTGCTGGAATCAAGAACCTTCCTGAGTTCTTAAAGAAAGCGGAAATTCATTTGTTACAAACTAACGATGAAACTACGACTTCTTTCGTAGGTGCGACGACATCAACAGATCGTAACGAAATCATGAGATATGGTTTCATCGTTGGTGGAGATGCAGCTAATGTGGACTACAAATTCATCACTGATATGTACACTGGTAAGAAGAAAGTTTCTCCTTCTACAGCTAGTACAGGCGATCAAAACTTAACTGGTAGCATGTTTGACCTCACAGTAGGTTACACTCTTCCAGAAGTGATGATGCTCAGAATCGGTGGTAACTACCACATGGATTCAGGTGGCGAAGTAACTGCAACTGATAACAAAACTTACAAACCATTCCATTACAGCTCACACGAGTTCGGTGGAAACATGGATGTAGTTCAATGGGGTAACGTAACTTACTGGGGTCTTAACGCTGGTATTAAGCCAACGGACGATCTTGGTGTAAGACTTGATTACTTGAGCTACTCTCGTACAAGCGATCGTGACTCTGTTTCGATCAACGGTGCGACCCAAAGTGCCGAAACTGGTACGACTACTGCTGGTTCTTCTAACAAAATCGGTAGCGAAATCGACCTTACTGTGACTAAAACATACGGTGACAACTTAAGTGTATGGGCTCTCTACGGTGTATTCACTCCTGATGAATTCATCAAAGGAAACCCTGCTTCTGCTCGTGACGATGCTCACACTAGAATTCAACTTCAAGGTAAGTTGACGTTCTAATTGCCGGCTCATTAGGAGCAGCTAAAAAGAAAAGCCAAGCCTTCGGGTTTGGCTTTTTTTTTGTTCTCTTGATAATCGAGCTAAGAATGGTGAGAATAATTGCATGCTAAAGAACACTTCTGTGACAAAGCTCGCCCTTTATCTGGCTTTTAGTTTTTTAAGTGTCGTGGTCATGCCACCAACGCTTTTAAGCGCAACTCCTAAAATGAAATTGAGTCAGCCAGTTGCTGGTAGCTTGTTTGTGATTCTTAAGGGGAGTGAGGCTTTACATAGCTCTCTTTACGGTATGGATCACAAGAAAGCTCAAGAAAATGTGATGCAGCTGATAAAGACGGTGGAGATTGCCCAGGCTGTTTCTTCAAGGTCGGAAAATGCGGAAACGCTCGTACATCTCGATAAGATTTTGAGTTCCATCAAAAATCGGCTTCGCGACGTTCAGAATATTCCCAGTAATGAGAAAGAACGTCGTCTCAGTTATCTGAAAGAATTCTTCCAGCAGCTGATTCAGCTCACCCGTCTCTACGACATATCACACTCTTACAACGTTTTCTTTTGCCCAAAGGACAAAGAGAAGGGTGTGTGGCTACAACGTTCTAGCAAAGCTCAAAACCCTTTTGATCCAGAAGGATCTCTTAAAGCCTGCGGCGTCATGATGCGCTAACTTTACAAGATGAAAATTCCCCAAGGTCTTCTGATTTTTCTAGTGTTAGTGGGTGGGCTGATTTTTATTTTATTAGCACAGCCGCCACACAGCGTGTGTGAACCACAGATGGAAATTTTTAAAACATCGCAGGAGGGGTTTCTGTTTCTTAATCCTTCAAAAAGCTACCTGAAGACAACTGGCTTTCAAAAGACCCTGGACTTTTGTAAGCATGGAAATAACGCCGGTTCATGTTTTGAATTTATGCAGGGTTTGCAAAAGATGATGGATGTTACTCTCTCCTCGCCAGCCGAATGCCACGGTGGTATTACGGAGCTCACAGAGGTGTCTTCAGCCACTTGGCGGGGGCTCGAACTTATGACGAGAGCTGCCTGGGGTGCAGCTGCTCCTAAGTCATCTATGGAGCGTCAAGGGTGGTTAGATGCGCCAGCAATGGAGCTCTACTGTCGGCTTAAAAAGTTTGCGATTACAAATTATGGTCAGGGAGCTTGGTCGAGTTTTGTCGAGAGTCAGCTCCCACAGCTGCCTGGAGCTTCCGAACTGCAGAGGTCCGATGCTTGGCAGCGCACGATTCTCTCAGATCCATGCCAGATGTGAGTCTCTCTGATAGAATCACTCTTGAGGTGAATCATGTCTCTGGCTCAAGAAGTTCGTTTACGGCTAAAAAAAATTGCTGAGTCGACCAATCACTGGTCGGAATTTCGTTTTCACTCACGTAAGGTGAGATCATTTGGAGTGCGAAACGGGGTTTCCTCTGAAATGAGTTCCAAAACATATCAAGGCCTAGGAGTTCGAGTACTTTTTAATGGCACATGGGGTTTTGCTTCGACGTCGGATCTTTCGGAGCAAGGAATGTCGCAAGTCTTGCGAACGGCAGAACAAATGGCACGAGCGCTCGATACACGTAAAAAAACAAAAGTGGTGATTCCTTCTACTAAAAAACTCGCTCAAGGCGAATATTTTCTCGAAGGTTACGAAGACCTTTTTAAAAAACCGCTCGAAGAAAAATTTGAGTTCGTGAAAAAATCAGAAGAAGAGATTCGTCATCAAGCTACGATCGAAGCAGCGGCTTGTCAGTACACGGAAGTGTTTGAGGACAAAGTCATCGTGACGACCGATGGAGCTGACGCTCACGTGCGCTTGGTACGTCCAGAACTTCGCTTTTTAGCCTACAGTGCTGACGGTAGCCGAAGAACAATGGGCTACGATAGTGTTGGTGGTACCGGAGGTTGGAATTGTCTTTTCATCAACCGTAAGCCAGAGGAGTTCATTGAGAATGCGGTGAAGAATGCGACCAACTTACTACATGCAAAAGAAGCTCAAGGTGGAAGAAAAAAAGTGATTCTCTCGCCTGCGATCGTGGGACTACTTTGTCACGAAGCGATTGGCCATACAGTAGAAGCTGATTTTGTAAAGGCAGGTTCCGCAGCCGCAGACAAATTAGGAAAAGTTGTCGCATCAGATCTTGTGAATTTATGTGATAGCGGTTCAAGCGAATATCAAAAAGGTGCGGGTGGACTTTTACCGGTGGATGATGAAGGGGTTCTCACAGAAAAAACCTACATCATCAAGAAAGGAAAACTGACGAGTTTTCTTCACAGTCGAGAATCTTCTGCCGAGTTTGGAGTAGAGCCTACAGGAAACGCACGTGCTTGGGAATTTAGCGATGAACCCCTCATCCGTATGAGAAATACTTATATTGAACCTGGGAAAGACAAGCTTGCGGATATGTTAGCGGGTGTCGAAGACGGGTATTTTATTGACGGACCTGAGGGTGGTCAGGCGGATGCCACGGCGGAATTTATGTTCGGTGCCAATAAAGTACGCCGAATTCAAAATGGCAAACTTGGTGAATACGTACAAAACGTCACGGTCTCTGGAAATGCTTTTACCGTTTTGGAGTCGGTTGATGCTGTCAGTGAAGATTTCAAATGGGATTTAGGCTCAGGTCATTGTGGAAAGGGACAACTTGCAAAAGTGGATGCAGGTGGGCCTTACTTACGCTGTGAGCTTTTGATCGGGGGCGTTCAAAAGTGAAAAACCCCGAAATGATCTCAAAGCTTGTAGAAAATAATCATCTGATCTTAGACGAAATTAAGAAAGGTGCCCAAAAAGATGGCAGCGGTGATGCGGATGTGTTTTCCTCCGCGAGCACCGAGACTCGCGTGGTTTTTGAACACAAAGATTTTTCTTTGAGTACGAGTCACTCCACCCAAATGTACGGTGTGCGGTCTATCGTTCAAGATCGTTTAGGGTTTGTCACCACGAACTCAGAATCCGAAGCGGCCTTACGGGAAGCCGCTCGAGAATCCCAAATGGTCGCGCGTTTGAGCGCTCCAAATCCTCATCATAAGTTAGCCGATCGTATTTCTGAAACAAAGTACCACCAGGCGATAGACCCGAATCTCTTAGAAGTTTCTCCTGCACAGCTCGGAGAATTTGCAGAGCAGATGGTCGCGCCTCTTCTTTCAGATTCACGTATTTTAATTGATCGCGCGGAAATCACTTGTTCTGTCGACCATTGGACCTTCTCGAGCAGCAAAGGCTTTGACCAAACTGCATCGGCAACTCATATCAATTGGTACATCATGGGTATGGCGAAATCGGGAGAAGAGCTCACGAGTATTGATTACGACGGAAGCATGGTTCGACAACTGGTGGATTTAAAAAACAAAATGGGTCGCATGGTCTTGGATGTAAAGGAATCCCTGCTTGGTTCTCTCGGCGCCCAAAAAGGAAAAACCTATAAGGGCCCCGTCATGCTTCATCCCGAAGCCGTGATGGATTTGATGGGCGGTCTCATCGCCTCCAATTGCAATGGTCTTCGCCAACAAGATGGGATGAGTTCTTGGAAAGAAAAGCGCGGAGCCCAAGTCGCTTCCGAAAAACTTTTGGTTTTTGAAGATCCATTAAATCTTGAGCAACCGCAAGGATGGAGCCCCTTCGATCGCGAAGGTGTGACGACTGGGAAGCATACTCTTATCCAAAATGGTCACCTCAGCTTTGTCGCTCACAATTGCTTTAGCGCGAGCCGTGAAGGTGTGAAGCCAACCGGGAATGCGACGGGGGGATCACGTTCTCTTCCGGGAATTGGTTTTCACAATTTGAGTGTTGCGGCTTCAGACGTTGCTCAGGCAAAGACCGATCAAGAACTGCTGAAAAGTTTCAATCAGGGACTTGTGATTAAGAGATTCTCAGGCAACTCAGATTTTACATCTGGACAGTTCTCGGGAGTGGCCAAAAATTCCTGGTGGGTTGAAAACGGACAGCGAGCATTCCCGGTGACTGAAGTTATGATTGCAGGAAATCTTTTTGATCTGGTAAAGCAAGTTCTCGAGATAGGCAAAGAGGCTCACTTGTTAGGCGGCGGTGGGATGGCCCCTTATATTATTGTTGATGGAGTCAGCGTGACGGCATGAAGTTAAGAAATTGGTTTGTTATTTTAGGAGCAGAAGTCGTCGTGATTTTTATGGTCATTGCACTTTTTAAAAGTTTTGATCGCCAGATCGCGGGACTTCTTGCAGGAAGCCTTTTTAGTTTTCTCGGAATTTTTATCGGATTGAAGCTTGTGAAGACGAGAGTCTTTTTAAAAACGGCGACCTTCTGGTGGCTCTTCGTTTACATGTTTTACAGTGTGATTCCGATGCTACTCACACGGCTCAAAAACTGGGATTCTGATTTTGAGCAAATTCAAATTTGGGGAATGATGGGGCCAGAGTTTCATCAAATTTCGGAGAGGATTTATCTCATCCTGATTTTCGCAACTCTCTTTGATTTAGCTCTTGCGACCTGGAACTATCGAAAAAGCCGTCGTATACACTAAAAAATTTTCCAAAAAAAATGAGCTTTCTTAAGGTTTTCCAAAAAAACCTCAGAAAAGCTCATGATACTTGAATATAAAAAAAGCCCAACCTGAGCGGCGGGGCTTTCTCTTACCTACAAAAAGCTAACGTTGGGCGTTAGTATTCGAAAGGAGCTGGAGAAATAGCTTCTGGACGTGGATACACGTCGTAAGCATTTGTTCCAATTGGCAATAAAGCAATATGGCGGGATTTTTTAACCGCTTTTGTAGCTGCTCGCTGTTGTTGAGCGCTTAGCTTGCTAATGCGAGAAGGAACGATTTTACCGCCCTCAGAGATGAATCTGCCAAGTGTTTGCGCATCCTTGTAATCAAAGATGTAATCAAGTGGGTATTCTGGACGATATTTGCTTCGGGCAACGCTTTTCTTAAACATCAAGGCCTCCAATAACTTAAGCGGATCTTATATATGATTTTTGGGTTGCCAACAAGTGGCTTTTTCATCTATACGTGATCTTTCCTTAATCACTTATAAGTGGAGTCATTCATGGCACGTTGTGAACTTACAGGCAAGGGCCCAGCCGTTAAAAATTTGGTGAGCCATTCAAATATCAAAACAAAGTCGCGTAATTTTCCGAATGTTCAGTCAAAAAAGATATTTAGCCGTACTTTGAATAAGCAAGTGTCCTTGAAAATGGCTACAAGCACGATCAAGAGCCTTCAGGCAATGGGCGGCCTTGATGTATTTATCCTTAATGCGCCAGATAAGAATCTTTCAAAAAGAGCTCTCGCCGTTAAAGGACTCATTAAGCGTAAAATGAATAACACTAAGAAGCCTGCCGCAGAAAAAGCGCCAGAAGCTCCTGTAGCTAAAAAAGCTGTGAAAGCTTCTGCAGCCAAAAAGCCTGCAAAAGCATAAGACGAAAAGGTGAAAAAGATGAAACTCAAGATCAAAAAGAATGCGACTGTTGAAGTAATCTCTGGTGCTGAAAAAGGCAAAAAAGGGACTGTTGTTGCTATTGATACTAAAGGAATGAGAATCAAAGTTCAGGGCGTAAAAGTGATGACTCACTATGACCGCAAAGACGGGCTTCTTAAAAAAGAAGGTTTCATCTCTTACAGCAATGTGAAGCTTGTTGAACAAGCAGCTCCAAAAAAAGCTGAAAAAGCTGAAAAAGCTAAGAAAGCAAAATCTAAGTCCGCTTAATTTCCCTAATGCCGGATGCCTTGACCAAAATAGGGTCAGGGCTGAAATTACGCTTATGGCAAAAGCACCTCAATTAAAAACTGCAGTTTGTGAAATGACCTCAACGGACAACTGGTCCACGAATGTGGCTATGGCTCTTGAGCGTCTCTCGCGTATTCCTTCTTCTTTTCAGCCTGACTTTGTCAGCTTCCCGGAAAACTCGCTCTACCTAAGGCTTTCCGAAGGAGAGAAGTGCCAGTTTGTGGGAATCGAGGATGCTGTTTTTGATTCTCTAAAAAAATGGGCGAAGGACCATGGCTGTGTTCTTCATTTAGGTTCCGTACCGCTGAAAGGAAATGGATTTCAATATAATGCGACCGTTTTGATTGAAGCCGATGGATCAATAAAATCTGTTTATAATAAAATGCACTTATTCGATGTTGATATTCAAGGGCATCGTTCTTATCGCGAGTCCGATATTTTTAAGCATGGAGAAGAGCCTTCGATTATTGAAGTCAAAGGTTGGAAAATTGGGTTAACGATCTGTTACGATCTGCGTTTCTCCGAACTCTTCCATTACTATGGACGACGAGAAGTGGACGTCATCGCGGTGCCGTCGGCCTTTACGGTGCCGACGGGAAAAGCACATTGGGAAGTTTTGCTCCGTGCACGAGCCATTGAAAACCAATGTTATGTTTTGGCGGCTGCGCAGCAAGGCCAGCATAATGCGAAACGCGAGACTTATGGCCATTCACTGATTGTAGATCCTTGGGGCGTCATCGAAGGGGAGGCAACGCCTTCTATGCCCGTAATTACCTCCACGTTAGAACAAGAAAAACTGACTCAAGTCCGCATCCAAATCCCTATGAAAAATCATAGAAAGAAGCTTTCGACCTTCGAATGAGAATGCTATCCTTTAGAAGGTCTCCGGGCCTTTTTTCTGGCTACATTGCTTCACGAAGTGGACGCGACGTAGCCAGAAAAAAGGCCCGGAGACCTTCTAAAGGAGAAGTGATGAAAGTTTTTATTATGTGGATGGTATTTCTGCCGGTATTGGGATTTGCAGCTTCGCCTGCCGAAGATTTGCAGCTTAAAAAACAAATGTCGGAAAAAGCGCGTGCGAAGGCTTATGATGGTGGTGGCGACGAGCAACCTCTCGTTGTTCAACAAAATTTGACCGAGCCTCGAACTGATGGTTCTGAATATACTTTGCAAAGAAAAATTTTAAATACTCCAGAGAAAGCGGCGGGCGGTGAAGAATCCGCTCCGACTGAAAATAACGACGAAACGAGCAGTGGGTTTTAATATGAGCGAAGAGAATGTAACTAGAGAAGAAATGGAAGTAGATGTTGCGATCGTTGGTGGCGGAGCTGCTGGTATGTCTGCAGCGATTCGTATTCAGCAACTGATTAAAGAACATAACGAGAAGGTTAAAGCTCAAGGCTCTGGCCAAGAAATCCCTGAAAAGATGATCGTTGTGCTTGAAAAGGCTCAGCAAGTTGGTGCGCATAGTTTTTCTGGTGCCGTACTGAATCCTGTAGCTCTGAAAGAATTAATTCCCGACTACAAAGAACAGGGTTGTCCTCTCGATGCGGAAGTTCAAAAAGATGCGGTTTATTATTTAGGCCGTAACTTTAAGATGAAAGCTCCGATCACGCCTCCGCCTTTTCATAACAAAGGTAATTACATTATTTCTCTTTCTAAATTTAATCGTTGGCTTGGGACTCAGGCCGAAGCTCTCGGCATCAATGTGCTCCCAGGTTTTGCAGTGACGAAAGCTCTTTACGACGGTGATAAAGTCATTGGAGTGCAAACGGGCGATAAAGGTCGCGACAAAGACGGAAAACCTAAAGCGAACTTTGAAGCAGGAATGAACATCAAAGCAAAAGTCACAATTTTTGCGGAAGGCACGAGAGGTTCTCTCTTTCGTCAAGTAGCTCAGAAATTAGATCTGTTTGCTGGTAAGAACCCAGAAGTTTTTGAAGAAGGTGTGAAAGAAATCATTCAAATGCCTGCCGGGACGGTGACTCCAGGACAAGTGATTCATACTTTAGGCTTCCCACTTTATAAAAGCATCGGTGGAACTTTTATTTACACAATTCCCGGAGACAAAATCATTTTAGGTCTCGTGGGTTATCTCGACACACATGATCCTTTATTTGATCCTCATCGAGAACTTCAAAAATTAAAAACACATCCGTTTATTGCCGACATGATTAAGGGCGGAAAAGTCATCCATTACGGAGGAAAAACTCTTCCAGCAGGTGGTTGGTATTCCATGCCGAAGCTTTATCATGATGGCATGATGGTGATCGGCGATTCTGCGAGTCTCGTGGACGTTCAAAAATTAAAAGGTATTCACTTGGCGATGAAGAGTGGAATGCTTGCGGCGGAAACTGCTTTTCAAGCGATGCTGACAGACAATTACTCTGCAGCAACTTTGAAAAGTTACGAAACGGCTTTACATGGAAGCTACATCAAAAAACAACTCTACCGCGTGAGAAACTTCCACCAAACTCTCAGCATGGGAGTGTTTAAGTCTATGCCGTTCATTGCTCTTCAAGAGATGACGGGTGGGCGCGGTCTTTGGGATAATATGAAGTCTCATAAGGATTCTAAAACAACCAAGACTGTTGAAGAAGTTTGGGGCCCACAAGGTTTAAATCATCCTGAGAATCAGCTTCCAAAGCCTGACAACCAACTTTTCTTTGATAAACTTTCGAGCGTTTACCTGACCGGGACAAAGCACGATGAAGATTCTCCGAACCATCTTATTTTGCAAAATCCGAACGTTTGTTCGGATCATTGCGCACCAAAATACAAATCTCCGTGCAATCATTTTTGCCCGGCGAATGTTTACGAAATGGTGCCCGGAGAAAATGGAAAACAAAAGCTTCACATCAATTACACAAACTGCATCCACTGCAAAACGTGTGATATTAAATGTCCTACCGACAATATTCTTTGGACGGTTCCAGAGGGTGGCGGCGGACCTGCTTACACGGAAACTTAAGAACCGATTTTTTTGAAGAGTTCGGCGGCGGCTTGTAGGGCTTTCGAACGGTGAGAGACTTGGTGTTTTACGGCGGGGCCGAGTTCGGCGAGAGTTTTGGTTTCGCCTTCGGGGGTGAAAATTGGATCGTAACCAAATCCACCAGTTCCTTTAGAGCCTTGGGCGATTTGTCCTTTTAAAATTCCCTCAAAATGGAATTGCTCTCCTTGTGGAGAAATGATGACGGTTGTGCAGTTAAAATGTGCGGCTCGGTTCGTTGGAGACCTAATGCGCATCATTTGTAAAACCTTGGAGTAATTTTCCATATCTGAAGCTTTTTCGCCAGCATATCTTGCGGAAAAAACTCCTGGTTGGCCATTGAGGCCTTCGCAGACAAGTCCCGAATCTTCGGCCAATACCCAAGCTTCGCCTAAAACGGCTTTCAGTGCGCGGGCTTTAATTTGTGCATTCTCGAGAAAAGTTTTACCTGTTTCAGGAGGTTGGAAAAAAGTGGGGAGCTCATTTTGTGCGCGAAGTTTTAAATTGTAATGACGAAGGAGAGTTTTGAACTCTGTCATCTTGTGTTCATTACCAGTTGCAATCCAAAGTTCCACGAATTTATCCAAGGGTTAGCGATCTTTCAGAGGAAAAAAATCGCCAATGATTTGGGCTTGAAGTTCAAATAATTCGTGACAGCCTTTTTTTGCGGCTACGATCATGCTGGTGAGTTCGGTCTCGCTAAAAGATCCGTGCTCTGCCGTTCCTTGAATTTCGATGAAGTTGTTTTGGCTATTCATGACGAAGTTCATGTCCGTGCGTGCTGATGAATCTTCTTCGTAGCAAAGATCGAGTAGAGTTTTGCTATCATCAAGGCCAACGCTGACTGCGGCAACGTATTCAATCAGAGGAAGATGATTGAGGGTTCCCATAGATTTGAGTCTTTGAAAGGCGAGTGCGAGCGCGACGAAACCGCCGGTGATCGCGGCTGTTCTTGTGCCCCCATCCGCTTGAATGACATCACAGTCGACAGTGACTTGATTCTCGTTGAGGCGCGTAAGGTCAACAACAGAACGAAGACTCCGACCGATCAAACGAGAAATTTCTTGAGTCCGTCCACCTGACGCAATTTTTTCGCGTTTCATACGAGTGGCGGTAGAACGAGGAACCATTCCGTACTCGGCGGTCACCCAGCCACGACCAGAACCTTGAAGCCATTTAGGTACTCCAGGTTCAATGGAAGCCGTACAGAGCACTTTCGTGTGACCAACTTCGATCAGTGCACTTCCCTCTGAATAAAGAGAAACGTTTGGGGTGATCTTAATATCCCGTAATTGAGAGTCTTTTCTTCCGTCTATTCGCATGGAGAAATTTATAGTACAGGGCCAGCGGAGAGTAAACGATTAGTTAATGCCCTTGGGAGTTTGATCCCACTTCGTTTTAAACTGGATTAAACCGTTGTGGATAGATTTCGCAATCTGTTTTTGGGTACTTTTTTGATGAAGCCAGAGAGCTTCTTCGCCATTCGTGAGGTAGCCGGTTTCGACGAGGACCGAAGGCATATCTACTTCGGTGAGAACGTGAAATGGTGCTTGTCTCACGTGAACACGACTGTTTTTACGACGGGGCCAACTTTTTTCCAAAGCTTTCGCAAGATTAAAGCTGAAGAGCGTTTGGTGGTGGCGTTCGAGATCTTCCACGATACTTAAGACTTCACTTTTTTCTTTATTGCGTGTTTGGATGGCACCTTCATTTTCTCTTGCGGCCAAGTAGAGGCTTTCTTGATCAGGTGGCAATTGGTTTTGAAAATAGATTTCAGCCCCATGAATTTTTTTATCGGGTGCACTGTTCGCGTGAATGCTTACGAACACATCGGATTTACTTTTTTCGGCGAACTTGGTTCTTTCTTCAAGAGCTACAATTCGATCTGTCGTGCGAGTCATAATGGGGGTGAAGCGAGAATCTGCAGCAAGCAACCTATGCAGTTCAAAAGCGACTAGCAGAACAAGTTCACTTTCTTGAAGATTTCCACGCTTCGCACCGGTATCGGTACCACCATGGCCAGCATCGATGGTGACCCTTAGTGGGGCAGCGAAAGCCGATATGCAGAAAAAAATAAGAAAAATGACGAGACCAAAACGCATATTCCTATTTTATTTTAAACAGTTATCGAGTGCAGAGATGTTGGGGATTTGACCTTTATTCTAGCTCAATGAAGGAGGCAAAAATTGCCTGTTTTCCAGATTGAAATCTTTAAGGAAGCCTTTTAAGTTGGGGCATGAAGCAGGTCCAGTGTGTCGCTGTTATTTTGCAAAGAGGGGATCGATTTCTCCTCGGAAAACGCTCACCGAAAAAAGCGGTAGGGCCCAATTACTGGTGCCCGATTTCGGGCAAAATCGAACCAGGAGAATCAGAAGAAGCAGCGGTGATTCGTGAGGTCCAAGAAGAGTTAGGAATTGTGGTGAGGCCACTGAAGAAAATCACAGAGTTCGATATTGCCGAACGAAGCGCGAGACTGCATTGGTGGCTTTCGGAAATCATCTCGGGCGAGCCGTGCCTGAATAATGATGAAAACGTGGAGCTTCGCTGGGTTACGATCGAAGAAATGGCGAAGTTAACGCCGATTTTTCAGGAGGACATCGACGTTTATCACAGTCTCTCTAAGTAATTAAAATTACTTTACTTTCTAGTATGATAAAAAATGTGTCATCTGTGCTCAATGGCGCAAAGCTAGACCTTGGTTTTGTTGGAGACATAAATATTTTGTTTTTATAACTTCTGCTTATACTAGATATGAATTACTTTTTCCTTGGTGGGAGGGGACATGCGATCTCTATATTATTTTTTAACTATTGTTCTTAGCTTATCTCTGAGTTTTAGTCCTATCGTTTATGCGAAACAGGATTGGAATCAGCAGACAACTACAATCACCAGTATGCCAACCTGGGGCGTTTTAGTGGCAGCCATGCGTTTACACATGTCGGGCAAAGATGTTGCATTTCTTAAAAGAAAATTAAAATCGTTAAATTTAGATTTAAAGTCTTCCCCAGCAATGAAATTTCAAAAAGATCATATCGTTTGGAATGGTAAAACTATTCAATTGGCAGGGAAAGATCCATCTGCAGGATTTATGTATAACGGAAAGCTTCTTAAGTATAATTCACAAAAAAGTTTAGAAATGAATTACATTGCTTTTTTAGCTCAGTTGGGTCGCCAAGTATCACTGTTTGATTTCATTATTCCTACAGCAAGCGCCCAACAAAAAACAAAGGCAGAAAGAGCTGATGAACTTGCTGGAATGGCAGTTGTGCTTGCCGTTGCGGGTTTTATTTTCGACGCTCCAAAATGGTTTATCGCAGGAGCTGGAGTGACCGCCATCGTATTTGCTCTCATATCAGTAGCCACAGCGTCTGAGGATGTAAGTGGAGTAAAGGACATTCGATGTAATGCCGATGGTTTTGTGATTGCTATGAACGATGGAACAACGATTAGAACAAAGAGAATTGGCAGTGAATTTCAGGTTCATAAGACAAGTTTTGATGGGAAATTGGCACAAATCTCTAATGAGCTGCTTGAAAGGGTAAAGCCACATTTACCAGCAGTTGAGACAGCTTGTAAAAGTGGTTCTGGTGAGATTGAAAAAGTAAAAGAAGCATTTGCTCAAACTATGAAGACTCATACGCCGCATTCTTCTGGCAAGCCTAGTTCAAGATAAAATGCATTGTAGAGATGAGCCGTTCCTGCTGATTGGAACGGTTCTTTTACTTTACGTCGTTATCGTTTGAAGCGCCGTTCGCGTTGTTTGCAATTTCACCGACTGAGAAGTAAGTCGCTTGCGGGTGATGGAAGACGATCGCACTGACGCTCGCCTCAGGGTCCATCATAAAACCGTCGGTGAGTTCAACACCAATATCCTCAGGCTTTAAGAGATCAAACAACATTTTCTGTGAAGAGAGATCCGGGCACGCCGGGTAACCAAAAGAATAGCGCTTTCCTTGATACTTTGCTTGAAAGCGACCCATCATCGTTAAATCCACAGGATCTGGATAGCCCCAGTGTTTGCGAATTTGCTCGTGTAACATTTCGGCTAAGGCCTCAGCACTTTCAATTGCGAGTACCTGAAGAATGATGCTGTGAAGGTAATCACCTTTATTTTTTAATTTGTCAGCTACGCCACGAATGTTGTCACCAACCGTTACCGCAAACATCGCTAAGTTATCCATGCGAGGACTATCTTGCGGTTCTACGAGGTCGGCCAAACACAAGCCACCGATTCGCTTTTGTCGCGGGAACTCCAGTGTCAAGCGAGGCTTCAGAGAAATTTCATCATGAAGAATAATTTTATTCCCCACAGATTTTGCGCTGACGTATTGGTAAACAGCTTTTGGAACCAGAATATCTTTATACTTTTGTTTTACATCATCTACGGCTTGGAAAATTTTAAGCGCCTTTTGACCTTGCTCCGTTTTTCTTAAACCTTCTTCACCCTCATCGGTCCAAGTGCGAAGATCTTTTGGCTTAATCCCCAGATGGCGAACGTAGAGCATAAGAGGGTTGATGTATCTCCATACCACTTCGATAGGAATGTTCTTTACAACATGTTTTTGAAAATCAGGTGGTATTGGGATTTTCTCAACACGCTTGATCTCTGGACTGCGCTCTTCGGAGCTCGCGGTCACTTCTGTTTTTTGAACTTGCGTCGCGGCCAGCAGGCCACGGCGCTCTTGAACAGATTTATGGTGAATATCAAAAATCTCTTCATCGACTAATTTTTTAGCGAGCTCAAGCCCATGCATGGCATCGGAGGCGTAATCCACGAAGCCCGAGTACGAAGGTGCAATTTGGCGATCTACGAAGTTACGGGAGAGGGCGGCGCCACCTACAAGAATCGGTACGTTGATGTTCGCGCTTGAAAGATCTTTTGCGGTCGTGACCATTTGTAATGCGGACTTCACGAGTAAGCCTGAGAGGCCAATGAAATCGGGATTATGTTCACGTGCTGCTTGTACCAAAGCTTCAGGGCCCACTTTAATACCAAGGTTGATCACTTTAAATCCGTTATTAGAAAGAATGATGTCGACAAGATTTTTTCCGATATCGTGCACATCCCCCTTTACGGTCGCGAGTAGGAGTTTGCCGCGTTCTGAGTCGGCATTCTTTTCCATATGCGGTTCGAGAAAGTTAACGGCGGCCTTCATGCTCTCCGCACTTTGAAGAACTTCTGCCACGATGAGTTGGTTTGCATTGAAGAGTCGACCCACTTCATCCATTCCCTTCATGAGAGGGCCGTTAATGATCTCGAGAGGCTTCATCTTTTTCATGATCTCTTGAAGGTCATCGGTGAGGCCGTCTTTGGTGCCTTCAATGATGTAATTAGAAAGGCGTTGTTCGAGGGGAATTGTTTCTTTTGGAACTTTAGGCGCTGCTTTTTTTGTACGAAAATGCGCGATGAATGCGGCCACGGCATCAGGATTCCGATTAAAGATCAAATCATCGGCCAGACGTTTTTCTTCTTCAGGAATTTGTGGATAACGAACGAGTTTTTCCGTGTTCACGATGGCCATGTCGAGACCTGCTTGAGTGCAGTGATAGAGGAACACAGAATTGAGAACTTCGCGCCCGTGACCTGGAAGGCCAAAGGAAACGTTAGAAATTCCAAGCACCGATTTTGTTTTTGGAAAACGTTCTTTTAATAAACGAATGCCTTCAATGGTCTCCGCCGCAGAACCGACATACTGAGCATCGCCTGTTCCACAAGGAAACACGAGAGCATCCCAGTAAATATCTTCCTCTGGGATTTTGTATTTTTCCGTCAGGAGTTTATGGCTACGTTCTGCAACTTCCACCTTACGCTGGCGTGTGATCGCCATACCTTGAATCGGATCGTCATCGATACAGCCGACGACAACTGCCGCTCCGTATTTTTTGGCCATCGGGAGGACTTGTTCAAAACGTTCTTCGCCGTCTTCGAGGTTGATGGAATTTAAAATGGCTTTTCCTTGAGAATAGGTAAGGCCCAAAGCAAAAACATCGGGATCTGTCGAGTCAATCATGAGTGGCGCCTTGATCTGCTTCACGACGGCTTCCAAAAAGTTCTTCATGTCGGCTTTTTCGTCGCGATCAGGATTGGCTAAACATAAATCAACGACGTGAGCTCCATTTTTCACTTGAAGCTTAGCAATCTCTGCGGCTTCGGACCATTTTTCGGCAGCGATCATCTCTTTAAATTTTTTGCTACCAATCGAGTTGGTTCTTTCACCTACAAGGTAAGGTCTACGATCGTCGGTGATGTCGAGACGTTCAAGACCCGACAGGGTAGAACCCGCCACCTTCATAGGTTCATGCGGTTGAAAATCTTGAACCATGTCGGCGAGTGCTTTGATGTGAGCGGGAGTCGTGCCACAGCATCCACCAACAATGTTGAGCCAACCTTGAGCCGCAAAATTTCTAATCACGCTCGCAAGAGAAGCGGGGGTTTCAAGATACTTTCCGAATTCGTCAGGTAATCCTGCATTGGGAACACAAGCGACGCGAAATCCGCTTTCCTGAGCGAGTACGCGAATATGATCGGTCATAAACTCAGGGCCGGTGGCGCAATTCAATCCAATGTACAAAAGATCTAAATGTTCAAGTGAGGTGGCAAGTGCTTCCACATTTTGGCCCGCGAGCATGGTGCCCATCGGTTCGATAGTTCCACTCACGGCGATGGGAAGGGTTTGGCCCTTCTCATCAAAAAGTTTTTGAATTCCGTTAAGACCCGCTTTGATGTTGCGAGTGTCTTGGCAAGTTTCAAGCAAGAAGTAATCAACTCCTCCTTCAAAAAGCGCTTTCGCCTGCTCGTAATAATTTTGAATGAGTTCATCAAAGGTCACGCCGCCAGTAACCGAAATCGCTTTTGTGGTAGGGCCCATGCTTCCGGCAACGAAACGAGGTTTTTTGGCTGTGGAATATTGATCAGCTAATTCGCGTGCGATGCGCGCGCATTCAAAGTTGATGTCGTAAGATTTTTCAGACAAATTGTATTCAGCAAGGACTAAAGGAGTCGCACCAAATGTATTGGTTTCAAGGATATCGGCGCCGGCCTCAAGATACATTTTCATGATGTCGGAAATAACATCGGGACGAGTAAGGATGAGGTTTTCGTTACAGCCTTCGTAGTCAGGTCCACCAAAATCGGAAGCGGTAAGATCGCGATTTTGGATGGCTGTGCCCATAGCTCCGTCTAAAACCAAAATGCGGTCTTTGAGGGAGGCTTTTAATTGGGCAATTCTTTGTTGGCGGCCGTTCATAAGTCTTCTTGCTACATCAGAGTGATTTTCAGACGAATAAAGCACGACTTTATAGTCCTTTCATCCATTTGTTACAGGCTATTTACAATAGGGCCATTAACTTGATTTTTGATTGCAAGGTCAAGCGTTTAGCTCTATTTAGGATGATTCAATTTTACGGATTGGTAGATTGTGTCATACCCAGCGGATCAAGTCCCACAAGCAGAACAATTATCCTTTTACGCGCTCACGGCCCGCGGGCTGTCTGAGACCCTCCAAAAAGAGCTGATTAGCCATGGTTTTAAAACGGCCGGTGTTTATCAAGGTGGGGTTTTATTTAAGAGCGACTGGAAGGGCTGTTACTACGCCAACCTTTGGCTTCGAACCGCGAGTCGTATCGTAAAGCCTATTGCAGAATTTGATGTCACCGACGGTGAAGACCTTTACGAGCAGGTTCGAAAACACGATTTCACTCAGTACATTGATGTGACCCAAACGCTTTTTGTCGAAGCATCGGTGGCGAACACTCCGGGGCTCACAGATCAGCGTTTTGTAGCGATGAAAACCAAAGATGCTATTGTCGATCAATTTCGCGATAAGTTTGGCGAACGTCCTTCTGTTGATCGGGATACCGCAGGTCTTCGTATATGGATCCGTATCCAAAGCAACAAGGTGATGATGGGAATCGATACGACAGGTGAACCACTTTTTAAACGTCACTACCGAGTTGAAAGCGTACCAGCTCCCGTAAAGGAACACGTCGCTGCGGGACTTTTGCAGCTGACAGGGTGGGATCAGCAAACACCGCTTTTAGATCCTATGTGTGGATCGGGAACATTTTTAGTGGAAGCGGCGATGCTCGCTTCACGAATGGCGCCCGGAATTTTAAAAACAGATTTTGCTTTTCAAAAATATAAAAACTATGACGAAGCCGCTTGGGATGAAATTGTGCAAGCAGCACAAGAGCAGGAACTCGAGGAATTAACAGTCCCACTTTTTGGTTTTGATGCTGACCGTGAGGCCATGCAAGCAGCAAGGGCGAATGCAAAAGCCGCAGGCTTTGCTAAAAATATTCAGATTCATCGCTCGAGTGTTGATATCTCCGAACTTCCTGAGGAAATGGCGGGGATAAAAGGCACCATCATTGTGAACCCGCCGTACGGAGAGCGTTTGGAGAAAGACGAGCCGCTTCTGCAAGACGTATACAAAGATTTAGGGTTTGCGTTAAAGACCCGTTATAAGGGTTGGCGAGTGTGGGTCCTTTCGCCGCGGCGAGATCTCACAGATTTGATGGCCATGAAGCCATTTAAGCGGTACAAGGTTTGGAACGGTCCCATTGAGTGTGAGTTTTCTGGCTTTGATGTATTTTAAAGGGTGATGTGATGACCTCTAATCCGTTGAAAAAACAATTAGAAATGGTTCGGTTTGAAAAAACCATGGACTATGTCAGAAATAGCGCTGGTGGAGCAAAACGTTTGAACTCCGGCGAACTGGCACATTTAAACCAAATGCTTACGGCAGAAACGACCGAGCCTTGGCGTATGGAACCCGTGACTCTTTCTTTACCTTCCGGAAAACAAGATCGTATTGCCGTGATTTCTAATTCTCAGATGAGAGCAGGAGATTTTATTTCCTCGGCTCGCGAACAAGCCCATGATGGGGACTTAGCCAACGCAGCCGCAAAACTTTATCGAGACCTTGTGGTCAGTCATCTTTTTAACGATGCGAACCGACGGACGGCCGTTTTAGCGGTGTCGTGGCTCTTGCTTGAATATGGGGTTTCTATTCCTTCAGTAGGTTTGTTAGAACTTGGAGCGGGAGATCTTCGTGAAGAAGGTCCTTTCCAAGCATTAAAGCAGCTCATTCAATATTCCATTCAGGTGAAAAAATGAGTGCGCGCCCGTTGAAAATTCCTTCGTCTATTAAAAAAGCCCATCGTGAAGCCGCAGCGACACGTAAAAAATCTTACTCCCCATATTCAAAATTTAAAGTGGGCGCAGCGGTGATTACCACTCAAGGCAAAGTGTTTTCAGGCTGCAATGTTGAAAATGCGAGCTACGGCGGAACTATTTGTGCCGAACGTTCTGCCGTGATGAAAGCTGTGAGTGAAGGGCATCAATCTTTTACCGATATTATGATCGTCACCGATGCAAAACAATCAACGCCGCCATGCGGGATGTGTTTACAAGTGCTTTCGGAGTTCTGCACGCCTGACACTCGCGTGTGGCTTGCGAACCCCAAAAAAATTCTCGATATTTACTTTCTCTCGAATCTCTTACCGGTTTCTTTCGGTCCCAGCTCTTTTTAGAATTGGCTCAACGAAAAGCCGATTAGCGCTTTACGACCGCACCGGTTTTTGGATTTACCAGAAACGAATAGACGCCTGCGACGCCGCAACCCGCAGGGCAATCGCCTACGCGGTTGACGTAGGTATACGCGACTTCTTCTGGGCTTTTTTCTATGCGCGATACCGTATCACCGTTGCCAGGTAGCAGGCCGTTGCTGGCGCGTTCAAGGCCTGGATACTGATCAAGACTTTTAACAAGAGTGTCGGTATCTACCATGTAAGAAAATTTATAAGTGATGTGATTGGCTTCAATAGCAAGAACAGTGGGCTTTTCGGTTGGGTACGCCTTTTCTGCGACACCGCCGCTAAAAAAGACGGAGGCTTTTGATCCTGCGATAAAAGAAAGAAGTTCGGGGATATCATATTTTGTGAGATCACCTTGAATAGGGATATCTTGAGTGAAGCCTTTTGAATTGTCGTCAAGTCCTGTCATCTTTTTTAAATCAGTAACGAGATTTTTTGATTGAGTACCATCCAAATAGAGATGGAATTGCGAGAAGCGATTTTTAATCGCATTCATGTCTCCCATATTTTTTGCTTCGGGATAAGACGCGCGAATGGCTGCAATTTCTTGAACAATTTGACTTACTTTTTCGGACTCAAAGATACCAGAGAGAGTTGTGCCACGAAGTAAGTAAAGTGCTAAGAGTTCGTCGTTTGTAATATCGGCGACGTTTTTTGTGAAAGGCGCGGCTTGCACTTGAAGTGTAAAACAAGTGATCAGGGCTGTGAAAAATAAATATTTTAGCATAGGAGATCTCTTTCTCTTCTCTTAGAGTTGTTGAGAGCTCTCTAGAGCAAGTCATGTGCCAAAATCATCAAATTCAGTTTAGTTTTTTTAGTTAAGCGTGGTACCGCAAGCTTGTGGTTGACTCATTGAGCGGCGTTGGTAGCGTGTCCAGGTTTCAAGACCACCTTCTTTAAATTTCACACGCAAAGAAGTTTCATCTCTCTGAAGATTTTCAACGAAGAATCTTTCTTTCTGCCATTCGAGAGTGTTGTCTTGAAGGCTTTTGGTGATTTCCAGAACCGCATCTCTGACGTTCAAGCCGAAGGGCTTCAGAAAAGAACGCACGTCCTGCCCACTCACTTGAGAAAGTGCACCGTTATGAATCACAAGTTCTGTTAAATTAAGATGATCACGTTCATTTTTCCTAAACTGTAATTCGAAGAGGGGTGCTTCGTTAGAGCTATAGCGAAGGATGACTCCGCGAGCGGCAGGACGGACAAAATAGCGTGTAGAGTTGGGAGCGTTTTCAATCACGTAAGAGCGGTTTTGGGCATTGTACTTTTGAGCCCGCGTCTCGACGATATCTATGGGGTTACGTTCTTCGTAAGTTTGGCTAAAATAGCTTTTCAGTTTTGTGTATTCGGCAAAACTAATGAGGCCTTTCACGGTAATGACTCGAGCGACATGAGTGGCTTTGCGGTAATATTCTGGCAAAAAGGTATTAACACCAAAAATTTTATTAGGGCTGATGTAAGGAACGATTACGATATAGCAAACAACGTCCACTCCGCCGGGAACCATGATGGCAAGACCACCGGTAATCATGGCTAAACGTGTTTCCCATGCGCCGTCCATCAGAAGGGCTTTTCCAATCGTATAAAAGCCCCCAAGGACTTCGCTTCCGTGAGAAAATGAGCTTAAAAAGATAAGATCTTTAATTCCATTCATAGCACTGGGATCGCCGCCGACTTGTTTTGCTAAACGGTAGCGATTCAAAAACTGCTTTTTAAAATTGAGTTTGCTGATCAGGGCATCCACCTTACCTCGAAGACCGGGAAGACGATTTTCATCAGCCTCGAGACTTTCGCGAGCATATTCGCCGGCCTTGATATTCACTTCTTCAGCAGTGGGAGCTGTCAGTTCCTTTACCGAAACTTCGATGGAAGACGGTTCGGTATGAGCGAAAAGGGGTGTGATGGAAGTAAGAATGATGAGAAGCGCGCCAAATAACTGAGCCATAGGGTTCCTCACGAAAATGAACGAGTTAAGAGGCGGCAATGTAACGAAGGAAGTGAGGCGCGTCTGTGAAAAAGCGGAGTTGAAAATGAAGTGAAAGTAAACCGATGTATTTAGGGAACTTTTTTCAATCTTTTCAGAAGAAATCCTTCGTTTCGCTCAGATATAGGCTTTTATCTATAATAAAAGGCTAGGGGAGGTCGGGAAAGAAGAGTTAAACGACCGCGATTTCTTTTATATCACTATAACTTATTACGGATTTAGAAATACCTTTGATGGTACTGGAGATATCCGATCCCAGCTTAGCAACTACGGTAATTGGAATACCTTTTGAGAATGCGTATCCCGCTTCAATTCCTAGCCCAACGCCTTTTTCAGTTAATTCAATTAATACAGCATCGGAATTATCGATCATTTCGAAAGTTTTCCTCATTAATTCATCTACAGCAAATACTTTATCACCCCAATGTTCGATGTCTCTTACAACACAGCTAACCTGATGACCCTGTTTTTCCAAATGACTAGAAAGAGTATCGATAAGATTCTTATTACTGTTATCGGGGTAATACTTTACGCCTAGGTATATTTTCATAAAAACTACTTACTTTGGGAGCTAGACTTTGTCTACAATCCAAATGGTTAATGACCATTGTTTGTCATAAAATGCACCGACATGCCGAGCAAAGCTAAAAATTAATTTGACGTATTTTGGGGGCCTTAAAACTCGATTCGCTTGATCGTTTTTTAAATTTCTTTTGTTTTCAGGAAACTTCAAAGTGTGTTCGTTGTAGGCAGTTTACATCTGTTAAAAGACCATTTTTCAATGGCAGAGTTGTGGTTTTCACTTTTGATAAAGTCGCAATTTTAAAACCCATGTTACGGGTATGTATTTGAAGTGCGTAATCGATTGTTTTTTTAGGTTCGAATATCATAGAGAATGACAGTCGGATTTAGAGGAACGGTTGATTGAGTTAAAAAATTTAAAATAGAGAG
>JBFWOZ010000036.1:0-29413 GCA_050250255.1 Bdellovibrionales bacterium | reverse complement strand
CTACTTACAAGAGCAGCAATAACTAAATCTCCACTGACATTCACGGTCGTGCGACACATATCTAAAAAGCGATCGACTCCGAGAACGATACCGAGTGCTTCTGGGGGAATTCCCATCTGTTGAAGCAAGATCATAATAAGTGGGAGCGAACCACCTGGCACACCCGCGGTTCCAATTCCCGCCAAGATGGACATGAGCACCACTTGTACTTGTTGAGCCAAAGTCAGATCAATCCCGTACACCTGAGCTAAGAATAAAACCGTCACACCTTCAAAGAGGGCCGTGCCGTTTTGGTTAGCGGTTGATCCAACGGTCAAAACAAAGCGCGAGATCTCTTTAGGTAATTTTAATTTTGTCTCTGCTGTTTCGAGAGAACGAGGAAGGGTGGCATTCGATGAGGCGGTTGCAAACGCATACAAATAAACTTCTCGGCAGTTTTGAAAAAACTTAAGCGGCGAATAATTTGTAAAGAGCTTTAATAATAAAGTGTAGACACCAAACTGTTGTAAAAGCAGTCCCGCAACGACGATGAGCACATAGTAGAGAAGTGCCGAGAGAAGCGAGTACCCAAACTTGAAAGAGGTATTGAACACCAGAGCGAAAACCGCGAAAGGGGCAAATCTCATCACAAATGCCATGATGACCATGCAGGCTTCAAAAATCTGTTCAAGGACTTGAATGATCGCACTTTTTTGATGTGCCTGATGATTTTGTGGAAGAGAAAAACTTAAAGCGAGTCCAAACACGAGAGCAAAAAACATGAGCGCGATCATTTCCCCATCGAGCGCCTTTACCGCGGCTTCAATTGGGTTTTTAGGAATGATATCAAGCAATGCTTCTTGAAACGGTTTTGCCGCGGCTGCATTGGCTTTAATTTTATCAACGCTGCCTGCCTGTGCTTGAACAACGTCACTGCTAAGTTGAAAACCTTGGCCCGGTTGTAAAGCATTGACGAGTCCCACGCCGATGAGAACCGAAGCAGCGCTGGAAAGGATCGTGAAAAAGAGAGTGTTGCGTACAACTTTTCCAAGGCCACGATGAGATCCTAATTCATGAACTCCCATCACGAGTGCCGAGAACACCATCGGTACAACAACCATGAAAATGAGTTTTAAGAACGCTTGTCCTACGGGCATAAAAAGGTAGGTGTTGATGCCCGCAATCCACTCAAAGCCTGGAGTTTGCGAAAAACTATGAGCGAAAGTCCCCAAGATAATCCCGAGTGAAAGACCCAATATTAGCTTCACATGTGGCTTCATAACGTCTCCTAACAAATCCCTAATAATTCAAGGGTTTGCGACCATACAACGAAGTTTTATGGAATTCAAAACAAGAACTAATGCGAGCTAAAAATCATTAAAAATGAGGCTCTCATTTTGCAATAACACTCTCGAACCCTAGTTATTCGCTGTTGAGCGGTAGTTTGTAGGCCAAATAATAGGCATTGAGGGAGTTTTTATAGACTCGCCGATGCCCTAAAGTGCTTCCTGACTACTTTTTGGGCAGTGAACCTGAGAACGAAATAATAGCTTCCCATCTATATGGGAGCAGGTGAGGTTGGAATGTTAAAAGCGGGCGTTAAATATCAGTGGATCTTTGTAGTCCTTATATTCCTCGTTTTTATATCTCAGGAATTAAATGCCCAACCCATAGCGAATAACAATGGTGTTTTTATCATCGGTGATTTTGATAGCACAATGGTCGCAGGGCAAGAAGGTCGGTCTTCAATGACTCGCGGATCTTGGAATGGCCCCGTTGTTCTTAGAAGAGTTTTTTTTAGAGGTCAGATTTATCAACCAGTAGCAACCGGCCCAGAAGAACTCATCGTTTCACAAAAAGATTATTACGAATTATTTGTTTATCATGATCGTTTAGCTCGCGGAGAAATGGATCCTGGAATCGCCGTTGGCCAAAAATATACAGTCATGGATATGCAGACGGGCAAACGAAGAACCATTAGACCTTCTGAATATATGCTCGCCCCTGACTGGTTTCGTTTTTATCGTGCTGATCCCACCGGTCAAAGAAACTATTTATTAGAACAGTTCGAAGCAGCAAAATCTGGAAAGTGGCAAGGAACGATGTATCCTCTTTTTGCAGCGGCTTTAAGTACTCCTGAAGCAGCTTCTGCTTTAACGATAGAATCCGCTCGCTACTATCCAGAGACTCAGTGGGATCAGTTGTTTGATGCTTTCGCAAAGCATACAGCAAATGATGAACTGCCAATCCGTCATCGACCAGGAGCTTATGTCAGCACCAGTGGTCCGGAGACTGAGCATTTTTCTAATAACCCTCGCTCCGCAACAGAGTCAAAACCTGGATGGCAAGAAGAGTTCATCCGAATTATCATTAAGATGGATCCTGAAAATGCTCCGATGAGGCTCAGTCCTAACGGCGATGTCATGAAGAAGTCGTACTTTATCATTTTCGCAGATGATAATCCCAATACGATTGAAAGAGTTCATAGCCTTTTCAAAAAATACGCAACGGATACTTATGGTCGTTATGTTAAATTTGGTATCTATAATGCCCTAAGCAACGCAGAAGTCGCAAGAACAGGTCGTCCACGTTTTAGCATCTATATGAATAGTGGCCTTGTGCGACCAGCAACGGAAGAAGAACGTGTTGGTGAAACTCTTGCGGGAGATGTGAAAGTGATTGAGGCTGCAAAGAAAGTGTTTGCGAAAATGGAAAAAGCTTTCAAGCCTAAATTGAAAAAAGAAGTAAAAGTTGAAACTGTAAGTGAAAGACCAACAGGCCTTAGCTGTCGCAAGTCGTTGTCGGGAGGTGGCCAATGAAAAGCACTCTAGTTCTCTCATTGTCTCTCTTGCTACTTACAAACTCCGCTTTTGCAGCCACTAAGAAAAGCTGCGATGTTCTCTCCATAAAAAAGAAAAAGGCCGGAAAAGAAGCTGTTGCCACTGGCGTAGACGCACCTTTCGACATGAAGGGGAGTCGACCAGAGGTAAATGAACTTCCGATGAGTGTACAAAAAGCCGTGAACGGCATCGTCGTCAACTTCATCGTTAAATACAAATATTTGCCAGATCTTGCAGATGTGGTGTCTCGCTTAAAAGAAAAAGATGCAGACCTACTTGAAAAATTTGGTTTTGATCGAGCTACAGCATTAAGAGAAATAAAGGATAGTTCTCCAGACGGATTTTTCCGACTCCAAACATTTCTTGTTAACAAATACACAGCTTTGGCAGCGAAATATCGCCGAATTCCTACTTCAAAAGAGATTGCCGATTCTTTAGGAATTAAAGAAAAACAACTGAACGAACTGCTTGGGGAAAACGGCTTGTTTAAAGATCTTCAGGCGCTTAAAGAAAAATCTAAGAAAGATAAAGAAACTCAATTCGTGAAAATCATCGATACGGACCTCTACGGTGCGGATCACGTGCAAGCTGCTGTAAAAGAAGTGGCAAAAGTAAGACCTCTTCTTGTTTCAAGCTTTATTGCTGGCGTACCTGTGATCAAAGAACAACTACTTTCTATGATCACACTTGCAAAAGAAAAAAATGCGGCGATCATTCTCATGGCTGTCCAAGGGCGCACCTTCCGAATGGATCCATTTATTGAACAAATGAGAAAAGAATCCGGCGTACCTATCTTTATTTTAGCAGGTCAAGGTTTACAAATAACCCATGACATTTTGCTTGCAGAGACGGGTGTTATACCAACAAAGGCAAATGCGATTGCGACCTTTGAACACAAAGTACATACTTTAGACTCGAGTATTATTTTTGCTAGCAGTACGTACATCTATCAACCAGTTCCGACATTTCGCACAGAGACAACTCGTCGATTTTTAGGGACTCCAGGATCGATTTCTGAAGGAAATTATTCGGCTGATCGATTCGCTCAAACCACGGCAGAAGGCCAAGCTGTTGGTCGACACTTTAATAGTGCGATGTTGTTGGAGCCAAATCCTGGGTTTCGACCAGATATTCCAAATGTTCGAGGAGTAGGTGACTACAACATTCGTCAAATTAGATACACGCCTGAAAACCAAAGTGTAGCTGATTTAAATCAGATTTTTTATGCAAATGGGCGAGTAGAAACAGCAGAGATTTTAGGTCTTAACATTGAAGATCATGTCGTGGCTGGTGATAGAAAATTCCAAATGATGGTTGCACGTGATCTGAAGGGTTTTAATGTTCGTGAACTTCTGCATGAAGATTGGATTGATGGAAATTCTATTAATCCGCATATTAAGGAAGAAACACTTTCTTTAGCAAAACGTGGGAGTTTGACGTTAGAAAAAGAAGTTGAAATGACCGTTTCGAATGGGCAAGCACAGATGGAGCAATTTCCAGGGTCTGTACATATTATTAAACCTGCGAATCACGTTGAATGGGTTATCAGATATTTAAAATCTGGTGCTTACATGAAAGACCCTGCGAATCTTGGATATTCTGTAAAACTTTTGAATGCAATGAACATGAGCAAAGACCCATTTTGGAAAGATCCGTTGGGGATAAAGCCAGATGGAACAGGGTGGGCGAACCCATTTGAGTTTGCTGTTATGGAAAAGCTTTCGCCAGCTCAAAGAAAAAGAATAGTCTTTTTAGATTACGGTCAAAACTATGTGATTGGTCCTGATTTTATGAAAACAGATACAGGAGATCATGGTGATGTAGGTGTGAATGGTTCTAAGGGTGGTCCAAAAGCATACCTTAAATCAGCTGCTTCACAAAACAAAGGACATCATCACTATACGTTGCAAATCAACGATCATGCACAGAACGGAACGGCGACTCCTGCCAAACAGGATTACTCTCGCCGTGGGCCAAGCATGCTTGATCAATCTGTAACCGCTACAACGGCGAACGGGGGAAAACAAATCTTACAAAACGTCAACGGGCGTTTGTACACACGACCGAGCGAAACAAAAGGTATTCGAGAAGGATTTTTTCGCTCAGGATTTCCACACGCCGCTGGTGTGAACGATGCAGAGAGCATTTCAAGAAATCCGCGTCCAAAGTAATCAATAATATCTATATCACCGGTGCCGTATGTGGTGCCGGCTCATGTAGTTGAAAATGAAATGATTTTGAAAACAATTGGCAACACGTCTGTGCTTGTCAAAACTTGTTTTTTCTCCACTCTTCAGTTTAATAAACTCTCAATTAACGAGAGAAGCCTAATGCTTCTCCTATTCGGGGGTTTAAATGAAGTCTCTTATTCTTGGTCTTTCGATGATTCTTGCTTCACCTGCATTTGCTCACATCGCCATTGGTACTTACAAAGGTGTCGATGCTAACGGACAAGCTTGTAGCTTTGACGTAACAGCGGTGACTTTTGAAGACGGTGCCAGACATCCACTCAACGAACGTGTCGCCGTGATGTTTAATCAAATTGGATTTGTTTTAAGACACGCGCCTTCTGTTGATGTGACTCGCTCTGTAGCTGTAACTTTCGAAAAAGATATGTTGTCTGGAGTAAAAGGTTACTCGGACTACACATGGGCATTTCTTTTAAAGATGGTTCATGATGAACAAAACGATGGTCCAACAGAAATGACGATTGTTAAGCAAGACAACCGTAATCCTTCAATGAGCACAAAATCTATCTGCAAGAACTTAGTAGCTCCATTAACAAGATAAGCTAATTACCACTTCGGTGGATTCTGTGTGAGGTCGCGGCACATGTTTTTCTGGTGTGCCTCGATCGTCCCGCCGCCGATTTCAATCAGCTTCGCATCTCTCCAAAGTCTTTCGACAACATACTCGCCAACATAACCGTAACCACCTAAAACTTGAATGGCGCGATCAGCGACTTGCTTTGCCATTGGAGCGGCAACAAGTTTGATTCCATCGGAATCGACCCGTTGACCACCAGCTGTGAGGTTGAGTTTTCTAGCGACATCGTAAACATAAGTACGTGCGGCCATATAGTCAGAATAACTGTTTGAAATGTAAGCTTGGATTTGGCCGAAACGATTTAAAGAGTGGCCAAAAGCTTTTCTGTCGTTCGCATATTTAATCATAATATCAATACAGCGCCGAGCAATGCCGAGGCTCATAGCCGCAAGTGTGAGTCGCTCGAGCTCTAAATTTCTCATCATGTGGTGAACCGATTGTCCTTCGTCACCAAGGCGATTTGTCTCGGGGATTTCACAATTTTCAAAAACAAGTTCTGCCGTGTTGGACGCTCGCATCCCGAGCTTATCCATGATTTTTTGACCTACGGAATAACCTTTGTGAGATTTCTCGACAACAAATGTGGAAATCTGTGGTTTCTCATCGGTCCCACCGGTGCGGGCGTAAACAAGAACGACATCTGCTGGAGTTTTTTTATCGTCTAGAGCGCCATTTGTGATCCACATCTTGCGACCGTTGAGAATGTAGTTGCTTCCTTTTTTTGTCGCGGTGGTTTTCATTCCTAAAACATCGGTTCCATAATCGGGTTCCGACATCGCCATAGCCCCCACCCATTCACCCGTGCATAGTTTTGGAAGAAAACGCTTCTTCTGTTCTTCATTCGCATTGATGTGGATGTTGTTCACACAAAGCATAGAGTGTGCAAGGTAGGCGAGAGTAAAACCTGGATCAGAGGCCGAGAGTTCTTCGTGAACAATGGTTGCGGCAAGAGCATCCATGCCTGAGCCGCCATAATCAGGACTTACTGTAAGACCAAGTAGGCCCAACTCACCCAATTTCCGAAGGAGATCGATGTTAAATTTTTCTTTTTTGTCATGCTCATGCGCTTGAGGCTCGACTTCGTTTTTGACCCAGTCACGAACCGTTTGACGGAGCATTTTGTGTTCTTCAGAAAAATTAAATAAATCAAATTGGGTGTTGGACATTTTTTAATCCTTACTCGGTTTAAGTTGTGAGCTTACTTTGCTTTTTCAGCTTCGGCAGTGGCTTCACCTAAGATAATGATTTCCACTTCTTTACCCACAACAACGCCGCCAGTTTCTAAAGCTTTATTCCATTTCAGGTTGAAGTCTTCACGATTTAATTTTGTGTTCGCTTCGAAGCCAAGTTTTTGATTACCCCATGGATCTTTGATTGTGCCGTTATACTTGAGCTTTAAAGCCACATTTTTTGTCACACCATGCATGGTGAGATCGCCGTGAACGCGGGTTGGTTTTTTTCCGCTTGTTTCCACTTTTGTGCTTTTGAATTCGATTGTTGGGTACTTGTCGACTTCGAAGAAGTCTTTGCTTCTTAAATGTTCGTCACGCTTTGGCTCGTTGGTATCGATAGAAGCGGCTTTGATTTTAAATTGAACGTCTTCTACCTTTCCGGTTTTTTCATCAAATTTAAAATTTCCTTCAAACTCTTTGAATTTTCCTGGAACGGTCGACACGACAAGATGTTTTACTTTGAAGCCGACTTCGCTATGGCTTGGATCGATTTTGTAATTTGTCATTGAGAAAGCGGGAAGTGCTAAAAGAAATAAGAAAACGGGGATGAAGTTTTTCATGATGTATCCTCCTATGGATATTGAAAGATCTATTATGAAGACTCACAGTGCGTGAATGCAAATTGATTCCTGATCTGGGGGGCTTAACGCTTCGCACACATACGATATTGACTGGACATTCGCAGGTCAGAACTAGATATTTTTCCCATGGAAGAATATCTCACCGCCCAAGTCCTGATTGCTTTATTGACCTTAACGAGTCTCGAAATTGTTTTAGGGATCGATAACATCGTTTTTCTCGCGATTGTCGTTGAAAAACTTCCCGCTAAAGATCGGGATTTCGCAAGACGTCTGGGTCTTGTTTTAGCAATGTTGATGCGTATCCTTCTTTTGATGAGTTTAGGCTGGGTGATGAAGCTTACAACTCCACTCTTTACCGTCATGGATCAGGACATCTCTGCGAGGAGTTTGATCTTGCTTCTTGGGGGACTCTTTTTGATCGCTAAGTCGACTCTCGAAATTCATGAAAAAGTGGAAGGTCACTCTCATGCAGAAAAGGTAGTAAAAGTTTATTCTTTGAAAAATGCGCTTATTCAGATCGTACTTCTTGATTTGATTTTCTCTCTCGATTCCGTCATTACCGCCATCGGAATGGTGGATAAAATCAGTATCATGATCACGGCGGTAGTTCTTTCTATGTGCGTGATGCTTCTCTTCGCAAAAAGAATCAGTGATTTTGTAGCGGCTCATCCAACGGTAAAAATGCTTGCGATGTCTTTCCTTATTCTCATCGGCGTGATGTTGGTTATGGAGGGCTTGGGTAAACATATCGAAAAGGGTTACATTTATTTTGCGATGTTCTTCTCATTAGCGGTTGAAATGCTGAATCTTCGAGCGCAAAAGAAATCTAAGGTGGCGTAATGGGTGTATTCAACCTCGTTAAAATTGCTGCAGGACTTTTAAAACCTAAAAGTAAGGGCGAAGTCATGAGTCCCGAGGAACTTTATAAAATTCCATTAAAGACACTTCATGGGAAACCGGCCACGATGGAACAATATCGAGGAAAACCTCTTGTCATCGTAAACACAGCATCGAAATGTGGTTTCACTCCTCAGTACAAAGATCTTCAAAAAATCTATGAGGAATATAAGGGACAGGGTTTAGAAATTTTAGGATTTCCGTGCAATGACTTTGGCTCTCAAGAGCCAGGATCTGAGAATGATATTTCTGAGTTCTGTGAAATCAATTTTGGAGTGAAATTTCCGCTGTTTGAAAAGTCCCCCGTAGTAGGTTTAGAAAAACAACCTGTGTTCAAATATCTGACTGAACAGGCAAAACCTGAGTTCCGTGGAGAAGTGGCTTGGAACTTTGAGAAATTCTTAGTGAATAAAAAAGGTCAACTCGTAAATCGATTTCGCTCATTGACTAAGCCTGATAGCGAAAAATTTCGCCAAGCTATTCAAGAAATATTAAAATAAAAAGGGCGGTGTGAAACCGCCCTTAGGGGATTAAGAGACCTTTTCGTTCACGTCTTTTAAATCCGTACTCTTTTTGGAGCCTAACAGTCTATCGAAAAAACCGTCTTTGCCAGATTGGATCTCAACCTTGCGGGCCTGTGAGGCCGCGGCTTTTGGGATATAGACTCTTAGCACTCCGTCCTCATGGTGAGCAGCAATCTTCTCGACATCGATATTATCAGCAAGTGTGAAGCTACGTTTAAAAGACCCAAAAGATCTTTCTATACGATGATACCGTTTGGTATCCGTTTTTTCCTCACGCTTACGTTCACCTGAAACAATCAGAGTGTTGTTTTCAACATCGATTTTAATATCTTCTTTTTTCATACCAGGAAGATCAAGACTCACCATAAAATGGTTATCATTATCTTCTACTTCTGTTGCGGGCGTAAAAGCTCGCGGATAGTCGGCTAAGGATGGAGTCGCAAAACCATCAAACAAGCGATCAACATCACGCCAGAGATCAGAAGAAAAACTCGGCACCCAAAATGGAACTAATGTTTTCATTGTAACCTCCTTTAGGTTTTAGTTGTGTTATTCCACACAAAGAAAACATGTGTTTCCTTTAAAGGCTGTCAAGAGGTGCAATGTGTTCTTGTTTGGCAAAGCGCATTAAGTTGGTATCAACGCTACTCTTCACCAGAGCACGACTCAGCCCTTTGGTTGCAAGGTAAGGCTCGCATTGAAATGAGAGATGTTAAGGGAGCTTGCGAATCCACGACTCGTTACGATGAGCTCTTTCAAAACAAAAGTCGTCTTCATAGTACTCGATTTGGAATATGTGAATTCGCAAAGAATCAATAAATAGTCTATTCCGAAAGTTTGCAGCCAACGATGGTGCCTTTAGAAACGGCTTTTCCGTTCACGGAGGCCACAGCTTTTGCAATTTGAAATGCGCCCATCATAGATTCCAGTTCCACTTCATAAGTGATTTGATCGCCTGGGTAGACGGGGCGTGTGAACTTAAAACTTTCAAGTTTTGCGGTGACGGCTTTTTCGGCTCCGAGCATCACTTGAGCGCACTGACAGAGCCCTTCAATAATATAAATCGCAGGATAGATCGGATGATTCGGAAAGTGACCTAAAAAAACTTTTTCGTTAAAGCTCACATTTTTAGTGGCCTTCACATATTCGCCAGTTCGGCTTTCAAGAACGCGGTCGACAAGAAGCAAAGGGTATCTGTGAGCTATTTGTGGAATCATGCAGGTGTGGTGGGGCTAGAGACGGTAACAATACCGTGAGCCACATCTTCTCCTGCATCGGTAGTGATTTTTACTTTAGCACGTGTCATTCCCATGGCGTCCATATCAAATTCGGATGTCGCTTCGAGAATGTCTCCTGGTCGAATCACTTTTAGGAATTTAAATTTATCGATGGAAACTAAATAACCTTGAGGAGCCTGGGTGTCTTTTATTTTGTTCTTAAGAGATTGAAGATCTGTCAACATCACTTGAGTTGTTTGAAGCGAAAGCTCCACCATAAGTACACCTGGAAAAATGGGATTTCCAGGGAAGTGACCGGCGAGAATTTCTTCACCATTTGTAACGTTCTTTCGACAAACAGCTTTTTTACCAAACTCGTGAGAAACAATTCGGTCCACCATTAAGAAGGGATATCTCTGAGGGACGGCCGCAAGGATGAGTGTTGCGTCTTCGGCGTTACTCATACGAGCCCTCCATCGAGAGTGATCACTTGTCCGGTGAGGTAGTTCGATTTATCGCTTGCTAAAAACTCAACAAGATCTGCAACCTCACTCGTTTGGCCAAAGCGTTTAAGAGAAGTCGAGTCTTTGTAGGCTTGTAAAACATCAGCACTCAAATCCTGAGTCATCTCAGTATCAATTACACCAAGAGCTACGGCATTACAGGTGATTTTTTTTCGTCCCATTTCTCTCGAAAGAGCTCTAGTAAATCCAATGAGTCCTGCTTTTGCGGCAGAGTAGTTACATTGCCCGGCTGTACCTTTAATTCCAGAGACCGAAGTGATGTTGATCACGCGGCCAAACTTATTTGAAACCATTCCGCGCATCACCGCGCGACTACAGTAAAAAGCTCCATCAAGATGAGTGGATAAAACAGATTTCCAATTTTCTGCACTCATCATCATGAGGAGTCCATCGCGAGTTTGCCCGGCATTATTAACAAGAATGGTGACTTCACCAAGATCTGTTTCAATCTGCTCCACCATTTTGGTGACATCGTCTTCATTTCCCACATCTGCTTGGTAGAGACGAGTATTCTCTGCATTACAAAGTGCTAACACTTCTTCAGCGCGGGCCTGGTTGGACACGTAATTGATTGCGACTTTTGCACCTAAAGCAGAAAAACGAATCGCTAATTCACGACCAATACCTCGACTAGCTCCTGTTACCAGAACAACTTGATTTTGCCAAAAGGTCATAATGTCTCCAGTTTTGCGATCGAGAGAATCCAATTATTTTCAATGGCCGTTTTCACGTGGCAGGACACATTTTGTGGTCCAAGAACAAAAGAGGTGGGCTCCTTATCAACTCTTTTGAGCTGTGCAAGTTCCGCAAGTGGCGCGTCTGAACTCTGTCTAAGGGCTTTGTAAGCCGCTTCACGACTTGTCCATTCAACGAGGATGTCTTGATGACTGGACTCTTCAGGAAGTTCAAGGAGCTCTTGCATCGTCTGTAAGTCACGTTTGATAAAGGTTTGAGAGAGGTATTCCAAATCGACACCAATACATTGGTCTTTTGAAGCGTCGACCTGAATGCCCCAGTAAGTGGATTCCACTTTTTTGTGTGTACGAGAACTGGTTTGTGTTTTCTGTCGATCAAGTTGTGTGCGTAGCTCTTCAAGCGAGCCAGTGCGTTGAGTTGCATGGCCAGAGATCCATGACTGTAGTCGAGCCTCTTCGAGGATCGTACTTAACTCTTTAGCTGGCAGAAGCGCTGGTATCACAAAACATCCTTGACCAAAATCACTTATATTTTTAGTCTTTAAAAATGAGCATTACTACGACACAAATAAAACAACTTTTGATCGACGCTTTTGACCTTGAATACTCAGTGGAAGAAATCCCAGATGATATGCAAATTGTCGGTGCGGGTTTAGAGCTAGATAGCGTTGATGTGCTTGAAATCGTTTCACAAATTTACAAGCAGTTTAAAATCAAGATTAAAAATCAAGATATTAACCCAAAAGCTTTTACCTCCATTGCAGAACTCACTTCGTTTATTAACAACTATCCTCGTTAATTATTCGAACTCACATTTTCTAAAAAACCGAACCACATCTCGGTGAAACTCTCCAATTTGTGCTCCATCACAGATGACATGATTAAAAGAATAACCGATGGGAAGTTTTCCTTCATCTGAAGGAGCTCCAACTCCCACAAGCAACCTCGGAGTGTTAAGAGAAGCCGTTTTAAAACCCCAGAATGAAATGTTCGTAAAACTAAAAGTGCCAATACGACTTTTCATCAAATCAGAGTCACAGATCATTTTGTGCATCATCATTCGTCGAACGAGATGAGGCAACTTCATGAAACGAAGGTAGTTAGCAAAAGCGGGGATATTTTCTACCGCTGTCTCAGTGACGTAACGAATTTCATCATCGATTTCTTTAACTGTTAATTTGTCTGAGTTACGAATGACGTGAACGAAAGGGTAGCGATCATCACCGAACTTCTTGTCTACGCTCACGGCTGCATCTACCGTATTCCAATGAACGATTCGTGATGAGTTTGTCCAAAAATTGCGAACAAATCCCGCATTCACTCGAGGGTGTTTTTTTAAACATTTGGAAACCGCTTGAATATAGTGGGCGGTTCTGCTGCCATGTCTTTTCATGGCTTCAAACTTCGCCACGTCCATTTCGCCAGAAACTGTTGCCGGGACCATATAACGACAAAGATTGAATTGGTCGTATAGTGTCTGACGCATAGGCGTGAAATGGTTTTGTCTTTTTTCGTCAATCATTGGCGAATAACTCGGAAAGAGGTTTCATGATTTTTACAACATTCTCAGGCAACTGATAGGCAACGGTACCGGTAGACTTATCCATAGGAATGTGTTGAACACTCCCACTTGCACGAACCTCGTTATTGACGAGGAGTAAGTGAAAAAACTCAAAACGGTTCTCTTCGATGAGCGAAGCGCGCACGGCGACTTTAATTTCGTCGCGAGGGAGAATGGGCTTTTTAATTTTTATTTCAATATTTGATACGGGTAAGTAGACACCAGCGTCGGAAAGCCTTTGCATGTCGAAGTCACAAAATCGGCAAAGCTGGTGTCGTGCGGTTTCGAAATAAGTAATGAAGTGGCCATTCCAAACGACACCGTAGTGATCGATTTCATTAAAGCGAGGCCGTCCAATATCGGCGACAAAGTACTTTTTTGTACCACCTTTAAAGGAAATGCTCTGAAAAAGATCCTCAGAAGCCAACGGCATTCTGTAGTCCTTTGTAACCGCTTGAAATCACCAAGAGAGCTCCGTGAACTCCACCAACACTTGTGACAGAAATAAGTGTTTTTGTGCCTTGAGGTTCGCAGCAAGCACTGATCACTTGAAAAATTGGGATGGACGAAAATTCGCCAAGATAGCTTTTAATAAAAACTTTTTCTGGCTTTTGAGCCTCGTCTTTAAAAATGAGTTCGTAAGCTTCAGAATCTAATTGGTTTACGATCTTGTCGCCATTTGAAGTCGACTGGAATTTATCAATTTTATGTTCTCCAATGGCTTTCTTTAAGACTTCAGCATGAAGTTTGGAATCTGTTGGCCATAAATAATTTTTTTGCGAAGAGCATATATAAGAGAGACCCAGTATTGTACCGTACTGCCCTTCTTGATTGGAAAGAACAAGACTTGCCGAACCTTCTCCGGGTACGAAGCCTCTTTCAGAATCTTGCGTCTTATAAGCGTTCATTCGGGTGTAACATTCCATAACCGGCTGCGAAAGATAATCAATAGATCCCACTAAGCAGTGATCTGTTTGGCCAGCGCGAATTAATTGAGATCCAGTGTAAACGGAGAGAAAGCCAGAGGCAAAATGAGAGGACACATTCACGCTTGGACCATGAACATCGATTTCCATAGCGATACTGCAATTAGCGGAGTTCGCAGAGGCAATGGAAAATAATTTTGGACTAACGTGATCTGCGCCTTCTCGATAGAGGACATCTAAGTACTCAGCGGTCACCATATTTTGAGATTCACAGCTCAGTACAATTCCCATGTTTTCACGCTGTTCGGCGCTCAATTGAACCTGAGAAGATTGTAAAGCTAATTTTGCCGTGGAAATTCCGAAGCGAGAAAAGGTGTCGTACTTTCTTACTTTTTTAGGATCGATATATTTTTTTGCATCAAACTCACTCACGAGAGCGGCAGATTTAGCCGTGATCTGAGTTGTATCAAATCTGTCGATGGGGCGGATGGCGCTCTGTCTTGCGTGATAGTTCGTGTAGAAACTTTCAAATGTTTCACCCCAAGGACTGACAAATCCAAGGCCATCGATTCCTATTTTCATGCAAACCTCTTAAACAAAACGCTCGAGTTATTTCCACCAAAGCCTGCGCTATTGCATAAAGCATAGTTGAGTTGTCTTTCAATCGTATTTTGCACAACGGTGATCGGAATGTTTTGATCTGGGGTGGTGCAGTTGAGAGTGCCAGGAATCATGTTGTGCATAAGTGTGAGTACCGTGTTGACGGCTTCAACGGCTCCAGCTGCTCCCATACAATGTCCCACTAGACTTTTAATAGAGTTCACGGGCAAATCTCGATCTCCAAAAAGTTTTCGAATTGCATAGCCCTCTACCGCATCGTTAATAGGGGTGGCTGTGCCATGGGCGTTGATATAGCTGATTTCATCGGGACACACTTGAGCCATTTTCATTGCGCGATTCATGGTTTTGATGAAGCCAATCGCCTCGGGATGTGGAGCTGTCAAGTTGTAACCTTCTCCAACGGCTCCGTAACCTGCAATCTCCGCTAAAATCACCGCACCTCTTTTTACGGCACGATCGTAATCTTCTAAAACAAGAACTCCAGCGCCTTCCCCAAAAGACAGACCGGCGCGGTCTTGGTCAAATGGTCGGCAAGGCACGGGACTGATGCTATTGAGAGATTGAAAACCAGAAAATGTGAATTCACTAAAGCCGTCAGTGCCGGCGGCAATCATGGCATCTACCTCACCAAGGCGAATAAGATCTGTAGCAAGACCAATTGCAACTCCAGAAGAAGAACATGCGGTTAAAATTGTATTACGAGGACCCATGATAGAAAACTGACGGCTGATTTCATTCACCGCGGAATCCCAGTTGGCATAAGTTAAGTCATGTCGTTGTGTTGCGGCTAAACCTTGATTCACGTAAGTACGATAATAATTTTCAACCTCTAAGAGAGAACACGCAGGACCTGCAACATAAGTTCCGATTCTCTGTGGGTTGATGGAATCCATGATTCCACTTTGAGTCAGAGCATCCTGGGTGGCGTTCCATAAAAATTGTAGTGGACGAGGTAAATTTAAAATTCGAGGAGAAAGCTTTTTTTCTAAACCGTGAACGGTCGAGCCAATTTTAACTGTGTATTTACCGGAATCAAAAATACTAAATGGCAGAATGCCAGATTTCATGCACGCTAAGTTTTCAGAGAAAGTGTGGATATCGTTTCCAATACCGCAAGTAATCCCTAGCCCTGTGATCACAACACGTTTCACGAACAACCCACCTTGTTGAAATTAGCGTTTATGCAATGACAACAGATGCTACGGACTGAGATTTAAAGTCAATGCTTGTGAAATTAATACAGCGACGACTACTAGTTAGTAGCGTTACTCGATTTCTGATATAGCGATGATCTCGATTCGTATTTTGAAGTCTTCGTTTAGGAGTGAAAAAAATGCTAAACATTCAGAGTTTGCATAAATCCTACAACCACGGAAAAGAGCAGGGTGTGATTGCTCTTAAAGGCATTTCTTTAAATATCCGTGCTGGTGAATTCGTCTCGATCATGGGACCAAGTGGTTCTGGAAAAAGCTCTCTCTTGCAAATTTGTGGCGGTTTAGATCGTCCAACATCGGGAGAAGTCACATTTAATAATGTACAAATTCACAAACTTTCTGATTTAGAATTATCTCTTTTTCGTCGACGTCAACTGGGCTTTGTATTCCAGTTTTTTAATCTTTTGCCGCTCATGAATGCGGTTGAAAACATATGTCTCCCGCTGCTTTTAGACGGACGCTCGTTGAGCCAGGTAGAAGGGCGTGCGCTTAAACTTTTAGAAATGATGGATCTTAAAAAACGTGCCTACCACAAGCCGCACGAAATGTCGGGGGGAGAGCTCCAGCGCGTTGCGATCGCAAGGGCTCTTATTACCAAACCACTTCTGATTCTCGCTGATGAACCAACGGGTAATTTGGACTCGAAGTCTGGGGTCATAGTTCTCAATTTATTAAAGGAAATATCTCAATCTCAGAATCAAGCCATTTTGATGGTCACTCACGATAGAAACGCCGCCAATTTTGGTTCTCGAATTGTACATTTGAGAGATGGTGTTGTTGAAACAGACGAAAAAGTAAATTGATGGGTGCATGTTGCTGAACTTAATTCGTTACATTAATTTAAGACAGATATTGAGCAAGCCTCTGCGTTCCTTCTTGCTCATAGCGGGTATCACGATAGGGGTGGGGCTATTCTCTTCGATCTTGTTAATTAATAAAGCGACTCTTTCGGCCTTCAAAGAAAACGTAATGAATATTTCAGGACAGGCAGACCTGATGATCAGCGCGGGTAAAACGGGATTTAGTGAAGAGAAAATACGTATTATCGAAGAGATAAGCGGTATTAAAAACATTGTTCCGCTAGTTGAGGAAAATACGCGGCTTCTTATTGGAAATAAATCCGAATCACTTGTGATCTTAGGAGTAGATCTTCTAAGAGAGTCTGCGGTTCGTACCTATAAAGTTTCAAATCAAGAGATTATGGAAGACCCTCTGGTTTTTTTAAACCAGCCGAACAGTATTATTTTCTCCACGATTCTCGCTCAGCGTTTAGGACTCTCGCTCGACTCACGTGTTAAAATCCAAACGGCGAGAGGAGTAAAGGAGCTTGTGGTTCGTGGTCTGATTGAACCAGAGGGCGCGGCAAAAGCCTACAATGGATCTATCGCGATTATGGACATAGACGGGGCTCGCATGTTGTTTGCCCGCGAAGACAATATTGATCGGGCTGATATCGTTTTAAGAGAAAAAAACTCGCTTGAAGAAATCCAGCAAAAACTTATCGGGGTATTGGGCCCGGCTTATCAAGTACAGGCGCCACAATCCATAAATACGGATAGATTGATTTCGGTATATCAAACCATTTTGCTCTTGTTTGGGTCTCTCGCTTTTATTATTGGACTTTTATTAGTCGCAAACACGACACATATCGCAACCGTTGAGAGGCGAAAAGAAATTGGGATTTTGAGAAGCATCGGAGCGACGGAAAAAAATATTCTATTCATTTTTCTTTCGGAATCATTCTTGATCGGACTGGTGGGTTCAACTCTAGGTTCGTTTTTGGGCTTCATTTTGGCGAAATCGCTCGTAGGACAAGTGACCGAGGCATTGTCGGCACAGTCGCTCATGAATGTTCCTGTCGCGGTTATTACATATCGGCCGTCTGACTTTCTTTTAGCGGTTTTTGTTGGAACAATTGTCTCCTCGGCGGCCGCGCTATGGCCCTCCTACTCTGCAAGTCGCCTTCAACCTATTGAAGCCGTTAAAAACCAGGTCAACATGCGCTCTTCAAAGATGGCTCAGCATATGAGTGCTCTCATGCGATCCATTCTTTCGTGTTTTTCTTTTCTGCGGCGTTCGATTGTTGGCAGGCTCGCTATAGATAATATTCAAAGAAATTTTGGTCGCAGCATAGCTAATATTTTTGCTTTGCAGTTGAGTTTAAGTTTGGTCATTACCATTGCGATTATCAACGTGAGCTTTCAAAATTCTATCTTTAACTGGTTAGATAAAATATTACGCGCCGATATTGTTGTTTCCTCGGCAGGAGCGCTCTTCTCGGTCCAAGCTCGACCGATTCATGAAGAATTAAAGCTGGATCTCGCTGCTATTCCCGAAGTGAAAGAGAATCTAGCATCGGCACCTACTGCAATGCGATTTTTGCACTTTAAATACTCTGATCGCACGGTGGCCATCAAAGCTTTTGATGATCCGGGTGTGGAGTCAAAATATAAAATGTTCGATTTACCAGAGTCGGAAGCTGTCAGAATTGGTGAGCGACTCTTTCAATCGACAGAGCGACAAGTGGTAGTCTCGAATAACTTCTTATCTCGGTTTCAAAAGAAAATAGGGGAATCCATCACCCTCGAAACTCCAGGTGGACCACTTGAGCTATCCATTCTCGCAAGCGTAAAGGATTTCGCTTCTAATGAAGGTGTTTTATATCTCCCTAGAGATCTCTACAAAAAATATTGGAACGACCATCTTGTCAGTGCCTTTTATCTTAAGCTGAAAGATTCCAGTCAGGCGATTGCCACAAGACAACTGATTGATCAAAAGCTAGGTGAGGCATTTCACCTACAAGTTGTTTTGAACTCTGAAGTCAAAAAAGGCTTTAAAGAAGGTATAAATAATAGTTTTAAATACACAAAGGCCATTGAACTGGCCGCTCTCATTTGTGCTGCCTTATCGATGATGAACATGATGTTTATTTCGATCTTGGAAAGGACACGAGAGATTGGATTGATGCGAGCTATAGGCCAAACGAAGATGCAGACATTTTCTGTTTTCATTTACGAAGCGGCAATCCAGGGTTTTCTGGGTGTCTTTTTTGCAATTGTGACCGGGTTTTTGTGTAGTTTCTTATGGGTTAATTATCTTATGTCTGAAATTTTAGGATGGAATATTGATTTCTACTTTCCCATTGAAATCATACCCATTACATTCGCCATTGGAATTTTAATTTCGGTGATATCGACACTCGTACCTGCATTTCAGGCGACTCAACTTTCTGTAAGGGATGGGCTTTCTTATGAATAAATTGATTTGTATTCTCATATTTTCATCTCAAATAGCTGAAGCGGCTTTGCCTATTCTCGAAGCTAAAGGTGTGATGGCCAAAAATGAACAGGCGAGGCAATTGTCTGACGTGAAAGCGGATACAAAGCTTACGAATATTGATAAAGGTGGAAGCGAAAACGTAAAAAAATTCACATGGTGGAGAAAGCTTGCGCCCAATAAAGTAAACTTTAACACTCTGACAAGGTTTCAATCACCAGCAGAAATTCGCGATGAGGCCGTATTATTTTTAGAAAAAGAAAATGGCAAATCAGAAGTGCTACTTTATTTACCAGCTTTTAAAAAAACAAGACGAGTTGAAAACCAAGCACAGAGTCAAAGCTTCATGGGCTCCCAATTTAGCTATTCAGACATATCCACACCAGATCTTAACAGTTTTGACTATAAGCTCCTGCCGGAATCTACCTGCCATGATGGTGGCGTTTGCTATGTTGTAGAATCCACACCCAAAACCGTTGAAGTGAAAGAGCGCTTCGGCTACTCCAAACAAATCCAACAGATTCGATCTGATAACTTTATGGTTTCCCAAGTTGAATATTTTAATCTCGAGGGACAAAAGTTAAAGAAGCTCATGGCTTACGAAAACAAAGAAGTGGATAGTCAAAATTCAAAATGGATGGCACATCGGTTAGAGGTTGAGAACTTTTTAAATTCTAAAAAAACCAAAATAGAATTTTCTAATGTGAAAGTGAACCAAGGTATCTCAGATGCACTCTTCGCTCCACAAAATATTTCCAGGAAGTAAATTGAAAATCCAGAGACTATTTCTAATATTTTTTTTAGTATTACCAGCTGGAGCGCTCGCGGATGACGAAGGTTCTTCTTTAGGTGTGGGTGGGCGACTGTTTTCTAATATATATGGACCCACTCAGGAAAAGTGGACATCAGAGACACGTGCATTGCAGCAAGAAAATGGGCTTTTAATCCACGCAAATCCGAAGTTGAGTGAAGCGAACAGCTTTCGTGTCGAGGGTGAGTTTTTAAATCGTCGACGTACAGCAGATAGAAACAATGAGCATACGACCGTAGAGGTACGTGAAGGTTACTATCAGTATTATAAGACTGGTCTTGAGTTTCGCGCAGGCCGTTTGATCACTCCATGGGGAGTCTCTGATGGTTTTAATCCTACGGATTTTTTGACGGGTAAACGTCGTGCACGCTTCTCAACAGATGAAGAAAACTTAAGAACGGGTGCCGATGGTTTATTGCTTTCTTACGGATTTGAAGAGGGTGCCTCTCCTTGGAACATTACGATGGTTTATAACTTTGGATTTGTGCCATCGACGTTTTTATTACCTCCTGATTCTATTCCATCCACGACAAGCGTTCATGATGAAGAAACCATTAGAACTCAGACAAAAAATTCTGAGATGGCTTTAAAGATGAGCTATTTGAAGGCAGATCAAGACTTTTCCTTTATCCTTTTTGACGGTTGGGCGCGACTCCCTCTCTTGGAAAGCGATGGATTTCAAAATGGAGTATTAGTACTCACGCCACGTTACGACAGGATAAAGGCCTTAGGACTAAACTACTCCGTAACATTGGATGAATCTGTTTTAAGATTTGAGGCGGCTTACATACACCGATCTACAAAGCTTGATAAGGCCATTACCACAAACTCCTACTACGACGCTGTTCTTGGCTACGAAAGACCCTTTTTCGAAAAGCTTCGCCTGCAACTCCAGGTACTGGGTCGTTATTTTCCAATATATGTGACCAAACAAGAAGTCCTCGGAAGAAGTACGACGGAACAAGATGCGAACGAATCCATAGCAACGGCTAACAACTATCTGCAGGGCTCTCAGGAAAAAACAAGAATAGGATCTACTTTACGACTGTCATATGGTGACCAAGATAGCACGTGGACGCCTGAGATTTTTGTACTCACTTATCCTTCAACGAACGAAACACTTCTCCGCGCAAAATTAATGCATAGATTTAACGCTCATCTCCAGTTTGATGTTGGACATGACCGTTATTTTGGTCCTAGAGATACGGCTTTTGGTCTTTATGAACGTTTTAGTTCTGTGTTTGCGGAGGGGCGACTTCTCTTTTAATCCAAGTTTTTGAGCCTTCGTCAAATCCATTTTCAGCAACCACTTCATCAAAGTTCTCTTGTCGCGTGATGAGGGATTTTTGTTCATTCAGAAAATAGAGTGATTGAGCATAGATTTTATTGTTGATGTCGTAGTACTGGATAAACACTTCGTTTTTCATACAGTAGCCTGTGTAAAAAGCTGGCTCCGTAAAAATTCTTGAAGTGCCATCAATTTCTGTTTCATAACTGTCTGGTCCTGAATTAAAAATGACCTTAAGACCTTTTTCGGTTTTCGTTATTTCAAAATATTCGAGATCAGAGCCGTCATATCTGACGTACTCTCCTTCGACGTTTGGACATTGATCAGCAGCGTGAGTGTAGGTTTGTTTTTGGTAGATGATCTGATCAGAGGTTTTTTTTGGACCATCTCCGCAAGATGCTAAAAGCGTGCAGCAAATAGTAAAAAAGACACTGTTTTGTTGAGTACGAGTCATCATGATTAAGTCCTTGAATATGTTAAGCCTTAAACGATTTATTTCTCATAGAACATGTTGCGGTCTAATTCTATTTTTTTGAGCCTTCCTGTATTCAATACACGTCAGGTGAGTTCTCCTTGGTCCGTATAGAGGCTTCCGCTATAAGTTTTCAAAACAAATGAGGTTTAAAATGACACGTTTATTTGTAGTTCTCTTTGCGATTTTACATATTTCTGTCGCGAGTCATGCTCAGACCGAAGAAGAGGTGATGCTTGATACAGTGAAGAAGTTTTCTGATGGTCTCAGCGAAATTTCTGAAATGCAAAAAGCAAAGCGACCTAAAGCAGAACAAGTTGCGGCGATTTGTCCTTTAGTTTTTAATTTTTTCGATATGACCTATATCCACAGTGAATATCTTATTTGGCTCAAGCACGAAAATCCAAACTCAGACGTTTTGACGTTAGATCCAGTTCAGCAACAAAAACTCATCGTGGCTTACTTCGCTGTTCATGTAATGAAACAACTTGATCCTCTTTTTGATGCATTGGCTGCCAACCCCTACGAATTCACATTTATAGAAGCTCGCTTACCAAAAGATAAAAAAGTTCAGAAATACACCCAACACTCAAGAGAAATCATCTTCAAATTTAGAGACCAAGCAGATGCGAGAGCATTCATCGCGTTCATGACCCCTGGATTGAAATCTTTAATCAGAACTGCAACTGTGGACGATATGTACGGCCAAAACACTTTAACAAGTGCTTCTGCGCGTACCTTAAATGGACGTAATGCAGACCAGCTGAAGGCTGAAATCGCAAAGTACACAAAGAACGCGCTAACTGTTTGCCCTTAAGCGAACTTTGAGTCAGTCGCACCTAGGTGCGGACTGACTCCGTTTCTCAAATTCCTTTCGTCTCCAAGCTGCACCTGCTCTCAAGGGCTCACTTTTCTCTGAAACCGTGATTTTCATCAAATTCTCATCTACACTCCTTGTTCACTAAGGAGTGAATATGAAAATGATTTTTACATCCGTTCTTGTTGCCTTTATGACGTTACCAGCATTCGCAGATCCAAAATGTACGACAGAGCCAAAAGAAAAATGGCAGGACGAAAAAGCTTTTGAACAAAGCTTAAAAGATAAAGGCTATAGAATTAAAAAATTTAAAGTCACAAACACCAGCTGTTATGAAATTTACGGTTGGGATAAAGACGGTAAGAAAGTCGAAATCTATTACAACCCTGTGACGGGTGATACAGTTAAAGAAATCAAAAAATGATTTCTACTGACCGAATCGTGTGGGATCTGCCCACACGATTCATTCATTGGGCGCTCGCAACTTGCGTTGTGCTCAATCTCTTTATTCTTGAAGAGGGTGAAGATCTCCACGCGTGGACTGGTTATGCGGCCGTGGTAATCGTAGTGCTTCGTTTTGCGTGGGGATTTTTAGGACAAGTGCCAATCCGAAATCGTATTGCTTCACTGGTTTACATCGGGATTTGGAGTTTGATTCTAGGTCTTGGTATCACCGGTTGGATGATGGGACTTGATGCCTACTGGGGCGAAGATTGGATAGAAGAGCTCCATGCGAATTTTTCTATAGGCCTACAAATTTTGATAGGTCTTCATTTCTTAGGAATTATTATCGACAGTGTTCGGTACCGTCGTCGTACCTGGCTTGCGATGATCAGAGGCTACAAATAATCACCAAAGATCTTCAGACTCTTTTTGCTCTTTAAGAGCCGCGGCAATTTTCTCAGCTGGAATGAGGCTGCCTTTACCAACGCCTGGACAAAAAGAAGCAACATCTTCACTCCAAGCTTTAGGCGACATGACCTCGGGCCAGAAAGGCCAAGTTCGACACTGAGTGGGTCGAGCTTCATAAACGGAACAGCGTTTGTTTTTAAGAAACATACAATCAGGGTTTTGTGGATTCTCTTTGAGGTTGTACATGCCCTCTTGTTCGTCACAGTATTTTTTAGTGAAGGCAGCTGTGGTCATCTTGAAATGTTTTGCAAAACGCTGACGGTCCTTGAGAGTTAGATAAACGAAACCGTATTCGCCGTGCGAAGTGCAGCACTTTCCTGAGCCTTGGCACTCAAACCGAACGCCCTCGCTCCACCATTTGTTTTTTGTATTTTTCATACCTGACTCAGGATAATGCGGTTTTGAGTAAGTAACAATGAACTTTTATTTGAAAATATCTAAAAAAGGTAGGGGATTCGTTTTCATTTGTTTATCTTAATTTAAGAAGATAATTATTTTTTTTGGTCGGACTTCTCTGGTGATTGAGGTAATACGTTGTAGGATGATGAAGTGCCAGCCTGAATGACGTCCTGCAATTCTCGTTCAGGAACGTCAACAACTGTTTGCTTTACATAGCGACTACCCAATTGTGCCATTTTAAAAATGTGTGGTTCGTTATGAAGACGTTCGGGATTCCTAATATTATTATATACGTAGATCCCCATCATAAATACTGACCAAATAAATACTAAGGCTACACCTGCATATTTTATGTACTGATCATCAGTAACGAAACATATGGCAGAAAAAATTATGAGCATAGCTAAGGCTGTAAGTAATGGGCTCATTACATTTTGAAATTGAGACGTTATGATTTTAACAAGGCTTTCAATCACAGCAGGCCTCGCTTTTCAAATAACGATAGTTCAATACGTATGGTTTTTCCGATTACTCTTGTGATCGAAAACAATACAGAATATTTCTTGCCAGAAATATTCGTGTCGACAGATTGATTTAAACTCAAAAAGTTACCATTTTTGGAGCCAAGTTTTACTTTAATCAGCAATTGATTTACTGATGCATGGGTCTCATGCTCTGGGTTAAAAAAAGTTTCACCAGGTAAAAATTCAAATAGGAAGCGATAGTCTTCACCGCTAGTTGTAGGAATACGAATAGCTAAAGGCAAAGATTCATCACATAGAAATGTTTCTGCTAAAATAAGTTGCCCATTACTAGTTTCAATTACTGGAATTATTCTGTTGAAGCTAGACATATAAAGTCACACTAGTGGGGTCTTGCATTGTTTGCAATCCTGATTTGCCCAACGTTTTTTTGAGATTTAGAATTTGTTTTATAAAGTGAAATGTAGAACCGTAGAACCACACTTCCACCATCGAACGAGTAGAACCGTAGAACCCATGTATACCAGTTAACCGTATACGGGGATTCCGGTAGTTGATTGGCGGAAAGGGTGTCCTTCCGCATCATGTTCCAATCTGTTTCATCTTGTTTCAAATATCTCTCCAAACCTGCGCCTGCATTGAATTTCTGTCAATAAGGCGTTTTAGCTGGTAACAGTCCGTCCCACAGTATTTCACCCTTACTTGGGGATGTATTTGTAGATGGCACATAGGAGGAGAGGAAGATGGGCAAATTAAATTCATTATCCGTTCAAAGGATTCAGGAGGCAGGGCTTTATGGAGATGGTAACGGGCTTTATCTTCAGGTTTTGCCAAGCAGCACAAAGTCATGGGTTTTTCGGTTTATGCTCAATAAAAAATCCCGCTCTATGGGTTTGGGCCCCACAGATTTAGTTTCACTTGCAGAAGCTCGCATGAAAGCCATAGGGTGTCGCAAAATGCTCCTTGATGGCATTGACCCAATCGAAGCAAGACGAGCGGAAAAGCAAGCCAGAGCACTATTAGATGCCAAGGCTATGACCTTCGCACAATGTGCATCGGCCTATATAGACTCTCATCGGGCAGGCTGGAAAAACGCCAAGCATGAAGACCAGTGGACTAATACGATTGAAACATATGCGAATCCCATCATTGGTCATCTTTCGATTCAAGATGTAGATACGGGCCTAATAATGAAAATTCTTGAACCCATTTGGCGCATAAAAACTGAAACTGCGAGCCGTCTGAGAGGGCGCTTAGAATTAGTTTTATCGTGGGCAACAGTTCATCAATATCGCAAAGGCGAAAATCCAGCTCGATGGCGCGGACATTTGGACAATCTTCTACCAAAGCGGAGTAGCGTACAGCAGGTTCAACATTTTACAGCGCTTCCAATTAATGAAATGGGTTCATTCATGAAAAGGCTCCGTGAATTAGAGGGCGTCGTTCCATTGGGACTAGAATTTCAGATATTAACTGCGTGTAGGACCAATGAAGTCATGGGTGCCAAATGGTCAGAAGTGAATTTTGAAGAGTCATTGTGGGTTATTCCCGCATCTCGAATGAAAGCGAGGCGAGAGCATCGAGTGCCTCTATCAAAAAGAGCACTCGAAATTCTTAGATCGATTAAGGAATATTCCGAAAGTGAATTTGTCTTTCCGGGTAGACACAACAGTCAACTTTCCAGCAATGCCTTTCTCGCACTACTTAAAAAAAGATTGGAAGTAAATGTGACTGCGCATGGCTTTAGAAGCACATTTAGAGACTGGGCTTCAGAAAAAACGGGGCACACAAGAGAGGTTATTGAGATGGCGTTGGCTCATTCAATTAAGGATGCAACTGAAGCGGCTTATCGTCGAGGTGATTTATTAATGAAAAGACAAATTCTGATGAGTGATTGGGCCAAATTCTGTGCAACTATTTCTTTGGTTTCAGGCAGGGTTACAGAGATTCTTAACAGAGTTAAGTAAATTGCAATACTGGATCAGTCTATTGATCTTTTCTCTCATCGTCTTCTGATGACTTACTTTTTCCACCCTCCAAAAGTCGCAATCGAATCACACGATCTTCGATCTGACGGACCTGCGAAAAGGCTTCAAGAAGATCAGCTTCTTTCTCCGGGCTCCCGTCAGTCTCTTCTCTGGGCTTCCAAAAATCTACCTCGCCGCCTTTTTCGATAAATTTAAAAATTTGCTCCAGTGCTTTTTGGACGGCATTCCGGTCTTCATTATTTGGTTGGTTACTATTCTTACTATTACAGTTTTCTAATATTTCGTCGGAAATATGTTCAGCCGCAGATGTAATTTGAGCTTCCGCCTCTGTTTGAATATCTTGTGCTAATTTTTTGTTCTTTAGTTTCAGATTCTCTATTTCGAGAGCTTTCTTTTTAAGGTCCAATACCTTTTCGTAGACTGCCAGTAGTTGGCGGATTGCTAATGCCATACAGGCAGCGGTGCCGCTTGGGAGCAAAAATTCAATTAAAAGCGATCCTTGTTCTACCGACAAGATTTTTGGCTCTTCGACAGTTTCACCAGTTATACGAATAAATGCGGTAGCAGCTTTATTCCATTCTTCGGATACTTTCCGTAAATCAACTAATGTATCGACTGAAGCCTCTTCTTTAAATGTCACTTGCACAACACTGTAGCCGCTCGGCACTTGTGGTTCTTCAACATCCCTCACTAATTCACCAAGCCCCGTCTCTAACTGATTAATGCGGTTAAATAGTGCTTTCACTTCTTGCGCAAGTTTCGAGACTTCACTTGCGGCACCCCCGGGGTCAGCTTGATGCTTAACAAATATCTGATTGAATTTTTTTAAGGCATGAAGTCCGATGTGTTGTTTCGCACCAATTTTTTCAAGCAATTGGCGCCTCACAAAACCCCAACCTACTGGCTCAACTGTATTGTGATATTTTGTGATATTACTTTTTAGTGTAGAAATGCTTTCTGACGCCGCCGTCGACGGGTTCTGTCTGACTTCATTTAACTTGGTAGCTAGCTGATTGTACAAGTCTGGCAACTTATCAACGGACTGGGCTAATTTAATATGTTTTATCACTGTTAAGAGTTCATTGAGTTGCATTGTTAATTTTTTGCACATTGTGGTAAACAAGAGAAGCTTATATTGCTTCTAAGTAGTTTAATGTATCGATCTGGTGCGGAGCGCTAGGCTTATGAGGTGGTTTTTAACGTAACCTTAGAACTTCTAGCGATATCTTCAACAGCCAACTCAGATAAATCTAAACCCAAACCCTTTGCAAAGTTGGAAATCAGTCTTGCAGGTGTTGCTTCAAAATTTTTCTGATTAGCAAAGCTTTTCCTATTTTCAAATGTACCTATTTTCTCAATTTTTAAATTTTTCCAACGCTTCGATGAGACTTGCTCACTTTGCGATTTTTTTAACAATTCATATATTTTTTTGATTGCTATTACTTGTGGCCTATTTCGCTCAGGATTTCGACCACTCTTCCATTCTTTTTCGCTTTCAGAAATATCTTTAAGTCTGATTAGCATATCGTCGATTGACTTTGTCAGGGATGGGTCAAGACCCCATCGCTTGGATTCCAATGATTTTAATTTTACTAGCAATTTTGTAATTTGATTTATAGTTCCAAAAAACTGGATCCGTGATTTCCTTGTAGGATATTTATGAATTCGGTTGGGAATACCACGCATATAATTGAGGAGTACGGCTAGATCATTTTCTGCCATTGATGTGAAATTTAATATCGAGTCTATGTCTAAAAATGCTTTTAAAAGTATCGACTCTTTTAATTGAACTGTCGGTTCACCTCGTAACGAAGCTGTTTTAATAGCATCCAGCTTTACATTTTCCACGAATTTATTGAAAACCTGCCTAGGTTCCATCTATCCACCCTCATTTTTTGCCCGACTGAAAAGCGAAGCGTTAACCCTTCAATTGTTGTCGGCCAAGTTTTGTTTAACTCAGGTACTACGTCTTGGAACTACAGGGAACAAAATAAAACACAATAAGTGAAGGGGGTTATATGAACGAACGTATTATAGTGCAATCTGAACTGACGAAAATCTGCCCATTTAGTCGTTCAACAATATGGAGATGGGAAAGAAGTGGGTTATTTCCCAAGAGAAGGCAGGTGTCACCAGGTCGAGTGGGTTGGCTTGCGAGTGAAGTCGAAGAATTTTTGGCCAAGATGCCCAAAGCTCGGAGGGCAGGAAAATGAATACACGAACAGAATCATATCAGGCATCAGAGAATGAAAAACCTTTTGCCAATGGATTAGATGGCTCATCTTCACCTAAAAAAAGCCAAACAGAAAGACTCATGGATCTTTGTGAAACGGTTGAGTTGTTCCATTCCACTGACAATGAACAATACGCTACTATAAAACTGAATAATCACGAAGAAACCTGGGCATTGAAAAGCAGTGAGTTTAAGAGCTGGCTTCGGCAACAGTACTATAGCAAAAGCGGTTCGGTTCCTTCAGATAAAGTATTTCAAGATGTATTGCAAACCTTAGAGGCCAGGGCAATGTTCGAAGGTAAGCAACATCGAGTATACATACGGGTAGCTCACCACCAAGATAAAATATATTTGGATCTTACAAATGATAGTTGGCAAGTTGTTGAAGTAACTTCGTCGGGCTGGAAAATAATAAATAAATCTCCAGTGAAATTTCGACGCGCAAAAGGAATGGAGCCACTTCCGCATCCAATTGATGTCAGATCACCGGAAAAGGCGATCAATTTGTTAAGACCTTTCGTGAATGTAGAAAGTGACTGTGACTTTAAGCTGTTGGTTGGTTGGCTCTTAAGTATATTGGGAACCGCAGGACCGTATTTAGTTTTGGTACTTTACGGAGAACAGGGGACGGCAAAGAGCACAACTGTTAAGGTACTTCGAAGTCTCGCTGATCCCAATGCATCCCCACTAAGAAGACCTCCAAAGAACACTGACGATCTAATGGTTATGGCAAAATGGAATCATATTGTTGCTATAGACAATATGTCGAGTTTACCAGATTGGCTGTCCGACGATCTTTGTGTTCTTTCAACGGGAGGGGGTCTTTCAAAACGAAAGCATCATAGCAACGATGAAGAGATTGTTTTGGACGCAAAGAGACCAATAATTGCAAATGGCATTGATGAGTTCGTCGCTAGAGGTGATCTCGCAAGTAGATCCATTTTTTTAAGCTTGCCTCTCATTGAAGGCTACGCGAGAAAATCGGAAAGAGATATTTGGAAATTATTTGCTGATTCAAAAGGTTTGGTATTTTTGGCCTTGCTATCGGCAGTTTCGGTGGGACTAAAAAATATATCTAGCGTTGTTCACTCTGAGAAT
>JBFWOZ010000035.1:0-29541 GCA_050250255.1 Bdellovibrionales bacterium | reverse complement strand
GAATTACGACTTAGGATACTTTGATGATGAATCAGATCGAGTCGAAGCGGGACAAAACCCGTTCCTCTCGAAAGTGTTACCTATGTCATCGGAATAAACTGTTACCCATGTGTCCGGTACGGACCTAATTTGGAAGTGGTCGGCATGGCGGGATTTGAACCCACGACCCCCAGCACCCCAAGCTGGTGCGCTACCAAGCTGCGCTACATGCCGATTTTCGAGGGGCACAAGAAATCTAAAGAACCGTCAGACGATTATCAAGAAAAAAGCTGTTTAAGCTCTGACAAATCGTCCACGATTTCGTGGAGTCGATCGAAAGATTTTTCAATCTTATTCTGAACAATCCGCTTCTCTGTCTCTTGCTTCACGTTACTTCGTAATTTTTTAAGAGCTTTGCGAGCACCTTCGATAGAAAAACGATCTTTATAGAGAAGCTTTTTGATCATCATCGCAACTTTTACGTCGTTACGAGAATACATCCTTTGATTGTGATTCGACTTTTTTGGCCTTAACTCATCAAATTCGCTTTCCCAATAACGTAAAACGTAAGGGCGAATATCGAGAATTTCTGCGGCCTCACCAATTTTAAAGGCCATTTTATCGGGAATCTGATCGATCGCCGCTAAAAGCTCGGCATCCATGAATGATACTTCCGCCACTGCAGGGGCCGGAGGAGCCATTTCTAAAACTTCCGAGTCTACCGTTGCGGAAGGAGCCGAAGACTCAATTGTTTCTTCACTTGCCACCCAAAATGCTTCTGAATCTGCAGTAACGTAACCGTCGACATAGCCATCGGAAATCACGCTATCAGCTAGCATCTCGTCCATATTTTGTTGTGTGGGAACTAGGTTTTGTTTTTCTTCCATAAAAACCTCCTAACGAATCGATTCGTTATTCGTGAATTGACTAATCATCATCGTCATCATCAACCAAGCCTGTAATGTCCTCGCCATTTAAAATGGCCTTTAAAACTTGGCTCGGGCGAAACGTCATGACATGACGTGCACTGATTTTAATTTGCTCGCCAGTTTGAGGATTGCGTCCGATGCGCTCTTTTTTCTTCCTTACGACAAAGTTTCCAAAACCAGAAACCTTGACCTTCTCTCCACGCTCGAGTGTGTCTTTGATCGAATCAAAAACAAGCTCGACAAGTCGAGCTGCTTCTTTTTTTGTGAACCCAATTTTCTGATAGACCTTCTCGACAATATCCGCCTTGGTCATTGTCGATTTGCCTAAGTTTTCACCACTCATGGATGAGACTCCTAGTTTGCTTGTGAATACCTATGAAAAGGCTAACAAGTCCTTGATTACTTTCAATATTATTAACTGAAGATGAGGATTATTAAGCGAAGCGTTATGGAAACTAGACCTATCGAATTCGAATTAAAAGCTCAGAACTCACTGAATCAATGAGCCGCTTCTGTAATTCCGCAAGTTTTTCTTCGGTCAAGGTACCACTGTCGTCTTGAAGAGTGAGTTTGAAAGCTAAGGACTTTTCATTTTCCTTTAAGGGCGCTCCAAGAAATTCATCAAAGATGTCCACTTTTTTCAAAAACTCTTTTGCCGCCTTCTTCATCACGGACGTCACCATGGCGCTTTCCATTTCCTTCGGCATAACGAAGGCGAGGTCTCTTTCTACTGAAGGAAACTTTGATGGTGTACGAATTTTTTGTCGTTTCTTCGTGGCGGTCATAAGTGTAGACAAATTAATTTCCGCCATCACTGTGGGCACGCGGAGCTTCCACTCTTCCGAGAGAAGCGGATGTAAAGCTCCGAGAACGCCAATCGGCTTTCGCTCATGATACAGACCAATGCTTTGACCAGGGTGTAAAAAAGCGGGGGAGCCAGTGAGCGCTTTCCACTCCCAAAATCCAATACCTATTTGCGAAAGCAAAATATCTAAATGACCTTTGAGTTCAAAAAGAATCGTTTGTTCTTTTTGCTTCTCCCAGAGATTGGTTTTTTGCCCCCAAACGACAAAAGCTGCTCGAAGGTGCTGATGGTATTCGCTTTCTACTTTATGAAACACATGGCCTAATTCGAACAAACGCCCATTCTGAACACCATGTCGGTAGTTGTATTTCAGATTTTCTGAAAGGCCCGGAAGCAATGACACTCGCATCGCATCTAGTTCATCACTGATCGGGTTCATCACCTTCACCGGTTCAGAGGTGGCTAAAAACGAAATCTGAGAGACATCACCTAAAAACTGTTTTTGAGCTTGAGAGGATACAAAGGCGTAATTGACGGCCTGACGGTAACCTTGGGTGCGGATGATATCACTTGAACGATTAAGGAAAAGAAACTCTTGATCATCACGAGCTGGTGCTGACTTTAAAGCCGGTAAAGTTTCAGGAATTTTATCATAGCCATTGAGTCTCGAATATTCTTCGACCAGATCCATATCTTGATTAATGTCCCACCGGTAAAGAGGCGGAGAAATTTTCAAAGTCTCTCCTTCGTCTTTTACTTCACACTCAAGTCGCTCCATCCACTGAATAAAATCTTTTTTCTCGACTTTGTAACCAAGGCTCTTCGTTGCGGTCTCGACATCAAAGCTGATTATTTTTTTGGGAATTGGCTGCGGATAGAAATCATGAGGTGAATTATAGAGCTCACCACCTGCTAAATCCTGTAAAAGTTCTGATGCGCGGTTGAGCGCCAACATCACAGCATCAGGATTCACACCACGTGTGAATCGGTAAGCCGAGTCGGTCTCAATCCCATGTTGTCTCGCTGTACGACGAACGCCTGCAGGGTTAAAGTAAGCGCATTCAAGAAACACATTTTTCGTGTCGTCGTTGATGCCGCTGTTTTGTCCACCAACAACACCTGCCAACGCCACTCCCCGCTCTCCATCACGAATGAGGAGCTCTTGGCCCGTGAGTTTAAGTTCGGTACCGTCGAGTGTTTTAAAAGCCTCATCCGGCTTTGCCATATCAACAATAATCTTTTTACCTTTAAGCTCTTTGACATCAAAAGCATGAAGAGGCTGCCCCAGTTCCATCATCACGTAATTGGTAATATCCACTATGTTATTGATCGATTTGAGTCCCACAGCTTCAAGGCGAGACTTCATCCATAGCGGAGAAGGTCCTACTTTCACGTTAGCAATATATCGGCCTGAATATCGTGGGCAAAGATCTTGGTTTTTAACGACAAGTTCAATTTCGTTTTTGGTGGAATTCGAAGATTCTTTAAAGGATTTCAAAGGAAAATTATAATCTACATCTTTAATCGCCGCGATCTCGCGAGCCAAACCAAAATGGCTTAAACAGTCCGACCGATTGGGAGTAACTTTGATTTCTAAAATCACATCATCAAGCTTCATGTATTCCGCAAACGTTGTTCCAATCGGGGCATCTACTGGTAGAATCATGATTCCAGGACTCTCGTCTGCAGAAAGACCCAGCTCAGTTTCCGAACAAAGCATCCCTTTAGAGGCCACTCCGCGAATCACAGAATCTTTAATCGCAAAATCACCTGGAAGCACAGCCCCTGGAAGCGCAACTACGACACGATCACCTTGATTGTGATTTTTCGCTCCACAAACAATTTGATGAACAATTCCGTGGCCCGTCGACACTTGGCAAACTGTGAGTCGATCCGCGCCTGGATGTTGCGCCTTTTCTAAAATACATCCGACGACGACATTTTTAAAACGCGCACCAAGATCTTCGGTGGATTCCACCTCAAGACCAACGCTCGTAAGAAGTTGAACCAATTTATCTGGCTTTTCAAAATACTCTTGTACTGGAACGTAATCGTTGAGCCATCTCAAAGAAATTTTCATTAAAACTGCTCCAGGAAGCGAATGTCGTTTTCAGGAAAAAGACGAATGTCCTCAATACCATATTTTACAACCGCGAGTCTCTCAACACCCATCCCGAAAGCAAAACCTTTCCATTTAGGGTACTCAAGACCTACTAATTTAAAGACGTTAGGGTTAACTAACCCACATCCACCTACTTCAATCCAACCTGAGTTTCCGCACAGTCGACAACCCTTACCAGCACAAAGCGTACAAGAGCAATCCACCTCGGCGGAAGGTTCTGTAAATGGAAAGAAACTTGGACGAAATCTCGTCTTCACATTTTGCCCGAAAAATTCGCGGTTGAAATATGCGAGAGTGCCTTTTAAATCTGCCATTGAAACGTTCTCATCAATGACCAAACCTTCTACTTGATGAAACATCGGTAAATGCGAAATATCACTATCGCAACGAAAAACCGAACCAGGCGCGATAATTCGAATCGGTGGTTTCTCGTTTTCCATCGTGTGGATCTGTACCGGGCTCGTATGCGTGCGAAGCACATGAGCTTCATCGATATAAAAAGTGTCCTGCATATCTCGCGCAGGATGATCTTTTGGCATATTGAGCGCTTCAAAATTATAAAAATCTTTTTCGATCAAAGGTCCTAAGCGAACGGAATAACCAATACGCGAAAAAATCTCGACCATCTCGTTTAAAACTAAATGCACAGGGTGTTGACTCGAAATAGGCTGGGCCGGTGCCGGCAAGGTCATATCGATACGTTCTTCAGAAAGTCGCGCCATGAGCTCTTTAGACTTGAGCTTCTGATCAACCTCTTCGTACTTCTTTTCGACCAGTTGTTTGACCTCGTTGACCTTTTGTCCAAAGGTAGGTCGCTCTTCAGCAGGAAGATTTTTCATTTCACGCATCAAAGCTGAGAAAGGACTCGTCTTTCCAAGATACTGAACCTTCAATTGGTAAAGATCCTGAGCACTCGGCGCCGCTTCAAAAGCGACAATGGCCTGGCGTGAAAGTTCCTCAAGTTGAGACTGCAAATTGGCTGTCGACATGTTCGTAAAATATAATGATTTTCCATGTTTATTCAATTAATATGCGCCTAACATGATGCAAAACGAGAAGGACTTTAACCAGATTGACGATCGGATTCGAGACATCTTCCATAACCATGGGTTTGAAGATATTCCCCACACCACTCGTCACCAATTCACGCGATTTTATATCGAGTTGATGGAAGAACAAAAGCACCATAACTCCACTCGCTTACGCACGCTTCGTGAAGTGGTCATTAAACATTTTGTCGACTCCTTAATGGTCTTAAAAGTCGCGAAACTTGAGTTCCCTCTTCTTGATGTCGGCACCGGACCTGGATTTCCCGGAATTCCACTAAAAATTATGTTACCAGAGCCACAAATCCTTCTCGCAGAAGGTGTTCAAAAACGCGTGGAATTTTTAAAGCGAATGCGTGAAACCTTAAATCTCAAAAAACTCGATATCATCGGCCGCCAAGTGAACGAAGATTTTCACTACCCCGTCCAAGCGGTTATCACACGTGCCTTTGCTGAAACTCCCGACACCTTAAGACAGGTTATGAATTGCCTCAAAACCGGCGGGAAAGTCTTTTTGATGAAAGGTCCTAACGTGGATGCCGAACTGAAAACTGCCGAGAGAGAATGGGGCGAATACTTTCGCCTCATCGAAAATAAACCGTACGAACTTCCTCATACACCCCACCAGCGTCGCATGGTGATCTATCAAAAAATGGCCCATAAAGAGCTCGAATATCACGAAAAGGATGTAGATTAATGGACGTACGGTTTCAAAACATTTCGGCGTCCAGTAATCCCAAATATAAAACCTGGATCTCTCTTTTGAAAAGTCAGGGTATTCGTGAGTCAGGTCTCTTTTTACTCTATGGAAAGCCAATCGCTGAAGTTCTTGAGCAAAATCCGGAAAAGGTGAATGCCATTTTATTCACCGCCGAACACATGGATCAAGTTCGTGCCTACGATGCCACTCTTTTAAAAACAAAAAAAGCGACACATTTTGAGCTTTCAAAAGAACTTTTTAAGGAACTCGATGTCTTCGGCATTCATCAACCCATTTTTGTTTGCGAAAGCACCGAAATTCCTCAGAGCAAACTCTCTTCGCCACAAGGCCTAGAGCTGCTTCTTGCTCTTCAAAACCCGAGCAACCTGGGCGCTATCTTAAGATCCGCTCTTAATTTTGATGTTTCAAAGATCATCATCCTAAAAGAGTGCTCCCATCCTTATCACCCTAAGTCTATTCGAGCTTTGAGTAGCAATCCCTATTTATTAAATTTTGAAATGGGTCCTGCGCTCTCAGAAATTAAAGCCAGTGATAAAAACTTCTTTGCTCTTGATGCAAATGGGAAGTCTCTTAAAGATCATAAGTGGCCTAAGAACTGTTTTCTTTTATTGGGAGAAGAGGGGCAGGGACTCCCCTCCTCGATTCCTGAGCAAGCAAAACTTTCGATCGCAAGTTCAGGCAAGATTGATTCCTTAAACGCGACAGTCGCTGCGAGCATCGCGCTTTATGATTATTTTCACCAGTAAAACAAGTCACAAGTAATCATCTTGTGACTTGTTCACATTAACTTATTGTTCTTGAGGTATCAAAAATTCTAAATCCAACAATTTAAACACAACCTTGGAGCCGTGACTTTTTAATTGGAACGTCGAAGTAGTAATGGGGGTTGGAGAATACAACCGCTGCCTCAAAACCGATTTATCACCCGCGCCTTCAGTTCTATAAAGAGCTTTTTTACCATCTCCAGGATAATAAATGGTGTAAGCCCAAAAATCAGAACTAAATATACCTGCTTTTGCATCTATCTTGGAAGTTACACTTCCGATCATCGTTCCTGCAGGTGTCGGCGGTAAGGTTATTGTATGGCTGTCCTCTCTTCCAAACTCCTGAGGCTTAGTAAAAACCTTAAACGTACTGGCCAAATACTTCGGCCTAATCGCCACTGGCAGTGGAGGATTTTTTGCTATAGTGCAAACCCCAATGTAATGAGCGTCGAGTTTCTTTATTTCCAACCTATGAGCATTGATCGTTTGAATCACTTCGATGGAATAGTTCATAGTAAGGCCGTTCTGTGGCGCCATAGGAAACTTTGATTTTTCTGACTCCAAGGCAAAATCATAAGGATATCCTAATGTGTACGCATCCGTTGGCAGAGTTCCAATAAGTGAAAAACGACGTACAAATTCTTTATCTTCAATGTAAGATAAAACTCGGCCAACCTGATGGTCCCAACCGATCCGTTTGGTGGCCTCTCCACGAACTCTTTGTACATAAACTTTATTGTTCTCCAGCCACAGCCAATCTTCCCCACATACTACATAACGATCCTCTGGAAGACCTGCTAATTGAGGAATAAGATCGTTTGCCACAAGATGTCCTACCACCCAACGAGTGAATCTCGAGTCTTGTGCGACTTCTCGAAAGCTGAGAGTGGTCTCACTGGCTCTTCGGACAGCTTTATATAAAGCTTCGTGAAGGATGAGCGCGGCCTGATCCGTTAATGGAAGAGAGGCTATCTTTAGTGCATCTTTATGTAACGTATTTGTTTCATCTACATAAAGAGCAAAACCTATGGGACGACAACCAGGTTTTTGAAATGCAGAATTGGCATCTTTAGGGAAACTAATTTCTACTTCAGGCTCAATATCGACCCATGGTAAACGTGTTAATTCCTTCTCGGTCAGTTCTCCCAAGATGTTGTCAATGCGTTTCAGGCGACTTAACAATGAAGCCACCTGCTCGTCTACGGCCGCTTCACTACGAACGATATTTAATTTGAGAAGATTTTTTGCTTCCCAAAGATCTAATAACTCGTTATCGACAGAATTGGGACAAACGAATCCTCCACCACCATTGCCGGCACCATGCCGCGCCTCCGTTACGGAAGCTCCGATTAGAATCATGAACGCTGAAAAAATAAGTTTTTTCATTGTTTACTCCTTTTATTTTCATCAGAGCCGGTGCCTTCGTCCTCTTTCAAAACCCCATGTTTTGATGGGCTCTCCGTAAGCCGGAAAAACTGAATAGATGTTTGATAAACCATGTCGCCTTTTTCGGCGGTCATGGCTTCATAAAATTGTGTACGAAATTTTCGTATCATTTCTTTTGCTAATTTGACTTTTGATTCAGGAACAGAAACGGCAAAACTTTGAAACTCTCGTTCCTCAACAGATTGAGTTTCAATCGCATTGGGGACGAGAGCGGCGACCTGCTTATGATACTCACGGGCTCCACGATTCGCGACATCATCCTTCGTCGTGATTCGTTGATATGAGCATACAAGTCGTCCCTCTTGTTCTGTTACTAAATTTAATGCTTTTAATCTTTCAAGGGCTGCGCGAATTTCATGAATTGCGACTCGGCCTTCAAGCTTTTCGTGTATCTCCTCTGCGGTTCCTTTAAAATCGTTAAGGTCAGTCATAGCAAGAATAGCCATGTGAACCCAATGGGCGATCACGATGTATTCGTCGACTTCGCGAATACGTCCTACTTTTCCAGGATTCACTTCCGCGAGCCATAACTGGCAGAGATCTTTTTCTTCAGGCGTGTCGGCATTATCAAATTGAATGAGCGCTTGAAAATAAAGTCGCTCTGGAGAAGAAAGCCCCATTCCTTTTGAGAAATAAGGAACCTGCTTCAACGTCATGGATCTTTTTCCCTGAAGAAGCATCGCCAAAAGTGCGTGCGAAAGACCAATCTCTTTGGACCAACGACGAATCGAAAAGCCCGAATCAGCTTTTTGTTTCTGCTCGACGTAATCGAAGAGAAATCTCTTAGCACTTTGATATTGAAAAACCGATGGCGATTCCATGAAGGGGAACCTAACTCATGTTTTCTCAATTTAGAACATTTGTTAACATGATTGAAAATTTGTTAACAAATAGAGCTAACCTATGAATTTCAAAGGCTTATGATGAAGAGGACTGATTCATTATTGTAAGACTTGAGGATATTTACGACTGAGGACATCCATCACTTCACGGCAAACGATCGTAAACCGTTCCTCAACAGAGGCAATAGGCTTTACATAATACAAGTCATAGGCCGATTGAAGATAAGGATGCTTCGCAAAGGAAGGCACAAGCTTACGCATCAACGCTTTGAGTACTGACTGTTCGCTCTTTTCTGTACCGTCGAAATAGGTTTTTTGATGTGTGTCTATTGTCATTTGTAGTTGGTCTGCCTCTAAACCGATATGTTTTAAAAGTGGGAGCATGATGTTCAAAAGATTATTTCCCTCACAGGCTCCACTTTCAATGATCATATTCACGATTTCTTTTTCTGGAATTTTTGAATAAATCTGTTCGCTCAATCTCTCTGAATTAAAATCTCCAAGAATTTTTCCTAAACGCAATCCAGGACGGGCCAATAGGTCTAGAGACTTGGGCTTATCTTTTTCATTAAGAACGAAGACATAGGGCAAATTCAAAGTCTGAATATGAGAAGTAAAAAAAACATCATTTGTGGGGGGAGTTTTTATCAGCTCCGACTCAAGATAATGCGTTTGTTTCACGAATGATTGAAACCGACTTCCAAACCACGACATTTTATTTTGAACTTGAACATTATTAATGAACTTTTTGAAAGTTTCATACTCAGTAGATCCGACTAAGATGACATCATCGGCAAAACCCATAGATTCATTCTTCTCAGTTTTCCAGATCGCATAATTTTCCCAAAGCGGTTTAAAACTTTCCCCATGACAACCTACACAATGCCTCCCGGAACCATCTATAGAACCTTTTCCAGATCGGTAATCAATAAGAGTAGGATTTAAACCTGGGGTACCTTTTGAAGGCCCAATCGCTTCGACGATCTTACAAGAATCATCCTTTGTCGCTTTCCATGGAAATGCTAAAACGAGATGAGGTGCCGAATAAATAATTCGGAGATTTTGATCCTTTTCATCCACACAAGTTCTTACAAGACTTGCGCTTTTTTTCATCAATACGACAGACTCTTTCATTCCAGCTGGCAGAGATTCAATGAGTTTTTCAAAGCTAAATTGACAAGGGTGGGAGGTTAGGCGCTTCACATCGTCAATGTTGATCTTTTCGACAACAGGGACCGCGCAGGTCTCTTGAATATTTGCCCCATAAACTACAGGACTCAAAAGCATTAAAATGAAGGCAAAGAGGCTTGTCGACGACATATCCCAATACCATGCAAGCTGAAGACCACTAATCAGTAGAGATTTGGCTCAAGGGTGCAGGGATAAGAAGTAGATTTTTTGGGGGAATTTTATCCCAAAAACTAAGGACATAACCACCACCGCCAGAACCTGTGGGCTTCGTAGCTAGAGCCCCTGCTTCTTGCAAATTTGAAAGGTGAGACGACAAGGAATCATTGATTAACCCCCATTCAACAAAACAATTTTTCGCTTGCTGCATGGACTGAACGATTTTTTCTCTTCGGTCAGTGATTGGATTTGTTAATGCTATTTCAAGAGACTGTGCGGCTTGAATCATTTCATCATCCACTTTTTGGTACTTGGCGGGTTCCAGTTCAAATTTCTTTTTTACTTGAGTAACACAGTCAGAAGTTTTTCCCCGATGCCCAGAGTAGGAGAGATAAAATTGTCCACCTAAGTTATTGTTCACAGACAGAGGATAAGCATCTTTATTTCGTTCGTAATGAATTCCCTGACCTTGCAGAGATACGGCAACATCCACCCCACTGCTCTCGCCATGAAAGACATTTTCTAATTGCTGAGCAAACTTTTGCAGATTCTCTTGTTTGACCCAACCTAAACTTTCAAACCATCTCGCTAATGCTACACAAAGTGCGGCTGAAGCTCCGAGACCTGATCCTATGGGAATTTGGTTAGAAATTTGAAGTACACCTTTCAGGTCTTCTCTTTTGTGTCCTAAAATTTCAAGAGAACGACTCAAGAGCTTTTCAAACACTTCTTTTTCTTCCGCAGAAGCTTCAATAATTTGAAAGGCCTGTGACCCTCTTTGAAATTTTAATTCTAAACTTCGACTTAAGAGTGGAAAAACCAAAGCTGGCCCACCGCGAATCACCGCGTGTTCACCTGCTAAAATAAATTTTCCATAAGTTTTTATCGAAAAATCTTTCACGAAAGCACGCTGAAGGAGGAGAGTGCCTTTCCGACTTTTTGCTGATGGTCGACCCATTCAGGCCGATAAAGCAAATGGATATTCGCTCCAGCATCCATCGTTACGAGAGGACCTACACCTTCTTTTTCCCAATATCGGCGTAAAACATTGAGAACTTCGAGTGTCTTGGGAGTCATGTAACCAAAGCTTGGCTGAGCCGTTTCAAAAAGTGCATGCATATCCCAGAATTCATTCCAAGAAACATGAAAGGCCATCGTCCAATTCTTAGTTTCGATAGCTTGAAGGAAATCTTCAAGACGACGCTCCACTCTCTCTTTACGTCCCTCAAAAAGCTGACTCGTGCGCACTCTGTCGTGAGCCTGAGAAGAAGACACTTTCTTTTCACTCTGATCTACAATCACCACTTGATGAAGCCAATCAGAACCCAGATCTATAGCCTTTATCGAATTTTCATTCCATAAAGCCCAAGGTTCAAAAAAAGAGCGACAAGAAGATCCTGATCCACGACGGCTGAGCAGAGCCATTTCTTCTAGAGAAAGATTTTTTCCAGAAAAGGTCACCACAGCTTTTGTTAAAGCCGCAAAGCTTGAAGCGGAACTCGCAAGCCCGCAACTTTTTGGAAAATTATTAAATGACCTCACCGTTAAAAAATCAGTAATTCCGAGCTCTTGTTTAAGGACTTGCACAAAACCTAAATACTTACGGCTTTCTCGCTCGTTGAGTCGCTCTTGTTTTTCTAAGAAAGTTTTAAGAAGTGGAGTTTCTTCCATTCTCTTTTCTTCAAGATACTGCAATACATTTTTAGCTGCCACCGGCTGCCATAGATCCTCTTGAGAAGATTCGACTTCAACATAAGTCCAAAAACGCGGAAGGGTATAACTTAGGGAACTGTTCGCGGGCTTATTAGCCGCTTCCTTCCCCATATATTTTATGAAGGCTATATTAGACGGAGCGTGAGCCCTGGAGATCATCGATCTAAACCCATCAACAAGTTTGCAAGACCTACCGTCGGTCGACCGGTCATCATACGTGTTTGAGCCACTCTTAAACCGCGACTGATGAGCGTCGGTAATACTTCATGTTTTTCTTTCAGCTGTAAATCCCATCGTGGATTGCGCCTACGATTTACAATCAACATCAGTGTGTCACTTCCAAGTGCTCCACAACCACGAGCAACTTTTACCATAGAATCCGCTTTAAAAGTTTCAATCGCCGTTTGAGTTTCAGAAGATAATAATCCTAAGCGAGATTGCTCTTCGCTAAAATCAGAAATGCCTTTTGCAAAACCCTCTAGATTTTTATCAATGTAGGACTTAATTGTCTCGCGAGAGATATTATGTAACGTCACCAAATTTTTCTCTTTAAGCTCAGCAAGATGTTCATGAGTAACAGTCTTCTTAGGTCCACGAATCAGGATAGGCTCATAGTCTAACCATGGCCATTCCGTTGCCTTATAATGTTCACATCCACTTTCGATATGAGATACTCCGCCAGTTAATTGCGAAATCGCATCGTAACCACTTCCACGGTATCCATCGAATTGTCTTAAGCACGAAAGGATTTCTGAAATTTCCCACTGACCTGTTAATTTCCAAGCTTTAAAACCAAGGAGCATGACAAGTTGTGCACTCGAAGCGCCAAGCCCACCACGACCATAAAAAGGATCTTGAAAACCAAAGTCATAAGAATCAAAAAAGTTATCCGCTAAAATACGCTGAATATAAGGATTTTCAGTTCTTCTTAAATCTGTATGTTGGGTATGAAATGTGCTCGTCCCCGGAACCCGGTCTGTCACCATCAACTGAAATCGTGGCTCTGTATTCAGAACCAATGCGGGCCCACCCTGAAGAGCCACGTACTCACCTACTAAAAATGTCTTACTAGGGACTGAGAGTTGATACATGTGACCGCCTGTATTTTTCTAAAACTTCCACCGCCTGCGAATGACTTATGCGACGATTTTTTAATAACAGTGCTTCGAGTTCACGACGAATATCCGGGATCTCTTCTTTTGCGGCTCCCGCTGCGAGAGCTAAATTTGTAGTATGTAAGCGCATGTGTCCTTGAACAATCCCTACAGTGGAAAGTGCTTTAAGCGCACCAAGATTTTGTACAAGCCCTACCGCTGCCATGAGGCGTGAGAGATGTTCCGCAGAGGTAATACCCATCAGTTTTAAACTCATACGCGCCATGGGATGGAGACGAGTCACTCCACCAACAGTACCCACAACAATAGGTGCTTCCATTATACCAACAAGATCATCTCCTTCACGCTTCCAGCGACTGAGAGTGCGATAACGCCCCTCTTTCACTGCGTAGGCATGCATGCCGGCTTCTACCGCACGCCAATCATTGCCGGTCGCAACAACCATGGCATCGATGCCGTTGAGAATTCCTTTGTTGTTCGTGGCCGCTCGATAAGGATCTTGCCAAGCAAAAAGCGAAGCTTCTTCAATTCGTTCTGCAAGCTCTGGCTCAATACCAAAAATGCGAACTTCTGCTCGTGTGAGCTTTGTATCTACCAGATTCGAAAGAATGCACATGGTGACTTTTTCACCGGTCAAATCTTGAATCGGATTTTTTAAAGCTTCGCAGACCTGATTCAGAATATTTGCGCCCATGGCATCACGGGCATCGGCATGCACGTGAATGACCATCATGGAATTTTCAGGCAGTAAGTTTTCGAGATTTGTTGTTTGGTCAGAACGAGGAACGATACGGATTTCTAGGTCCTTCACTCCACCGCCGCGTCTCACAAGGCCTTCGGCTACGAAATTCGCCTCGCGAAGAAGCATTTTTTTATTTTCTTCGATAATTTTTTTAGTTGTGATGAGATCTTTGCAGCGACCGATTTGAATTTGGCCGATCACATTTTTTCCAGAAACATCTGTCGTGACTTCGCCATGATCTCTTACCCATTTTGCGGTCGCGCTCGCCGCCGCAATGATGGATGTTTCTTCTACCGCCATGGGAATGACATAATCTTTTTGATCGATACGAAAGTTTGTCGCCACGCCCAGCGGAATCTGGAAGTAACCAATGACGTTTTCAATAAAGCTTTCGGCTAAGATGGGATCAAGAGTTCGTTCGCGCATGAGCAAATCCACATCATCACCCTCTAGCAGACCCAACTCTTCTAATTTCTGAATGCGTTCGATGCGATTGAGTTTTGCAAATCCACTCAGATTGATTTTTGTAGAATTTATGCCTGTACTTGTAACGTCACTCATAACATCCACTTTCCCCGCAAATCACTCACTCGACGTGAGCCTGTGCAAAATAAAATCGTCTTCAGTTCAAATTCTACAAGCTCCATAAAGTCAGACAAAGCCTTTTCACCTTGAAGTGCCGCAGCTAGAATAGGTTGGGCGAGCCCTACGGCATCCGCTCCTAAAGCTATGAGTTTCGCGGCATCAAGCCCCGTACGAACTCCACCAGAAGCCCAGACTTCAAAAGACGGTTTTACCTCTAGTGCTCCCGCTAAACTTTCAACGGTGCTGAGTCCCCAATTTTGAAGCGTCACAGCGGCCTTTGCCTGAACCGAACGTTCATCGGCGCGATCGCCTTCTATACGACCCCAATGAGTTCCACCAAGACCACTCACATCAAGAGCGGCAATACCGATTCCTTGAAGTTTACGAACTGTCTCCGAAGAAAAACCACAGCCCGTCTCTTTAAGGACCACAGGGACCGACAAGGCCTTACAAAGTTTTTCCAATGCCTGAAGGCCACCTTTAAATTGTGGAGTTCCTTCGGGCTGAAGACTTTCCTGAAGCGGGTTCGTATGAATGATCATCGCGATGGCTTCAACAGAATCTACCAAACGCTGCACAACCTCTGGACCTTGCTCAATCAATTGAGAGAGGCCAAGATTGCCCATAAATTTTGTACGAGGATTTTGTTGTTTCAGAAGTTGCATTTCGGTATCAGCTGCTGAATCAGAAGTTTGACTGAGTTGTCGTCGTTGAGATCCAACTCCCATCACCCATCCGCGTTCACCGCAAACGGAAGCCATGAGTTGGTTGAGTTTTTTTCCTTGTTCGTGACCTGCAGTCATCGAATTTACGTAGACCGGCACCGGAACCATTTGGTTCAGAAATGTTGTAGTCAGGGAGACCTCGGAAAAATTTAATTCTGGAAGCGCCTCATGACGGAGGCGCACCAAATCTAATCCCGTTAAACCTTTGGCCTGATTTTTCTCACTCAAAGCCAAACGAATATGATCTCGCTTTCTACTCTCAAACTGAGGATCAAAAGCGTCGCTTGATTTCAACAGATGAATCCGTTACTTCGCAACTTGAGCTTGCTGAACCAATCTTGAGAAACCATCTTGATCACGAACTGCCATGTCGGCAAGAACCTTACGATCCAGTTCGATACCAGCCACTTTTAAAGCGCCCATCAAACGAGAGTAAGTTGTTCCATTCGCACGTGCTGCTGCATTGATACGAATTGTCCAAAGGTTTCTGAATTTTCGCTTTCGAACTTTTCTGTCGCGAAAAGCAAATGCTAATGCACGATCAGACCTTTCGATAGCTTGTGTGAAGAGACGGCTCGCTGAGGAATAATATCCGCTCGCTCGCTTTAATATCTTTTTATGTCTACGGCGGGTTTTGGGCCCACCTTTTGCGCGTGGCATAGTATCCTCCTAAATTAAAATAATAATAGTCTTCGAGTTTGAGCTAAGTTCGCATCGTCTACGTATGTGCTCTTCGCAAGGTGACGTTTACGTTTGTGATTTTTAGCAGCAAGACAGTGACGACGATTCATCTTCTTTCTTTTGACTTTTCCTCCAGGCAAAAGCTTCAATCGCTTTTTTGCACCGGAGTGTGTTTTTGACTTTGGCATATAGCACTCCTTTAAAAAATATATCGCCCAAGACTCTTTTAAAGTCTTGAGAGGTTTTCGTTTAATTTTTCAAATGGACTGCTTCTTTGGCTTACGCCATTCGCTGTCCCTCATAGTCGATGAGCCACTGTCAGGGCGGCCATATTTTACTCTCGAAGAGAGTGCAATGACTCTTAATGGGCCCATGTCAGGGAATTGATTCGAAGGCAAATTAGCGTATTTTCAATAGGTTGGCCAGATTTTTTAACGCAACTCTTTGAATTTTTAGCCGATATTCTGATAAGTAAAAGCACACTTTTTATCTTTAAGTAAGGTCATCGCATCGAATATCGCTTAAAAACTTGCCTCAAATCAAAATAAACAGGCTTTCACGCCCAAAACAAGCTTGCACTGGATCTTCAGCAACCCAGGAGGTAAAATGGTATTTAATACGTTACGGTATGCGAAGAAATTGGAAGACGCTGGTATTCCGAGAGATCAAGCGGAAGCGCATATTCAAATCATGGCAGAAATTGTCGAGGGCGATTTGGCAACAAAACAGGATATTAAAGAATTAAAGGATGAAATGCAGAAGATGGAATACAGGCTTATTATTAAGCTTGGCGCTCTTGTCACCGCTATCATTGCCACTGCTGTCGCTATTCTAAAGATTCAATAAAAATTAAAATTCGCCGAATCTCATAAAAAAGGCCGCCATTTGGCAGCCTTTTTTTTAAGTACAATAAAAAATGAGATTTCTAAGCTTCGGCCTCATCGGCGTCGTCACCGGCTGCAAGCTCTTTGGCTTCCTGAGCTTTTTCGGCGTCGGTTTTAGGCTTTTTGGCCTTAAACTCTTTGATCTTGGCTGGATCTGGAGCGAGGAGGGCGAATAATTGCTTACCTTCGAGTTTCGGTGTGGCTTCGACGATTGCGATATCAGCGAGAGCGGCCATCACTTTTTTGAGAGCGTTATGACCCATCTCGAGGTAGGCCATCTCACGACCCTTAAAACGAAGGTTGAACTTTACTTTGTCGCCTTCTTCTAAAAATCTGCGAGCATGGCGAAGTTTTGTATCGAGGTCGTGCTGTTCTGTTCTTGGTCTAAGTTGTAATTCCTTAATTTCGATTTCGACTTGTTTTTTACGAGACTCTTGAGTCTTCTTCTTCATCTCGTACTTGTACTTGCCGTAATCCATGATTTTACAAGTAGGTGGTGTGGCTGTAGGTACCACTTCAATCAGATCTAATCCCTTATCTTGCGCGAGTCGAACGGCTTCGGGAACAGCGAAAACTCCGAGCATTTTTCCGTCATCGCTAATCACTCGCACCTGTGGTGCACGGATCTCATGGTTAATGCGAAATCCTTTTTCTTTTTCTCGACCAAAGTTTTTTATGGTGTAGCCTCCTGGTTAATATTCATAGGACTATCAAGCAACCTTTGCTCGATCTCCTCTTTAATCATCTGGATCACTTTTTCTTTTTTAATCGCTTCAAAATTTTGACCGTTACGTAGTCGAACAGTCACGGTTTTGCTCTCAACTTCTTTATCCCCAATGACGATCATGTAGGGAGTCTTTTGAAGTTGAGCTTCTCGGATCTTGTATCCTAGTTTTTCGTTTCGCTTATCAAAATGTGCGCGAATGCCGAGAGCTTTGAAATCACGTTCAAGCTCTTCACCGTAAGGGCTTTGCTTCTCCGTAACATTGATAATGGCGACCTGCTGAGGTGCAAGCCACGTTGGGAATCTCCCGGCACAATGCTCGATGTAAACACCAATAAAGCGTTCGAGAGATCCTAGGACCGCTCGGTGAATCATCACGGGTCGATGTTCACTATTATCTTCACCAATGAATTTTAATTTAAATCGCTCTGGCAATTGGAAATCGAGCTGACATGTTCCGAGCTGCCATTTTCGTTCGATCGCATCACTGAAGAGGAAATCAAGCTTTGGTCCGTAGAAAGCTCCATCGCCGGGATTGACCTGATAGGGAAGCTTCAAGCTTTTAAGAGCGTTCGCAAGAGCGCCTTCGGCTTTATCCCAGACTTCGTCACTTCCGAGCTTGCTCTCAGGACGAGTGCTCAAGAAAATTTTGTAGTTTGTCATACCGAGAGTTTTATAAACCTCATCGAAGAGATTCATGAACCCGGCGATTTCTTTTTCAAGCTGCTCTACGGAACAAAAAATATGAGCGTCATCTTGGCAGAAACTACGAACCCGAGTCAGTCCATGCATCACTCCACTGCGCTCATAGCGATGGAGCCTACCGAAGTCGGCCACTCGCCAAGGAAGATCACGGTAAGATCTGTGATCCATTCCGTAAAGGAGACAGTGGCCCGGACAGTTCATGGGCTTCATCGAAAAATCGCGTTCGTCGATTTCGGTGAAGTACATATTGTCTTTATAATGTTCCGTGTGGCCTGAAGTATTATAGAGTTCTACATCAAAAACTTGCGGAGTGATCACTTCTTCATAGCCATACTTTACGTAGAGCTCACGGAGATATCTTTGAAGCTCGTGATAAACGAGAGATCCTTTTGGAGTAAAAAATGGTGAACCTGGCGCCCATTGATGGAAGTGAAAAAGGCCAAGCTCTTTGCCAAGCTTACGATGATCTCGTTTTTGAGCTTCTTCGAGAAGCTTCATATGATGTTCTAAATCTTTTTTACTGACAAAGGCAGTTCCGTAAACACGTTGAAGCTGTTTATTTTTTTCGTCTCCGCGCCAGTATGCGCCCGCAAGCGAAAGTACTTTCACGGCCTTTACATCACCTGTTTTTTGTACGTGAGGTCCGCGACAGAGATCAAACCACTCTCCTTGTCGGTAAACCGAAACGACCGAAGTTTTGAGATCCTGAATGATTTCGACTTTGAAGTTCTCACCCATTTTGCCAAAAACTTCGATGGCTTTTTCAGAAGACCATTCTTCCCGAGTGATCGGAATGTCACGCTTCACGATCTCTTCCATTTTCTTTTCGATTTTTTGGAGATCTTCGGGACTAAAATTTCTTGGTGAATCAAAGTCGTAATAAAAACCCGCATCGATCACAGGACCAATCGTCACTTTAATCTCAGGCCACATCTCTTGAACCGCTTGCGCCATAATGTGAGCGGCGGAGTGACGAACGACTTCGTTTGCCATCGCATGTTTGTCTGTGACGATTTCGAGTTTGGTTCCTGATTTGAGTGGCATCCGTAAATCTACGATCTCGCCATTCACAAGTCCTGCGAGAGTTGCTTGAGCGAGTCTTGGACCAATACTTTGTGCCACTTCGAGAGTGGACGGTTCATGGTCAAATTGTTTTACGGATTGATCCGGTAGAATGATTTGAATCGACATTGATTAAAACGTGGTGGTCATTGATAAATCAGAGGAATGAAATGTCGGTTTTCTACCGCTATGCATATAGCCAAGATAGTCCAATTGCCGACTCTTTGCCAGCAGTTTTTGACTTGGGAAAGATCAAAACTAACACCCGTCGGCATTTCCTTGGTTTCCTCTTATGTTAGCATCATGGGTTGCAGAAGAACTGTTAAAAGGTCCTAATTGAATTTAAAAGTTTACCCAAAAGCTCAGTAGCCCTCGCAAATGACTCTTTCGAGATTTTGCCTGCGCGCTCTGAGCTACAAGCATCTCCCCGATCCATTCCGTAATTTGATAAAACTTCCGCATCTAAGGCTATCTTAGACGCTAAATCGAGCTTAGCTTTAACTTCAGGCTGCGGTTGATAACTGTGATTTTTAAGATAATAGGTTTCGGCAGAACGTTTAATAAGTGTCGATATCACCCATATTTGGCCGAGAACCAATCCTCTTGCACCACAACTTATATTCAGAGGCTCACGAACAATCTGCTCACGAATAACTTCAGCATTGGCAGATTCAAAAGTTAATTGCGTTAAACCATAAAGAGTCGACGAAATTTCCCCAGCCTTTGAGAAATGAGCTGAAAAGGAAATGAACACGCAGACAATAAACGTCAACGAAGCTCGCATAAATTGATTCATAACACCTCTCTTTCTTATCAAGCAGTTAGACTGCAAAAGAGAGGCTTGAAATTAAATGTGGTGATGAAGCGAATCGTTCAATCGTGGATCGCGGTAAGGCACTAGCGAATTCGCTCCTAAGAATCGGTAAACCGATAATAAGAAGAGTCCTAAGAACCCTAGGAACATCCCTACTTCCCAGAACGAAAACACTGGGTGACCGTCGTTAAGACTTGGGTAAATCAGCCAATAAATATCCACATATTGCATCACAAGAAGCAAAAGACAGACGAAGATGAGAACTTTAGGGTTTCTCTTGTTCGGTCTTGGCATCAACGCGAAGAATGGAATGAGAAACTTAAAAACCAAAAGACTGATCGAAATAGACATCCAAGGGCCGTGAGCACGATGGAGGTAGTACTCCGTCTCTTCTGGAATGTTCGCGTACCAAATAAGCATGAATTGTGAAAACGCAATATAGGCGTAAAATACGGTGAATGCGAACAGGAGTTTTGCCACGTCATGCACATGGTTTTCATTGACGTAGTTTTTGATCTTACCTGTGCTCATAATCCAAAGAGTCACAAGAATGAGTGCTGCTAAAGTAGACTGGAATAGACCTGCAAAAGCGTAAACCCCAAACATTGTCGAATACCATTTTGCATCTAAGCTCATCAAAAGATCGACGCTAAATAAAGAGTAAGAGAGTGCAAAGAGAATCAAAAAGGCAATGCTTGAACCTACGTTTTTCAGAGAGAGCGATTCTTCGCCCGTTTCGTCCTGCTTTAAAGATTTTTTCACAATAGAAAAAGCAAACAGCATCCAAATAACGAAGAAAACAACTTGTCTCACAATAAAGAAAGGTTTGTTGAGGTAAGCCACTTTCTTTTGAATGAGAGGATCATTAGCGACGATTTCCGGATTGAGCCACTCATAGAGATGATTCGCACCTAAAAACACCAGCACCATACCTAAAATGAAAGCGATCGGTAGGAAAGAAGTCAAAGCCTCTGCATAACGACGAATCGTCGTTCCCCAAGCAGCGTTCGTTACATGATGAATCGCCGTAAAGAAAAGACCACCTAAAGAAAGACTTGTGAAGAAAAAGAAGGCTGCCAAGTACGCTGGCCAAAGTTTGCTCGGAGCCGTCATCATACCACCGATAAAAGTGGCAGCTCCAATCACGATCAGAACGTAGGAAGCGATTTTCGCCTGACTAGAGACTTCGAAGGGAACCGCGCTGTGATTCATAGAATGTTTCGGCGAACTCATATTTTAACTCCTACTTTTTCTGCAAACTTCTAATGTAGTGAACAATGGCCCAACGATCTTTTTGATCCTTGATCTGAGAAGCATAGGATCCCATCACCCCTTGGCCGTCAGTGATGATATGGAAGAGACGTCCGTCACGGTAAGCTTTTGCTTTATCCGTCAGTAAAGAAGGAACCGGAACCATAAACTTTGGTGCTACAGGACCTTTTCCATCTCCTGCACTTCCGTGACAAGGAAAGCAGTAAGTTTCAAATTTCATTTTACCGCGAGCAAGAACTGCTTCTGTAGCCTCTAAAGGATTCGTTAAAGCTCTCTCTGCATCTTCCGGTTTACCTTTGTATTTATAAGGAGCGTGACCGACAGCCACTGTACCTTCAGGAGGAACCATGTTAGCCATTTCACCAGAACGACGAGGATTATAATCCTGAGCTTTCACCGCTGGAGACTCCATCATGTCTTGAATGAGCTCGACGTTTGGTTCTTTCTTTGTACAGCTCGTAACAGCCACTGCAACAAGAAGTGTGGGAAGAATTCTATTTAAGGACGTCATTTAGAACTCCTCCACTTTCTTCACTTCTTCAGCACCGAGTTGCTGAAAAAGCTTATCGATTTTTCCCACTTCATAACCTATGTCGTCTTCTGGAATGAAAAGCGCAAACTTATCATCCGTCAAACGAGGGTCCGCAATTTTTGCATTGATGTTAGGAAGACCATTCCACGCGAGCATTGTACCTACAGTGATCAAAGCACCAAAAAGAATGGTGGTTTCAAAAATGATCGGAATAAATGCCGGCAAAGAAAAATGTGGCTTACCACCGATCAAAAGAGGCCAATCCCAAACAAGAATATAACTTTGAAGTCCAAGACCCGCGCAAGTACCAAAAAGAGCCGCGAGGAAAGTCACAATCGGAATTTTAGAGCGATGAAGTCCAATGGCATCGTCCATTCCATGAATTGGAAAAGGAGTGATCGCATCAAATTTTTTAAAACCTGCTTCTCGCACCTTGTGTGCTGCCTCTAAAACATCGTGTTCGTTCGACCAGATGCCTAACAATCCACCTACTTTTTTAGCCATGATGTTTACCCTCTCGTCCGACGCTCAATACTGGCTTCACTTCTGCAATCGCAATCATTGGAAGGGCTCGGAGGAACAATAAGAAGAGAACGAGAAACATTCCGAAGCTTCCAAAAACAAAACCGAAGTCAAAAATTGTAAATTCATACATCCCCCACGAGCTTGGTAAAAAGTCGCGATGAAGAGACGTCACAATAATCACGAAACGCTCGAACCACATTCCGATGTTCACAAAGATCGAAATCACGAACATGACTTTTATACTTCTTCGGATACTCTTGATCCAAAAAAGCTGAGGAATGATCACGTTACAAGTCACCATGATCCAGTAAGACCAAGCGTAAGGTCCAAGGGCACGATTGAGGAAAGCGTATCGTTCGTATTCATTTCCAGAATACCAAGCGATGAAGAGTTCCGACGCGTAGGCGTAACCCACCATCATTCCTGTGGTCATGATGATCTTATTCATCACTTCCAAGTGATCAATCGTGATGTAATCCTTAATTGCAGGATAACCTTCACGCACAAGAATCATGAGCGTGACCACCATCCCGAATCCAGAGAAAATCGCCCCGGCCACGAAGTAAGGTGGAAAGATCGTCGTATGCCAACCAGGAAGCAATGAAACCGCGAAGTCGAAGGATACGATGGAGTGAACCGATAGAACGAGTGGTGTAGAGAGACCCGCAAGGATCAAATAAGTCGCTTCATAGTGTTGCCAGTTACGATTTGTTCCTCTCCAACCAAGGGAGAGAACACCGTAAACAAGCTTACGAATTTTATTTTTAGCGCGATCACGTACCGTCGCAAGATCCGGCACCATCCCGATATACCAAAACACAACTGACACTGTCATATAAGTAGAAACCGCAAACACGTCCCACAGAAGAGGTGAGTTGAAGTTCACCCAAAGAGGTCCACGTTGGTTCGGATAAGGGAGAAGCCAATAAGCAAGCCAAGGACGACCTGTGTGCAACAGTGGGTAAAGGCCCGCTGTCATCACCGCAAAGATCGTCATCGCCTCTGCGGCTCGGTTAATCCCCGTTCTCCATTTTTGTCGAAAGAGAAAAAGAATCGCTGAAATCAGTGTCCCGGCGTGACCGATACCGATCCAAAATACGAAAGTGGTAATGTCAGTTCCCCAACCTACCGGATGACTTAAACCCAGGAGACCGAGACCAATTCCCACGAGACTTCCGAGAGTTACAAGCCAGATCAGGAGGAGACCTTTGGCCCCCATGAAGTACATGATCCAACCTTTACCAGGAAGAGTTTCAATCGGCTGACAGATATCATTAGTAATATCGTGATAAGTTTTATTACCTGCGATTAAGACGTTCTTTTTCACGACACACCACCTTTATCCGCTTGAGATAAGGATCCATGACCAGAACTTTCACTGTGGCCGTGAGCCCCTGCATCTGCTGTCGTATTGCGAATTTTTGCCATGTATCTTACAGAGGGCTTCACGTTAAACTCTTCCAGTACTCCATAAGTACGTTGTTCTTTGAAGAGTTTTGAAACACGGCTTCCTGGATCATTCATGTCACCAAACACGATCGCTTGAGTTGGACACGTCTGTTCACAGGCCGTTTTGATTTCGCCATCTTTGACTTTACGATCTTGAAGTTTTGCATCCATTTTTCCAGCCGTGATTCGCTGAACACAGAATGTGCACTTCTCCATTACCCCACGAGAGCGTACGCCCACGTCGGGATTGAGAACCATATTGAGAGGTTCTTTGATTTTTGCGTAGTTGAACCAGTTAAATCGACGAACTTTAAACGGACAGTTGTTCGAGCAGTAACGTGTTCCCACACAGCGATTATAAGTCATCTCATTGAGACCTTCTGCGCTGTGAGTGGTTGCAGCTACTGGACAAACCGTCTCACAAGGAGCGTTGTCACAGTGTTGACAAAGCATAGGCTGAACCACCGATTGAGGATTATTTGGTTCTCCTAAGTAGTAGCGATCGATTCTCATCCAGTGCATTTCACGACCTTGAATGATGTACTTCTTGCCCACAACCGGAATGTTGTTTTCTGCTTGGCAGGCCACAACACAGGCTGCACAACCAGTACAAGTGTTCAGATCAATCGACATTCCCCACTTATGACCTTTGTATTCGTGGTCGTTCCAGATTGAGAAAGTTTTATGTCTGTGAATAATATGTTCTGGATCTTTTTGGAATTGGCCAAGAGTTGCTTGCGCTACGATTTGGCGGCCTTCCATATTGAAGTGACTTTGTGTATTTGCTAAGCGCGAATGACGACTTGTCTTTTCAAACGTCACTTTGATTCCAGAATAGATTGGCGCCCCTTGGTTCCAAGAAGCAAGAGTGAAAGCATTTCCGCCGATTCCGTTTCCAACACTTCCAGCATGAGTGCGTCCGTAACCGACCGCAACCCCGATGACTTGATCATGAACGCCCGGTTGGATGTAAGCTGGTAATTCAAGCTTTGTTCCGCCGATGCTCACGCTCAAAACATCACCTTCTTTGATCTTCCCGGCTTTCGCTGTATCAGGAGAAATCATAAAGTAGTTGTCCCAACAAACTTTTGAAACAGGATCTGGTAACTCTTGAAGCCAAGCGATGTTCGCCGAAGAACCGTCACCGATTCCTGCTTTTTCGTACATCACAAGTTCATAACCATCGTAAGCTTTTGGCTTAATCTGAGCGATACTGCCTCGAGCAGATCTTGAACCACCACTGTAAGAAGCCTGGCCTACAAAACCTGCTTGAAGAGTTTCGGTCCAAGCATTTTCGTCTCGGCCACCAGCACGTTTACTCCACTGATTGCGAAGATAATCGTACCAAGACATTTTCTGACCAGACCAAATCAAGAGACTGTCTTGAAAGGCGCGGGTGTCATAAAGAGGACGAATTGTTGGCTGTTGAATGCTGATAACGCCGCTTTGAGATTCTGCATCTCCCCAGTTTTCAAGCGGGTGATGATCAGGAAGAACATACTTTGAGTATTGACCTGTTTCATCAACACGGTCTCCGAAGTAGATCACCGTTTTTACTTTTTTAAGAGCTTCTACGAATTTTGAATCTGCAGGCATCGCGTACACAGGATTCACCTTGTGAATCAAAAGTGTTTTCACTTGGCCTTTTTCCATACGCGCGATGAGGTCTTGCATCTGCTTGCTAGAACCTTGAATACCGACAAATGCACCTGCTCCGTACTCGATTGTGGCTCCGTCGTTTCCGAGAACCGAGTTAAGAGCGTTAACAGCTGCTTGAAGATCGGCACTAGCTTCAGTGCGTGTGCTTAAACCGCCAGCAACAACGAGACTTTTTCCGCGATTTTGCAAAAGAGCTTGGGCTGTCGACTTGATCGCTTCTTCAAGACCCATTTTTTTAGTGGATTCCGCAAAAGCACGGGTGGATTCACTTGCACTCACCGCGTGAAGAAGGGCCATGACGACATCAATTTGTTTAGAAGGTTTAATGCGATGACGTTCGTCTGCGTTCATACCTGTAAGAGACATGATGGATTCAAAAACCACGAGACGACTCATGCCTGCATCAGGTTTACGATTTTGAGCAAACGCTTTTGCGTACTCTACAGGAGATTGGTATGCGCCCAAGAAGTCGGTATCGATAGACACAACCACTTTTGCTTTATCAAAACGAAGTTTTGGAACTTTTTGACCATCTCTCACATCGTCATAACCAACAGCGTCCCACACGAAGTGAGTCGCTCCGGTGGCGCTTGAGAAATCACGAATCACAGACTGTGTAGAAGGAGAAGCAAGACTTCCTGTCAAAAGAGCGACTCCGCCCTCTTTTAAAGTCGCCATCACTTCTTTATCAACATCGGCCCAAATTGGACTTTGTGTTTTTCTGAAAGGATGTGGCTGGTCTGGATAAAATGGATGTGCGTCTTCAGGTTTAATCACTTCGCCTGCTGCGAAATGATTAAATTTGCGTGGTCCATTGAGACGATCTGGATCGTAAAGACCCAAAACTTGCCCCTGCACTCTCGCGGAAAGACGACCGCTATTGCTTGGATGACTCGGAAGACCTTCAAGTTTAATAGGTCGACCTTCACGAGTTTTTACGAGAAGACCATAAGCCTCTCCTCTATCTACCCAAACAGAAGAATAATGATTTGCGATTCCAGGAGTTAAATCTGGAGAACCTTGAACATAAGGAACAATTTTTTGCACCGGTCGTCGAACACAAGCAAAGGAGCTTAATGCGAGACTTGCACCCATGAGTTTTAAAAACTCACGACGAGCCCAACCCTCTTGTGCCTGACCTTTATTCTCAGCTTTTTCGCCAGCTTCCTTTTCAAACTGTTCGATATCGGCTTCAAACCAAGGGGATGAGAGAAACTCACGCTCAGAAAGTTCTTTCCACTCGGGTGTTACCCAGTATTCTTCTAAACTTTTCCAATACTTCTGAGGTTTTTCTAAATTCGTCTGATTCGCTTGTGACGTATTTTCACTGCTGGTTTCCATGAGTTGTCCTCTTCTTAGTAGTGACAGGTCGAACAGTTAATTGAAGCGTTGTGTTCTGGTTTGCGATGACAGTTCACACACCAGCCCATTGAGAGGTCCGCATGTTGATAAACTGTATCCATTGTTTCCACAGGTCCGTGACAAGTTTGGCAAGCCACACCCTTTTTAATATGAGGGCTGTGATTGAACTGAACAAAGTCAGGAAGCATATGAACTTTTACCCAAGGAATAGAGATCCCTTTTTCGTTGGCTTCACGAAGCTGCTTGATCCACGGACTATCTGTTTTGACAGCGACGTGACAATTCATACATACATTTAGGGATGGCACAGTGGCGTGACGGCTGGTTTCCGTTCCTACGTGGCAATACTGACAAGGAATCTGATAAGTTCCTGCGTGTAGTGAATGCTGAAATGGAAGCGGTTGCTCCGGTTGATATCCCTGGTTGTATCCCACGGACATGCCTTCAGACTTGCAACCGGTGAGGTACAAACTAGGAAGTAGTACCAAAATTCCGATCAAAAGGAGTGAACGAAAGGATGAAATTGGACAAGCTGCTGCGTCTTTCATGAGTAAAATCCCATTCCCAATAGATTTTCATTTAAAGCTACTGTGCGAAATTATATCAGTCATCTTTTTTTTTAATGTCATGCGTGAACTTTTTAAGATTGCCCCAGTGATTTCGCTTTTTTACGACTTCGGTAAACCGTTATTACAAAGGACACATACACTAAGTGAGCCGCAATAAAAGCCGCAACATAAGGAACTCCTCCGCCGCCAAACCCGTATGAATGTAGGCCTACACCCAATACGTAGTTCACTCCATACCAAGCCATGAGGACCAAAGAAAATGAAATAATCGCTGCAACTAAAAATCCGAAGTTATGGATGTAACCACCTTTTTTCGCATGTAACACCGCGATATAACCCATGAAGGCAATGAAGGCCCAAGTCTCTTTTGGATCCCATCCCCAGAATCGTCCCCAAGAATAGTCAGCCCAAATTCCGCCCAAAACTGTTCCAGCAAAAAGAAGCACAACACCGATCTGAATTACCCGATAAGTCGTCTGCGCGAGTTCGTTGGCTTTTTTCTCAAAACCTGAGCGCAAGAAATAAACTAGCCCTAAATCCGCCATCAAAAGTGCTAAGAAAAAGGCGGAGTAAGAAAGCGTGATTGTGAGCACATGAATCATCAACCACATATTGCTGCGAAGAACAGGCTCTAAAGGTTGAAGGCTTGGATCTAAGATATTGGGCGCAAGGGAAGCGACGATGAGACACAACACTCCCACAATCGTTGCCGACAAAAGTGGAAATACTTTTTTGTAGACCCACTCAAAGATACACCCAAAGAAAATGGCTCCCCACGAAACCCAAATCACTGACTCATACATATTCGAAACCGGCGGACGTCCCGTAAGGTAGCAGCGAAGCACAAACCCGTAGGTGTGCATCGCAAAACCCGCGATCGCAAAGAACCATCCCAAACGATAAAGCATGGGGTTTGGCTGCGCCTGAATCATATAAAAAGAGAAGAGTAAGGCCGTAAGTAAATAAGCAATCCAAGCCCATTTGAATGGATCTAAGCGATTGTAGTGAACTTCAATTTGGATGTCTTTTTCTGGTGGATAAAGATTTGGATTTTCCGCACGCGCTTTCTCTTGAAAGCCTTTTACCGCCGCTTGCAAATCCGCTTCGGCTTTCTGAAGAAACTCTGGCGAATCACTCCCCGAGCCATCTTTATGTGAAACGTAAGTGATAAATGCTTTGGTGATTTCGCCAAAATTCTGGAGCCAAGCTTCGTCAAACTCGTTTACGGACTTCCAAGTTTCACCTTCTTTTGGTGGAACGAAACGCAGGGCCATTCCCATCGTGAGCGCACGATAGAGAGACAGTTGGTTTTCTAACTTCTGTACATCTTGAAAGTAAGGATCGAGCTTCTCTTTATTCGTGAGCTTATTGCGTAGATCTTGGATCAAGAGTGGCAGTCGCTCGTTACCAAAAAGTGTTTTGGCTGCAAAATAACTTTCACTCACTTCTAATTTTAAATTTTCTTTGATGTCTTTTCGATTGATCTTTACGAGAGCCTTGTCGTCCCAAGCCGCCGGCGCTATTAGCCAAGTCAATACGATGTCTGTCGCGGGTTGCCCGTTGTAAGTGCTTTTTCCATAGACAAGTTGCAAACTCTCACGAGCAAAAGTATCAAAAGGCTTCAATCGTCCCGCATCTTGAATTGGCAGGTTGTCGAGAGGAGATGTGGCAAGCGCCCACTGCGAGAAAAAACTAACACTCATCAAAATTAAAAACTGTTTCATCTTCGACACCTTTTTATTCCACTTTTGCAGGTTTCTTAAAATAACCGCCCCAATAGAACATAAGCAAACTTCCAAGAACAATAAACAAACATCCCATGTACTTCCACCAGCGGCCCGGATCGTAGTTCACCGAAAGGATCGATGCATTGGGCTCACCCGTCTGCGGATCCTCTTGAAAAGACGCTTGGTAAATCGTGTAACCATTATGTTTCAGCGGTTCGTTCATGTAGATCTCTCGTTCACCAAGTCCTTCGACTTCCACAAAACTTTTATAACTGGCGGCACGAGAAGTTCCTTGATAACGACCTATTTCAAATTTTTTGAGAGTCATGTTGAAACCGATATCGAGCATTTTGTTTCCGTAACGAACTAAAAAAGCTTCTTTGTCGGTAAAGAACTTTAAAATTGAGTTCAGAGCCATCCATTGCTTTTTGCCTTGAAATTGAACTTCCACAGCGGAAGTTGTCACCGGAGTCGGTTTCTCAAGTTCCACGAACTCGTTTTTCATTTCGGCGTGAGGGTAATAATTAAGAAGTCGAAACTGAAGATTCATCCAGCCTGTGTTGATGGTTTCACCGATGGTGATTTTTCCTTTTTTAACGGGACGTTTGTTGTCTTTAGAGTAAACAAAATATTCGAGAGCTCTTGCGCCCGCAGGTTTTACAACAAATTCATTTTGGCCACTTGGAGTGAACTCT
>JBFWOZ010000034.1:0-30820 GCA_050250255.1 Bdellovibrionales bacterium | reverse complement strand
GGCGATATAATGTTTGTATTTCATTTTAAGGGTCTCCTTCAGAGTCCAATTAATAATCTCCTAATCCGAGATTATTCAACCGTTGGAGACCCTACTTCTTCAATTTACCGTGTCTGTGACTTTTGAAGTTGGCTCTGCCGTATCCCCTACGTTGGGGGACCCTCGGCAGTGAGCCAATCCCTATCGGGACGAGCTTTCAAAAGTTCTATGGCGAGATCGGTACTTTAAGTATTGCAAACTTCTATGCGTAAAGCAGAATATTTTTTGTCTCACTTTTTTAAATAATTTGAAAAGGCGCAAATAAGATCTTGACCGACTTTTCTTGCTCTTAAGTTTTCGTTTGATCAGTGTAGTAGAGTTTCAATTCTGAAAAAATCAAAATGTAATTTTTCGTTCGCCTAATGGGCTTTAAATTTCATTAAGGCGAGATTAGTTTTCATTCGTTAGACTCTAAAAATTCATTCAAAAAAATCTCATGTTATCTTTGATTCAGCCAAAGGAGTGATTTATGAAACTAAAATTGAAAACTAACGAAATTCTCGTTCAGGATTTAAAACAATTTGTTTTAGAGGAAAGAAGGATATTAAATCTTGTGCTTCACCATTTACGAGAAGTGGAAGGTCGTAAGCTTCATTTGCAGATGGGTTACTCCAATCTTTATGCCTTTTGTACGAAAGAGCTTGGATATTCCGAAGCGAGTGCACATCGAAGGATTTCGGCTATGAGGCTCATTAAAGAAATTCCTGAAGTGGAGGAGAAAATCCAATCCGGAGTTTTGAATCTTTCCGTCATTAGCAAAGCACAATCTCATTTTCGTCAGCAAAGACTCGATACGCATTCAAAAAGAGAGATTTTGTCTCAATTAGAAAATAAAAGTTCTCAAGAATCAGAGCGAGTTCTTTTAGCTCTTGCTCCTTTGCCTATTCCCGAAGAAAAGCAGCGACTGCTGGATGAAGAACATACGGAAGTTCGATTTACATTAAATAGGTCAGGCCAAGAGAAGTTAAAAACACTTCAAGCTAAGCTGTCTCATCAAAACCTTTCGATGGCGCAGATTTTTGAAATGGGACTCAATGTACTCATGCAAAAGCATAACGCGCCACTGCCTCCGCAGCGGAGTGAACCTCTTCTCAAGGTTTCATCGGCTCGTTATATTCCTAAAGCTATTAAAGCGACGATTATTCATCGTGATCAAGTCTGCCAGTATAAAAACCCTCAGACAGGGCGCGTTTGTGGAAGTAAGCACTATCTTCAATTTGATCATATCAAACCGTTAGCGTTCGGGGGAAAGACAGAGTTAAGAAATCTCAGACTTCTTTGTTCAAACCATAACAAATTAATGTGGGACTTAAAAAGTCAAACACTTCTGTAGCTTAAATCTGTGTTTGATGTTTATAAACTAGCAGAAAATGACTACTTATTTTTTTATTTAACAATTTAAGCACCGATTTTGCCATAGAACTTTTGAAAGCCTGTCCCGAAGGGATTGGCTCACTGCCGAGGGTCCCCCAACGTAGGGGATACGGCAGAGCCAACTTTCAAAAGTCACAGACATGGATGGATGACTCCAAAGCTAGCATCCTATCGAATGTTGATTTTTATGCTTTGATTAAGTCCTTCAAAGCTTCATATTCCGCAATCGTATTAAAACCACTCGTCACGAAAATATCCGAGACCTCTTTTTTCTCATAACCTTCGCTCGGCCACTGACGGATTAAGTGATCTAAGCGATCAGTCTTTGGATCTGCTTCGCTAATTCTTTGCAGAAACTTATGCCGCAGGAGCACCGGGTGTCCGCCCTTTTCTTTATATGCAGGCACGATGATATCTTTATTCTCGTCAGTTTCTAAAAGAACGGAGAGAACTTCCGAATTTGGCAGCGCCACATCTACGGGAAGGATGAACCCCTGCTTATACTTCTTGTTGAGAACGGCTCTAACCGCCACATACACGCTCGAAAAAGGTCCCCACTCATGATGCGGGTTTTCTACGCCAAAGATTTTCAAACTTTTATTTGTCTCAAGAAGGTTTTGAATTTCGGTGTCGTACTCTCGATGATAGGCCCCTAAAGTTACAAATATTGAGGCTTCGGAAAACTCCCGAAAGCTTTCGATCTGATGTTTGAGCCAAGTTCCTGAGCCAAAAGGTGCTAAGCCTTTAGGAGAACCAAAACGCTCGCTTTTACCAGCGCACAGGAGAATGAGTGGAGTTTGGTTCTGTAGGAGTGTTCTCATAAAGAGCTGCCTTTCCTGTTTCTTGTAGAAGTTCAGCCGCAATGCTGATGGCTACTTCACCAGGGGTTTTACCACCAATTTTAAGACCGATCGGACAACGAATTTTTTCGATGTTCTCTAGCGAGTGTTTCTGACTCTGAAGTTTTTTTCTCATCTGAGCCCATTTTGTATCGCTACCGATTAAACCTAAATACTGAATGTTTTTGCCGCAGAAATAATGAATGAGCTCAAAATCTAAATCATGAGAATGTGTTAATACCACCACGAAATCGGAATTTTTCCATTCCCGATGGGTTACAAATTCAAGGGGCTTTTGCTGATAGGTTTTTACGGATGAAGAAGCTTGGGAGACCCACTCCTGCCTTTCGTCAATCAGATGCACATCTAACGGCAATTCCGAAACAACTCGACTCAATGCCTGGCCCACATGCCCTGCACCAAAAATATAGAGAGACTTTTGGGAGTGAAACACTTCAAAAAGCGCTTGCACGACTCCTCCACAACATTGCTGCGTTTTCACGCTGAGCGGATAATCTTGGGTATAAAGAGTTTCGGATTTGCCTTGAGAGAGATATTTTTTGGCTTCATCAATGATCTGGAGCTCAAGCTGCCCGCCCCCAATAGTTCCGCGAATACGACCATCCGACAAAACAAGCATCTTCGCTCCCTTTTCGCGGGGGGCAGAACCTGAAATTCCCATCAAAGTGACAAGAACGCAGCTATGATTATTTTGTCGGGCCTCATGAAGGCCGGCGAGCCAATCCATGCAGGAAGTCTTCTAAAAGATTGCAGGCTACGTCAAGTCTGTAAGCAGAATCTGAGCGTATATCGTCTATAGGAACAATTTCTTGGGCAAGAGAGGCTCTGGCCTTTTGAATCAGCGAATCGTTGACCACTTGCCCCTTTAAAAGAGCTTCCGTCTGGAGAGCCCTTTGAGAAGTCGGTCCTACACTCCCAAGGCCGATACGTACATTCAATATTTTTTGATTTTCCATATTTGCAAAAGCCGCAAAACACACTTTCGAAATCGCCTGCGCTTTCCGCGTTCCCACTTTGTGATAATAGTGAACATCAGTTGGCTGAAAGTTTCTTTTTAAAATCACTTTCGTGATCAAATCACCCTTTTCTAAAGCCGTCTTTTTGTAGGCCTTAAAAAATTGCGAAATAGAAATCTGTCTCTCCCCTTTTGAAGATGTGAGAATCAATGCCGCATCGTAGGCGAGTAAAGCGGGTGGTGTATCCGCAGCGGGAGAAGAGTTTGCGATATTCCCGCCGATAGTTCCGCGATTTTGAATCGCCACGGCGCCCGTAAGAGTGGCCGCTTGCACAAGCATAGGAAACTCTTTTTGAATCTCAGGATTTTGTGCAATGTCGGTGTAGGTTGCCAAGGCCCCAATTTCAATATGTTGAGGCTCTACCTTAATCTTTTTTAATTCGGAGAGCTGATTGATATCGAGAAATTCTTTTGCTTCTAATTTTCCTGCTTCAAAGAGAACCATAATATCGGTTCCACCCGCAAAGGGTTTCAGCGAAGGATTTTTCTCCAAGAGACTGAGAGCCTCAGACAGATTTTTTGGAGAAACCATGGAGTAATTAGGAACAAAACCTCTCATGTGCGCTCCTTGAGGGCTTGCTCCACAGAATCCAAAATTTTGGTGTATCCGGTGCAGCGGCAGAGATTTCCAGATAAAGCTTCGGCAATTTCTTGGCGACTAGGATTTTTATTTTTTTCTAACAGATGACAAGAAGCCATGATCATTCCTGGAGTGCAAATCCCGCATTGGGCTCCCCCACATTCCAAGAAGGCTTTTTGCATCACATGAAGATTTTTATCTTCACTCAGTCCTTCAATCGTCGTGACCTGGACATTTTTTGCTTGGTGAACGGGAACAAGACAACTATTCACGAGTAGACCATTCATGAAAATAGAACATGCACCACATTCTCCTTCACCACAACCTTCTTTGGTTCCGGTGAGCTGAACTTCCGTTCTTAAAACATCAAGAAGGCGCTCCATAGGGTAAGCTTCGACTGTTTGAATCTTGCCGTTGACTTGAAAGGTGACTTTCTCCTTTTTTACATCTTCTTTTTTCATGCGCGGCCTTCCATCTTCTCATTCTTCAAAAGACGTCTCATATCTTCTGGAAGAAACGGAATAAACTTAGGTGTTTTACCTACGGCCATCTCGATCGCGTTGAGGATTGCTGGCCCTGGACCGTCCATTGGAAGTTCTCCAATTCCTTTCGCGCCCCCTGGGCCATGCTCCGTAGGATTTTCTAAAAATTCCACACGAAGAGATCCAAGATCCGCTGAGGTGGGCATAATATAATTGGTCATCTGACCATTCATCATGCGTCCTTCTTTCCAAACCACTTTTTCGTAAAGCGCATAGCCAATTCCTTGAGCGACCCCACCTTCAATTTGTCCTTCAGCCATGAGCGGATGCACAACGCGGCCAATTTCCTGAAGCGCGTAGAAATCTTCCACTCGCGTCTCGTAAGTACGGGTGTCGACGCTTATGTCAGCAACATAAATGGCCCACGCAAAAGCGGCATAAGCATCACCTTCATATTTTTCATCGTTCCATTGAACATCGTTCGGTTGTTTATATTCGGTAACGCACTTAAGGGTTCCGAATTTTTTTAAGTATTCTAAAACAGCCAATCGAAATTCTTTATCTGTGTAAGTCGTTTTTAAAAGCCCACTTTGAGTGAGGGTTTGCTTGAGTCCTAAAGCCGCAGACTCCACAAGCTTCCCTACAATCATGCAAGTTCTTGAAGCCACGGTTGGACCGCTGTTAGGTACCTTGGATGTATCGGGCTGCAAAACCTCCACTGACTCGTAAGAGATTTGCAGCGCATCGGCCACGATTTGGGAGAATACCGTATTGGTTCCTTGACCAATTTCCGTGCTCGCAGCGAGAACTCGAATGTTTCCTTCTTCTGTCGCCTCAATGCCCACTTGAGAAGCTAAATACTTCTCACCGCTCCCGGTGAATCCTGCTCCATGCATGAAAGTCGCAAATCCAATGCCGCGTTTGATCGGTCCATTTTTATTAGACGTTTCGTACTTTTTTCTTTTTTCAAAGTACTTTGTGTTACGAAGGCCAAGATCCATCAGCGCTGGTAGATCTATTTTTTCTTTAATCAGTTGCTTCGTGGCTGTTCGAGAATTGGTTTTTAAAAAATTACGACGACGAAACTCCTCAGGAGTGAGGCCCACTTTTTTGGCTACGACATCCATATGTTTTTCTAAGGCAAATAAACTTTGCGGAGCTCCAAAACCGCGAAAGGCTCCATGAGGAGGCGCGTTCGTCGCAACCGCTTGGCTTTTGATTCTCACATGATCACATTCGTAGGGGCCGGCCGCGTGAATCGTTCCTCGAGAAAGAACCACTGGAGATAGCGTGATATAAGCTCCCCCATCGATCACAAAATCTATTTCCATTGCGAGGAGTTTTCCCTCTTTTGAAACGGCGGTGCGATGTTTCGTGCGCGAAGGATGTCGCTTCGTTGTACAAACCATATCCTCGGCACGATCGTAGATCATTTTCACGGGCTTTCCAGACTTCCATGCAAGAAGAGCGGTATGTCCCGCAATCATGGAAGGATATTCTTCTTTCCCACCAAATCCACCGCCCGTAGCCGCCTGCACAACACGAATTTTATTTTGAGGCAAGGCAAAGAGATCAATCAGCGCTTTGTGAACATAGAAAGGACACTGGAGAGATCCCCAAACCGTTACGCCATTTTCTTTATCCGCAACGGCGACCATGCCGTTGGGTTCAATGTAAAGTTGCTCTTGCGCACCGGTAGAGTATTCGTCTTCAACAACCATGTGGGCTTGCGACCATACCGGGTCCACATTGCCTTTATCGACAAGATATTTTTTAAAGACGTTATCCTGGCCCCAGATGATTTGTTTTTTATCTAAAGAGTCTTGAATCGAAAAAACCCCGGGCATCGCTTCGGTTTCAATTTTTATTTTGGTGCGCGCAAGTTCCGCCTGATGTTTATCGGGGTGGGCGATAAGCACCACCGCTTCTTCAGGATGGTTGATCATCTGATCCACGAGGTAAGGCTGATCATTTTGAATCAGCGCTACATGATTTTTGCCAGGAATGTCTTTTGCGGTAACAATCGTATATTCTGACCAATTCACCGAAGGATCAAAATGAATGTTCTTGATTTTTCCACGGGCGATCGAACTACGAATCGTTACTCCATGAAGCATGTCAGGAAAAGTGAGGTCATCAATGTACTTGGCCGCGCCTCGAACTTTGTCCTGACCTTCTTTACGTAAAACCGATTTTCCGATGTAAGCCATAGGGTTAGATTAAACCCTATTTTCCCTTAGGAAATAAAGCCTTTTTAAGGTGTGTCAGAGCTCTGGAGATTCAAGCTTTTGAACAGTGGGAATCTCACCACAAACGTCGCGATCCATCGTCTTTTTGATGTTTTTTATGCTTTTCCCCGCATCCAGGATTGGCTCGATATCCACTAATTTTACACTCTCTGGCTCAGACTCGTCTTTTATCTGCTCTGGAGCAACAGGTCTTGGAGGAGAATAGCTCCAGATACCCGCAAACCCAGAACCCGCTCTTGCACCCACCGAAAGGACGGGCATGTTTAACTTCTGAGCCGCCACAAAATCTCCTGGACTTAATTTTGGACTCGTATCCATAGGATGAGAATGAATCAGAGCAATGGCATTTCCAGGTCGCGGATTTTCTTTTGGGTTAATAGTAATTCGTGAATCTTGCTGCGTATTGCGAAGAAAAATACAAGAGGCTTGATCACCATTTCTTACAATCCAAGCCCCTGCCTCGATATTGCCACCATAGCTAACTGTGGTAAATGACGACGACTTCGAAAGCAAACAGTAAGAGCATTTCAGAATTTCATCGCTATTTGCAACTTCCATCATCGTTAAAGCTCTCCAAGGGCCCGCTTCTGAAGGCGTTTGCGCAGAACTCACGAACGGAAACAAAACTAAAATAAGTGTATAAAGATATGCCTTCATTTTAATCCTTAATATTATCTACTAAAAACTTCTTCTCTAAAAGATCCGATAAGACTTTCGCTTCTTCTCGAATTGTCACATCGCTTGATTTTTTCTTCTGAGACAATTGCGATCTTAAATCCGCCAAAGTGGCGAGTGCCATTCGACGATTGTCTTTGTTCGGAGTACGCTTTGTCGCCGAAACAAAAATATCAAGAAGCTTTATGCGGGCTTTCAAAGAAGAAGCGACGTGACTTTGTTCACTACCTAAAATGAGCTCTCTCACTTTTGTTAAAAAGCTGGCGCACAAAGTACGACCCGTGTCTAAAGACATCGGAGTGGAGCGATAGAGATAGACAAGTGCGGTAGAAAGCCTGATATCCACTGTTTCGGCAGATTGGCCAACCGGAAGTGCTAAAATCTCTGCCACGGCTTCACACATACGATCTTTATCTTCTTGAGGGACTTTAAGGCTAGCAGTCTGTAGCGTGGCCTGAAGCGTGAAGAGGTCCGCGAATTTCACAAAGAGCTCGTCGCGATAGTAGCTATTTTGCTCTAAATCAATAGCTTGGTAGAGCTTATTTAAGTAAGGCAGATAATACTCAACGAGCGGGCGCGCACCCTCATCGTCCTTTGCACAAGATGGATCATATTCTGTTTTATAGCTAGTCCCAAATTTAAGATTGATTTCGTCATCCGTGCAAAAAGGGAGAGCTTCCTTCTCGCTGATTTTTTTGTTCGCGTATCCATAAGCGATGGCCTGACGATCATAAGCACCTGGAGTTTTCAGTTGCTCCCCTCTTAAATAAGTCCAATTGCTGGCGTAATCCATAATGGAAGTAGAGGGAGTCTTTCCTTTTTGATAACTCAAACTTCCTTTGAAGTTGTGTCGTAATCCTAGGATATGCCCTACTTCGTGCATTAAGATATTATGAATGCTTTGATCAATGTATTCTTCTCGACTCAGAACCGCTCGCTCATCACGAAGTGCTAACGGAGGTGTGTACGTCAAAAAATCATCTTCAACAAAATTCTTCAGCGTGTTACCAGCGAAAGAAAGTGACAAGGGAGTCTGCGAAGGAGCTTCAATATTCCAAAGTTGCTTTAAAGCTTCAGAAGGAATCAAACCTTGAAGGGCCTGAGCTACGGGTGCAAGTGGACTCGAAGAAGTTCGGACATTTCCATGAAAAGCATAAATCTCTTCAAGCTTACGAACGAGTCGTGTCCCACCCACGTACACATGGGCATTAAATATCTCTCCCGTCAGTGGATCATTGGACCATGTTGCTCGTGCTAAAGAAGCCCCTTTTGACATATCATTTTCCCAGTAGATGATGTTTTTAGAAGGGTTTCCAACCTGCTCGAGCGTCTCTTGAGATTCTTCAACACGAATAAAGTCTTTTTCGAGTCCCGCTTCTGCTCGCAAGACTTGATTCCAGGTTTCTACCGCCGATTTGATAATTGGTTTAAATCTTTCGGGAGTGTTTTTTTCCATGGAAAACACGAGCACTTTATTTAAATCCCATTTCAAAATCTTTGCTTGCGGGTTTTTCTGTGCCTCTCTTTTATATGTATCTTCTGAGCGACGAAACATGTCATTCAGAGTAAAATAACCATAATTTTTGCTGATGGTTTGTTCTTGGAATTTTTCGTTTCGAACCCATTTTTTAAAGAAAATATTAAAATTTAAAGTCACCGCTACAGAGAGCTGGGATTCCTGTTTCTGAACAGGAACAAGAATTTTTTCTTCAATATCAATCCCAAAGCCATCTGCAAAGGTCTTCACTTGATCCGAGGCTCTTACCACGTTGTCTTTGGCTATAATGCCTTCAATCTTAAACATTTCTGCAATGGCAGTTCCAAGATCCCCGGCGTCTACAGAGACATGAGTGTCTGTTATTTTTCTCACTGAAACTTTACCGAGAAACGTAGAGTGAGAAGTTCCAGTAGCACTACCCTCCCAAGGACGCTGTTGAGACCTGGTAAACTCAAGCGTTTCACCACTTGCAGTTTTCTTTTGCTTGATACGAATCAAACGAGTGGAAAGACCTGTGAAATGAAGGCCCGGTAAGTTCCCTAGGTCGGAATCCACTTCGAAGTTAGAAATATACCCGCCGAGAATAAGATCGTGATCCAAAAATTCTTTAGAGATCGTAATGCTGCCCGTAGGTGAAGCCGTTACAGGAGCGGCTGGAGTTGCAACTGGAGGCTTGTCGGCAGGAGCAATTTCACGTGTATTGTTGATTTCTTTTGTACAGGCTGTGAAAAAAAGTAAACCCACTACGAGAGAAACTATCTGCCGGATACCACCCATGAACAACTCCTTTAGCGAACGTGACTTTGTCCATGAGCAATCAAAGTGCCACAAAGATACCACTGAGAAAGCCCATAAGCCTGCTCGTTTAACAGAAGAAAAATCTTTCTATCTTTAATACCGATGTGGCTAAAATATATTCATCTATTGAGGCTGGATAAGCATGGGAATTTGATCGTACTTTTTAGCAATGAGCGCTCTTAATACCGCCGCAAGAGTGTTACGATTTTTCTCTTTTTCGATGTACATGAGATCAAGATGTTGCCCGCCGGGAATTCTCCAGAAAAACTTAGGTTCTTTGGCTAATTCGTAGACTTTTTCACCGTTTTCAAAACCCACAATTGGGTCTTTATCTCCATGTAGTACAAATAAAGGAACCGGAGATATTTTTTCGATTTTCTTTTCGCCACTGTACTTATCTGAGAGAACCACATAGGCCAGAGGTTGAAAAATCCAAGACCACCAATTCTCTGCTAGCTTTTGTCTCGCGATTCGTTGGTAGGATGGAAAAGAACTTTCAATCACTACGGCCGAAATTTTTTCTTTTTTCGGGATAGAATCATAGGCTCCCATTAAAACAGCGCCACCTAAGCTTTGCCCATATAAAATCACGCGCTCGGGCTTATCTCCGACTCGATCTTCGAGGATGTATTTGATCGCGGCCAAGGCGTCCTTATGAACTCCCGCAGGATCAGGCTCCCCTTCACTTCCCCCATAACCACGATAATCAAAGGAGAATAAATTGAAACTTTCTTTCGTGAGCCACACGAGCGAATGGTAGTGAGACGACATGTTTTCGCCATTTCCATGGAAGTGGATAATAGTAGTCGTAGCTTTCGTTTTCTTTTTTAAATCTTCCTTGGAAGTTGCGGCAGGAAAGTACCAACCAAGAAGTTTTGTTCCGTCACTGCTCTCAAATTTTTCTTCGACATAGCCGTAACCCAACTTCGTCGGCTCTGAATATTTTAGGCGTGTGGGATAATAAAGAAGACTTGAACAACCTGATAGAGAAATACAAACGAAGAGAAGAGCCAAACTTTGTTTCATGAAGCTTTACCCTACTGAGAAAGGGAGCTTCAGGCAAAAAAAAACGGCGACTCTAGGCCGCCGTTTTTATTCTCTCCACGTGAGTGGATTAGATGCACTGGCTTTGGCTTTTTACGTTGTTGTAAAGTTCAACAGCGTTAGAGCTTTTTCCAACGATTGAAGAATAATTGTTCTTCAAAGAAGCGCCGAAAGCAGCAGTATTTTTGCAGCCCATAGTCTGAGAAAGAGCTGTAACGTACTCACCTTGGCCTTTTGCCATTTCCATGATCAAAGGCTCGTAGTTACCAGCAACGAATTCAACAGCTTGTTGTTCCTTAGCAGCGAAACCGTGTTGGGCACAACCGATGGTTCCAGAAGTCATCCCGAAAGATGGAGGAACAACGGCGTTTGTTGTTTGGCGAGTTGTAGTAGCAACAAGAGTTTTCTTGTCAGTCACTTGCCAGCCAAGACCACAACCATCGCTATCATCAGCCATAGCTGGAGCAGTTAAAAATAAACCTACGAATAATACGAGAAGCTTCTTCATGATGTCTCCTTATGAAGAGTAACTAGTTAATGTGAATTAAATGGTATGGAGGCTTTTTTATGAATTCAATTGAAATAGTAGTTCAAATTGAATTTGGCTTCGCTGTATTTGTTTTGCGAGGCGTTAGATGGCGAAATGTCTTGGAATAAGAGCCTCGTCTCCCAATCTTTTTTCCAAGAGTAGGATTGCTCTAGGTTCCAAAAAATGACCCTCTCAGAGCGGTGGAAGGGGTTCACCTCCCACGCAACGTCGGCCCCCACTCGAAGCTTGTACTTCAACCAGGGATTCAACAAAAAGTAAGACTGAAGTTTAGGTCCATAGCGATAGCCCAGTTGAAAACTATCTCCCAGATCCGCCTGGACAAGGGCCAGCGCGTAAAAGAGGACCTTGGGCGTGAAAACATCAATGGCCGCTCCAATTCCACCTTCACCATGAAGAACTTGGCAGTAAGTGCAACCAAAATCTTTCGGAGAATAGATGTTCGAAGCGAACTTCCATGACAATCGTTTTTCAATAAAGCTCAGTGGGAAAAGAGATGTCACTTCGAGGCCTGTGATTTTTTCGACATGTAGAAAACGTTCGCCATCATTCCAACGAAGATCTATTCCCGGAAAATCGATGTGGGAGTAACGAGAAAATCCTAAGTCGTAATTTAAGAGATCGTGATAGGCCGACTTCCAACTGAGCTCCTGAAAAAATCGACCTTTATTTTGTCGATAAGAGACTCCAGGCCAAAATCCTACACGGTAAGAGTCGTGACCCAGATCTGGCCGCGTTTCTCCGATAATGGGTTTGAGACGCGATGCTGTGTCTTCCGTTAAGGTCGCTCGTTTTTTAAGAAGCGCCTGCTGATAGGTATTGTCTTCAGGGGTGGGCTTATTACCTGCACGCATACGATCGTACTGATAGTTAATGGCGAGAGTCTCGAGAACAAGTGGTGATTTCACTTCGTCGATATGGGCGCGAGAGTCTCGAACTTTCGCAAAGTCCGCCTTCTCGTCATCGTGCATAGCTTCGTAATGCTGAAGCATCTTCTTTTGCAAAGACGGACGGAAGTGAACCTCTTTCACCGCACCGGGAATTTCCGTGAGTTGTTTCACGGATTCTCCAGGAATCACGTAAATCGGAAAATTGGTAATATTCCACTCTGGTTTGATCGCTTCAATCGCCGCCAAAAGTTGATAAGAGCAGTTTTCGTCAAAAAAGTAATAGGCAAAGTAAGAATTCGTTTCGATTTCCCAAGTGTGACTGAGAAGGCGCTTTGTTTCCTCTTCCGTAAGGCTGAGCTCATATTCCCAAAGATCACGGCTCTCCATATTGATATACTCATGAACTTTTTGATAATACGGGAGCATAGAATATTGACCAACGTAGCCACCAAAGGTTCCCAGCGCTACAAAAGCAAAGGGATTTTCATCATCAGAAACCGTTGCCGCAAAATTCACTCCAAAATCGAGAAGATCGCTTTTGCCCTTCGAATTGATTTTTAAAAAAGTATGACCAAACATGCTTGCCGGGTTGTTCGGGGTTGCGCTTGAGAACACGAGAGAGACCGACTCCGCATTAAAACGCGATAAAAATTCTTTCAACTTCGGACAGTCTTGATCCTTATACTTGAGTTGAAAAGTCTTCTTTAAAAACAAATAACGTTCTGGAAAGGCACATTGGGTGTTTTGTTTTAATAATCCTAGTTCGCGATTTGTGCCAAAAGCTTCAAGATTGGCTTTTAATTCTCCGAGAGGATCGCTTTTGCCATTAGGAGAAAAGAAAAAACCTTTTCCATCAGCTAAACTCTCGTAACGTCCATTGTTGGACTTGTAGTGCAAAAGTTTTAGCCATTTGGGTGAAAACGCAACTTCCTTAAGAAGAGCTTCAGAAAAAGCTTCCGAGGCGCCTGCGGAGGAACCCATGGAAAAAAGAACGAGACAAAGAAAAAAAGGGAAAGTCGTTTTAAGCAAATTCACAAATGATTATTGTTTTTGTTCTGTTTTTTGAGCTTCTACTTTTTTCTTTGCAGACTTTGTTTCGACGGGCTTGCCATTTACGAGTGGAGTTGGCGCATCTTCACTGCGAAGAAGATTCGACTGTTCTTCTGAGTCTCCCCAACTATCCACCTCAATATTTTTACGAACTAAAGTGTACTTACCACTTCCATAAATTGTATCAAGGCGAGCCTCTGCATCTCTTTCGATCCATTTCGATTGTTCTGTTGTTGGCATAACTGTGTAATACCAACAGTATCCACCTAAAGCCCAACCGGTTAAAATACAGAGCATCTTGTGAGGGCCACCGACTTCATAACTTTTTTTGAGATTATAGGTAGCGGGTTTTTCTTCGCCAGAACGCACTTCACCTTCGTAGTTCAAACGAATGGTTCCGCAAGCGGATAACACGGCAAGCATGACCAGAAGGTGGGATAAACTTTGTTTGGATAGTTTCATAGTTTGTACTCCGATGCGGTATTTTTTAGATATCGTAAATTTAATCCATGGCTTTGTTTGTTACTCAACAAAAATATGTCTATGATGGGGAGATTGACCCTTCGCGCACAAAGGATTTGAACCTTGCCAAAACAGAGCTCCTTCCACTCAGCTTTAGAACATGCATGGAATTGGCGACAGGAAGCTCAGCTTGTAAGCTCAGCCTATCGGCTCTTTCACGGTCCTGGCGAAGCGAAAGGCTCTCTTTCCCAAATTATCATCGAAAGCTTTACCGACCAAAAAACGCATTACTGGATCACGGATTTTTCGTTACCGACCGACCAAAACTTTCTTTCTGAGGTCACCGAGTTTTTGAAACAAAAAGGTGCAGAAAGCGTGACTCTTCTTTCGCGCTCTCAACCCGGGCAAGCTCCCGCGCCCCCTTCCGCACTTTTTGGTTCTCCTCCTGAGGAAATCCACGTTCAAGAAAATGATATGACTTTTGCAATTCGTTTTCAGAGTGCAAGACATCCGGGACTCTTTTTAGATCACGCACCACTTCGACAATGGCTCAAACTCAACACTCCCCGCGGTGCACGTGTCCTCAACACTTTTTGTTATACCGGCAGTCTCTCGATCGCCGCAAAATATGGAGGAGCCGAGTCGGTACTCAACCTTGATCTCTCACCTTCCTATCTTCGCTGGTCGCAAAAAAATTGGGAACTCAACTCTTTTTCAAACTCGCAGCTAAAATGCATGGCCGAAGACACGCTCCAGTACTTACCCCGCTTAGCAAAACAAGAGGAAAAGTTTGATGTTGTCATCCTCGATCCCCCCTCATTCGCTCGCAATAAAAAGAGCACTTTTTCTACTAAAAAGGATCTTCCCCTTCTTCACAAAATGGCCCTCGATGTCTTAGCGCCAGGAGGTCTTTTGATTACGAGTATCAACTCGGAATCTGTCTCCAAAGATCACTACCTAAAGCAGGTAAGAGAAGCTTTTCGTGAAAAAAACCGAAAGTTCTCCATTCTGAAAGAGATCGAACAACCACAAACCTTTGCGACTCCCAACCTCCAAGCCCACTCCTCCCTTGAGGAGATCCATCGGCTCCGTTACTTGAAGGGGTGGATTTTGAAAGATTTACAAGTCTAGAGAATTTCCCCAACCTCCTTTGCGTAACTCGAGCGGCTCTCGTACAGCTTGCTCAATCAAATAGGGGGATCCATGAACAAACGCCGAAATTTATTCTTCGTTTTTCTTGTCACACTATCTTTTTCCGTACCAAACTTTTTGCTAACTCCTGCATCAGCGCAGTTGGCAATCGATGAGGCCCCGCTCGATCCGCCATATCCTAAGCCACCGTCTTCACGTTCAAAACGCGCTTTCCACAGGGCAGAGTCTACTTTTCAACTTCCCCTCCAGTCTGACACGCTTGGAATGATTAAAAAGCAATCTCCGGTGAAATCTCAAGAGTCACGAGGATCTTGTTCTATTTTCTCGGCCACAGCCTTGATTGAGTCTCTTGTGATCACACATCGTTCGATGTCTTCTGTCGATTATTCGGAAGAGTGGCTGCAATATGTGATTGCGAGCATTTCCTTGAGTGACGGGTCGACCTCTCCTCGAAACTTTTCCGCACTTCGACAGTATGGTACCGCCTCAGAAACCTTCATGCCTTACATTGGAACAAATTGGGAAAGCTTCTCCTCTGACATCTTGGCAGAGAAACGCTGTAAAAATACAACTGGCATTTACCGGGGCGCTTGTTTTGTCGGTCATAGAAATCCAGCCCTTCTCAGTAAGCTAGACGCAGAATTATCAAAACCAAAAAGCCCATTTTATGATCCTGAATTTGTAACCGCACGAAAAGACGCCTATGAATTTCGCGACGCTCAAGCGGCAGCCCTTGTCCCCCAAACTTACATCTATTCCACACAGGTAAAACAACTGTTGGCTCAAGGCCAACCAGTCCTGCTCGATCTTGATTTCTATTACGGCGCTTGGAACCATCGCATGGCGGATTCCTTAGGTATTGGGCGCGACCTCACTCTTTGGGCAGAGGGTGCCGTGACTTACCCGGAATACGATTCGTTGGATCGTACGGCTTCACAACGTGATCCAGCCGGTCACTCAATTCTCCTCGTAGGCTACGACGATACGCGCGAAGTCACTTACTCGTACCTTGCCAGAGACGGTAAAACAAAAGTCACCAAAACGCGAAAAGGTGTTTTCTATTTTAAAAATTCTTGGGGCACAGCAAAGTTTGGCGTGAATTTTCAGTTAGACGGAACGTCCTACCCCGGTTACGGTTTTATCCTTCAGGATTATGCCAACGACCTAGGGACCTACCACACGATCACCGTTACACCGGCTCAATAGACGCCATGCAGGGCGAAAAGGTTCCCTGGAACCTTTTCGTCAATTATGGCAGAGTTGGGCCATGGATCTTTCCAGCGAAAAAACCACACATAATTTTCGAGTTCGGGCCGTAAGCCAATACATTCCGGAACAATCAGACCCGCATGGAAAACGCTATTTTTTTGGTTACAATATTCAGATCACAAACTTAGGAACTAAGCCCGCCCAACTGTTAGCTCGACATTGGATCATCACCGATGGGCAAGGCCGCACTCAAGAAGTGAAAGGCGAAGGCGTGGTGGGTGATCAACCGCTTATCCCGCCAGGCGGATCTTACCAATATTCTAGTTTTTGTCCGCTTGAGACAACCACCGGAACGATGGAAGGCACTTACCAGATGGTCGATCCCGAAACTCGAAAAATTTTTAACATCGACATTCCAAGATTTTTTCTTGTAGAGCCAGGCTCATACAACTAGGGGCAACTATGTTAAATTACATTGTCATTTCAGGAAGTCATCGAGCCAAATCTCAAAGTTCAAAAATTGCGCACGCCATACAGTTTCTTTTGAAGGGGCTTCCCGATACTGGAGAGACGGAGTTCATTGATCTAAAACAAAATCCGCTTCCTCTTTGGGATGAATCTGTTTGGGATAAGGACCCGGCGGCCAACAACAAGTGGGACAAGCTGTGGAAACCCTTTTCAGAAAAATTGAAAAGAGCGGATGGTGTTGTCGTGATTTCCCCTGAGTGGAACGGAACTGTGCCTGCAGGATTAAAAAATTTCTTTCATTTTTGTAAGAACGAAGACCTAGGACACAAACCAGGATTGATTGTGACTGTATCGTCTTCTATGGGTGGTGCTTACCCCATCGCGGAACTCAGAATGAGTAGCTACAAAAACAATCGCCTTTGCTATATCCCTGACCATGTCATTGTGAGAAACGCGGAGAAAGTATTCAACAATATTGAAAAGCCAGAATCGCCTGACGACGAACGTATTATCACTCGCATGAAGTATTCTCTAGGAGTACTACGAGAGTATTCTTTAGCGCTTCGTCAAGTAAGGCAAAGCCCTACAATTAACTTTAAAGATTTTGCGAACGGAATGTAAGATGAAAATACCCGTTCACCTTAAAAAATTCACACTGACTCAAAACTATTCTCGTTACACTCCTATGGATCAAGCGGGCTGGCGCTACATCATGCGCATCTCTGAAGATTTTTTTAAAGATCATGCCCACAACATCTATCTTCAAGGATTACCCAGCACCGGCATTAGCACCGAGTACATTCCGAAGATCAGCGAAATGAATTTACGTTTGGAAAAACTCGGCTGGAATGCCGCAGTCATTAGTGGTTTTATCCCGCCGGCGATTTTTCTCGAATTTCTCTCTTTGGGTATACTTCCTATTGCTTGCGATATGCGAACGCCCGAACATCTTTCCTACACTCCAGCGCCTGATATCGTTCACGAGGCGGCGGGACACGCGCCTATTCTCGCCAACGCAGATTACGCGGACTACATTAGGCAGTATGGGGAAGTTTCGCAAAAGGTGATTTTCTCTGAGGAAGATCTCGCTGTTTACAATGCCATCCGAAAACTTTCCGACGTAAAGGAAGATCCAAAGTCGACGCCGAAAGAAATTGAAGAGGCCAATCAGGAATTGATTCGAGCCAACGAAAAAAACACCAACGTGAGTGAGGCGACTCTCCTCTCCCGCATGGCGTGGTGGACCATCGAATATGGCCTTGTAGGCAGCATGGAACGCCCTCTTATTTACGGCGCAGGGCTCCTCTCTTCTGTTGGGGAATCCTACGACTGCTATGCGAATAATGTAGAAAAACGTCCGCTCACTTTGGATTGCATCTACCAAACTTATGATATAACGAAACCGCAGCCACAGCTTTTCGTCACTCCTTCTTTCGCACATTTGAAAAAGGTGTTGAAAGAATTCAGCGAACTTCTCGCTTATAAAATTGGAGGTTTAAAAGCCCTCGAGAAAGCACAGCAAGCTCGCACACTCACGACAACGGTCTGGAATACCGGAGTTCAATTCAGCGGCAAGCTCACCGAAATCTCGGCCGAACACGGTAAACCCATTTATTTAAAATGGCAGGGCCCTGCTCAACTTAGCTTTGCTAATAAAGAAATTAAAAACTTTGGCCCTAAAAATTTAAAGAAAAACTGGGAATGCCCTGTTGGTAAAATGAAAGCACCCCTTGTGAGTAAAAACCAACTTAAAGGTCTTGGTTTTACTCCACGCTCTCGCGGAACGATTGAGTGGCCAGAGTCCGGTTACGCGGTGACAGGAAAATTAAAAAGGGTGGCAACTCATGGCAACCGTGTGTTGGCGCTTCTTTTAACTCAAGCGATTGTGTCTCGAAACGGTAAGCCACTTTCAAAACACAAAGAGTACCTCATTCCCGTGGGCATCGAGATCGTTTCTGTTTTTGGCGAAGCTGCAGATCGAGCTGCTTACTACAAAGTCGTAAAAACGCTTCATGAGCCGAAAGTAAAACAGAAATCCAATCTCACTAAAGAGAATAAGAAGTTAAATAAGTTCTATCTTGAGGTTCGGAAATTACGTGAAGTTTGGAATAAAAATTCAAAGAAAAAAGTTTCTAAATTACGAATTCCAAAGATGAAAGAGAAGCTTGTAGCTATCGCTAAGCAATTAAACCAATTCTACCCTGAGGATTGGCTATTAAGACTCGAAATATTGGAGCTCGCTCTTCTTGATCCCCAACAGCGCGATCTCGTGGATTCACTGGAGACGCAGCTTAGACTTTTACAAAATAAATCTTCCGATCAGAAAAAACTGATCGCTCGAGGAATGAATTTAATTAAGTCTCAGACAACGTCTTCGCGATCTGGCGAACTTCAGCACAGAGCTCTTTAAAATCTTGCTCTGTTGCTTGTGGGTTCATAAACACGACACGTAAGCAGTGCTCTCCATTAAGAACAGTTGCCGTGATATAAAATTTTCGGTCTTGAAGTAATTGGCGGCGGATTAATTTCTGAAGTAGCGATCTCTTTTGCTCGTCCTCACCTACGCGCTTTGAAAGAAAGCGAAAACAAAGAATGTTGCACTCTGGCTCGTGAAGAGGCTCAAAGTCTTCTTGTTCATTTAAATATTCATAGGCCTTTTGCGAGAGCTGACAGACCTGATCGACCATCAGTTCAAAAATCTTCGGCCCGTAGACGGACCATACTGTCCACACTCCCATAACCATCGCACGCTTTGTACATTCCATCGTGCGAACGGCGGAATCGTATTCAAGGGTTGGTTGGTCCGCTTTATCAAAAAGATAAGGGGCATCCTGCTGAAGTGCTCGGTAGCTCGCTTCTTTCGTCTTATAAAGCACAAATGTGCTGAGAGCCGGGACAAACATCATCTTGTGAGCGTCCCAAACAAGTGAATCACATTTTTCAATTCCTGAAAGAAGCTTGCGATATTTCGAGCTCATCAATAAGCCGCCGCCATGAGCGCCATCGACATGAAGCCAGGCTCCCACTTCTTTTGCGATCGCCGCGAGGTCGTGAAGGGGGTCAAAAGAACCAATCGGTGTTGCCCCAGAAGTCCCCACAATACAAAAAACATTATTGCCCTCGGCGCGGGCTTTGAGAATTTGTGCTCGTGCCTTCTCTGGATCAATTCTCCTCTTGGAATCCGTTTCGAGAGTGAGAATATTTTTTTCTCCAAGTCCCATGATCGCTCCTGATCGTTTCACACAGTAGTGGGCTTCGCGACTTACTGCGATCATGGGAGTGAGTTTTTCATTTTGTAGTCCGTAGGACCAACTTTGAGGAATTTGTATATTTCTCGCACTGAGAAGTGCCGTGAGATTCGCAAGCGAACCTCCGTGCGTAAGAATGCCATCGCTCTCTCCCACCTTCCAACCCACATAAGGAATCAAAGCCTCAATCATCGTTCGTTCGGCCGTGGCAGAGAAGGGACTCATTTCAAAAATTCCGGTTGCTTGGTTCATCATCGTGCCAAGCAATTCACCAAGGGCTGCTAGAGGTATTGAAGAGGCCACTTGATGACCTAAATAATGAGTAGAATGCAAACGGTTGGAATACTGCAGGAAAGTTTCCGAAATTTTTTGAAGCTTATTTTCAAAAGAGGAATTTTCTTGATAAAGATTCATTAGCTCTTGAATTTTTTGTTTGAGAAGATCGGGATTTTCCCAAGGTAGTCCACCTTTTTCTATTTGCTGAGTTTTGTAATGCTTCAACAATTCTGCTTGAATGGTGGAAAAAGCAGTCTTTAAAGAGTCTATGGAATAAACTTTATCAATCATACGTGTTGTAATTGAAATCCTGAGTAAATGAGAATGAGAAGAACAACCCCTAAAGCGATACGGTAGTAACCAAAAAATCCAAGCCCTCGTTTACTAAGAAAACCAATGAAGCCTTTAATTGCAAGAAGACCCACAATAAAAGAAACAAGGTTACCAATCGCGATGTTCTGAATCTGAGAGGCTTCGATGGTGGGATATATTTTGAGAAGTTTTAAAGCCGTCGCCCCTGCTAAAGTAGGAACCGCTAGTAAAAATGAAAGTTCGGCCGCGAGTGTTCGATGAAGCCCCAGGTACAAACCTCCTAGAATAGTCGCCGCCGAGCGAGAGACCCCAGGTATAAAAGCAAAACACTGAATCAACCCAATTAAAAATATGGTACGAAGTGGAATATCAGCCATGGAAGAATATTTTTTATCTCCCTTGAGACGATCTGAAAAAATAAGAATGATACCACCGAGCATAAGCGCCCATGCAACGATCTCGACGCTTCCTAATATGGCATCGATTTTATTTTTTACGAGAAGGCCGATCACCGCTGCGGGTAAAAAACCAACAATCAATCTTAAGTAAAAATCTTTGCTCGAAAGAAAACGTTTCCAAAACAAAACGAGCACCGACATGATCGCACCAAATTGTACGATGACCGTAAAATCTTTCGTGAACGGCTGATCTTGAATTCCTAAAAAAGAGGAAACGATGATCATGTGACCAGTGGAAGAAATCGGCAAATATTCTGTAATGCCTTCTACAATCGCGAGAAGTATCGCTTCAATTAAACTCATAAGAATTATGTTACTGATTTCTTTCTTTGAATGTCTAGATGATTCTATCTAATAGAACGCTAATATTTCCCTCATCGTTTCCTAACAAAGCTCGCATAGCATTTTAATCACAACAACAGTGAATCTATGGAGGGGAAATATGAAAACAATCATTATAAGTTTTCTTACGGCAATGATCGGACTGAGTGCAAGCACATCACACGGAACAGAACCTGCCTACTGTAATAAAGCTTTTTTTATGCAGAAAAAGATTAAGTATAAGGAGAGTGGTCTTGAACGCTGGAGCGCTTTTAAATTAGGTCGCATCACTCTTGCCGGAGTTGGCATTGGGAATTCTGATTCTACAAGTGTGGCGAAAGCTGCAGAAGCGCTCGGACAAGTTCCATCTTCCGATAAATATTGTTCTTGGTACTTGAATGATGGAAACACCGACGCGGAAAGACTTTTTTCAGCGATTTATGTGAGCAATCCAAGAGGCTCCACTCCACAAAAAGTGGCTAAAGAATACATCCAAAAACTGGGCTCGAGTTTTGCGGATGCACCAATCAATTTTATGTACTGCATGGAGAAGTATAATTATGTCGCCGTTGGCTGCAATGGAAACCGGCATCGCGGTCCTACAGTCTTTGGAATGATCCTTTCTTACTCGGGATGTCGACCTGAAAGCGCGGCCGACATCGTAAACACGCTTTGGGGCTTAAACGGTGTGCCAGAAGAAAATCGACTTGGAGCTATCCAAGCTGCTCACAACTTAGGAGTTCAAACTCCCGCCGAATCTCTAAAAATGCGCCAAATGTTCGAACAGTAATCCCGAAAAGGTGCCAGGTTCCGTTTCCGGGTCACGCCGCGTCCATGTGTGACGCTGTGTGACCCGGAAACGGAACCTGGCACCTTTTCTTGCCACTCTCTTCGAGAACTCATAGTCTGTGGCCGAATTTGTTCATCAACAGACATTGACCTCGGAGGTATTATGTTACAAAAAATTTCGGCAACTGCTTTGGCTCTTGCTCTTGGTTTCACCGTTCAAAGTTCAAAAGCCCACGCACAAGAAGATACAGAATCCTATGTCGGTGTTGGTATCACTATTGAAGTGGTTAAATCTGAAGACAAAAAAACGAAAGAAACAATGATCGTGGATCTACTTGATCGCGCCCCCGCTCAACGTTCCGGTATCAAAGCTGGCGATTACATCCGCGCGGTGGACGGCAAAGCGACTCAAAATCAAAAACTTGAAACTGTTTCTGAATGGATTTCCGGCCAAGCTGGAACGAACGTTGTGTTCTCCATTCAATCGCCAGGCTCTGAAGCTCGCGATGTGACGCTCATGCGAGAAGTTCTCACCTACACTTGTTTCATGAAGGGTTGGGTAAACCTCACATTTTACGGAGATCAAAATTCAGGAAGTTTTTCTGGATACATCGGAGGTCACTACACTCGCCTTGATGTCTTTGGTGGATTTGCTACTGGCTTCTACAAAAACCAATACCTCCGCCTCAACGTGAACAACTTTGGAAATAACTTGGAGCTTTCAGGTTTTGTAGGTTATGGCTACGTTCGCTGGACAGGATTTGGAAACCAAATCTCCACTTACCAATCTTGTTTGCGATAAAAGGATAGACATGGGTGCCCAGTGGAAACATGCCGGGAAAGCCGGCGCCAGTGCTGCAAAAGGTGCAAAAACTCACAAGCTCACCAAAGAGATCATGGTGGCGGCGAAGCTCGGCGACCCGCACCCTGAAAATAACCCAAGACTCAGAGCCGCTGTCGAAGCGGCTCGCAAACAATCTGTCCCTAAAGACACAATTGAACGCGCCATCAAAAAAGGTGCGGGCTTACTCGACGAGGCCGTCCAGTACGAGATGGTCACTTTTGAAGGTTTCACGCCCCACAAAGTTCCCGTCATTGTGGAATGCTTAACGGATAATCGCAACCGCACATCTTCAGAAATCAAGGCTCTCTTTCGAAAAGGCCAAATGGGCGCTATCGGAAGTGTCACATGGATGTTCAATCACCTCGGCGTCATTGAAGCCACCCATGAAAATAAATCTTTAGATATCGAAGAAGTCGCGATTGAAGCTGGCGCACAGAACGTGGAACCTTTAGAAAAAGCGGAGATGATCGGCACTCAAATTGGAGCTCGGTTTTTTTGCGAACCAACCGACCTTGATACCGTAAATAAGTTTTTATCTAAAGCCGGGTGGATCATCACGACTTCCGAAATGAGCTACATTGCTAAAAACACCACGGAAGTAACGCCAGAACAGCGTAAAGAAGTGGAAGATTTTTTAGGTGATGTGGACGAGTTCGATGATGTCCATCGTATCTACGTAGCTCTCAAGAATTAAAGGTGCCAGTGTCATTTTTCTGGCTACGCTGCGTCCACTTTTGTGAAGCAATGTAGCCAGAAAAATGACACTGGCACCTTTATTACTTCACTCGTGCGTAATCAAGACCAATCACACATTTGTTTTGAAGAGTCGAACCTTGTGGATTCACGTAACCATAAACCGTAAGAGGTTTATTCTCATACTTACGAGCGACTCCATCTGCATGATGCACATGAACTCCCGAGCAAAGTTCAAACTTTGAGTAGTTCTGTCCGATGCTACTACCTTGCACAACCTGGCCGCCGTTAAATGTGATCTGAGCCTTATCACCTTTCGAATAAACGTAGATAGCTGACGTTGTTGGACTGCCGTAGTTTTTCGCTAACACACATTGGTTTTCCATACTTGTGCGAGCAGTAACTTCAAAATAAGGCTCGCGACAAGATGTACCCTCTTTAACGAAGGTCAATTGGCCCAAACAGGTGTTCGCTTGAATATAGTTTGAATCCTTTTTGCCTTCATCGATGCGAACAAATTCTTTACGTGCGCGATCTAGCTTTTTTGCTTTCATCTGGATAACTTTTTCTACCTTCGCACCAGAAACCGCTTTTCCTGTCCAGATGTAAATTTGCATTTCAGACGTTGGATCGTTTCTTAAATCGTAAGTACAAAACAAGTCACTCTTAGAGATTAAATCATCCGTTGGTTGAACAGGCTGTACGGGGAAAGCCGCCAATGTGTTACCGAGTGTTGGCGAAGCCTTGGGATTTGAAATCATCGCCGATGGAGCTTTTGGTGCAGGTGGTGCGGAGATCTGTGCCACAGGAGTCGTTGCCATCGAAGGAGATCCACCCACTTTTGCGGCCGCGAATGCTCCACCCGCAGGAGTTCCTGCTGGCTGTGAGTTCGGAATGCCGATCGTTACTGGTGCCGTCGCTGCAGGCACCTGTGCTTTATTTTCTGCGAGGGTTCCTACCGGAGTAGTAGAGATCGTCACCGTTGGAACTTCGGGCTTACCAGGAATCACTCCCGGAACGCTGGCTTTATTTTCTTCAAGAGTTCCTACTCGAGTTGTCACTCCCGAATCAGGCGGAGTCTGTTGATCATTACTGCCAGATACTTCGTCAAGCGCTCCTTTGACGACGGCTGCTTCACTTGTAGTCGTTATTTCTGTATCTGTATCTTCAGTTTTTTCTTCTGTTTTATTTTCTGACTTTAAGTGAATTTCTAATATATTGGATTCTTTATCGAGCAATGTGATGGTCGTACTCTTGAGAAGACCATCTGTATCGCTAGCTGTCAGCAAAGAAAGACCTGTGACTTGAAGCACTCCATCTTTTTTCAAAGTGGCTTTACTACTAATAGTTTTAAATTTTAGGCTCTCAATTTTTTCGTCGATTTTTCCTGAGGCGGCAGCAATCAAAAGACTGCTCGCATCCTTTTGAAGAAGAGTGATCATATGAGTGACTTTCGCATCAGCACCCTTCCATTGAACTGTGCCTTGACGAACAGAATCCGCTTGTGAAAGCTGTTCGGCAAGAGTGGCATCGAAATCTTTACCTTTTTTGAATGTCGCGCCTTCTACTGAAAGTTTGGAGTTAAGAACTTGAATCTTAAATTCGCCGATCTCTTCACCTTTTTTGAAAGGTTGAGCAAGAATTGTAAGGGCCTCTTCACAACTCTTTCCTTCTTCACACTTTACTTGCCCACGGATGGATTCACTCTCATCTGAGACCAGCACTAAGCGACCTTCTGGAGTGGAAATGTATTGCTGAAGCTCAGCTTCTTTCTTCCCGTCAGCAATAGAGCCTTGTAAAATAACATCACCGACATTTTTTCTTTGTACTCGGGCTTGAACCAATAAAGATTTGTTTTTTTGCTGTTCGACGTGCACGTAAACGTTTTCTAGTTCATTCACATAGTCGAGTGAAAATTTGTCTTTTGGAGCCTCGAGACTTGGGGAACCGCCAGGGGTTGGTGCGATTTGTTCGGCCGCCGCGTCCGTTTTTAACTTTCCGTCTTTAAGAACAGGGGCACGAAATCGTGATTGCGGGGCACAAGCCGCGATCAATCCGAGGGTCACCACTGCCACAGGAATAAGAGTTTTCATTGATTTCATAGAGGCCTCCTTATTTACAGACGCAAACATCCAAGCTCTCGTAAGAGCAATTGAAAGGCCATCATGGAAGGCTTTAGGTGTTCATTTTTAATGAATTAATTCAACAGGTTGTGAGCCAACCTTCAGAGAGCCGTTGAACAGCTCCCTGTTGGAATTTTAGAAAAGTGACGGAGAACGGCACTCTTTTTTGAAAAAACTACGCTCGTCTTACAGTGCTTTTTTGATGGCTTCCTTGAGCTCTTCCGAATCAGGCTTCACCTTCGATTTATAGCGACCAATCACTCGTCCCTGACGATCAATAAGGAACTTTTCAAAGTTCCATTCCACATCACCCGTAAAGGAGTGATCTTGAGATTCCGTGAGGTAGACATAAAGAGCGCTTTTATCTGAGCCTTTTACGGGGCCTTTATCAAAAAGCGGAAAGTTCACGCCGTAGTTAAGCTCACAAAAGGACTTAATCTCCTTTTGGGTTCCAGGCTCTTGACCCCCAAAATCATTGGATGGAAAACCCAGAACGACAAAATTCTTATCTTTATATTGATCATAAAGTGCCTGCAGACCTTTATATTGAGGAGTGTACCCACACTTCGAAGCCGTGTTCACAACGAGAGCCACTTTCCCCTTATAGGCTTTAAGATCGACATCTTTACCCGTAATGTCTTTCACTTTAAAGTCGTAGACGCTCTTTGGTGTTTCCATTTTTTGAGCTCCCTTCTTTTCAGCATAAGCGGCGCTAAAAGAAAATAGAACAAGACCAAGAATCATGTGTTTCATAAGCACTCCTTAAAAGTCAAAGATAGGCTGATTTTGAAAGAGTATCAATAAGGCCCTCTCCTTTATCGACGCACTTGCGAAAGCCTCTATTCCAGCGTAATGAACTTCATGCCTATCTTTCAAAGCGCTGACGAAATCTGCTCGTTTTTCCTGATCATTCCTCCAGGGTGCGAGAACTTAGCCCTTAAGGAACTCCAAGCCGTTGCTAAAAAAGAAAACGTCACTCTTCAAAAACCAAAAGAAGAGTTTGGTGGAATCAGTTTTGAAAGTTCTTTTGAGTTTGGCTTAAAACTCAACCTGCAATTGAAAATTCCCAGTCGAATTCTTTTGCGGCTGACAGAGTTTTCTTCTAGGGACACGGTCAAGTTCTACAACAAATTAAAGAAGTTCGATTGGCGCAAACTCATTCCGCATGGGCCTATCCGCTGGAATATCAGTGCAGCTAAGTCGCGCCTTATGGTCGAACGTAAACTCGAAGAGACTTGCGGCTACGCTTACAAAGAATACTGCGAAGGTTTCCCAGAGAAAAAAGCGGTTGATGGATTTTCTCCGGAAGTTTTCATCCGCCTCTTCGAAGATCAATGCACCGTCAGTTTAGACACCAGTGGCGAACGTCTTCATAAACGTGGCTACCGCACCAATGTTTCTCACGCACCCCTTCGCGAAACTCTTGCCGCCATTTTATGGAAGTACCTCAAAGGGTCCGACTCGCTTCAAGAGCCGGTCACCTTGATTGATCCCATGGCGGGCTCAGGAACGCTTTTATTTGAAGCACTTTTTGAAAACCTCACGCTTCATATGCGAGGGTTTGCCTACGAACACTTTACAAACTGCCCAGAAAAATTGAAAGCCCACAACTGGAAGACGCTTGTGGACGCCGGATGGCCTACAGGGATTCAGTCCCTCAAAGCTTATGACCGTGATCCAAAAATGAAAGAGACTTTTCAAGCGAACTTACAAGAGATTCAAAAATATTTTGAGCGTCTCAAAAAGGCTAAAATACCAGGAAGTGTGGAAACTCTCACACTCTTAAATGAACGCATTTCTTTCGAACAAAAAGATTTATTTGAATCTTCCTCGGAGATTTCTTCAGAACGTAGATGGGTGCTCTGTAATCCTCCCTATGGTGAGCGACTGGAAGCAGAGCCAGAAAACTCCCGCTACTTTGCAAAGCTTCTTGGACAAATCGAAAAAAACTATTCCCCAGAACGAATCGGAATTTTGCTCCCAGAACGTTCCGAAACTCACCAACTTTCAGATCCTAAAACATGGTCTTCCACGGATTGGAAAGTCGTTACTAAAGTGAAACTTAAAAATGGTGGCATTCCTATCCTCTTCTACCGCTTCGACCGCCCCTAAAAAGTCATAAAGGATCCTATCTTTAGGGTTCGCCTCGGTGCATGAGGTGTACTCAAACGTGTGCTTTCATGTCTATAAATAGGTTTCTCGAGGAGACATGACCATGAAAACTCATTCACACCCAGCGGTGACATCTAAAATTTTGAACATGACGGTGATTGTCTCGGCCCTGGGATACTTTGTAGATATCTACGATCTTCTTCTTTTTTCTATTGTTCGCGTAGTGAGCTTAAAAGATTTGGGAGTCGATGACTCTCAGCTTATGGAAGCAGGCGTGTACATTCTCAATATGCAGATGATCGGGCTTCTACTTGGAGGACTCATCTGGGGTGTACTCGGAGATAAAATCGGGCGAATCTCCGTGCTCTTCGGGTCCATTCTTCTCTACTCCGTCGCGAATATCGCCAATGGCTTTGTGTACTCTGTCGACTCTTACGCACTTCTTCGTTTTATTGCCGGCATTGGACTTGCCGGTGAATTAGGAACTGCTATCACTCTGGTGAATGAAACCATGACGAAAGAGAACCGCGGATACGGCACAAGTCTCGTCGCCGCCTTCGGCCTTCTCGGAGCGGTACTCGCCAATCTTATCGGCGGCGCCGTGAGCTGGCGTACGGCTTATATTATCGGTGGAGTGATGGGGCTACTGCTTCTCGTCATGCGTATTTCTATTTTTGAATCAGGCATGTTTCATCAGGCGAAAGAAGAAAGTGTAAAGCGTGGCGACCTTCTCATGTTTTTCAACCAGAAAGATCGCTGCATCAAATATCTCAGCTGCATTTTAATCGGAATTCCTATTTGGTATGTGATTGGAATCCTCATCACCTTTTCTCCTGAGCTCGCAAAGGAGCTTCAAACCACCGAACCCATTACGGCCGGTAAATCCGTGATGTTCTCTTACATCGGCTTAGCGATAGGCGACATAGGAAGTGGCTTACTCAGCCAATGGTTTCGCACCCGTAAAAAAGTGATTCTGTTTTTTATGTTTCTCACCGCTCTTTTCTCCGTCGTCTATTTAAAAAGCTCGGGCCTTACCCCTGACATGTTTTATTTTATTTGTGTTCTCCTCGGAATTTCCGTGGGCTACTGGGCCATGTTTGTAACCACAGCGAGCGAACATTTTGGAACCAACCTTCGCGCCACCGCAACTTCTACCGCACCCAACTTTGTTCGTGGTGCCGTAGTCCCCCTGACATTAAGTTTTAAATATTTGGCGGAAGGACAATCCCTCGTTTATTCCGCCGCGATAGTCGGAACCGTATCCTTACTTATCGCTGGTGTGGCCCTTTACTTTTTAGATGAAACCTTTGGCAAAAACCTCAACTATGTAGATCGGTAACGATCTTCACAAATAGAACGGTAAATCAGATGATTTCTCAGTGGACTTGGCTCGCTCTTACTTTTTTTGCCTTCTTTTTAATTTTAGAAACGCTCGTGGAGTTTTTAAATCTTTCCAAGATCACGAACAAAATTCCTGTAGAATTCCAGCATCTCTATGACCCTGAAAAATATCGTAAGAGCCAAAGCTACTTACAAACCAATACTTTCTTTGGACTTGTGAGCGATCACTTTCATTTTTTCTGTTTCATCACTTTTTGGTTACTTAGTGGCTTTGAATGGGTGGATCAGCTGGCCAGATCCTATCAATGGAACTCCGTACTCACCGGACTTTTATTTTTCGGAATCTTAGGCTATCTGCAATGGATGCTCGCACTCCCTTTTGGCATTTATCATACCTTCGTCATCGAAAAGAATTTTGGCTTTAACAAAACGACGGCCAAAACTTATATCGGCGACCAACTTAAAGGTCTTCTTTTAACTTGTTTGATTGGGGCCCCCATATTGGCCGCGATTCTTTGGTTCTTTGAAAGCTTTGCGGGCAACGCATGGCTTTACGTGTGGATTTTCCTCACGGTCGTAACACTTTTTATGATGTTCATTGCACCGGTCACGATTATGCCTCTTTTTAATAAGTTCACACCACTTGAAGAAGGCGAATTGAAGTCCGCGATTAATGAGTTTGCAAAAAAGGAAAATTTCTACCTGCAAGGCATTTACAAAATGGATGGTTCTAAACGAAGCACAAGAGCCAACGCTTACTTCACAGGCTTTGGAAAGTTTAAGCGTATCGTTTTATTCGATACGCTCATTGAAAAACATACGACCGAAGAGTTAGTGGCCATTCTCGCTCATGAAATTGGACATTTTAAATTGAAGCACATTTGGCGTCAGCTCACTTTGAGTCTTGCTACTTCCTTCGTGACACTTTTTATTTTCAATCAGCTTTTACAAAGCCCTTTTCTTTTTGAAGCTTTTCGTGTGAGCCAACCTTCCGTTTATGCAGGACTTTTATTTTTATCTCTTTTGTTTTCACCGATCAGTTCAATTCTTTCTTTATGGAACCTGGCGCTTTCACGAAAGTACGAATTTGAAGCGGACGAGTATTCCGTTCGTACTTACGGAAAACCTTTGGCTCTCTCTGAGGCTTTAAAGAAATTATCTGTAGAGAATCTCTCGAACCTCCACCCACATCCTTTAAAGGTATTTTTAGAGTACACGCACCCACCCGTCATGAAACGCACAAAAGTTCTTGAATCACTTAAGATATAGGAGACTTTTATGAAAAAATTAAAATCATTTCTGTTTGCGAAAACCAATCCTTCCTCTCCCTTGTTTCATTTTGGCCTTTTTGTTCTTCGTGTTTTTGTGGGAATGACAATGGCTCTCGCTCACGGATGGAACAAAATCCCTCCATCAGAAAAATTTCTCGAGGGCGTTATTGAAATGGGCTTCCCTCTTCCTATCGTTTTTGCATGGTCCGCAGGACTTGCAGAATTTATGGGCGGAATCTTATTAGCTATCGGTCTATTTGTACGACCCTCGGCTCTCTTTATCGCAATTACGATGGGAGTTGCCGGTTTCGTTCGTCACGCAGAAGACCCTTTCCAAAAACAAGAGCTCTCTCTTGTCTATCTCGCAGTCGCCATTTTCTTTGTCTGCGTAGGCGGTGGTAAGTGGAGCATAGACTCGAAGGTACGGACACACTTTTGGGACACACCGAGTCCCAAAAGTGTGTCCGTACCTTAGTCACTCTTATACTTCTTTCATGTTACTGATTTTGGAAACACTTTGTTTCCAAAACTCTTGTGAAAAGCAATGAGTCTCGATTACTTTCGCTCTCATGAAAACCCAGATCGCCGTACAACATGCGCTTCGAACGCGCCTTGAGACTTTACGAATACGTTACCCCAA
>JBFWOZ010000033.1:0-33016 GCA_050250255.1 Bdellovibrionales bacterium | reverse complement strand
AAAGTTGTTCAGGAAAAGAGGTGGGGCGAAACTTTAAGCCCACCATATCCAAAACTTCGCTGACACGTTTTTGAATTAACGCCGGTCTTTCTTGTTGGATTTCTAAAGGCAGCGCAATATTGTCAAAAAGACTTCGTCCTTTTAAAAGTTTAAAATCTTGAAAAACCACTCCAATTTTTCTACGTAAAAATGGGATGTCTCTTTGAGAAATCTCGTTGAGGTTCGTATTCAAAACCTCAATAGATCCCGATGTTGGCTTATCGAATGCGCAGATCAAGCGAAAGAGTGTGGATTTTCCCGAGCCGCTAGGGCCCGTGATAAAAGCGAGTTCACCTTTTTCTATCTCGAGTTCCACGTCACGCAAAGCATGAATCGGACCTGGATAGGTCTTATAAACATGAGAAAGTCTGATCATGCTTAAATTTTATATTTCACCAGTCGAATTGACCAGAAAGGATGCGGTCTAGAATTTTTTGATGCTGCTGTCGGAGTGCCAGACGTATGGCCTGAGAATCAGAAATTGGTCCCTGAGGAAGAACCTGCCAGTAGGAGATCTTCCAACTTTTCAAAACGGCACCATTAGAGAACACTTGGGTGACGAGGTAGGGATTTTGCCTTCCCCAGTCTTCGGTCTGAATATGATAGGTCAAACCGTTCACCGTGATGTCGTTATTAAGTCCAACTTCCAAAAAATCCCCCGAAAATCTCTTACATCGCCTGCGGTCGCACTTGAATAGCCGGGTCAAACTCCTGCTGCAAAATCCCTTCAATCGCATAAAGCGTGCCCATAGTGGAGCTTGGACAGCTGCCACAAGCACCTTGAAAACGCACAGTCAGAACAGAATCTTCATAACTAATAAGCTCAAGATCTCCACCATCTGCTTGCAAGCCTGAACGAACGGTACGATCTAAAATTTCATCAATCCGAAGCATCTCTGGAGATAAGTGAGATCTGTTTCTGACTGCAGTCACTTCCGTCACAAGGTTTGGATCATGAATTGGAAGACGTGTGTCGATCACGGCCTTGACCTCATGAACTAAATCCGCCCAATCTCGCTCTCCACTTTGACTGACAGTAATCACGTTATCAAAATAGTGAATTTGCGCCACACCTGGAATTGCGAATAGATCTTTTTCCATCGGCTGTACACATTCTTCGGCGTTTTGAAATGTGACCTTACCGTCCTTTTTCACAGGATGATTCAAAATGAATTTTAAAGCCTTCGGATTCGGTGTTTCTTCAATTTCTATTGAGATGTCCACAGTACAATTCCTTTTATTCGTTATACTTAATGTTATTATTCAGTCGTTGCGCGATCTATTCCTAAAATCGCACTTTTCATCGCATGCCAGGAGAGACTGGCGCACTTGACTCTTGATGGATACTTCCATATTCCAGAAAAAATTTTTAATTTTCCCAAAATTTCTCCAGCCTCACTTTGTCCTAAAAGCAATTGATGAAAAGCTTCGAAATTTTTCAAAGCTTCTTCTTTGTTTTTTCCCTTAAGATGTGCCGTCATCATCGAACCCGAAGCCTTTGAAATAGCGCAACCGGATCCTTCAAAACTCACTTCTTCGACCTGATCACCATTCATTTTCATGTAAACCGTGTAGTGATCACCGCAGAGAGGATTAAACCCTTCTGCGAAATGGGTGGCGTCAGCCATTTTATGAAAATTCTTTGGCTTCTTATTATGCTCCAAAATCATTTGCTGATAGAGCTCGGCCATTGCCTCTGAGTTCATTGAAACACCTTTACAACTTTTTTCAATGCTTCCACCAGCTGATCCACGTCTTCTTTTGTATTATAAATGGAGAAAGAGGCACGTACAGTTGCCGGCACTCCAAATTTTTTCATGACAGGCTGAGTACAATGATGGCCCGTGCGGACAGCCACGCCCTCTTGATCCAGAAGCGTACCAATATCGTGAGGGTGAATATCGCCCATCACAAAGCTAATCACCGGGCCTTTTTGTTTTGCTGTACCGATAAATTGTACTTCAGGAATTTTGGCCAGTTCCTGCTGGGCATATGCGAGAAGCTCAGATTCATATTTCCAAATATTTTCTAAACCAATATTTTCAATGTAGCGAAGAGCTACGCCAAAGGCGATGACTCCGCCAATGTTTGGAGTGCCGGCTTCAAATTTATAGGGCAACTCATTATAAATCGTTTTTTCAAACGTCACGCTGGCAATCATATCTCCGCCCCCCTGATATGGCGGCATGGATTGTAGAAGCTCTTGTTTTCCGTAAAGAACGCCAACACCCGTCGGGCCAAACATTTTATGCGCAGACAGGGTCAAGAAATCACAATCCAACTCTTGAACGTTGATCTTTTTGCAAGTCGTCGCCTGAGCCGCATCAATGAGAGTTTTCGCTCCCACTGCACGCGCCATCGGAATCATTTCCTCAATGGGGTTTACGGTTCCTAGCGAATTAGAAACATAAACAACTGAAAGAAGTTTTGTTTTTGAAGAAAGTAGTTTTTTAAATTCTTCAAAGATGATTTCTCCGCGATCATTCATGGGTATGACTTTTAACACACAACCCACTTGTTCAGAAAGCATCTGCCACGGAACGATGTTCGAATGATGTTCCATTTCCGTAATAAGAACTTCATCACCTTTTTTTAGTGTTTGTCGTCCAAAAGTTTGGGCCACTAAGTTAATGCTTTCCGTAGTACCCTTTGTGAAAATGATTTCTTGTCGACTCTTCGCTCCGAGAAATTTTTGAACTTGATCACGAACTGCTTCAAACTCAAACGTCGCTTTTTCGCTTAAAAAGTAAACTCCCCGATGAATGTTCGAAGTACCCATTTCAAAGTGATCAGCAAGCGATTTCACAACCGCTCTTGGCTTCAGCGTTGTTGCTGCGTTATCAAGATAAGCGAATCTTTTCCCATGGATTTTTTGATCTAAAATGGGGAAGTCTTTTTTTATTTGCTCTACTGGAATACTCACTCTTGATCCCCTATATGCAAGGCCTCAAAAGCTCTTGTAAGAGCGGCTGACAGCTTCGCTTTTTGTTTTAAGTTGGGAATATCTTGAATCACATCTTCGGCAAACCCATGACACAAAAGCGTTGTCGCCTGCTGGGTCGAAAGCGCACGGCTTTGTAAGTAAAAAAGTTCTTCTTTGTTTAAACGCCCAATCGTAGAACCGTGCGTACACTTAACATCATCTGCATAGATTTCTAACTGAGGACGCGCATTGGCTTCGGCCAATTTCCCAAGGAGCAAATTTTTGCTCTGCTGGCCCGCATCTGTTTTTTGTGCGTATTTTCGCACCATCACGCGACCATTAAAAATCGAACGACCTCTCTCAGAAACAATCCCTTTAAACAACTGTCGACTTAGACAGTTTGGAACAGCGTGATCAAGATAGATGTATTGATCCAAATGTTGATCCGGCTGAACCATAGATAGAGCACGATAATGAAATTGCGCTTCTTCTCCCGCAAAAGCCGCAAAGAAACTATTGCGAGCCATTTTGGAACCCGTTTGGATGGCCCATGCATGGACAACACTTCCTCGAGATTGAATTAAACGAACCGTAGAAGTTTGTCGTGTCGTTAATGAATTTTCCTGTAGCTGATAGAAGTCGAGCTTCGCTCCCTCTTCGAGAACGATGTCGATACAAGGATTGATCCAATTTTCAGCCGTTTTTTGAAATAAAAATTCTTCGCCCAGCTCAAGGCTTGCGTTTTTCCCAACATGAACAAAATGGTAGGGAGAAAAGATCTTTTCTGACTCTTTAGACGAGTGAGAAAGATAAAGCTCTGCGGATTGTCCCTCTGGAATAAAGTGAGTTTGTCCTGAATGAGTGAGAAGGGTATTAAGATCTACGAGTGTTTCGCCCGCAAAGCGCTCATCCAGTCTTTTCTTCCAGTGCAAATAAATGTTTTCTTCCTGAGACTTTAACTGCGTGAGATTGTGAGAAGGTGCACTTTTTGATTCTAAAGCTGTAATAGAATCCGCCAACATCCACGAACGCTTTCCAAGCACCGACAGATCCGTGTAGCGCCACTCCTCTTGTTTTCTTTTGGGAAGACCTTGAGTAGAAAAGCGAATGGCGCTTTCGTTTTTCAAATCTTTCCACCAACCAGAAATGTTCTTCTGGCCCTCTTGAGAAAGAGTATGAAAATTTTGAATGGGCTCAACAGAATGAGAATCCATCCTATTATTTAATGAGCCAGTCATAGCCTTTTTCCTCTAGCTTCAACGCTAAGTTTTTATCGCCAGTCTCTACGATTTTTCCGTTAAATAAGACATGCACGTAATCAGGTACAATATAATCCAACAATCTTTGATAGTGAGTGACGAGAACAATCGCATTCTTCTTTGTGCGAAGCTTATTCACCCCTTGAGAAACAATACGTAAAGCATCGATATCAAGGCCTGAATCCGTTTCATCTAAAAACGCGAGCTTCGGATTTAAAATCGCCATCTGCAAAATTTCGTTACGTTTTTTTTCACCACCCGAAAAGCCCTCATTCACTGGACGATCGATAAAGGACGAATCCATCTCGACCACTTTCATTTTTTCTTTGAGAAAGTCGTTAAATTCCAGCGGATCCATCTCATCAACACCTTGATGCTTACAGATTTCGTTAAATGCGGTTCTTAAAAAGATGGCGTTCGTCACTCCAGGAACTTCGACGGGGTATTGGAAGGCCAGAAAGATGCCTTCCCGAGCTCGCTCGTAGGGCTCAAGATCTAAAAGATTTTTTGATTTCCCGTTCACTTCGTAAATGATTTCACCGCTTGTGACTTCGTAATCTGGATGGCCCGCAATAATTTTTGCCAAAGTGCTTTTTCCAGAACCGTTTGGTCCCATGATCGCATGAATCTCGCCTGCGCGGATTTCAAGATTAATTCCTTTCAGAATATCTCGATCTTCCGTTTTCGCATGAAGGTTTTTAATTGAAATCATTTTCTCTCCTTAGCTGGTCTCATCTTTAGCCGACGCTGCCTTCGAGTTTCATTTCGAGGAGCTTCACCGCTTCCACGGAAAACTCCAGTGGAAGTTCTTTAAATACTTCTTTGCAAAAACCATTAATTAAAAGTGAAATCGCGCCCTCTGTATCAACGCCGCGTGACTGCAAATAAAAAAGCTGGTCCGCACTGATCTTACTAGTAGAAGCTTCGTGCTCGACCGTCGCCGTATCATTTTTCACTTCGATGTACGGTAATGTGTTTGCCACACATTGGTCTTTCACCAAAAGAGAGTCACACTGTGTATAGTTTCTTGCACCGTCAGCAGATGGCAAAATTTTAACAAGGCCTCGATAGGTGTTCATCGACTCATCCGCCGAAATTCCTTTCGAAATGATGGTACTCTTTGTGTTTTTACCGATGTGAATCATCTTCGTACCAGTATCGGCCTGCATTTTTTGATTCGTGAGTGCGACGGAATAGAATTTACCAATCGAATTATCGCCCTGAAGAATCACGCTTGGATATTTCCAAGTGATAGAAGCGCCTGCTTCAACCTGTGTCCAAGAAATTTGAGAATTTCTTCCCGCACATTTTCCACGCTTTGTAACGAAGTTGTAAATACCGCCGCGACCTTGAGCATCTCCAGCATACCAGTTTTGAACTGTTGAGTATTTAATGTTGGCATTTTCCAATGCCACAAGTTCGACAACCGCAGCATGTAGCTGGCTGTCAGAGCGTGAAGGTGCCGTGCAACCTTCTAAATAATTCACATACGAACCTTCATCCGCAATGATCAATGTTCTTTCAAACTGACCCGTCTCGGCCGAATTGATTCGGAAGTAAGTCGAGAGATCAAGAGGACAATGCACCCCTTTTGGAATGTAACAAAAAGAGCCGTCACTAAAGACCGCCGCGTTGAGGGCGGCAAAAAAATTATCTGTGTAAGGCACAACGGTGCCAATATATTTTTCGATCAACTCAGGATGTTTCTGAAGTGCCTCGGAGAAAGAGCAAAAAATAATTCCATGTTTTCCAAGCACATCTTGGTGAGTGGTGCCTACCGAAACGGAATCAAACACCGCATCGATCGCCACTCCCGCCAAACGTTTTCGCTCTGAGAGCGGAACGCCCAAACGTTCAAATGTTTTTAAAAGTTCCGGATCTACTTCATCTAAACTTTTAGGACCGTCTTTGTTTTGCTTAGGGGCCGAATAATATCTCGCATCTTGATAATCAATTTTTGGATACTGCGCGAGGGCCCAATGAGGCTCTTCCATCGTAAGCCAATGGCGAAACGCTTTGAGACGATAATCAAGCATGAACTGAGGCTCTTTCTTTTTCTCCCAAATAAAGCGCACGATGTCTTCATTGAGACCTTTCGGAGCTTCTTCTGTTTCAATATCGGTTACAAAGCCGTATTTGTAGTTGTCTGCCATGTACCTCGACCTTGTTTTAAAAGTTCAGAAACAGAAATCTGCCGATAGAAATCCGTTAGTTTTTCGTTCAAATAAGAAATCGGCGAAACGATATTACATTTATTGTAGATCTCGCAATTGGTGGCTTTATCCTGATGGAGACATCGTGCTAAGCCCATGGGTCCCTCCACAATTTCCACAAGATCCAAAAACGAAATTTTGGTAAGATCTTTTTGAACTAAGTAACCACCAGACGGCCCCTGCTCTGATTTCAAAACGCTGCTATGAGCCAGGGTCTGCATGACCTTTGCGACCACATCAAAAGGGACGCCGTAGAGATCTGAGATCTCTTTTGCCGTAGTTAGCTCCCCTTGGTGCCGAGTTGCCAGGTGCTGTAAAGCCACTAGGGAATATTCAATTTTACGAGTTATTTTAAGCATTTATGAATTCCTTAAGGACCTTTTAGAAGCCTAAAAAGCCAACTGAACACTAAACGATAATGACAGTTCCGTCAATATATACGGCAATAAAAGTCCGATTAAAATAGGCTCCTGAAGAAGCGCATCATTCTTGAGTGGACAAACCCGGCATTACCCTCGAGAAAGAGCCTATGAAAGACCGTCGCACAGATCATCTCGAGTCGCTCAAACCTTACGGTACCTCCGATCTCACTTATGAGACTTACCTGAAGATTCGAGACATTCTTGGAATGCAGGTTCATCAGTCCTCTCCAGAGCATCATGATGAATTGCTTTTCATCGTTATCCACCAAACTTATGAACTCTGGTTCAAATTAGTGCTTCATGAATTAGATAAAGCGAAAGAACTTTTACAGAACAAAAATCTTCTCAGCGCCAACCACTTTATGAAACGTGTGGTGGAGATTTTCCGCCTTCTCGTGCCGCAAATTCACATTCTTGAGACGATGACTCCCCAGGATTTCCTTGAGTTCCGAACCCGTCTCGGCCCTGCAAGCGGCTTTCAATCTCTCCAGTTTCGCGAGATCGAATTCGTGTCAGGCCTAAAAGATGAACGCTATTTCCAATTTTTAAAAAATATTGAAGACGCCGAAACGCGCCTCAGAAAACGTCTCAACGAACCCGATCTCCCTACAGTTTATTTAGAAATGCTCAAGGGCATGGGCTTCAAGCTTCCAGACAATGTCACCCGTGCTCACCTTATAGATAACGACGCCGATATGGAAAAGGTGATTCAGGCGCTCCGACCTATCTATAAACAGCCTTACGATAATCTCGAACTCTATATTTTGACGGAATCGCTGGTCGACTTTGATCAATACTTAGGGCTCTGGCGCGATCACCACGTTCGCGTGGTTGAAAGAATCATTGGAATGAAAATGGGCACCGGTGGATCATCAGGAAATCAGTATTTACGCTCTACGACATCAAAGCAGTGCTTTCCTTTTCTCTGGAGAGTGCGTTCGTCGTTGTAGAATCCGTTCATGAGATGCGCTCTTGCCTTCCCCCATCAGCAGCGTTACCATTTTTTCTATGAATTTTGCTTATGCTGCCCCCCCATCCGTAAAAGTGGGCGTCAATACCAATGCGTTTGACGCGATTTTAACCGCAAGCCCGGTCGTTCAACTCACCCTTCTCCTTCTCGTAGGACTTTCGGTTATGAGCTGGGCCATCATTTTAGCCAAAAGAAAACAATTCTCTTTGGTACGACGGGAAAACGAAGCATTTCTTGAAGTCTTTTGGAAATCTCCATCACTCGATGCCATTCATGAAAAAGGAGAAGACCATCGCGGAAGCCCAATTGCCGAAATTTTTTCTGCTGGTTATGCGGAACTCCAGCGACTCGCAGAATCCGCACAAAAAAATCCAACTCCCACAGAGAATGCCGCGGCCCCTCGATTGGAAGGACTTGATAATCTCGATCGAGCATTAAGAAAATCGATGGATAATGAAATCATCCACCTTGAAGGAAGCCTTAATTTTTTAGCTACAACCAGTAGCAACGCTCCTTTCGTAGGTCTTTTTGGAACAGTTTGGGGAATCATGACCTCCTTCCACCAAATCGGAGCAACTGGATCCGCGAACTTAGCAGTGGTCGCTCCCGGAATTTCTGAAGCACTTATTGCAACGGCAATTGGTCTTGCAACGGCAATTCCTGCAGGTGCCGCTTACAATTTTTATCTGACTAAAATTAAACGAGAAGAATTGGAACTGAGTAATTTCTGCGCTGACTTTTTGAATATCGCAAAACGCAATTTCTTTAAAGGTGAGTAATCATGGGCGCGGCCATAAAACAAGGCTCTAACCGAAGATCCGCACTGAACGAAATCAATGTTACGCCGTTTGTTGATGTGATGCTCGTTCTGTTGATCATTTTCATGGTGACCGCTCCCATGATGCAACAAGGGATTGATGTCGACCTTCCCGAGACAGCCAGTGCCGGTGTGGAAACCAGTGAAGAGCCCTTTACGGTTGTGATCAAAAAGGATCGAACGATACAAGCAGGGTCCAACACCATTCCCATGAACCAGTTACAGACAAAACTCCGAGCCATTTTTGAAACACGAAAAAATAAACAACTCTATCTTCAAGCCGACAAACAGGTCGATTACGGTTTTGTGGCAGAGGCGATGGGAGAAATTCGTTCCGCAGGAATTTCCAACATTGGTCTTGTCACACTTCCAAAGTCAGGTAAATGATTGCGCAGCGAGAAGCTTCTGTTATTCAATCGCGTTTTATCTCTAAATCTATCGCTTTGCATGTCGCATTGGTTTTGGTCTTTACAGTAAAAGCTTATCTTTTTCCTACTGAACCCATTGTTTTTGAAAATGCTATTCGCGTTGATATCGTAGGACTTCCCGATAAAAAGCAGGTCATCATTGAAGATAAAGTGAGTGCGCCTCCCGCTCCTTCCAAATCCACTCCCGCACCCGTTGAAGAGAAAAAAGTGGTGATCAAACCAAAAGCGCAAGAGAAAGCCCCCGCAAAAGAGGATTTAAAAAAGGCGCAGAAAAAAGCCCTCGAAAAATTAAAAGCCCTCGAAGCTCTTAATAACATCCAAGACGAAGTCACTGAACAATCTCAACGCGGCAAACAGTCAGCTATTGCCGGGAACACTATTTCTCAAGGAAGCGCCCTAAAGGGAATTCAGCAAAATCAAATTGCCGGATATATTTCTAACGTCGAAAGACATGTGAAACAGAATTGGGATCTTCCTCAGTGGATGTCAGAAGCTCAACTCAAAGCTAGAGCTCATGTGTTTATTGATAAACGAGGCATTGTCACTAAAAGAATGATCGTTGCGAGTTCCGGTAACACCACTTACGACGAACTTGTACTCAACGCAATTGACAAGTCCTCACCTTTTCCCGCTCCTCCTGCAGTATTTGCGGATCTCTTTTCAACAAAAGGCTTCGTCCTTGGGTTTCCCGACTAGAACACCGCAAACCGACTTGATACTCGTTAAAAAATAGAATGTAATAATATGATCTTATCGAAGGGATTCGTATGAGCCGAAAAAATATTTTCATCATTCTTTTATTTTTTATTTTCTCTCCAACGTTATTCGCCCAAGAAGCGGGTTCCGCCCCTTCGGTTTATATTAAAATCGGCGAGGCCAAACTCAAAAAGAGCCTGCTCGCGTTTCCACCGATTCAGTTTAATGGTTCTGCTGGAGGAGCTCGACAAAAGACAGTAGGAAATGAAATTTTTAATACCATAACGAACGACCTAGAGTTTAGCTCTTATTTTCAATTCATAAAACAAGACGCCTTCCTGGAAGACACCAGTAAAACTAGTCTGCGCCCTACCCCAGTTGAAACTAACGGTTTTAAGTTTGATAGTTGGAAACAAATCGGCGCTGAATTTCTTATTCGCTCAGGCTTCAACCTTATCGGAAATCAAATTGAACTTGAAACATATGTTTATTTTGTTCCGAGTCAAAAACTTGTATTTGGCAAGAAGTACACTGGCTCCGTTTCGTCTGCGAGAAAAATGGCTCACATATTTTCTAATGACGTTTTAGAAAAACTCACTGGAAAAAAAGGAATGTTTCTTTCAAAGCTCACCGTCGCCAGCGATATGGGCGGAGGAAAATTTAAAGAAATTTACGTCATGGATTGGGATGGTTACAATCCGCAAAAAATCACAGCCCACAAATCGATCGCTCTTTCTCCGTCATGGGCTCCAGATTATAAAACCATCGTCTACACAGCTTTCGCATTTCATACAAAATCTAAAGCAAGAAACGTTGACCTTTTCTCCTATGAACTCGATACGAAAAAAAGATTTCTTCTTTCTTCTCGTAAAGGGATCAACTCGGGCGCGACCTTCACTCCAGATGGGAAATCCCTTCTCCTCACTGTTTCACAATCCGGCACACCTGATATTTATCGCATGAGCCTAGATGGTACCCAGCTCACTCCACTGGCGCGTGGTCCTGGCTCTGCTATGAACGTGGAGCCTTCACCAAGTCCAAAAGGTGATCGCATCGCTTTCTCTTCAGACCGCAGCGGCCAACCGATGATTTACGTGATGAATTCTGACGGCACCAACGTCAAGCGTGTGACTTTTGCAGGCCGCTATAATGCAAGTCCGTCTTGGTCTCCCGACGGCACAAAGATTGCGTTTGCAGGCTACGACAAAACTCATTTTGATATTTTTGTGATGGACGTGAACGGCTTGAACCTTGAACGACTCACCAGCGCAAAAAAAGCTAACGGTAAAATGGCCGATAATGAAGACCCCACCTTTTCTCCCGATGGGCGTCACATTATGTTCACCAGCAATCGTACAGGCACACATCAGATTTATATCATGAACATCGATGGGACAAACGAGCGTCGGGTGACCGTAGATCGCGCCAATTATTTCCGTCCAAAATGGTCAGGATTTCTCGAATAAAAAGACAGTCTAAATCATCTTCTTTTATGATTCGGTGTTCAATAGCCCGCCGAACGACAATGACTAAGTTTGGCTCTTTCAGCTGTAAACGAAGCTGCAGTTAATTTCACACAAGCTAAATCTGAAGGGACTCGTCTAGGAGGGCCTCGACGACTTTTTTGTCCTGTGTAGTCGTTAAAAATTTGAAGGCTCTCGCGCCCTTGATTACATACCACATTTAATAAAACACTAGGCTCAGTCCTGACATAACAATACTGGGGATCAGCACTCACTTGGCAAAAACTAAATGGAAAAGTACTTGCTGTATAGCGCTGACCACCAATGGGCTCGTCCAAGTCTTTAATCAGCACACCAAATTCAGTGTCTTCAACATCCATACATTTAAAATATCGAGCGCTCATGGCCGGTATAGAAATCATTGAAAAAAGAATACATAAAAATAGGCCTTGTTTCATAACGGTCCCTTAGGTCAGCTGTTTGTGACTCAACATAGAGAGACTGGCTTTTAAAAGGAAATGCCAATCTCTTTTTTGAATTTTTTTTAAGGTTTTAACTCTGTTTTAGGATACTTAGGCGCTTGGAGCGGTGTAGCCAGAAAAAAGGCCCTGAGACCTTTTGATTGACCCTCCTCTTCGAGCGGAATAGTTTCTGCCGCTTCGATAGAAGGAGACATCTATGTTGATTATGATCCGCGTTTTGCTCGTGTATGTTGGGGCTTGGTTTATTATGTCAATTGCTCACGCGGAAGAGTCGAAAACCCTTCCTATTGAGACATCACCTGAAGCAAAAGCAGAGCAGGCCACTGATAAAAAAAATGTTAAAAAAAAAACAGATAAGAAATCTAAAAACAAAAAAGATAACGCAAAAAAAGGAAAAAAAATGGACGCTAAATTTGCTCTTTTTGAAACAAGCTTAGGTAATTTTAAAGTTGAACTATATCCAGACAAAGCTCCCAACACAGTTGCTAACTTCGCGGATCTTGCAGAGGGTACAAAAGAGTTTACGAATCCTAAAACTGGTACAAAAGAAAAACGCCCTTTTTATGATGGTCTTATTTTTCACCGTGTGATCGAAGGCTTTATGATTCAAGGCGGAGATCCACTCGGTCAAGGTATCGGTGGGCCAGGGTATAAATTTGCGGATGAGTTTCACAAAAGTCTTACGCATGATGGTCCTGGAGTTCTTTCTATGGCGAATGCAGGCCCTAACACAAATGGTAGTCAGTTTTTCATCACTGTTTCCGCAACTCCACACCTTAACAACCGTCACTCAATTTTTGGAAAAGTGGTTGAAGGCATGGATGTGGTAATGAAAATTTCAAAAGCCCCCACTGGTGCTAATGACAAACCAAATCCAGATATCGTGATGAAACACGTAAAGATTGTTCGGAAGTAAATTAGAATTGGCCTTCGCCCATTGCCATCATAATTTCGATGCGGCGGTTTTTCGACCGCCCTTCCTCAGTGTCGTTCGAAGCAATGGGCTTTTTATCAGCATAAGCCACAACGACAAGTCGCTCTCCAGGAATACTAAACCGGCTTGCTAAATACCTTACAATTTTTGTCGCACGTGCGGCCGAGAGCTCCCAGTTACTGGCGTAGCGTGAAGTACTAATCGGCTGATTATCGGTATGACCCTGAACAATGATCTTCTTTCCGCTCGCTTTAAGAACCGCGCCAATTTTATTAATAGCCTTCAAACCTGTATCAGAGAACTGATCTGAGCCCGAAGGGAAAAGTGCTGCGGAAGCAAGGGTGATCTCCACTCCAGCAGCATCATGACGAATGCTCGCAATAACTTCTTGTTTCTCAGCTTCGCTCATAGATTTATCGATCATTTCTTGAACCTTTGCCTCTACCTCTGCACTATTTCCCATGGTGGGATAAAGATCAATCGGTGGAGGGATAGGTCGTGCCGCTTCATCAAACGCCGTATGACCACCTTGCATGCCACCAAAATCCAAAAAGGAACGGAATGATTTCCGAATCGACTGCTCAAACTCACGCGCTTTCGATATATCTTTCTGAGAGGTTGCATAGAGAACCGTGAAGAACGCAAAAAGAAGCGTAATAAAGTCAGCGTAGGACACTAACCAGCGCTCATGGTTTTCATGTTCTTCGTGTCTGTGTTTTTTAGCCACTAAACGCCTTCTTTTTTACGCGAACCATGTGTGTAGGCACGTAACTTTTGTTCGATAATGAATGGATTTTGACCACCCACAATTCCAAGCGCCCCAATGAGGATCATCTCCTTGAGCTCAGACTGTAATTTAATTTTTCTTTTTAATTTGTTGGCCATAGGAATCAGCATAAGGTTCGCAAGTCCTACCCCGTAAACTGTCGCTACGAATGCCACCGCGATACCCGAACCTAGTTTGGAGGTATCCGAAAGGTTTTCCATCACGTGAATCAGACCCAAAACCGCCCCGATAATTCCGATGGTGGGAGAAAAACCACCCGCATCCATAAAAACCTTTGCCCCGGCGTTGTTTGATTCTTCTTCTAAGTAAATTTCTGTTTCGAAAACATCTTCAAGTGTCTTGGAATCAATTCCGTCGATCACAAAGCGAAAGATTGTCTGCATGTACTCGTTGTTGAATCCCCCAAGCTTTTTTTCGAGAGCTAGAATGGACTCTTTTCTCGCTGTTTGGGCCGCATCAAGAATGTCCGCGATGATTTTTTCTTTGGAACTTCCGGCAGGATTAAAAAATACAAGCTTCAGAAGTTTCATCGCCGTTTTGATATCCTCCATTGGGCTTCCCACAAGAACGGCACCCGCTGTTCCACCGACCACGATGATCGCGGCCGTGAATTGCATGATGGAGCTGACGTGACCGCCCTCCAGCACCTGTCCCAACAGAATTCCGCCAATACCGATAACAAACCCAAGAATGGTTGTTATGTCCATGTTCTACCTCTTTACAAGATGTTCATCGCGCGTTGATAGATAGCTTCTTCTAAAATCTTTTACTTTATTGATAATCTCTTCAGGAGAATCCTTCACAAGTAATTGCATTCCATCCGTTAAAGTCACAACTGTATCGGGCGTTGCTTCTACAAAACGAATGAGATCAGGATTCACAAAAACTTCTGAGCTGTTAAGTCGGCGGAGAGAAATCATCTCTACATTATAAAAGCCGCGTGATCAAAAGACATGCTTCTCCTCACACTCTAGGCCATTGTCCTGCAAAAAAAGTTTGTCCTATAAGACATTAGCAGAGTATTCTCAATGGAATGGAAGCGTCCTTAAAGTCTTATGCCAAACTTGATCAAAATATTTTCCAATTAATAAATTCGGAGTGGGTTCACCCAATCCTAGACTCCATCATGCCTGTTATTACCGACCTTCACCGAGTGCCTTGGGTGATACAATACGTGATCCCCGCGCTCCTGATTTTAGGTTTCATCATGAGAACACGAAAAACTTTTTTTGTAGCCTTCGGAATTACTTTATCGCTCCTGCTTGTCGATCTCATCGCCTACCGTTTGATAAAAAATAATATTCAGCGCGATCGACCCGAAATTGTTCTTTCTCAAGTGCAACTTAAAACTCACTCTCACAGTGGTCACAGCTTTCCCTCTCTCCACGCCGCCAACATGTTCGCTGCCGCCACCATAATTTCTGCCATTTTCCCTCGCGCTAGCTATTTTGTTTTTTTCTTTGCTATTCTCGTTGCATACAGTCGTATTTATGTCGGTGTTCATTTTCCAGCCGATGTCATTGGCGGAGCATTTATCGGAAGCCTCTCTGGTTGGTTGGTGTTAAAGGTTATCAGGTATTTTACTCCGCGACGATGGAAGTACGAAGTCCCTTGGTTTGCAAAATCTTAAAATTGAAAAGCTAATTTTATAATTATATAAGGCTCATCTATGAAAGTACTTGTAACCGGTGCCACAGGATTTTTAGGAGAATGGCTAGCAGAACGTCTAGTAAAAGAGGGCCATCACGTACAGGTTTTATGTCGTAATCCCAGTAAACTCTCTGCTGAACTTCAAAAACAAGTACATGTCATTTGTGGTGACATCGTCGAGAAGCAAGATCTAGAAAAGGCTTCTCTTGGATGCGAAGTGGTTTTTCATTTGGCGGGTTATATCGGTTATACATCCTCGGAACGCCAACAGATGGAACAAGTGAACGTTCTTGGAACTGAAAACGCTGTTCACGGAGCCTTAAAAGCAGGTGTCCGCCGCTTTATTCACATGAGCTCCGTTGTGACCGTGGGGGCTTCGCCCACTCCTGAAGTGTTAAACGAAAACTCCACATATAATTTAGCACCTTACAACTTCGGCTATCCTGAAACTAAAAGGGCTGCAGAACAACTCGTTGTACAAGCCGTTCAGAGTAAGGGTCTAGATTCTATCATTCTCAATCCCTCGACCATTTATGGTGCCGGAGATGCATTGAAAGGAAGTCGTAACACACAGCTCAAAGTCGCCAGAGGACGATTTCCATTCTATACTCGAGGAGGAGTGAGTGTGGTGAATGTGGAAGCGATTGTTGATGCGTGCATTCAAGCGTGTACTCGTGGAAAAACTGGAGAACGCTACATCTTATCAGGAGAGAATGTGACCATTCAGCAGCTATTTCAGATGATCGCACATGAAGCTGGAGTAAAACCTCCACGCTTTTTCCTTCCAAACACCATTGTGCGAAGCTTAGGACAACTTGGAGATTTTTTAGAGAAGCGCGGGAAAAAAGGCCCGGTCAATTCTGAATCCGCCTATATGTCGACACTTTATCATTGGTTTGATTCTACCAAGGCCGCACAAGAACTTTCTTTTAAAAGTCAGTCCGCAAAAGAATCCATAAAAGCTTCCGTACAGTGGATGAAGCAAGAGGGACTTTTAAACCCATGAAAAAGTTTTTCCCCATTGGAGCAGTGATACTTGGCTGGTGGACCGCCGCTTTTTTTATTTTTGTAATTCTCGCATTTCATATTTACGCCTCTATACCCACAAGCGAAATGATCAAGGGCTGTCTCACAACAAAAATGCACAAAGTCAATTTGTGTCCTCAGTCCAAAAACTACACGTCCCTTAAATCCATTTCCTCCAATGTGAGAAATGCCATTATTATTTCCGAAGACGGAAACTTTTACTCTCATAATGGCTTTGATTTCGAAGAAATGAAAGAAAGCTTCAAAGAAAACTTATTGAAAAAAACTTTTAAACGCGGCGGCTCCACAATCACTCAGCAGCTTGCAAAGAATATGTTTCTCTCATCAGAGAAAACGATCATTAGAAAACTCAAGGAAGCTCTTATCACCATAAAAATTGAGAGCACACTTTCAAAAAACGAAATTATCGAGCGCTATCTTAATCTTGTGGAGTTCGGCGAAAATCTTTATGGCATAAAGGCCGCTTCGCAATTTTATTTCAAAAAAACTCCGGATCAACTCAGTGTGCTTGAGTCTTCATTCCTGGCACTTCTTCTTCCTAACCCAAAAAAGAACAGCGCGAGCTTTCGCAAACGCGTACTCACGCCTTACGCCCGCCAACGCATCCGCCAGACAGTCGAGAGAATGTTTCTATTAGGCCGCATCGACTTTGAATCCTACACCCTAGCAAAGTTAAACATGGGATCATTCCCGTGGGACGGCGAACTCGTCCAAAACATGCCAGCAGCACCCGTCGACGACTCCGGCGAACTCACCCAACCTGAAATCGAAGACGAAACCCCTGACGAAAGCTTCACCCCCGAAGACGAAGCCGAATACTCCGACGACTACATTTAATTTTTTAAAGTACTTCATCGTGTAATGGCGGAGATTTGTTTTGGGTCTTGGCCGACACGGCCCATCCATGGGCCTCGCCGACAGACAAGCCAGCCGTCCATGGGTCGGAGGTCGTCCAAGACCCAAAACAAATCTCCGCCATTACAAAAACGTTACACATATTTAAAAAACTCCCAGCGTGTCTTCGGAAATTCAGCATCTGAAAATTCAGGAGGCAAGCGGACAATAAGGATAATTTTTTTATTGTTCTCGGAGTTTGTGGGAGCGGATGGGATTTAGATTGTGTCTCTCACGACCTCCGACCCATGGATGGCGCGCTTGCCGGTCGGCGAGGCCAAGGATGGCCGTGTCGGGAGAGACACAATCTAAATCCCATCCGCTCCCCCTCCACCTAAAGCAATAAAAAAATTAGCCGTGGCCGCCCATGAGGAAGGCTTCGCTACTGGTGTCTTGCTGAGGAAGCGTAGAAAGCTTAGCGAAGTAACCGTCGACGGTGCCGTAGACTTCTTCGAGGCTTTTAGAAGTGAAAAGGTCTCGGCGGAATTGGGAAGCACCTGGGTAACCTGCGCTGAACCAGGAAGAGAATTTTTTCATTTGTATGAGAAGCACGCGCTCATCGACATGTTTTTCTAAGTGTCCACGCAGTCGCAAAAATAAAGTGTGAAAGTCTTTTTGAATCGGAGCCGCGTCTTCCTTGCGCCATTTTGTGAGTGCTTCGGTAAAAATCCATGGATTTTTTAAGCAACCGCGGCCAATCAACACGCCATCGCAGCCCGTTTCTTCTAAACGTCTAACGGCCATTTCGGCATTCGCGATGTCACCATTTCCAAGAATTGGAATTTTGCTTTTTGCTTTTACTTCAGCAATGTATTCCCAGTCGGCTTTGCCTTCATACTGTTGCGCGCGCGTGCGGCCATGAATCGCAACCCACTCGATGCCTTCGTTGTAAGCGACGTGAACAACCTCATGGGCATTGCGAGAATCCTCGTCCCAACCGGTTCTGATTTTTATAGTGAGTGGAATGTTGATCGCTTTTTTCACGCAAGAAAGAATTTCCTGAAGACGCGAGAGATCTCTTAATGTTGCAGCCCCTGCCCCTTTTTTGACAACCTTCGGAACAGGACAGCCAAAGTTGAGATCTACAAAATCTGCACCCATCTGTTCAACCGCTTGTGCTCCACGTGCAATAATCTCTGGAGTTTCACCAAAAAGTTGTATTCCGATTGGTCTTTGTATTTCTTCAAAGCGCATTAACTGTTTGGTCTTTGGGCTATCATACTCTAGTCCATTCGCCGAGACGAGTTCCGACACGACGATAGACGTGCCCATTTCCTTCATGAAAGAACGAAAGGCGCAGTCCGTGATCCCAGCCATTGGTGCTAAGACGAAGGGATTCAGTTTTAAAGTATCAAGCAAGCGACTCATAAATCCGATAGGTTAACAATGGAGTGTGTTTAGCACACTGTACATTCGATAGGTAGTGTAGAGTTTGGACAGCTTGAAATGGCAGAAAACGACGACGACAAATTTATAAAAATGAGGAAGTTCCCTCGCTTTGACACCGCCACAAAGGCTCAAGTCAGGCAAATTGGGCTTCCTGATTGGAACACCTGCGAGATCGTAAATCTCAGTCGTGGAGGTGCAAAAATTATCACCTCGATTAACTATGACATCGGTACCGTAGTGGAAGTCCTCGTTCTTTCGCCCGATCCCACAGTTCGACAACACCAAATCATGGCCAAAGTGGTATGGACCACACCCGTAGACTGTGGCCTTCAGTTCATTACCAAATTATAATAATTGAAATAATTAAGCGACGAGCTTCATCCCGCAATTGCCACAAAACTTCTGCTTATCCTGAAGGACTTCACGGCAAGAAGGACACTCGGGTCCATCACGATTAAGGGAGACAATTTTCCTTTGTTCTTCCTCATTAGGATCAACAAAACCTTTTTCGTTCCAACGATCGATTTCACGAAGCACACGCCAGCTAAAAAAAGTGCGATGGAATTCATTGAAATCAAAAGAAAGCATAACTCCGCCACCGTCCTGGGTCGCACGTTTTACGTAAAGACCCTTTTGTTCGAGGCGTTCAAAGTGAGTGTTGTTAAGATTTAAACCAACATTCTTTTTCACGTTATCCATGAACTTTGAATAATCAAATCGGCAAGCGCCATGACGATCTGGCTTCTCTCCAGCTGCTTCCTTAAGAATAGCGCTCACTAATTCAAAACACGTTTCATCTACTTTTAACAAGTCGGCCTTACCGCTCTTATAAAAGTAATATTGAAAGTATTCAAAAAACTGTTCAATAAGAATGAGTTCAGAAATATGGATATAACCCAACTCTTCAACTGCCTTAGGATCATCTTCATTTTTTACCATCTGGAGCTCAATGAGCTTCAACTTTACAAAAATGTTCAGTACTTGTTCTATTTTTTTAGGCTGCTCAAGAAACACTTTTTGGGCGTAACTTTTAAGGGCACGCCAATCCACAGTCCACTTATTATCTTTGCCTGGTTTTCCAAGATGTTTGGAGATGTGATAAAAAGTGCCGAAAAGTTTTGGTACAAATTCTTGCGGGCACGGGCTGTTGTCGCGCTCTAATTTAAAAGACTTCAATTCGGCAGAAATATTCTTCATTCGCTCTGTAAGACTTTTGCTGAGAACCTTCACCATTTGTGAACTGGCTTCAATCTGCGCCCTTAAAACGTCCGCAGGAATCTCAAAAACTTTTGTTTCCGTTAAAGCCACCGCAGAATACAGATGATTTGTAGCACCAGTCAGCGACTGTTCCCCTACCATCTGGGAATTACCGGCTAAATAAATTTCGATATTTTGTTTTGCACGAGGAGTATGAACGCTCACGGAGCCCGACTGTATCACATAGAGACAGTTGGCCTTATCGCCCATTTTAAAAAGGTATTCACCCTTCTTAAAAACCTTCGTGTTGCCGCCATTTGCATTCGTCATAGTGAGGTTTCCTTACAGATATGTTAGGGTGTGGCCTCCGCGAAGTGAGACCACACCCTAAGACTATCGTCAGGATAGAATAAGGAATTTAATCTCCCAAATTTCGTCGAGTCTTTGATCAGCCTCTTACCCCTTACTTTTCCAACCATCCAAGAGCTCTGTAGAATCCAGTATTTAGGCCGTCTTATCTTGAGACAAATGTTACTAAATCCATGAATTTTCACGAAATATTCACAAAGTTTGTAGACCGGGGGAAGTGGGCTAGAATGGATTCATGTAACGCATTGCTGCGTTGCATTAAGGGGTTGGATAATGAAACTCAATAAAGTGCTCTCTCTTACAGCTCTTAGCACAAGTCTCATGGGGTGTGCGAACGACACTCCTAGTTTTTCATTACTTTCAGATACCAACGTCTTTAATCAGGGGACGGTTTTGAATAATAAAATGGATATTCTTTGGGTGATTGATAACTCAGGTTCTATGCAACCTGCGCAGACCAATCTTGCTAATAACTTTAATTCTTTTATCCAAAGCTTTTCTGCAAAGGGCTATGACTACCGCATGGGCGTGACAACAACAGATTCGTGGGCAGCTCTTTTTGGAAACGCCAATTTAGCACGCTTAAAAGATGGAACAGATGCCACAAGTCACACGGGCGTATTTGTTATTAAACCTAATACTCCCAATCTCTTCCCGACTTTTGCGACAAATATCACTCAAGGTATTAATGGCATTGGAGATGAAAGAGCTTTTCAAAGTTTCAAGACAGCTCTTAGTAGCACACTCAATAGTGACTTTAGAAGATCAGATGCCTATCTCTCAGTGATTATTGTGAGCGACGAAGATGATTTTTCTCACAACGGTTCTTTCAGTCTTAATAAAAATTATGCGAGCGCCGCTCTTCACACTGTTCAAAGCTACGTGACTTATTTAGATACTCTGACTCAATCTTCAGGTGCGACTCGAAAATATTCCGTTTCGGGAATCGCGGTTTGGGATCAGGCTTGTAAAAATGCGAGCCACGCAGCTGCAAGTATCGCGACTCGTTATGCCGCTCTCGTCGATGCAACAGGTGGCGTGAAGGGAAGTATTTGCGATAACTTTGCCACTGTTCTCAACCAAATTCAGAACAAAATCGCAGAACTTTCTACACAGTTTTTTCTTAACCGTACGCCAGTGGTTACATCAATCGCTGTTTCTGTTAACGGCAGCGCGGTTCCACAAGATGCCGCGAACGGTTGGACTTATGAGGCAAGTTCGAACAGCGTGATTTTTCACGGCACGGCGATTCCGGTTCAAGGCTCTTCTGTTGCTATCACGTTTGATCCTACAACAATTAAATAAGTTTCTTATAATTAGACGTGAACTTTTTTTGATTTTTGGATAGTACATTTCGCATGTGGATTTTCTTTTGCTCCGTCGTTCTTTTTGTAATGATTTTTCCAGCCACGCTTTCCGTCCTCTTGGCCTCGCGGAGCTTGTTTTCCCTTGCGTGGAATATGACATGGTTTTTCATTATGTCCTGGTTTGGACAAGAGGTGTTTGGTCCACAAGGAGTTTGGGTGGGTGGCTTTTTTGCCGTGGCTTATGTTTACAAAATTATGGTGAATCCAGTTCCCTCAGTACAGTTCCGTATGCACCACTTTAAAGGCGTGCCCACTCCTCCACCTTCTTCAAGCCCTGCCACAAATGAAAACGTAATAGATGTTGAGTATCGCCATATAAAATCTAATGGGGTTCTTTCGGGTAATAAAGAGTGAAGCTATTAAAATGGTTGACATTCCGGAGAGCCTCCTGGAAATTGACCTTACCGACACAATTCAAGCTGAAGTCAAAACACAAACCTAAAAAGTTTAAATAACCATAAAAAATAATTATTAAAAAATCGAAACAAATTGTCCCATCTAAAGAAATCAATCAATAAGGAGTTTTTTCTGCGTGGCTGAGAATCCAAATAAACCAGCGTCTCAAGAAGAAGGTTCTAAAAAACCCACAGAAGGCGAATCTACGGATTCTGGCAGCGAAAGAGCAGAACGTCCGCGCCATCAAATGCGAGGCGGCCGTAGACCTGACCGCAACAACAACAGCGGGGGTGGAAGAAGTCGACACCAAAGCGGTGGTGGTGGCGGAAGAAACAGACACCAAAACAATGATAACCGCAGACGTTACACTAACGATCGCTATGACCGTCACGACATGCCACCAAACAACGATCACTATGACGATATGTCACCCGAAGAACATATGAATGCTTCTCCAAATCCAGCCCCTGCAGAACATCCACAAGGTTTGCCGGTAGATACCGAAGCCGAAAAGAACCAAGCTCATGAGAGCGAAGAGTTCATGGCGAATTTGACTGAAGAAGAAAGACGCGCCCTCAACTCTAAAGATTTAAAATCAAAAAATATCGGCGAGATGACAGCCCTTGCTATCAAGCTTGGAATTGAACATCCCGCAGGTCTTCGTCGCCAAGAATTGATTTTCGAAGTTCTTAAAAAAGCGGCACGCTACGGAGACATTTACGGTAACGGTGTTTTAGAAATTCTCCCAGACGGCTACGGATTTTTAAGATCTCCTGATTATAACTATCTCCCAGGTCCAGATGATATTTACGTAAGTCCCTCGCAGATTCGTCGATTCGGTTTAAGAACCGGTGATACGGTGAGCGGAACGATTCGTCCTCCAAAAGAAGGCGAACGCTACTTTGCTCTCTTAAAAGTAGAGTCTCTCAACTATGAAGTTTCCAATCAGTCGAAAGAAAAAATTCTTTTCGATAACTTAACTCCTCTGTATCCAGAAGAACGCCTCAAGCTCGAGTGGAGTCCTACAAATTACACAACTCGCGTTGTGGATATGATGTCTCCCCTCGGAAAAGGGCAGCGCGCTCTGATCGTGGCACCTCCACGAACGGGTAAAACCGTTCTTCTCCAAGACATCGCGAATGCCATTACAAAAAATCATCCTGAAGTGAAACTCATCGTTCTTCTGATCGATGAACGGCCTGAGGAAGTCACGGATATGTCTCGCAACGTAAAAGGCGAAGTTGTTTCTTCGACTTTCGATGAGCCACCGGCTCGTCACGTTCAAGTTGCCGAGATGGTGATCGAAAAAGCCAAGCGTCTTGTGGAACACAAACATGACGTGGTGATTCTTCTCGACTCCATCACTCGTCTTGCACGTGCTTACAATACGGTGGTTCCGCCATCAGGAAAAATTCTTTCAGGCGGTGTGGACTCCAACGCTCTTCACAAACCAAAACGCTTTTTCGGAGCAGCTCGTAACATCGAAGAAGGTGGAAGTCTCACGATCATTGCAACAGCCCTTATCGATACCGGCTCGCGTATGGATGAAGTCATCTTCGAGGAATTTAAAGGTACTGGGAATAGTGAGATTCATTTGGATCGTAAGCTCATGGAAAAACGTATTTTCCCATGTATGGACATCAACAAGTCGGGAACTCGTAAAGAGGATCTCCTTGTGGCGAAAAACGATCTCAACCGTATCTGGATTTTACGTAAAGTTCTGGCCCCAATGAACGTTGTGGACAGCATGGAATTCCTGATCGGAAAGATGGAATCGGCCAAGACAAACGCCGATTTCCTTGCAAATATGGGTAGCTAAGGTCTGTCCGAGCCTTAAGTTGTTGAAAATACAGGGTTTTTGTTTTAGCCATACAGCTCTCGACAAGGACCCGCGGAATGTGTTAATTCATTCCCTTCCATTTACAAGGATTTACTCATGAAAGAAAAGATTCATCCTAGTTTTTACTCTGAAGCCAAGATCGCTTGCGTTTGTGGAAGTGTCATCGCAACGGGTTCTACAAAAAAAGAACTCAGCGTGGATATTTGTAGCGAATGTCATCCTTTCTACACAGGAAAACAAAAGTTAATCGATACAGAAGGCCGTATTGAGCGTTTCCGTAAACGATACGCAAAAAACACTCCTGCCACTAAAGCCTAAACACTTTCCAGTAAAGCTTAACGTTCTATGTTCACCAAACTAGATGATGTTGAAACTCGTTTTGAGGACATAGGACGCCAGCTACAAGATCCCAGCGTAACCAACGATCAAAAAAAATACCGACAACTGATGAAGGACTACAACACCCTTCAAAAGATCGTGAACGTTTATCGACAATACAGAAAAGTCTCAGCAGATATCTCTTCCAACAAAGACATCATTCAAAACGAAAAAGACGAAGAGTTTCGCACGCTCGCCAAAGAAGAAATGAATGGGCTCGAAGCCGAACAAGCGCGTCTCGCGGAAGAACTCAAAATTCTGCTGATACCAAAAGATCCTAACGACGATAAAAATATCATTCTCGAAATCCGTGCCGGAGCCGGAGGCGACGAAGCCAGTCTCTTTGCGGAAGAGCTCTGTCGTGCCTACAGTTTGTTTGCCGCACAAAAAGGCTGGAACACTGAGCTGATGTCGGCCTCAAGCGGAAACGCCGGCGGCTACAAAGAGGTTGTGGTTTCTATTAGCGGAGATCGTGTTTATAGTTTTTTGAAATACGAAAGCGGAGTGCATCGTGTTCAACGCGTACCCCAGACCGAAACTCAAGGTCGCGTGCACACTTCAACGGTGACCGTAGCTGTTCTTCCAGAAGCCGACGAAGTGGATATTGAAATCAATCCCGCTGATTTGAGAATTGATGTTTATCGCGCAAGCGGAGCTGGCGGACAGCACGTGAATAAAACAGATTCGGCCGTACGTATTACTCACATTCCCAGCGGAATCGTGGTGGCTTGCCAAGATGAGCGATCACAAATTAAAAACAGATCCAAAGCGATGAAGATTCTTTACGCCAGGATGCTTGCGTTTTCTGAGGAGAAGGCGATTAAAGAAGCGTCGGTTGAGCGACTCGCACAAATTGGTACGGGTGATCGCTCTGAGCGTATTCGTACTTATAATTTTCCTCAGTCTCGACTGACGGATCATCGCATTGGCCTTACCGTTCATCAGCTCAACCAAATCATGAATGGTGATATGGGCATCGTGGTGGAACCTCTCATTGCTCACTTTCAAGCGGAAGCCTTGAAGGCTCAAGTTTAATGTCGACCGCTTCGAGAAGTTTAAAACAACTTCTTCAAGAAGCGACTCTTGCTTTTCAAGCCAAAGGCTTTGAAAGCGCAAAACTCGATGCCGATTTGCTCATGCGTTTTTTAAAAAACTTGAGCGAGACGCAACTCTTAACCCAAAATCACCTTACACTTTACGAAGAAGAGTTGAAGACATGGGAAGGCCTTGTGCAAAGACGGCTGACAGGTGAACCCATCGCGTACATCACCCAGAAGAAAGAGTTTTATAAAAATAGTTTTTTTGTGAACTCTCAAGTGTTGATTCCAAGACCTGAAACAGAACTCTTCATGGACATTGTTTTAGAATGGCTTAAGGAACAAACTTTTCCAAAAGATCGTATTTCTATTTTGGATCTTGGCTGTGGGAGTGGTTGCATTGGCCTCAGTTTACTTGAAGAAATCCCAAAGTCTCTTCTGGTGGGCGTGGACATTTCTCGAGGCGCTATTGAAGTTTCACAAGCCAATGCCCAAAATTTAAAACTTGCGAGCCGTACTTTTTTTGTGGAATGTGATTTGAGTGCTGTCGAAGCTAAACACCTTCAAAAAATACACGATAATAAGTTTCGCATTATTGTTTCTAACCCACCCTACATTGCTAATAATGATCCTGCGGTTGAAGCCCATGTACATAAGTTTGAACCCGCACTGGCCCTTTATGCAGGACCGTCAGGTTACGAGAAGATTGAAGCGTGGCTGCGGTCTGCGGGACAAGTCATCCATCATCCGGGAATTTGTGTATTCGAGATCGGCATGGGCCAAAGCCAGAGAGTAAAAGAAATCTTTCAATCCTCTAAGATTTTTCATAAAATAAGAGTGATGCAAGACTTAGCGGGCTTTGATCGCTTCGTTGTAGGATACAACTAGACCTTAAGGAACTCCATGGACAAATTTGTTATTCAAGGTGGTAAAGCTCTCAACGGCACTGTCATCGTTGGGGGAGCTAAAAATTCTTCTTTACCACTTCTGTTCGCAACACTTCTCGCAGATGGCGAACATGTATTTCATAACGTTCCTCGCCTCAAAGACATTGAATCCACTTGTCAGCTTTTAGAATCGCTTGGATGTAAAACCAGTTTTGAGAAAAATACTTTGAGAGTGACGGTTCAAAAAGCCAGCTCCACCGAAGCTCATTACGATCTCGTAAGAAAAATGCGTGCGAGCATTCTATGTTTGGGCCCACTCCTCACCCGCTACGGCGAAGCGGTTGTGAGCTTACCTGGTGGCTGTGCGATTGGAACTCGGCCCATTGATCTTCACTTAAATGGAATGCAGGCTCTCGGAGCGACCATCAATTTGGATCACGGTTACGTACATGCTAAAGCAAAAAGACTTAAAGGGGCTGACGTTGAGTTTCCTTTTGTAACGGTTGGCGGAACCGAAAATATTTTAATGGCCGCCGTTCTGGCAGAGGGAAAAACCACAATTCACAACGCCGCTCAGGAACCTGAAATTGTTGATCTTGCAAATTACCTTAACAAAATGGGTGCACGAATTAAAAATGCGGGTGAATCCACCATCACCGTCGAAGGGGTTGAAAGCCTCAAGCCCGCGGAACATGACGTGATCCCCGATCGTATTGAAGCTGCAACACTTTTGATTGCGGGGGCTATCACCGGCGGAGCGCTCACTGTGAACAAATGCATCCCGGAACATTTTCATTCTCTAACAGAAGCCATGCGTGAGAGTGGAATTAAAATTGATGTTGAGAAAAATTCGGTGCATGTGCACCCTACAAAATCCTTTCGAGGCGTGGATATTAAAACGGATCCTTATCCAGGCTTTGCCACCGACATTCAAGCTCAGTTTATGGCTTTGATGTGCAGGTGCGAAGGCACCAGCACAGTCACGGAGACTATTTTTGAAAATCGCTTTATGCACGTACAAGAACTTGTGCGACTGGGAGCTCAGATTTTTCAAAAAGGCCAAATTGCTATTGTGACCGGCACCCAAAATTTAAAAGGAGCCCCCGTTATGGCGACAGATCTTCGCGCCAGCGCGAGTCTCGTTCTTGCCGGGCTTGTTGCCGAAGGCGAAACACATGTGAATCGCATATATCATTTGGATCGCGGATACGAAGCACTTGAAGAAAAATTAAAATCCGTGGGTGCCAACATCAGGAGGATGAAGGAATAACGTGTTTAAAGAAGACTGCATCTTTTGTAAAATCATTCAGGGTAAAATTCCTGCTCAAAAAGTTTACGAGGATGAGGAGGTTTTAGGGTTTAAAGATATCTCCCCCATCACTCCGATCCATTATCTTTTTGTGCCGAAATTCCATGTCGACTCGCTCGCTGAAGTGACTGACTTTACTATTCTTTCGAAAATGCACAAGGCTTTGGTCCAGGTCGCTGCTCAAGAACAGCTTTCCGAACGTGGATATCGCGTCGTCATCAACACTGGAACGGAGGGTGGCCAAACCGTATTTCACATGCACCTCCATCTTCTCGGCGGACGGCAACTTTCTGCTCGCATCAACTAAGCGTTCAATGAGAATATAAAAACATGTCGAACGAAGATCTCAAGAATCGGTTTTGGTATGTGCGCATTCCTAGCGGTGAGGAGTTTGGTCCTCTCAATGCCGACGCCCTCTTCCGTCTTATCGACAAAGGAATTTTAAACGAAGCCGATCTGCTTGGCGAAGAACCTCATCGATTCTGGGTCGCACTCACCCACACACCCTTTTACGATCGATTCGTAGATTCATTAGAAAAAACAAACTCTCAAGTTGAACATGAAGAAAAAGTAGAAGAGCTCCAAAAGTCTGTTTCGGCCACTCTTTCGGAAACCAAAAATTTAAAAGCTCAGACGCCGCCACCGCAAACAAAACCTGAGGAACCTAAACAATTTGGTACCGCGAAAGTAAAGACGTCAAAGAAAAAAACTATTGAGGAGCCTAAACCTTCCGTTGAACCGACACCGCCTCCGGTTGCTCCCGCGAAACCCAGAACGATTGAACTTAAAGAAAAGAAAAAAGCCAAAATACAAATCGTCCCCACTGCCCTTTTGGGAATTGCTTTTTGTGCTCTGATTTATATTTTGTATCCTGATGATGGACACCAGAGAGCAGAACCCATTCGTCTTCTTGCTCCCGGGAAAAATATCAATAATGACAGCTCTGAAGAAATTGAAAAATCCTATAAAAAAATTACAGCCGTTTTTGAATCCGACACAGTGACCGGCTACGTATGGGCTATGAACGAACTGGTTCGCATTCTTGAAAATAATCAGAAGCGAGCCGATGCTCTTTCACTTTTATGCATGACTTACCGTGAGCTTTGGCCTTTTGCTTACCAAGATGAAACAGACAAATTAAGCGTTCAGCAAACCCTGAAAATTGTTGGGCAAATCGATCCTACCGGACTTCATTCTTCGACTTGTCGATCTGCCACACAGCTAATGTATGGAAAGACTCAAGAAACCGTAGGTCTTATTGATTCTCTGTTAGCCGCAAATCCCACGGTCGCCATTTTTTATGAATTCAAAGCAGAAACTCTTGCGAATCAAGGTGATCTTAAAACGGCCATTGGATATCTTCAAAAAACTCAACAGCTTTGGCCACAATGGGCCAAGCCTTTCGTGTCAGAGGCTCATTTGCAGTATCGACTGGGCGACGCCTCTACCGCTGCAAATCTTTTGCGAGAGAAGAATAAGCGAAACCCAAAACATGACGAAACTAAAGCCCTTCTCGGTATCATTGAGTGGCAATCCTTCAAACACCCCGATCAAGCTCAAGAGCTACTGCTTTCTGCGCTCACAGGAACGGACCGTCTTTTACAAAATGTGGAAGCACAAGCGAGCTACGCACTCGCTCAAGTTTATGGCTCTAAAAAGAATACTTCCGAAGCTCTCGAATGGGCCAAGCGCGCTTATGCTTTAGATGCAGCCTTACCCGGTCTTTCGGCCTTTATTCAAACTCTTGGTGGAGAAAAAATTCTTAATCGTATCTCAAAAACTGATCGTGATCTGATGGCTCTCGGCGATCAGTACGTGCTCGGTCAAAATTATTTAGCCGCTCAAGCACAGTATAAGGCCGCTTTTGAAGCCAATCCTAAAAATGCCACTGCCGCTTTTAAAACAGCTCAAAGTTTATGGCAACTCAATCAAAGCCAAGATGCTATTGCATGGGTAAATAAAGCAATTCAGACAAATCCTAATTTGATTGAAGCCTACGTCACACTTGCGGATTACTACTCTCAAAAATTTGATTTTATAGCCGCGGCCGCCATTCTCCAAAAGGCGCAAAAAATTTCTCCAAAGCGCTACGAAATTTTTCATGGCTATGCATTGGTGGAATATCGACGCAACAACTACAAGGGTGCGATTACCAGCGCAAAACGAGCACTCGCGCTTTATGATACAAATATTCCGACGATGATTCTTCTCGCACAAGCTTACAAAAATACCGGTGATGCGCGTGAAGCTTACAGTTGGATTTCACATGCTATTGAACTCGACAAAGGAAATCCCGAAGCTCAATCCTTTTACGCAGAGGTCCTTACGGATGTTCAAGGATCTGCCGCAGGTATTAACTATATTCGTAAACTCGTTGAGGCTTATCCTAGTATTTCCGAATACAAAATTAATCTCGCAAGAATTTTAAAGAAAGAAGGCAAAGTTGCTGAGGCCGCCGAAATTCTTAAATCCGTAACGAATGTGGAGGGCAAAAATAAACGCGCTTTCATTTTACAGGGTGAATACAATCAGCAATTGAATCGCCTCGACGAAGCCCTTGCTAGCTTTTTAGCTGCGGCCGCGCTCGATCCTTCAGATGCCGCGCCTCTGTTTTCTGCGGGCAATCTCTATTTACAATTCAATAAGCCTCTACCCGCCGTTTCTCAGTTTGAAAGAGTGCTTTCCATCAACCCGCGCTTTCCAAGAGCTCATTATTCTCTCGGTAAAGCACACTTGATTTTAAGAAATACGAGCAAGGCCATGGCCGAAGCTCAGGCAGAGAAAAGACTCAACCCTAATGTTGCCGATGCTTATCTTTTAGCGGGTGATATTCAAATGGCCGAGAAGCAGTACTCAAAAGCCACAATGGAATATCAGGCGGCTCTTAAGCTTCGCTCTCAAGGTTCAGAAGTTTACGTAAAACTCGCACAAGCTTACCGACTTTCGGGCCAATACGATGTCGCACTTTCTATGCTCCGCATTGCTGAAGCAAAAGAGTCTGGAAATGCGGAAATTTTTAAGGAATATGGTGCGCTCTACGAAATGAAGGGCGATAATATGAGTGCAGTTCGGTTTTACAATCGGTACTTACAAATTTTACCGAATGCCATGGATCGATCAGCCATTGCGGATCGAATAAAAAACATAGGAGGTTCTGTCGAATGAGCATTATTCAAGACATGCAATATAAAATCAAAAGTAGCTCCTCCAATCTCTTCGTTTTTTCGCTCAAATTTTTTAGTGGGCTTTTTTTAGGGACAGTTTTTGCCATTATCGGTCATGAACTGATGAACTATGGCTCTATGGCCTATTGGTTCGTCATCGTGCTGACAATGGCCGTTTTTTTGAGAATTTCCAAGCCATGGGGTGCTTGGGGCGTGGTTATTTTTAATCTCGTCTGCCTACTTGTCGGCATGCTCCTCAGGATGTATATACTCATCAGTCCGGGCGAATAAGGTTTTTCGCCCGTCATAACCGTACCCAAAGGTTCTTTTTATGATCGATATTAAAGCCCTCGAAAAAGGCGGCCTCGACGCCTATAAAAAAGATTTTTTCAACCGCGGCGGAAATCCTGATCAACTCGATCAACTTTTAACTCTCAATTCCGAGCGTAAAAAAGCGATCACCGAATTTGAAACCAAGCGTGCGGAACAAAACAAAATCACGCAAGACATCGCCCAATTAAAACGTGAAAAAAAAGACGCCACTGCGGCTCTCGAATCCATGAAGAACTTAAGCGCGGCGGTAAAAGAACTGGAGGCGAAAGTTGCAGAGATCGACGCACGAGTGACTCACGAAGCTGCACATTTCCCTAACCGCTGTCATGAGTCCGTTCCCATTGGTAAGTCTGCGGACGATAATACGGTCATTCGTACGGTGGGAACACCCACTCTTCTTTCTTTTAAACCAAAGGATCACACAGAGCTTGGAGAAAATTTAGGAATTCTAAACTTCGAAAGAGCCGGAAAAATCGCCGGTGCTCGTTTTGCAATTTTAACGGGTGCGGCGGCCCGCCTTGAACGTGCATTGATCCAATTCATGCTCGACACTCATACGAAAGAGCACGGCTACATCGAAACCCTTCCGCCGTTCATTGTGAATAGTGCAAGTCTGTTTGGAACTGGTACACTCCCAAAGTTCCGCCAGGATGTTTTCCATTTGGAAGACACGGATTATTTTTTAATTCCCACAGCCGAAGTCCCGGTGACGAACTATTTCCGTGACGAGATTTTAGAAGCCGAGCAGTTGCCGGTTTGTTATGCCGCTTACACACCTTGTTTTCGTTCTGAAGCCGGTAATTACGGAAAAGATACAAAGGGCCTCATTCGCCAGCACCAGTTTGATAAAGTGGAACTCGTGAAGTTTACTCGTCCTGAAACTTCTTACGAAGAACATGAGAAGTTGGTAGCCAACGCCGAAACCATTCTTAAAAAATTAGAGCTTCCTTACCGCACGATGTGTTTAAGCACCGGCGATATCAGTTTTGCGGCAGCAAAATGCTATGATCTTGAGGTTTGGCTTCCAAGCCAAAATGCCTATCGCGAGATCAGCTCTTGCTCTAACTTTGAAGACTTCCAAGCTCGTCGTGCGAACATTCGTTTTAAGGAAAAAGGTGGCAAACCACAGTTCGTGCATACGATTAATGGCTCTGGCTTGGCGGTCGGAAGAACGCTGATTGCGATCTTAGAAAACTATCAGCAAGAGGACGGCACCATCAAAATTCCTGAAGCGCTCGTCCCCTATTTTGATGGCAAGACTTTCATTAAATAAACAGACTTTTTGTTTATTCAGGGATCCAAGTATTCTGGTTACCCTGAATACATGGATCCCTGAATATTAATTAGTTCCACAGCGCCGTGAACACGTATCGCTGTTGTAACCTTCGTTGGTGCATTTGTTCCAACAAGCCTGGCTCCCACCAGGAGTGCTTGTACCGCAGCGAGGAGCACAAGTTGCGCTATTGTAGCCTTCATTGAGACACTTATTCCAACAAGCTTCGCTTCCTTCACTAGAATCCACTCGGCAGCGTTCTGCACAGGTGGCGCTCGAGTAACCCTCTTGGGTGCATTTGTTCCAGCAGGCACGGCTTCCAGGGCCTGTGCTGACGCCACATCGACCAGCGCAAGTGGCACTTGAGTAACCCTCTTGAACACATTTATTCCAACAGGCGGCGCTTCCGCCCGTGCCTTGGCCATTACACAAATCCATACATTTTTCCATGCAGGTGTTGTCGTTTTGAGTGACGCTTGATCCTCCAAGAACGCGAGCCAGGGCCTGTCGTTTTTGAATCAATTCTTGATCTTTTTTAGCAAGCTTTTCTTTGATAGCTTGATCCTGAGCCGCATCTCTTAAGATTAAGGCTGATTGGTCTGCAGACCATGCCCACGAGCTCGAAAACACCAGAGCGATAACGATAAGTAGTTTCATAATTCCCCCAATTTGAAGTCTGTTGCGACCTTTTACGAGGGTGGAGCAAAAGCCTTGCCGGTTTTTCATACCGCGCAACGTGCCAAAGCGCCACCGCCCATGGTGTTCATCATATAAGCCCAAAACGACACTTCAAGAGGGAAATAGTGATTGCCAAGAGGAGTCAGAATCCATAGAACTGACCCCGGAAAGGTGGCAGAGCGGTTGAACGCGCCGGTCTTGAAAACCGGAGAACCTTCGCGGGTTCCGTGGGTTCGAATCCCACCCTTTCCGCCAAATTCCGAGTGCTACTAATCGGATCTTAGAAGTAGCAAAAGCTAAGTCAGCGAAATTACGAACACACTAACCTGCCGGAATCACAGGGACAGGTTCGAACCCCTTCAGACGGAAGTCACT
>JBFWOZ010000032.1:0-33489 GCA_050250255.1 Bdellovibrionales bacterium | reverse complement strand
CTCAACGAGATTTCTCAAAGAGACATCCCATTTTTACGTAGAAAAATTGGAGTGGTTTTTCAAGATTTTAAACTTTTAAAAGGACGAAGTCTTTTTGACAATATTGCGCTGCCTTTAGAAATCCAAAAAGAAAGACCGGCGTTAATTCAAAAACGTGTCAGCGAAGTTTTGGATATGGTGGGCTTAAAGTTTCGCCCCACCTCTTTTCCTGAACAACTTTCGGGTGGAGAGCAGCAGAGAGTGGCAATAGCGCGCGCTCTTGTGCATAAGCCGGGAATTCTTATCGCCGATGAACCAACCGGAAATCTAGACCCAGAGCTCAGCCAAGAAATCATGGAGATTTTTAAAACCATCAATGCTCAAGGAACAACGGTTGTCATTGCATCCCATGATATGGCACTCGTGAAAAAATTTAGTCGCAAAAACATTCGTTTAAAATCAGGCCATTTGGAAGCCGACGCTTCACTCGGAGTTTCTTTATGAGTCGATTCTCATCGATCTGGAAACACATTAGATTTTCTTGGCGTAATCACTTTGGTGTACAACTCGCGACACTTACGGTGTTAACGGCTACTTTCACGGTGATCATTTCCCTTCTTTCCCTCTCTTTGAATATGAGAAATATTCTGGTCCATTGGGGTGAGTCGATTCAAATTACCGCGTACTTGAAAGATGATTTACCTATCGGAGCGGCTTCTAAAATTGAGCAGCGTTTAAAGAAGATGGAAGAGTTTCGAGATATCCACTTTATTTCGAAGCAAGACGCTCAAGAATCTTTTGTAGATCAAATGGCGAAGTACTCACCAAATCTTTTGCAGGATAAAGATATAGCAAATCCGTTTCCCGCTAATTTTCAAATGGATCTTGCTTCTCGAATGGATTATGGCGACCTTCAGGAAATTGCAAAAACTATTATGAGTTTTGAGGGAGTGGAAGATGTTTCTTACGGGGAAGATTGGGTTCAGAACTACGCGGCCTTCGTAACCACATTTTCGAGAAGCGGCTGGTTTATTGCCCTCATGCTTCTGATTGGAAGCCTCTTTGTTGTGGCGAACTCGGTTCGTACTTCCGTAATGCACCGACAGGATGAAATTAAAATTTTAGATCTTGTGGGCGCGACAAACTCTATGATTGTAACTCCCTTTATCGTAGATGGAGCGCTCTTGGGCGCAGCGGCTTCCACCTTAGCAATCGTCATCAGTTACGGCATTTATCAGTGGGGCCTCAATCTCTTTGAAACAAATATGGCTTTCTTGGCGCTGACCTCTCATTTTCAATATTTGAGTTGGGCTTGGTTTTTGCTCGCTATCGTCGCAGGTGGCGCGTCTTCTGCGCTCAGCGCTTACTGGTGCGTCAAGCAAATCACTACGGTCTCTTCTGATGGGGAGCCAGCATAGTGAGAATCGTTCTTAGCCTTTTTCTTTTGCTTACCTCACTTCATGCACAGTCTGAAGGTGTCGTCGATTCAAGTTTGAAAAGACGCTATCAAGATATTAAGAGCGGAATTCTTAGCAAAGAAGAAGAAAAGAGAAAAGTTCTCTCTGAGCTTTTCAAGGTGACTTCTGGAATGAAGAAGATCAACAAACGTAAAGAGCGCCTCATGAACGAAAAGTATTTCGTCGAAGAAAAAATTGTTGAGACATCGAAAATTCTAGAAAAGGTGGGTACGGATCTGGGGGACTTGCGTAACCAGTTGCGTGCACGCTTGAGATCGCTGTATAAGTTTAGCGGACAAAATTCAATGAGAATGATTTTTTCAAGTCAGACTCCATCTGAATTAGATCGTAATTTAAAAATTATTAAAATTGTCGCTGACAAAGATTACAAGCTCATCCGCCGCTACGAAAAAAATCTTAAACGACACGCGATCTACTCAAAAAAATTAAATAACCACAAAAAACACATGTTAAACATCGAAAGCGAAATTAAAACTCACGAAAAACAGCTTTTAGCTCAACAAGATCAAAAAAATAAAATCGTAGAAGGCCTCGACAAGGAAACTTTTAAAGAAATTATGAAGCTTGAGAGGGTCAGAACAGAATCTCGTGGTCTTGCTCAGAGAGAATCGGCTCAAGATTTTAAAAGAATATTTTTTGAGTTGCGTGGAAGGCTTCCTTTGCCGGTTCAAGGCGTCCTGGTGCAGTCTTATGGAAATATCTTAGACAAAAAATACAGAACAACGACACGATTCAAAGGACATTTTTATAAGACTGTGAAGTCAGAGCCCGTACAAAGTGTTTTTGATGGAGATGTTGTTTTCAGTAACTCAGTTTTTGGTCTTGGTCCAACGGTCGTTGTCTCTCATGGGGATCACTACTACACCGTTTACGGTAACCATGCCGAGAACAACGTTCGGGTGGGGGATAGGGTCAAAACAGGTGATGTTGTTGGTCGGACCGGTTCTCAATATTTCTCACTGGGTATTGGTAGCTATTTTGAAGTAAGGCATTTTTCTGAGCCATTAGATCCAATTGAGTGGATTCAATCAGAAGAGAATTACCAAATTTCAATGTTCGATGAAAAGACACTGTGACAAGAAACTGTAACGTGCGAGGAAGTTTATGAAAAGAACGATAATGGTTCTACTGTTTAGCAGCTTGCTATTTTTATTGGGAATGCTGATGGGGCGGCCATTGTTAGAGGTGGCGGTTGCGAAAGAGGCCAAGGATCGTTACGAGAATCTTCAAGTATTTGCAAAAGTGCTGAATCTCGTCCAGCAATACTACGTTGAGCCAGTGGACCTGCAAAAGCTCATTTACGGTGGTATCAAGGGTATACTTAATGAACTTGATCCTCATACGAACTTTTTAAATCCCGATGTATTTGCAGAATTTGAAAATGAAACCTCCGGCGAATTCGGAGGTATAGGCATAGAAATGAGCATTCAAAACAGTATTCTTACGGTCCTTTCTCCTATTGAAGATTCTCCGGCTTGGAAAGCGGGTATTAAGGGTGGCGATAAGATCGTTTTCATCAATGGAGAGAGCACAAAGGGGTTTAGCCTTGTCGATGCGGCTCAGAGAATGCGTGGCAAAAAAGATAAGGCCGTGAAACTTGGTGTTTTTCGAGAAGGATTCACCGAGCCAAAAGAATTCACTATCGTTCGTGATTTAATCAAAATAAAATCTGTTAAGTATGCGGACTTGGAAGATGGCTACGCCTACGTTCGCATCACAAGTTTCATAGAAAAGACCGCAAAAGACTTTGAAAATATTCTGGCTGAGCACGTAAAGAAAAATAAAAAAATCAAAGGCCTTGTGATTGATTTAAGAAACAACCCCGGAGGATTGCTTGATCAAGCCATCAAAGTGAGCGACATGTTTTTAGAAGAAGGCGTGATTGTAAGCACGATCGGTCGCAACAAAGACATGAAGGAAGTGGTGAGCGCCAAGAAAGAGGGTACTTATGAATTCTTTCCGCTTGTGGTGTTAATTAATGAGTATTCGGCAAGCGCGAGTGAAATTGTGGCGGGGGCATTGCAGGACAATAAGCGCGCTCTAATTGTTGGGGAGAGAAGCTTTGGTAAAGGGTCAGTACAGTCCGTTGTAAAATTAGGGGATGGCTCAGGACTTAAGCTTACGGTGGCTCGCTACTATACGCCTTCGGGAGTTTCCATCCAAGCAGAGGGGATTAAGCCCAATGTTACTGTTCCAGAGGTGGACTCCGAGCTTTTTCAGAAGGCCGTTTCCTCAAAACCCGCCAAGCGTGAGCAAGACATGAAGGGTCATCTCTTGGGCGACAAAGAAAAGAATAAAAAGAAATCTGAAACCACGACGAGTTTTTGGTTTCTTAAAACAGAAAAAGATGAAAAAAAATTATCTGATCGCGATCAGTTGCTGAAGAAGGATTACCAGCTTCTTGAAGCTTATAACTACGTTCGCTCTTGGGATACATTTCGCAAAGAAAAAACATTGTAAGGGGAGTCGAAGATGAAAAATTTATTTTTAATATGGATAGCGCTGTTAATTTCTACGAGTGCCATGGCTCAGCAAGGTTACGGGGTGAACATTCACCAAGCCGCGGGACAGACGATTCAAATTATGCGCAATATGGGTGCGACTTGGGTGAGAGTCTCTCATCCTTGGGGTGAAGTTGAAAGATCGGCGAACAACTACGATTTTGCGTGGAGTGATTATATGTTGAGAGATTTGAAATCTCGCGGCATGAAAGTCTTTTATATCCTTGGTTATCCGCCCTCTTTCTGGAGTTCTAATGGACAAAGCAATGGGGTCCCCAATCGTAACGCTTGGATCAAATACGTAGATACAATGACCACACGTTACCGAGACTATGTGGATGTATGGGAAATACATAATGAACCTAATCTTAAAGAATTTTGGGCAGGTACAATGAGAGAGTACATTGAGGTTTTGCTCAAGCCTGCGTCCCCCATTATTAGACGAAATGCCCCTAATTCACAGATTGCAGCACCGGGAGTGACTCATATCCATTCGAGTAAACCAGGAAATTATTTAAAAGAGTTGCGTAAATACGGAGCTTTAGAAACTTTCGATGTCGTGTCTTATCATCTCTATTCCAAGTCAAAACCTGCTGACTTCAGGAAAGATCTTTTAGAATCTCGCTGGGGTAAGCCAAGTGTACAGAAAGTGCTTCAGGATGCGGGCTTGACAGGAAAACCATTTTGGTTGACGGAGTTTGGTTGCGATCTCCAGGAAACCCGCAGTGAAACTGCTAACGCTAATTGCATTTATGAAAAGGTCAGGATCTTGAAGTCTATACCCTGGATAACGGGCTTTTTTATTTATAACCTGACGGATGGAGAAGCCGGCCCTCAAAAATGGGGATTGCTCCGTGGTGATCTAAGTCCAACACCATCAGTCCCGCGCTTAAAACCGCTTTTTCAATAAAACTTAGACATGTAATTCTTTTAAAATCGCTTCCTTTTTGGAGGCGATTTTTGTGTTAAAGGCACTCAACAAATTTTTTTACCTATCCTCTCTATGAGAGGAATTTTTACATCGACTGTCCACAACCTTTACAGCTCTGAGTCAGCAGCGGTATCCCTCAATCCGAAATTATCACACGAGGGAGATTTCATGGCTAAGTCCGGCCTGTTCCAAAGACTCATGTTCAGTTTCATTTTTTTTACTACACTTTCATCTTTTGCAAATGAAACGACGATTTCAGATTACAATCGCAATCTTCCTTTTTGGGGAACATCTTGGGCTGCGGGAGCTCACTCAATCAACGGTTATTACCCAAGTTTTTACACCGGTTTTGCGGCTCGCAGTCAATTTCCAAATCGAATTCATGTTCGTTTGGCGCGTGGGAATCAAACGCGTGTTTCCGTTATTCTCGATGAACAAACAATCGGTGATTATCTTTTTGATCTTGTAAAGCGCTATGAGTTTTACAAAAAAATTAGCGCTCCACTTGCTCCAGGAAAAGTGGCTCCCGCCAACGTAAATCCTGCCAACTCAAAACTTTCACCTCAACTCGAGTCTTATTTTAAAATCATTGAATCTAACGCTTATGGAATTCTCGCGTTTGTGAAGCGTGCACGCACAGGTGGCGAAACGGATGAGTCTATCTATACAAAGGCACTTTCTGTTTTCACTCAGCTCAATCCAGGACGTGTGTTCTCTCTTCGTGTGGATTTAAAAAGAGAGTTCCTTAACTGGAAAACTCAAATGAAACAAAATTTTCAATTCCCTGGAGCGGCCACGGCAAAGTTTGCGGTTGATCCAAAGCAAGTGGTTATGGCCATCAATAGTTTGGTGTGGGGACGTATCAACTATACAGCAAAACCTTCCACAGAAGTCTTGGCGAAACTTTCTACTGCGGCAGAACTCGCAGTGAACGGTGATGAGGCGCAATTCCTCGCTTCGGCTCTTGATCTCTTTAAAGTTCTTACTGGTAGCAAATATCAAATTCGTTCTTATCAAAATGGACAATGGGTAAACGCTATTCAGTGCGCCAATAGTAATTCTTGTTATCTGGTTTACAATGAATTTACGGCCATCTACCCAACGGGTTCTGTAAAAGCAGAGACGCGAGATCAAAGTGGCAACGCCATCCCTCTTTTTGCTACTCCGGGTCTTTGGAACTTTCTCGCTTATGGTGGGTCTCGCGAAGTGGATAATGTTCGCGACGAGCCTTATTATGGCTGGATTCCGAAAATGGATTACGAAGGAATCGGAAATGGTTATCACAACCCTGCGGTACGCTTTCGCAATTTAACGGTCGGTGTAAAACAAGCATTAAATATTTCTAATGATCACGACACATTCTGGAGTGTAAAGCGTGGAGGTGTGTCGCACGGTTGTTCGCGCCTTTCAACAGGACACATCTGGGAGCTTCGCCATATTTTCCCTGTAGAAAACTCGAAAATGATTCAGGTGTTTTATTTTGGAAGTATGTCCCAAGATTTCGACGTCTATGATATCGACGGGAACGGTACTCTAGAGGTCATGGGTGTTGAGTACATGATTTCCTACGACCTTCAAGGAGCGAGCGGCCTTGGAAAACGTGAAGGTTCTAACTTAGAAATCAATGCAGAGAGAAAACTAGAATTTTATCAAAGACTCTACGGTTCTCGTGATGTCTTCACCGTAGAAAACAATGGCCAATATTTCTTCTCGAATCCGGGCGTGTCTCTTCCTTCCTATTTAAATCTTTCAAGCAAGAATGTGACAACAAGAGTGACTATCCCAGGCCGGATCCCATTACGTGAGCAGGCTTATGAGCGAGACAAAGTGCAGTTTTACCGTCCAGCTTCCACTCCGGGAACTCCCGAATTCAAACTCTTAATCCGTTTGCTTGGCCGAGTACGTGGCTGCAAGCCTACAGCGGACAAAAATAATTGTGGTGAAGCGGCGTTTGATCAAGAAGCTCAAGAAGTTTTGAAGCTCTACGTAAAATAAAGGGGAAGCCGTGAAAAAACTGATACTTCTCATTTCTCTTCTCGTAGGTACGGCACAAGCTCAAGTCGGCCCATTATTTAAAAGCATGGAAGCTCAACCGAAAGGTCCTTTTGGACTTAATATTCTGCAAGGGCCTAATGCACGAGTTGCGGTGACGGAAGCTCCGCCAGAGAATTTTCAATTCCAAGCGGCATTTCGAAATGATGTGGCCCGCAAGCTGGCCGTAGAAAACGATTTCTACGTCGGCAATCTCTATACGACAAATTACTATGAACTTATGGGTGAGTACGTCTACGGGAATGCGTATGGCAATCATGCTCTTAATCACGCAGCTCTTTTAGCGCAAAACGCGAGGGCGATGGTGAAAGCAGAATCCATGGTCCGCCATTGGGTTCTTGAAAAACATTATATCGGGACTTTTAAGACGGCAAAGCTCGCTCGTTCTTTTGTATTACGTGGAATCAGTGGAACCGAGTTTGAGCAAGCCTACGCGACTCATTTCTTTAATTTCTATTTAAGTTCTATGAGCAATGATTTCCAGTTTTTGCCTGCTTTCCTTCTCGTAAAAACAAGTCCGATCGCAGGATCAGCCTCTTTAGAAAGAGCTCGCCTGTTGATTGGTCAGATTTATGACGAAAAAAAGGAAGCTTTCTCATCCACTCCGTCAGATTCAAGGGTGACGCGCCTCTATTCTATCCGTAACGTCATTCACAACCAGCTCACTCCTGCGGCTATAGATATGATCGACGGCTATATCAAAGATTTTCCAGCGACCGCTGAAGAAAAGTACGTCGATCTTTTAAAAGTTCGCGAAATGATCGTGCAGTATTACAGCATTACGATTGAAAAAGTTTTAGAATTTGCAAAAGCTTTGAATGCACCTAAAGTTATGGCTGCTGCAACACAAATCAAAACTGAAGGTCGTACGATTCCAAATTTATTGGCTCTTTCTCAAGCCATTACTGAAATTAAAACCAACATTATTCAGGTGCCAACGGCTACTAAAGCGCGCACGCTTTTATTGCTAGTAACTTCAACGCAATACATTTCAAAAGAAATAGGCTTGCTCGCACGTTTTGATATGAAAGAAATCGTCGAGATCGTAGTAAATCTTATCTACATCGAAGGTTTTCTCATTAAAGATAACTGGGAATATTTTGTTTCAGAAATTCGTACTGCTGCAGACGTTACCGCTGCTGCCTCTCAACTCTTAAATATCATTGAAATCGCAACCGATACTCTGAACCAAGTTTTCAACAAGTCTTTTCAACAGTGGAAAGAAGTAGAGCCGAGAATGCAGGGTTTTGTTGATAACACGCTGAAGTCCTCTGGGGTTTCTGTTGCATCCACTCTGCTCGAGAAAATAAAAAGGTAGGATAAATATGAATTTCACTAAAGTTGCACTGTTTGTTCTCGTACTTTGCTCAAGTCAGTTTGTATTTGCACAAGCGACCGTGATGAATCCGGGAGAAGCAGTTGGACAACTCGTTTACCTAACATCTCAGGATGTGATTTCCGAGTCGCCAAAATTTAAGTCTTTAAACCCCCTTTCTATCCCGGTTTTTGAAGAGTTGCCGATGGATCTTTCCGTGGTGGCAGGTTCGATCACTTTGAAGCAGCAAAACCTCCTTTCACATGTTCAATTGAAGTCGCGGGCAAGAAAAACTCCAAATCTTGATATTTCAAAGCTTGCAGGTGGGTTTAATAATGAATTGTTGAAACCCTTTGCAGATGCAGCGTGGATTCGCATGCTTCTTACGGCTGATGGAAAAATCACTCTCGAGCCTTCAACAGAACAAGCCGCTACCGCCTTTTATGAACAGAAAAAAGTCGTTCCGGTTCAGTTACAATCGGATGTTCAAACATCGACCCTCTTTACGACGGATCAGTTGGGCTCTGCGGACTACATTAAAGTAGGATCTAAAGCGGCTAACTACGCCGAAATCACAAAACTTTTAAACACTTCTTCACGAACTGTGGTGAGACCTGGCTTTGCGATTCCATTCTTTTACTACCAAGAATTTATTCAAGCGAACCCAACAATTGAAACGGCGATAAAACAAATCAATAATGATCCGCTCATGAGGAAAATTTCGCGAGTGACTTACCGAGAAACAAAGCTCAACGCTCTTCGTGCTTTGATGATGAGTCCTACAAATGTTGTGAGTCAAAAGCTTGTCAACGATCTCATAAATATTTTTGAAAAGGTGAGAACGAAAGAGAATTTGCCATCCAAAATCAAACTCAGAAGTTCGACAAACTCCGAAGATCTTCCTAACTTTAACGGTGCGGGCCTTTATTCCTCTGAATCCTATAAACCAGCAAGCAAAGGGAAAGAAAGAACTCTGGCAGAAAAACAAGAGAGCTTAAAGTTAGCTCTTCGTACAGTTTGGTCTTCGGTTTGGAACCTCCGTGCTTACGACGAGCGTAACTTTTTTGGTATTCCACATCTTGACGTAAAGATGGGAATTCAAGTCAATCCTTCGTTCGGTGATGAGCAAGTGGACGGCGTTGTTGCAACAAAAAATATTGCCGGTCGACCTGACCTTCAGGGACCTGGAGTTTACATCGAAGCTCAACGTGGTGATACTTTTAGCGTCGCGAATCCTGATCCTGGTATTAAGCCAGAAAAGATTTTGGTATTAATTGATCGTTCGGCGCTCTTAGAAATGTCACGTTACCAAGTTCATATTCTACAAAAATCCAATATTGCGGATGATACAAAAACCATATTATCCAATGAAAATCCAAAGCCGATTATGTCGGATGAAGAAATTAAAGATTTAGTGTTCCAGTCTTTAAAGGCAGAAGCTCATCTCAAAACAGTCCTTGATCCCAAGAACGACAACTTCACATTGGATCTGGAATTCAAAGTGGATAGCGAAAACACCGGCGCTCGCCAAGTGTACATCAAGCAAGCTCGCCCTTACATCGACTAATAATAGTTTGATGCTTATTGAGGCGTCTGTAGATGCCTCAATTTTTATAAATCCCCAATCAAAATTAAAAAAAATTAATTGCGATTACTTCTGCTAACGACATCCATTAGAGATGCAAATAATGGCTAGACCAATCACCAGTTCTCCTGGTGTCTATGTTTGGAATTCTTGTTTGAATTCCCCTCACTCGATAGTCTTATTCAAATACTCAAAAAAATAATTTCAATCTGAACTCAGGCTCAAGGAGGAGTACATGGTCGGGAGAATCCTCTCACGGTTTTTTATTATTTTCGTTGTCGCCTTAAATATCAACAACGCTTGGGCCTATATGCCAAGCCATCCTGCTGGTGATCCTAACTTTACGGTTTTGCCAAGTGGTCAAGATCTTAAGAAAATGAAAGTGAGTGGCGTATCTCTTTATTTAGCTAAGGGGAAAGGAACTGCTTTCACGTCGACTCAGCAGGCAAGTTATGAAAAAATTCGTAGTGAATCAAAAACCAAAGCCAACTATCCCGTGCAGTGGGTGTTGATGGATTTGGATAACCATCGTGTTTTAGATAGAAGTGCAGAATCCAACCGAAAAATTTTTGGAGCGTCGGTTTCAAAAATTTATGTGGCGGCAACTCTTCTTGATAAACAAGCTGGAAAACTTTCTGAATCCCAGATGCAACTGATGTCCAATATGCTAGTGGTTTCCTCCAACACCGCTTGGACAAACCTTCAACAGCAAATTGGAAACGGAAACTCCAATCTTGGTCGCGAGACCATTCATAAATTTACACAGCGGATGGATTACAAGCGTACACGCGGATTCCAAGGATACTGGGGTAATATTCACGGCAATGAATTAACCGCGGCCGAGCTTGCTGAGTTTCTCTACGACACTTACAAAGATCAGTACCCAGGCGCGGAAACGGTCTGGAAGATCATGCACACCTACCGCACAGGCAGTAACCGTGCCCATAAATATATTCCATCAAGCGTTTATATTGGCGGTAAAACAGGAACATATGATGGGCCTACTGTTGATCCTGAAACGGGAAGTTCCAAAAGATCCGATGGTTCGGCTTATACCGTTCGAGTTCGCAACCAGGTTATCGCATTTAACCTGAACGGAAAAGAATACGGACTTTCGATTCTTGCTGATACGGGATCTGATGAAAGCGCGGCCGCTTTAGCTGGCGGGCTTATCCGTTCATTGGTGAAGAGTCGATTCAGATAATTCAGTTCAAATAAAAATTTTTTGAGAAAGGCCTGTTGAAAAACAGGCCTTTTCTTTTAGGGACGATATTATTCAGCTTCTTCTAGATCAGTCAGTTGAGATTTTGGAACCTCTTTTACCTGAGCTTTAGAAATTAACAAATCCACAACTTTTTCTTCAGTGATTTGGAATCTCAAAGAAGAAGTACGCTCAGGAGTTTGGTAATACTCCTTCACACGCTTTAACTCGATCCCTGTTTGCTGTGCATAGGTTTCAAGACGATCTTCTACGTCTTGTTCGCTAGCGCGAAGGCCTTGTTCATCTGCAATGTGAGTGATGAGGAAGCTCGATTTGATAATGAATTCTGCAGATTTCTCAAAATCCTTATCCCATTTCTTTTTGTACTCTTCGAACTGCTCATGGCCGAGACCTTGCTGATGCATTTTCTGATGAAGATCTTCGATCAGAGCTTTCTTTTGTTCACGAAGAAGACCTGGGGGAACATCTACCGGGTTGCTCTCAACAAGAGCTTTTACTACGCGAGACTTAAGATCTTTCGTTACGCGAGCTTCTTCTGACATGATCATGTCTTTCTTAATCGCCTCTTTAAGGTCGTTAAGAGTATTGAACTCACCAAATGTTTTCGCGAATTCATCATTCAACTCGGGAGTTTCTTTTTGGCCTAAACGCTGAAGTGTGATGCTAAAGGTAACCGGCTTACCAGCAAGGCCTTCTCGGTAATTATCTGGGAATTTGAGATCAATCTTACGGCTTTCACCAACGTTCATGCCTTCGATACCTTCATCAAAGCCAGGAATGAAGCCCGAGCTACCAAGTTCCATCGTGTGATCTTTGCCATCAGAATTAGGGAGAGGTTGGCCGTCCACAACTCCTTGGAAATCGATCGTCGCGAGATCGCCTTTTTTTGCGGGACGAATGATAAGAAGAGGTTTTTCACTCGCCCGGCTTGTGCGCATTTTCTCTAGTGTCTCTTCGATTTTCTTCTCGTCAATTTCGAGTTTTTCTTTATCGATATTAAGACCTTCGACTTTTGATAGTTTGATTTCAGGACGAATTTCAAATTGTACGCTGAACTTGAAAGGCTCATTTTCATTGAGACTGTCGTATTCGATTTGTGGTTGGCCGAGTGGTTCAAGATTGTGCTCTTGAAGAGCTTCGACGTAATGAGTTTGAACCAATTCTTTTACTACATCGTCTTTTACGCGATCCGCGTACATGGTCTTGATGGTTTGAAGAGGGGCTTTTCCTTTACGGAAGCCTTTGATCTCTACGTGGTTCTGAATGCTTTTGTAAACACGGTCGACGGTCTCGCTCACTTTTTCAGTAGGGACTTGGATATTGAGACGTCGCTCAAGGTTCGACACCTTTTCTAATTCTGCTTTCATGGATCCTCCGAGGAAGGCGTAATCTAGGAGAAAAAAGTTTTTAAGACAAGTATTTAATGCAAGGCAACAAGTCTTTTGAGGGGCCCAAAAACAGGCGAGTATGGAGAACTTATGTGGGACTCGAAGAAGCAGATTTTATTCGTAACAGGCAAGGGTGGAGTGGGGAAATCCACCGTAGCCGCAGCACTTGCCTGTCGAGCCGCTCGAGAAGGAAAAAAAGTACTACTTGTCGAACTTGGGGACTACAGCTTTTACGAGAAATTCTTCCACCTTCCGTCTCTTACTTACAAGCCACAAATCTTAGCTCCTCGGTGGGAAATTGCTCTTTGGACAGGAGAGACCTGCCTTCGAGAGTATGTCCTTCATTACTTGAAGATTGAGAAGATCTACGAAATGTTTTTTGAAAATCGTATTATGCGTACCTTCGTAAATGTCGCGCCTGGAGTGTCGGAACTCGCAATTTTAGGCAAAATCACAAGTGGCATTCGTAAGGTTGGTCCTCCTATGCATTATGATCTTATCGTGGTTGATACTTATGCGACAGGACACTTTTTATCTCTCATTCAAGCCCCGAAGGGTTTAAGTGAAGCCATTCGGTCGGGACCTTTTGGAGTGGAATCCGCTTCCATCGTAAGAACACTTCAAGATACGGAAAAAGTGGGATACGTCATCGTCACTCTGCCGGAACCACTACCTGTTTCGGAAACGAAAGAACTCAGTGCTGCTCTCAAAGAAAGCTACGGAGTTTCGGCAGATATTATCTGCAATCGTATTTTAGATTCAAAAATAACAGATTCGGAATTTCAAAAAATGCATCGCGACTCTGGATTACAAAAAGAAGACTTACAGAAATATTTTAAGTATTTAGAATTTGTGCAGCATCGCCAAGAGCAGAGTTTGCAGGAGCTAGAAACTCTTCAGAAAGAAATTGTGCGGCTGCCACTCGTCACCGAATTTTCTGATAACAAAGACATGATTCATAAACTTTGTGCCTTTCTTCCTTGGGAGTCGGCATGAAAAGCATCTCAGAGCTTCTGCAAAAAAAAGTGATCGTGTGTGCAGGAACGGGTGGTGTGGGTAAAACGACTCTGTCCGCGAGTCTTGCGGTAGCGGCCGCCCAACAGGGCAAGTGTGTTCTCGTACTCACTATTGACCCAGCTAAGAGGTTGGCAACGGCCCTTGGCATTGAGGCTTTAGGTAGAGAAGATCGACGAGTGCCTGAGCAAAATTATCCAGGTGAACTTTTCGCGGCGGTTGTGGATTCAAAATTTGTATTTGATGATTTTGTGGTGCGAGCGCTTCCGGACAAAACAGACTGCGAGAAAATTCTAAAAAACAGAATTTACCAAAAACTTTCGACCAGCCTCAGCGGCTCTCAAGAATTTACATCCCTTGAAAGATTTCTTATGAGTTACCGTTCAAAAAAATACGACCTCATTGTGTTGGACACACCTCCAGCGGGTCACGCTATGGATTTTCTCGATGGAGCTGCGAAGCTGGAAGCGCTCTTTCAAGACTCGGTTTTAAAGTGGTTTGTAAAGCCATTTCAAAGAACCGGCTTGATTGTCCAGATCGTGAACCGCAGTACCAACATTGCTTTTTCTGCCTTAGAGCGACTCACTGGAGCGGAATTCTTAAAGGAGCTTTTTGAGTTTTTTTCGACGATTTACGTGATTAAAGACGCTCTCCTAGAGGAAGTCAGGAGCATTCAACAAGTGTTGGAAAATAAAGAGACAGCTTTCGTTATTGTTTCGGGATTTGATTCTACAAAACTTGAGGAATCGCAAGATTTTTACGACTACCTTCAAAAGAGGCGCTACCGCTTTGGTGCTCTGATCGTAAATCGCTGTTTACCAAGTGTGCCAACATTGGAAGGCGGCTCAGCAGTCGCGCCAACGGAAGCGCGGGAAAGTTTTTTACAATCACAGAAGATTTATTCTGGCCTTCAGCATTTCTATAAAAAACATGAGCAAGCTTTAAGTCGTCTGGAACGACATTTAGGAAAAGACTCCTTGGTGATTCGCGTAGAAGACTCAGACCAAGAAATCTGGGATCTGCAGGGTCTAGAAAAAATGGCGCATCGGCTCAGATAGCAACAACATTTTAAAGACCATTTTCTTGAACCTTTTCCAAGAGGATGTGTATGATAGATTCATGCACCTCTCATTAGGAATTCTATTTTCTTTTTTATTGCTCAGTTGTGCTTCGGAGAAGAAACAACCGGAAACTCCAGTTGTGGTTCCCGTGGTCAGCCAAGCCACACTCATGGAGCAAGGACTAGAGGCTTATAAAAAAGCTCAGTGGGCTCCCGCTTTAGAAAAATTTGATCAAGTGATTCAGTCGGGTGCGAACCCTAAGGTGGCAAGTGATGCCTATTATTATTCTGGAATTTGTTTAAAAGGCCTTGGTCGTTGGACCGAGTCCATAGAAAGATTTAAAAAATTCCACGCTCTTCAAAATCAAAAAAATCTTCAATATCAAGGCCTCGCATTTTATGAGATGGCCGGAGCTTACGAGGCTCTTTCAGAGGATCCTCTCGCCATTGCGAGTTTATTAGACGCTCTTCAAAGGGCTTCTGCTTTGGCGCCCGAAATGAAAGTTGAGATTTTGGCTCGGCTTGCGAGTGTGTATGCCCGTATCGGAAATGAGCCAGAAGCACAAAAACGTTATAGCGAAGCCGAAACAACGCTCGCGAAGTTACGCAAGAGTCATAAGTCGAAATCCATTCCTCCGTGGCTCACAAAAACACTTTTTAACATGGGCAAAATGTCTCTTAAAAAAATGACCGTGGGAGATTTCACCTCTGGTTTAAAACCTCTCGAGAGAGGTCAGATCTGGCTTTTACGTGCAGCCAGGTTTGGTGATGAAACTTGGTCATCACAAGCGGCTTACGAGCTGACACAGGTCTATAGGGATGCTTGGGGAATCATTGAAGCGGTACCCTTGAGGGCTGAAGAAGATCGTCTCTTGGCGCTGAAAGAACAGCAGAGTCAAAAAGTAGAAATGTCGATTGCTCTTTACAACTTACTTTCGCGATTGAAGCTCGAGCGTGGGTTTGATTTTCAAAATGAAAACAAATACGAAAAAGAAATTTTTGAAAATCTCACAGCTTTAGAAAAGAATCTGGAGCTTGTTCTTAAGTCTCGCCCTGTGGAGCAAGCGCTGACTCCCGAGGGCCAGGAAAGCAATATGAAACGATGAAAGAATTTGTTTTAGGTTTTAAAAGTCCGTTTATTGGAATCCGACTGATTTTGGCCAATAAAGATCTTAAGCGGATTGCAATTGTACCTCTCATTATTGATTTCATTTTATTTTTTAGTGTTCTGTATGTTTCGTTATTTGTACTCATGCCGACGCTGCTTGCGACTTTTGTTACGGGGGCCGTAGGGTTTTGGTCAGGTATTGCCTATTACGGATCTTACGCTTTAGCTTCGGTCGTCCTTTTTATTTTTAGCGGATTTGTGACCTTTGCTCTCGCTATGATTATTTCGGGTCCATTCAATGCACTTCTTGCGGAGAAAACATTGATGCATCTGAGAGGAACCCTACCGGGTGCTGAGACACTCGCAGATTGGCTGAGGAAGTCGTTTAAAATGTTTGGTGTAGCACTACTGCGCTCGCTGATTGTTTTGTCTGTGACAACGGTGATGTTCTTTGTAGGAATTGTGCCTGGCTTAGGAGTGCTTGCCGTTTTCGTTTCGCTATTTTTATTTGCTACGGATTGTGCCGATTACTCTTTAGAGGTTTTTGGCCTGAGTTTAAAAGAGCGTTTGCGCGCTTACAAGGCCCATTGGCTGGGTTTTTCAGGATTTGGAGCGGCTCTGGGATTGACATTTCTTATACCCGGCCTCAGTTTTCTGATCATGCCTGCGGCCGTCGTCGGAGGGGCTCATTTTGTGAAAGAAATTTTAAACAAGTAGGACCTTCATGTCTCAGCACGAAATACATTCAAAAATTCTGAAAAATAAAGAGAACGTAAAGCAGTGGTTTATCAACCATCGAAAAAACCTGTTTTTGCCTTTTTACACAAGCGTGGATGTTCGTGATTCTGGCAAAAAAATTGTTGGGGTGGATGCAAATCTTTTCCCCGCTGGTTTTAATAATATTTGTCCCGTGGACAAATCCAATATCGCCGAAATCGTAAAAGATTACATTCAATCGCATTATGGTGAAAATTTAAAAAAAGTCGCCCTCATTACTGAAGAGCATACAAACAATCCTCCTTATTGGGATAATGTATTTGCCTTACAGACGATGCTGAAAGATGCGGGTTATGATTTGCGGGTTGCCATTCCTCGATCTTTTAGTGGAACAGCGACTATGGAATCTTTTTCTGGTCAAAAGATTCTTGTTCATCCGTCACGTAAACAAGATACTGAGATTCTCATTGGCGACGATTTTAAGCCCGAGTTAATTATTAGCAATAACGACTTCTCTCAATCTTATGAAGACTGGGGCGAGGGTGTACAAACACCGATCAATCCTCCTCGAGAAATGGGTTGGTATCAGAGAAAAAAAAGCACTCACTTTCAACATTACAATCGTCTTGCGGGAGAAGTTTCGCAAGTGATTGGCTTAGATCCTTGGCTCTTACAGGTGCAGACCGAGGTGTTCAGTGGTTTTGATTTAGATTCTGAAGAATCCGGAATTGCGCTTGCAGATCGTGTTGATCAAATGCTGCTGACGATTGAAAAAGAGTATAAAAAAAGAAATTTTCAAGAGCCACCAACCGTGTTTATTAAAAACAATGCGGGAACTTATGGTTTAGGTGTACTTGCAGTTTCCAGCGGTGACGAAGTCAGAAACTGGAACAGTAAAACGCGTAAGCAAATGAAGGTTTCTAAAGGCCGTCGCACAGTTGAAGAAGTGATTTTGCAAGAAGGTGTAAGCTCTGCCCTCAAAACCGATGTGGGAACTGCGGAACCCACTATCTATATGATTGGTTGTGAACTTGTGGGCGGATTTTTAAGAGCTCACCCATCAAAAGGCCCTACGGAAAGTCTGAACAGCCCCGGCGCCGTTTTCCAAAAGCTCTGTGTTTCTGATTTGGAAGTGGATGAAGAGGGGAATCCCATGGAAAACGTCTATGGCTGGATTGCTCGACTGAGTTCGCTGGCCATTGGTATGGAAATGAAAGAGATGGGCGTCCAGCTAAAAGGTTATCGTCAACATACTTGCGAAAGCCCCTTATAATATAAAAAGAGGCCTACGAGGGGCCACAAAAGGGCCAAAAAAAGGGGCATTCACTTGAAGACAAAAAATCTTTTCATTCTGTTTGTTGCTGTTGCCGCTTTCGCGGGTTTAAGTCGTATCTACAGCATTTCAAAACATAAAACAGCGTCGAACACCAATCGTGTTCCTGCATCTATTCCCAAAATGGCAGATGTTTCCGAGCTTACGGGATCTGCTTTGGAAACCGCATCGAAGCGTCGCTTGCTTGCGGGAGCAAAATCCATTTTAGAAGGTGAAAACTTTGGCGTTTCTTTAGGACATTTTATCACGAAAGGAATGGATGGCCGTGCGGCTTTTGCTTGTGACGTTTACGACCGAGTCATACTCACTTTTGCCGCAGAAGGGATTGCGGTTTCTGGAGATCGTCCCTCTCTTACAGTGGAAACCAACTGCGAAGTTTCACAAGATGTGAGTCGTTTAGCGACGATCTGGATTCCCATTCAAGAGATTAAGAGTGGCAAGCCCGTCGACTCAGAACTTAAGCTCACGCAACCTATAGACATTTCAATTAAGTTATCTAATATGATTTCGGAATGGCCGGCAGAATGGGTGCTTTCGAAGGTAAAACTCTACAATCGCAAAGAAGGTAAGGGAATCGAAATGGATTCCACAAACCTCTATCAGATGATGAGCTCACCCATCAGTATGCGCTGGTAATATAAATTATCTAGAAATACCCAAACGTCCTTCGACGTGAGTGAGGCGGTCATCGTGTTCTTGGCTTTTGGCAATAAAAGCGTGCAGCCCATCAAGTACAAATTTATTTCGGCTATTTTGTTCTTCGACAAGAATTTTGATGGAGTGAAGGTCACTTTTGATAAACTCAATGTCGCCTTGAAGAGAGTGCTTTATAGACTTAATTTCACCTGTTAGAGAAATCCTCATGGATTCCATATCAGCTCTTAAGCAAGTGATATCACTTTTTGCAGCAGTTCTTGCGGATGCAATCTCTTTCTTGAGTGAGGCCGTATCACTTTTTGCGGAGGCTCTTACTGAGGCAATCTCTTTCTTTAGCGAGACTGTATCACTTTTTGCAGAAGTTCTTACCGACGCAATCTCTTTCTTGAGTAAGGCCGTGTCGCTTTTTGCGGAGGCTCTTACTGAGGCGATCTCTTGCTTGAGTAAGGCCGTATCGCTTTTTGTAGAAGTTCTTACCGATGAGATCTCTTCTTTTAGTGAGACCATATCGCCTTTAACGGAATCTCTAAAAGAGTCTATTTTGGAATCAAGGGACGAATATTTATGCTCAAGGGCAGAAAGTCCCGACTTTAATTCATAACGAACTTCATTAAGCATTTTTTGAGTTACAGGAATGTCATCAGAACGAGTGATTTTCATAAGACCAGGAACTTAGCAAAGAAAGCGCCGCGCTGAAAAGCGATATATTTATGGCAGAAGAAATGATGCGACCGGCTTCTGTCCAACGATTCAATTTCCTTAGCTTTCTGATTCCTATGATGTTTATAAACATTTGAATGATGGACATATTTTGTGTTCTTTGATTTCTTTAATACAACGTTTAAGGGGTGTTATGAGATCGGCTTTTATTTTTTCAGCTTTTATCCTTCTGTTTGCTGCATGTCATGGCACCTACAAAGTGAAACGCGATCTTGAAATTAAGCAGTCTCTCAATCGAACCTGTGTCGAGGATCAAATTTACTCTACACTTCGTGATGCATATGTAAGATATGAGGAAGTAAATAATGAGAAACATTGGAAGTTTACTTGGTCACAGAAAGAGCATGTTAGGCTGACAGGCGAAATTGTTCAACATCCAAAATCAAATGGTTCTTTGTTGTTAGAAGTAGATTCTCACGGAGTAATTGCGCCGACAGGTACAAAAGAGTTTGAAGCTGAGGTTGCGGCTCAATTGGATAAAACAATCTCAGCTATTAAAACTATGTGTCACTTGAAGGTTACGGAAACGAAAAAGTCTCCAAAGTAATCTTGGTACCTAAAACTAGATTGTTGACCTAGAGAAAATCTTATTCACTCATTAAATAAAATAGTCTTTAGCTTCGCCAGCGCTTGGACACCGCGCTAGCGATAACATTAGCTTTAATGAACTACTTCCAGCGTTTCGCTAATTCCACATATGTACGAATCATCACGCCGCTTGCACCCTTCTTTGGATTGTACGGAACGCGGTGGCCTGTGCTCCACGCAGTTCCGGCGATATCCACGTGAGCCCATGGGATGTCTTTATCTACGAAGAACTCGAGGAAGCCTGCTCCGTGTGCACTTCCGGCACCTTTGTTGTGGGAAATGTTGTTGAGATCGGCATATGTGCCCTTCATGTCTTCGCCATGTTCATCGACGAGTGGCATTTGCCATATCGGTTCGCCGCTTTCCTCCGCGGAATCTTCGATCACTTTTGTGAGCTTGGTATCGCGACAGAAATATCCTGTGTGTAAATCGCCAAGAGCAATCACGATAGCACCTGTGAGAGTCGCGCTATCGACGATGAATGCGGGTTTTTGTTCGCAAGCGTAAACGAGAGCGTCGGCTAAAATCAAACGGCCTTCGGCATCGGTGTTATTCACTTCCACGGTTTTACCGTTACGTGCAGTGTGAATATCTCCCGGCTTCGTCGCGGATGGGCCAGGCATGTTTTCTGAAGCAGGAACAATACCGATCACATTTACTTTCAACTTTAGTTTCGCAATTGCGAGCATCGTTCCGATCGTCGCCGAGCCACCGCACATGTCGTATTTCATTTCTTCCATGTTGGCCGAAGGCTTAATGCTGATACCGCCGGTATCAAAGGTGAGACCTTTTCCAACAAAACAAATCGGTTTTTTTGAAGCGGGAGCCCCACGATATTCCATGATGATAAGACGTGGTTCTTGGTCGCTTCCCATAGAAACACCAAGAAGACAGCCCATCTTTTCTTTTTTGATACGAGCTTTATCCCAAACGGTGACTTTTAAGCCTGTTCCTTTGGCGGCGTTTTGTGTTTCCTGCGCAAGAATCGACGGGGTCATGAGGTTTCCTGGATTGTCACCTAAGCGACGAGCAAAGTTCACGCATTCAGCGATTGTTTCACCAGTATCCATTCCGTTTTGAAGAGCTTTCGGATTATTTTTTCCTTCAAATACGAGATTGATCGTGACCGATTTTTCTTCTTTTTGATCGGATTTGAGTTCGGTGAAGTCGTAAGCGCTAAGAAGAGCGCCTTCGCTAAGAGCTTGGCCGAAGGCTTCGCCTTGAATTTTCTTAGGAAGATTTGCGGAAATAAGGAGGTCGACCATTGGGAAAGCTAAAGACTTCAATGTTTTCGCAAGATGGGCCGCGGTTCTTCTGACAGTGTCTGCGTTCATTTGAGCTACAGAGCCTAAACCCACCGCGAGAAGGTGAGAATAGTCACCCGTTGCAGAGTTTCTTAAAAAACAAGTTTCACCCATTTTGCCTGCGAAGTGTTTCAAGGCGACGGCATCCTGTACGGCAGTCTTAACGGCGGCATCGGAGGAGTAAATTTGTACTGAGGGAAGAGACTTTTTTGCCTTTTTTGTTCCTGAAGTTGCACCGGCCTGAGCCACAAAAACAACGAGTGTGGTGCTTGAAGTGGATTTCGCTTTCTGAGACGTGGAGACTTTAAACTGGACCTTCATATGGAATTTCCTTTCAAGTTGCGTATAAAACTTTAAACCCCAACTAACACGCTCTGTCAACTGGCGTGAGGTCAAGATTTAAGTCGGGCTCAGGTGTCATTGGTTGAGTCATCGTAAAAAACTTTTTGGAACTGAGTTTTGGCAATAAACTTGAAAGGTTATTAGACCGAAGAGTCATTGTCAGACTTTGGTGTCATGGCCAAGGAATGATATGATTTTTGTGAGTACCGCTTACGGAGGTTGAGATGCCATTAGTTCCATACGTCATTGAACAAACATCTAAAGGTGAACGAAGTTACGATATTTATTCTCGTCTTCTGAAAGATCGAATTATTTTCATCGGATCTCCGGTGACAGATGAGTTGGCAAATATTGTTGTAGCCCAAATGCTCTTTTTAGAGATGGAAAATCCTGAAAAGGATATCGATCTTTATATCAATTCTCCAGGCGGAAGCGTTTCTGCAGGTTTGGGAATTTACGATATTATGCAATACGTACGTTGCGATGTAAGAACCTTTTGCACGGGAATGGCAGCGAGCATGGGCTCTCTTCTATTAACCGCAGGCGCGAAGGGCAAACGTTACATGCTTCCGCATGCGAGAGCGATGATTCACCAACCATTGATTTCTGGTGGCTTAAGTGGTCAGGCGAGCGATATCGAAATTCATGCAAGAGAGTTAGTGGATACCAAGAAGCTTCTTACGGAAATTTACGTGAAGCATACTGGTAACAGTCATGAAGAACTCACTCGCTTGATGGATCGCGATTATTTTATGAGCTCATATAAATCAAAAGAATTAGGTTTAGTGGATCACATTGTGGAATCTGCAAAGGACCTCAAAGACAAGGAAAGTAAAAAATGAGTCGAAAAGATAACTTATACGGTTCACTCGTTTGTAGTTTTTGTGGCAAAAGCCAAAAAGAAGTTAAGAAACTCATTGCGGGTCCCAGCGTCTATATCTGCGATGAATGTATTGATCTCTGTAATGACATCATCAACGAAGAACGTGAGCGTGAAGACGACCGCAAACATGCTTTCAAAGTTCCAAAACCTGTGGATATTCGCACTTTCCTTGACGATTATGTAATTGGACAAGAAAAGGCAAAAAAATCACTCGCGGTTGCGGTACATAATCATTATAAGCGCATTAATTCTGCTGGTGGATCGAAAAAGAAAGAAGATATCGAACTTGCGAAAAGTAATATCCTTCTTATTGGCCCAACAGGATCTGGAAAAACTTTACTTGCACAAACAATTGCCAAAGTTTTAAACGTGCCGTTTGCGATGGCGGATGCCACGACGCTCACTGAAGCGGGTTACGTGGGTGAAGATGTTGAAAACGTCGTGCTCAACCTTCTTCAAGCAGCAGACTACGATGTCGAGCGCGCTCAAAAAGGTGTGATCTATATCGATGAGATCGATAAAATTTCTCGTAAATCGGAAAACCCTTCGATCACGCGCGACGTGAGCGGTGAGGGTGTTCAGCAAGCTCTTCTCAAAATTCTTGAGGGAACGGTTGCGAATCTTCCTCCTAAGGGTGGTCGTAAACATCCACAACAAGAATTCATCCAAGTTGATACTTCCAACATCCTCTTTATTTGCGGCGGAGCTTTCGTAGGCCTTGATAAAGTGGTGGAAGGTCGCGTGAGCTCAAAGTCTCTCGGAATTGGTGCCAACGTCAAAAAAGTCGATAAAGAGCAGCAAGAAAACCTTCTTCAAAAAGTTCAACCAGATGACCTTGTAAGATACGGAATGATCCCTGAGTTCATCGGTCGTCTTCCTGTCGTCTCTGTTCTTGATCCTCTTGATGAAGCCGCACTGATCGATATCTTGATGAGGCCAAAAAATGCTCTTACAAAGCAGTATCAAAAACTTTTTAGCTACGAAAATGTGGCTTTGAAATTTGATGATGCCGCCTTAAAGGCCATCGCTCACGAAGCGATTAAGCGTAAGACAGGGGCACGCGGCTTAAGAGCGGTAATGGAAACTGCGATGCTCGATCTGATGTATGAAATTCCTTCGAAAGAAAACGTGAAGGAGTGCATCATTTCTGAAGAGGTGATTACAAAAGGTAAGACACCAGAACTCGTGTTCCGTACAGCGGAAGAAGTAAAGAAAATGGCAGACGAGGCCGCCTCGAATAGTTCTGCTGAGAGCGCGTAAGTCACCCGCCGATTCTTCTTAGACGCCCCATCCTCCTGATGGGGCGAATTCCAACATCAAAATTTTTCGCCTGCGACTATGGTCTAGGCGAAGCTTCGTTTGCAACCTCTTTAAATATGAGTAGAATAATACTAAGAGCGAGGAATTTTGGGACCTTCGCTCTAAGGTCTAGGGAATGGGCCTGAGCTGGTACGAGTGAATTGAGTTTGGGGTACACACACGTAGGGAGGCGTTCATGTCAGAGAAGTCGAACAAAAAAACAACGGGCCAATATCCGCTGCTGCCATTGAGAGATCTGATTGTGTTTCCGCACATGATGATGCCTCTTTTCGTAGGACGCGAAAAAAGTATCGCGGCTCTCGAAGATGTGATGAGCAAGAGAACAGACATTGTTCTTGCGGCTCAAAAAGATGCCAAGATTAATAATCCTGAAGCGAAAGATATTTACAGCGTAGGTACACGCGGAACGATTATTCAATTGCTCCGACTTCCCGACGGAACCGTGAAGGTTCTTATCGAGGGCAAAAAACGCGTTCGCATCAACAAATTCATACCAAACGACAAATTTTATATTGTCGAAGCCGAGGACATGAACGAGGGCGCAGAGAAACCAGCGGAAACTGCGGCGCTGATGCGTTCGGTAAAAACAACTTTCGAAACTTACGTGAAGCTCAATAAAAGAATTCCGCCAGAAATTCTTATGAGAGTGTCTTCCATTGAAGATCCAGGTGAATTAGCCGATATCATCGTTGCACAACTCAATTTGAAACTTGAAGATAAACAAAAAGCTCTTGAAATCGCTGACCCAAATCAGCGATTAGAAGAATTGCTCAACATGATGTCTTCTGAAGTGGAAATTTTGGAAGTGGAAAAGAAAATCCGCACTCGCGTGAAGAAACAAATGGAACGCTCGCAAAAAGAGTACTACCTCAACGAACAAATGCAGGCGATTCAAAAAGAATTAGGCGAAAAAGATGATTTCCAGGCGGAAATCAAAGAACTCGAAGCTCAGATGAAGAAAAAGAAAATGAGCAAAGAGGCGACTGATAAAATCACGAAAGAACTTAAGAAGTTAAAAATGATGTCTCCGATGAGCGCCGAAGCGGCGGTTGTCAGAAACTACATTGACTGGATGCTGTCGCTTCCATGGTACGAATATTCAAAAGAAAAACATGATCTCACTGCGGCCGAGAAAATTTTGAATGCAGACCATTACGGTTTAGAAAAAGTAAAAGAACGTATCTTAGAGCACCTCGCTGTCCAAAAGATTGCGACAAACATGAAAGGTCCCATTCTTTGTTTAGTAGGGCCTCCGGGAGTTGGTAAAACTTCATTGGGCCGTTCGATCGCAAAATCTTTAAATCGCGAATTCGTAAGATTGTCTCTTGGCGGAGTGCGGGATGAAGCAGAGATTCGCGGTCACAGACGTACTTACGTAGGTGCACTACCTGGTAAAATCATTCAGGGAATGAAAAAAGCAACAGCGGGTAACCCACTGATCCTTCTTGATGAAATTGATAAGATGAGCGCCGATTTCCGTGGTGATCCTGCAGCGGCTCTCCTTGAAGTATTAGATCCAGAACAGAATGCGACTTTCCAAGATCACTATTTAGAAGTGGAATACGATCTTTCTAAAACAATGTTTGTGACGACGGCGAACTCGTTACATCCGATCCCACGCCCACTCCTTGACCGAATGGAAGTCATTCAGCTTGGCGGATACACCGAAAAAGAAAAATTCCATATTGCTCAGCAGTATTTGATTCCGAAACAGCTAGAAGCTCATGGATTAGTGGATCGTAAAGTGAGCATTGCTCCTGCATCTGTGAAAGCTTTGATCTCCGATTACACACGCGAAGCCGGCGTTAGAAATTTGGAGAGAGAAGTGGGTACACTCTGTCGCAAAACAGCGCGTACTATTTTAAAAGCAGAAGAAAAAAGTAAAAAGAAAACAAAAACAAAAAGTTTTGTGATCACACCGAAACATGTTCAAGATTATTTGGGCGCTGCGAGATACCGTTTTGGTAAAGCAGAAGAGTCCAACGATGTTGGTATGACAAATGGTTTGGCTTGGACCGAAGTGGGCGGAGACCTTCTCGTGATTGAAGTAAGTGTAGTTCCGGGGCGTGGCAAGTTCACGGTCACGGGACAACTGGGTGATGTGATGAAGGAATCTTGTTCGGCGGCGATGAGCTATGTCCGCTCACGAGGTCCTCTCTTTGGTTTTGATAGAGATTTTTATGCGAACATTGATGTTCACATTCACGTTCCAGAGGGGGCTGTTCCTAAAGATGGTCCTTCTGCAGGATGTGCGATTACGACAAGCATCGTCTCGGCAATTACCAAAATACCGGTCAAAAGCACGGTGGCGATGACTGGAGAAATCACGCTTCGTGGGCGTGTGACAGCGATTGGGGGACTAAAAGAGAAAATCTTGGCCGCCCATCGTGGGGGAATGAAAACCATCATTTGCCCTAAAGAAAATGAGAAGGATTTGAAAGAAATACCTAAGGAAGTCCTAAAAGATCTTAAAATTATTTTGGTCAACCACGTGGACCAGGTCCTTGTAAACACACTGGATATTAAAAAAGCGACAGATCTATTCAAAATGAAGTCGGAGGCTGCTACGGGGATCAAGGCACGTTATACGGGCCACTCCTTACAGCACTAAACGCCTAGAGATCGGGCATTCTGGAGCATTATATGCATCACAGCGTGCCCGATTTGTTTTGACCATGACATTCAGATTTTGTAAGAATTTGTGCTCATTTTGACAGACTATTTAAGGTCACAAAAGGCGCTAGTTCATGGCTAAGTTGACGACAAAATCTGACGGCGAGGGAATGGAAGCCGAGCAGGGCCCAGAAACTCTTCTCGAGCTCGGATCTCTTTATTATTCAAGAGGCGACTTTGATGCGGCCGAAACACGCTTAACGAAAGCGGCAGATCTCTTTTTTGCGAAGAAGAAATTTGATCATTACCTCAAATGCTTAAATCAACTTTTAAGAATTTACGCCGAAAGACAAGCCGTTCACGATATCAATGCCACCAAAGAAAAGCTTCAGGATCTTGTGTTGAAAGAAGGTTTTGAGCTCAATGCAAAAACCTACTACACGCTCGGTATTTGTGCGACTTACAAACAGCAGTTGGATTTAGGTTTAGAGTACTTCCAAAAATCTTTAGGTATTGCTCTCTCCAAAGATGACAAAGAAGACATGTGCTACGCCATTCACGGTATTGCCATTGCCTATTTTATGATGGGCCGTTTTGCCGACGCGCTAAAAGAAATTTACAATCTTCAAGTGTTTTTCCAAGTCCTTCCTTTGATGGAATTAAAGCTGACTTCCCAAATTCTCAATGGAGCAGTTTTGAGAAAGCAGGGTCGACACGAACAGGCATTAGAAATTTTCTGGGAGTGTTACGAAACACTTCGTGAAGTAAAAAATCTCGATGTGTACTGTTACCTCTTATATAACATCGGTTCCACGTACCACTCGATGGGCCAATTCGATTTGGCACGCACCTACGTGCAACTTGCAAAGCGCACGGTAGATTCAAAAAACTTTAAGCAACTCTCGGGCTACATCGACAAAAAGCTCGAAGAGCTTGGAGTAAAACCAAACGAAGACTTCGATTTGGTTTTCAATGTGGGCACGAACTCCGTGATGGAACGTAAAAAAGGTAAGGTGGATTTTAAAAATCAGTTTATCTTGCTGGACCTTCTTCACCTCTTTTTGAAAAATCCCGGCCAAATCTACTCTAAAGAATCCTTAGTGAAGAAGATTTGGACTCAAGATTACGATCCGAGCGTGCATGACAACAAAATTTACGTGACGATCAAGCGTCTTCGTCAGCTCATTGAGCCGGATATGGATAAGCCAAAATATATTTTCAGATCTAAGAACGGTTATTTTTTAAGTAAAGGCATTAAAGTTTTATTAGAACATCAACAGTGATCGACTTGGGGGGGAAATCACATGAATAAATTTCGAATGGTATGGGCGATTGTAGCCATCTTATTACTTACATCTACCATCAGCTCTGCAAATATTAATAATACCTGTACACCGACAGAAGTGGTCATCAATGAAGTGCCATTTCCAAAGGGAACTGAAATCGATTTTCCGTGGTCTACAATTAGCGGAGAATGGCAGACAGAAACATCTTCGTTCCGAATTTCTCGTGGCGCTGTAGATCCTCAAGGAAAGCGATACTTAAAAGTAGAAGAAATTAATTCTTTTACAAAAAATGTTCTTTCCGAAGGTGTCGCGGTTCTTCGTCGTGGAAGCAAAATTGCGAGTGGATTATTATCGAGCGATAATAAAGAATCTTTCATCATTTTGCGTTCTTATATGGACAAAACCCCAAGAGGAGCTCCGACAGGAAAATCTGTACTTGTGATTACGATTCGTAATTTAGGAAGCCAGACTAAGATGTGTGATGAAATTCATCAGAAAATGCTCAAAAGAGCGAAGTAAAAGTTCATAGAAAGTGGGTCAAGCTCGGTTCTTGTAGAGCTGACCCCGCTACAAGACTATATTTTTGAAGAGCAAAAAAAAACCGATCCCAAGGATCGGTTTTTTATAATTACGGTATCTTTATCGTTGCTTAGTAACGACCACCACCGCGGCTGTCGCGTGGAGGTTGTGGCTTAGCTTCACTCACGTTAATGGCGCGGCCATCAAGTTGAGTTCCGTTCCATTTGCTGATAGAAGCTTGTGCTTCTGCAGGTGAAGACATTTCCACAAAAGCAAAACCTTTGCTGCGACCAGAATCGCGATCCATAATAACTTTTGCAGATTCAACAGTTCCACACTGAGAAAATGCATCAGTCAAAGTCTGATCGTTTGCAGAAAAGGGAAGATTACCGACGTATAGTTTTTTACTCATAAGACCTCCAAAAGGCTTGAGCGCTTACTTTGGAGGAGATGAACACTATGAACATAACTCTGAAAGTAGCAATTGAACTTGGTTGTATAGTAGCATGCTTTGCTGGAATTTGGTGGGTTTTATTTTGATATTGAGGTTTTCATCCGGGATTCATGGATACTGGTACCGGTATCCTGGATGCAGATTGGGGAAGAATTGGTAGGGGCTACTGGTAGAGCGCCAAGGTGGATGTCATCGGTTCGAGCCCAACTGACACATTCTGATTTTTTATAGCGTTTGGGTGGACGAGACAACGTCCAAAGACGGCTTATTGCGTTATTAGTATTATACAAAAAAGTTCTAAGAATTTTTGGGATTGGATCAAAAAAATTAAAACCGCTGATAGTCTCTTTTGTTAGGGCTACAACGAAACACCAAATTTTAGTTCGTAGATTTTAGTGGCAACTTTTGTGGTATCTTCCTCTTCCACTCTATCTGTGTAGTACAGGCTCAAGTTGGCCTTTTTAAAAATGTCCAGGAAACCCAGTCCAAAAATAAAATTATTGGCTCTGAAGTCAAAATCATTATCCGTGACAGCATACTCATTTTCCATAAGGTACTGAGTGTGAAACACCACCCTCTTCCAAGAGACCTCCCCAATAATTCGGTAGTGATCGGTTTCGGGGTGGTGGTTGGCGTCTGTTTCCCCCTGGGCCTTTTTCCTTGCCAATGGAGTGTGATACCAAGCGATTTCAAAATGAAAAAATGAACCTGGCCAGTAACTCAGTCCTATCGTTCGCTCAAGCCATTGATTGTCCACAGCATAAGGTGTTTCGTTCATCACATATCCGACAGCGCCTAATGCATAAAGGTCTTTGAGTATTTCTCTTGAATAGCTACCCCTCATTCGCATTTCTGTAATTTTAGCCGAACCAAGTGCATACTCATCTCTTTGACCCATCAACCCAATGATCGAGTTTTTTCCCAGCTCATATCCAGAGTGAATCGTTATGACGGTGCCCGAATACTCATTAGTGAATTTGACTTTCTTTCGCTCCAACTTTGTTTGCTCATAAGAGGCCTCCAATCCAATTTTGCGATACTTGAGGTTGCCAACAACAGAGTAATCGGAATGATCTTGCTCAATCTCCTCGCCATCTTCCGAAGGCTTGGTCTCATCTCCTTCTCCTCTAGTGTATCCCACGGACACGCCCACTAAATTTTTTAGAATAACAAGAGAAGGATTTTCAACTTTAAGATTCGAATCCAATGAGGGGGTTACAACTTGAGCCTGACCTTCGGAGTTAAACACAGTGAGATGTAGCATAGATATCACCATAAGAAATGGTAGGCGAAGCGTCCTCCATGAAATCCTTCGAAGACCTATTAGGATTACAAAAAGTCCCACAAGTAGCATCAGTGTCGTCTTCGAAAAGGTGATCGTAAAAACAATAAGTGTTAAAACCAACTGACTTAATCCTTTGAGAGTGCTCGACTGGGCAATAAGTTGGGCATAGCTTGGCGAATGTTTATAATAGAAACGAACGATTTCTTGTCCCCATTTATAAGGCAACAAGTTCTTATCACGAAACTCTCGTAATACCCTAACATACGGATGAAAAGGGCTTCCGTAAGTCGCTGTAGCAATAAAACATTTGTCGTTGAATAAAGCGTCTTCTTCGATGTCGGGATGGCTGATGATTTTGGATCTTGTAAAATTGGCCGTGGCATAAGCGAGGTTTTCAAAAGTTCGAATACTATCGGCAGTGGCGGCGTCGCCGACGGGACCTTTTGCCGATGTACCAAAAGAAAACCCAGGAAAAGTAACTTTGGGATTGGAAAAATAGGTGATGCCGTAGCAAGACACGCAGTTATTGCCGTAGGCCATGATAGTGTAAAACCCAATGTAATAACCTGGCCCAATGGTACCGGTGAGGTAGTAGCCATGACTGTAGCTGTAGGCACCGTTACTCGCATCAATGTCATACTCGTGTGCGGCTCCTAAGTTATGACCAACTTCATGTGCAAAGGTAGGTTCATCAAGGCAATTTCGGTTCACTATATTGAAAGCGCGGGCTTTTGATGGAGAGGCCGTTTGTTCTCGCGCAAAGCCGCAAGCTCCGGAAATATCTGAAACAAAAAGTGAAACTATATCTCCACCGTGGGTCTCTCGAAGAGCATGGACCTCGTCCATATAGCCATCTGTTTTTCCGTAAAGTCTGGTTAGGTCTGTTCCACTTTGAGTTTCGGTATAGGAAATCTCTCCAGAATAAGCCAATCGAAATCGAAAAGAGGCATTACTATTTCCTAATCCTGTGTTGGCAATATCAACAGCCAATTGGGCCTCAGAGTCCATATCACCGGATGCGGCTTGAGCTTGAGGTGTATAAAGTATCATGATGTCAATGATTGAGCCATCATCTCCCTCTAATTGCTCGCCCTTTCTTCTTTTTGAATTTGTAGATTCAGGTTCTTGTTCCTGCTGATCGTTGTCTGAAGGTAATATACAGTTTTTGCCCACAAGGTCTCTGTGGATTTTTTCATTAATTATATGTCGGAAGGGCTCGGGTGAAGAAATGGAAAAGAGGCGTCTTTTGGTAAAAACTCTTCCCGTGATTCGTCCCTTACTGAGCACAAAATGTACTTCACTTAATGGATCTCCTTTGACTTTTCCAATCCAACTCATCTGGTTGGAGGATCGGATCTCGACTTTGTCTCTTTCCGCTTGAAATATTGCGTCTTCGAAAAGATTAAGAGTGATGGCGGTGGAGTTTGTCAAAAAGACGTCTTGTCGGCTAGAGGCTTTTTGAGTGCGCCAGACATGTTTTTCTTTTAAATGCCTCGGCTGACCTTCCCATTGAAAAACCACGGGGCTCTCGTCGGCAAACGCAGAAGGAAACACCAATCCAATCGCCAGAAAAAAGAATACCAAAATTGCAGCACCACCCCTCATAATCACGACAAGTATACATAGGAAATTCCAAAAAAGACATGAAAGTAGTTTTGGATTCCACACAAGAGTTGACCTCAGAGTATCCTCAAAATTTTAAAATTAAAAGTTCAGCATGTAACGCCGATATTTATTGGTAGGGGCTACCGGGCTCGAACCGATGACATCCACCTTGTAAGGGTGGCGCTCTACCAACTGAGCTAAGCCCCTGCAGAACAGGAATTCGTTTCTTCGAAAGCATCTCATCGACCCCATGAGCCTCGCGCCTGCGGCGCACCTCATGGGGATTCAACTGAGCTAAGCCCCTATCGAAACGAGGCACCATAAAAACAACAAATCAGCTTTTGGGTCAAGCCTTGATAGCAAGATCGTAAAAAAAAAGCCGCATATTACAGAGAACATGCGGCTTATCCTAACTATAGAGAATTTAACTCAATTCTAGCGGCCCGGAGAACATGGAACCTGACGGCCATAGCGATCGGTACACTGTCTGCGATCTGGGACACGGTCATGGTCACAAGGGACCCGGCGACCGTAACGATCTGTACATTGAGGTCTGCGATCCTGTTCGCAAGGAATTCGACGACCATAGGGGTCAGTACATTGAGGTCCACGATCTTGATCACAAGGAACTCGGCGGCCGTAACGATCTGTACATTGACGACCCGGTCCACCACCGCCGTAACTTCCAGCACAGCAGTAAGGTACATCGTAGGCATTGCCTACATCGCGCATACCATGACGTTCGCAACTATCAGAAAAAGAGTGTGTTCCACCAAGGTATCCACAAGATTTTAAACATTGATTGCCCTTCATTCCCCAGTGCGGGTAGGGCTGAGTTTGAGGATTACAGCTACCGTAAAACTGCTCTTCATCAACGGAGACTTCAAAGTCTACGCTCATTTCTTCATTAGCTAAAACAACTGTCGATAAGCCACTACAACAAAGCGCTAGTGCCATCATTAATATTTGGACTGATTTCATACGTTCCTCCCTTAAAATTTGGTTCCGACAAGGGGATAGAGCAATTGATGGACCAAGAGAAAAAAATCTCAAGCATCAATGGGATGCATAAGGGGATTAATTTTATTTGTAAACAGAGCCAAGGTGACACTGCATTTAGCTTTTATCTGATCAACTAGGGACAAAACATTTCTGCTCTTTGTTGAGAAGGAAGAGGCTCTGTAGTACGGATTCTTCATGGATAATATCACGCACTCTCTCATTGGCGCAGCGGTTGGCGATTGGATTTATAAGAAAGAAAAAGTACCGAGTACCTCTTCGAAGGATCAAAGACGACTTTGGATCGTAGCTTCAATCATAGGTAATAACTTTCCTGATCTCGACGTCCTCTACACAAAAATCACACCGAGTCCTTTAGGAAGTCTCCTTCATCATCGCGGTCACACGCACACTCTTGTGGGACTCATTCCTCAGTGGCTTTTGATCATCGGCTTATTGTGGATTTTAAGAAAGCCACTGCGTTTTGATCAGTTAACCAAACGGGACTGGAAGATGGCGGCTGTCATTTCGGCTCTAGGACTTGCTCTCCATATTTTTGCTGATTTTTGGAACACTTATGGGATTCACCCGTTCTTTCCTTTTTCCTATAGCTGGTTTTATGGAGATGCGATTTTTATTATTGAACCATTTTTGTGGGCTCTTCTCGGGGGCTCTTTACTCGCGACGGGTGTAACGATTCTTCGTTTTTTACCGTTTATTCTCCTTTGTAGTTTGCTCGTTTTTGGAGTTCGCAATGATTATCTCGGAGTGGTATCTGTTGCGGTCGCCGCTACGATTTTTACTGGAGTCTATCTCATCCGCCGCCAATTGAAGCATCGTTGGCCAGCGTTTGCACTTACAGCACTTTTAGCAATGATTGGGACTTCTTTTTTTACAAGTCGCTATTTGAGAGCGGAGCTAACAGCATCAGCGCCGACGACTCACCGTGTTCTTGATGTGGCTTTGCATCCAGCTCCGGCTTCCCCTTTTTGTTGGTTTGTGATTCGTGTTGCGGTGACAAAACAAGAATACGAAGTTCATCGTGGAGTGGTCTCGCTTTTTCCGAATCTCCTTCCTACTGAAGAATGTAAAACCTTAGGTCGTATCTCTTCAAAGGTACTTGAGAGATCCTTCCTAGGATCCATGGAAGTGATTTGGAGTGAGGCCTACATAACCTCTTTAAAAAAATTTGAAATTCTTAAAGAAAACTGTTCTGCAAGAGCTTGGATGA
>JBFWOZ010000031.1:0-33672 GCA_050250255.1 Bdellovibrionales bacterium | reverse complement strand
TGGATCGAGTGTTGGTACAACAGCGAGAGACGTCACTCCGCTCTTGAGTACATGGCCCCGAACGAGTACGAGAAACTAGCAAAAGCAGCATGAATCTCGTGTCCATTTTTTCGGGGGAAGATCAAATGCTCCAAACAGCTCATAGCCATTTGCCCTGGCAGCCTGCAAAAGATCCAAATATTTTGATTCATCTAAATGGCTTCTTAATTCATTCATAATTGGAAAAACGGACTTTGATGCTTCAACGGATTCGATTGATTTGATTTCCATAATTTTCTCCAGATAGACTTTTTAAAGTAAGTCTATCTTCTTGGCAATAAACCAATGTTATGGGTGCACCGAAACGATCAGAAAGTCGTTAGATACCAAGCTTCCTAAGCAAAGTGTGAGACCCTGACAAAAACCTCCATCGAACGGTCCGGAAGACCGTTCGAACATGGGGGTATGGGGGCAAGCAGCCCCCATCAGGCATGGATGCCTTTACTGCCGCATGCGAGGAAGAAGTACTCCATCTTTGATTTCAATAGCGCGCGGAAACCGAGAGGCAAACTGCTTATCGTGGCTCACGACTACGAAAGTGAGTCCGTACTGATCTTTTAGTTTAAAAAAGAGATCCTGCACATTTTTGCTATTAGCCGTGTCGAGATTTCCTGTTGGCTCATCCGCGAGCAAAATTTGAGGCCTCATCACTAAGGCGCGAGCCACGGCTACGCGCTGCTGCTCCCCACCGCTCATTTCTGAGGGAAAATGCGTCGCTCGCTGAGTCAAACCTACCTGTTCTAAAAGCTCCATAGCCATTTGTTTTGCCTGCGCCGGCGCAAGACCAGCAACTTTTGCAGGCATCATGATGTTTTCAAGAGCGGTGAATTCTTTTAGCAAATGATGGAATTGAAAAACAAATCCCATGTGGCGATTACGAAAAGTAGCAAGGTGATCATCCGATTTTTTATATACATCGGTGTCTTGATAGTAGAGTTGCCCCTCGCTGGGTCGATCTAAAGATCCTAAAATATGAAGCAAAGTGCTTTTCCCAGCACCCGAAGATCCCGTAATACAGATGGCTTCGCCCGCCTGGATGTCGAGATCAATCCCTTTAAGTATTTCTAACTGTGAAGCCCCACGATGGTAGATCTTTTTTAAATTCATCGCACGCAGTAAAGGTCTATTCATAACGGAGTCCATCCACAGGTTTAAGCTTCGAACCACGATAAGCCGGAGCGATCGTAGAGAAAAGACAAATCAACATCGACGCTCCAATAATTGCTAATAAATCTAATAAGCGAAAATCCACGTCGAGATGATCCAACTTATAAATCTCCGCAGGAATCAAAAAAAGGCTCGAGCGGGCGAGCAAATGTGCGGCCAAAACACCGAACCCCACACCGGTCAATGAACCCAATAAACCAATCACCAATCCGTGAAGAGAAAAGAGAACCATAATAAAACGAGGACTCGCACCCATCGTCTGCAAAATACTAACATCCACGTATCTTTTCAGCACGTTCACAAAAAGCGTACTGCAAATGTTAAAACAAGCCGTTAAAACCATAAAAAGAAGAACAATAAAAATCACTGCTTTTTCTAGCTGAATAGCTTCAAACAAATTGCGATTGATGTCGACCCAATCACGAGCCCAGTAAGGGTAACCAAGCTCCGAAGACAATTTCTGACTGACGGCTTGCGCATCTCGATCTTCTTTTAATCGAATTTTTAGACCGGAGTACCCGCTACCTGCACCCCGTAATTCTTTAGCAGCTTCCGCCGTTGTTAAAATAAATCGTAAATCATAGTCATACTTTCCTAAATCCATAAAGCCGACGACTTTTAGTTTCATCGATTTGGGAGAAAAAGCATTCACACTTTCTGTCGATGGCCTGGGAGCGACCACTTGAATGACATCACCAAGATTCAATTTATATTTTTTGGCGAGAGCTTTTCCAACCAACGCATGCGGATGCTCCGAGAGAGAAGTCAAATCCATTTTTCCGGCGACCACACGCTGCTCTAATTGCAAAACATTTTTCACCGTGGTGGGATCTACACCCTGCACGACTACCCCTCCGGTTCTTCCCTGGTGAGCGATCATAGCTTCACTTTGAACAAATGGAGTGTAGGCTTCCATAGTGGGAACAATTTTACGAACTTGAGGTAATAGCTCCTCTAGCGGATCTAAAGAACCGCCGGCTTTCATTAACATGACATGGCCAGAAACTCCGATCACCGCGCTTTTCAAAGTGGTTTCAAATCCACTGATCACGGCCATCGAAATCACAAGACAAGCCACGCCTAATACCATTCCGATAAACGCAAAAAAAGTTGTGAGATTCACAAATTTTCCGCCATGACGAAGGTGACGGCGAATAAGCCAAAATTGAAAACTGAGTTTACGGAGCAGATTCAACACTCGGCGCTCCTCCAGATTTCAAATAAGCAATAATGAAATCCTCTAACTTTCCGTCTAAAACATCTGCGGACTGGCTCGTTTCATGGCCCGTCCGATGATCTTTCACGAGCTGATAAGGATGGAGAACGTAGGAGCGAATTTGACTCCCCCACTCGTTGGCTCGTTTCGTGGAATTCAATTTATCTTTTTCTTGGTTTCTTAATTCAATTTCTCGTTCGTAGAGAGCCGCTTTTAGCATTTTCAAAGCTTTATCGCGGTTGGCATGTTGGCTACGCTGGTTCTGACATTGCACTACAATCCCCGTTGGAATGTGAGTCATACGAACGGCCGAGTCCGTCTTATTCACGTGCTGTCCACCTGCTCCACCTGCACGAAAGGTATCAATCTTAAGATCTTCCGTCTTAATTTCAATATTGATGTCGTCGTCAACTTCAGGCCATACAAATACAGAAGCAAAACTTGTGTGTCGACGAGCATTGGAATCAAAGGGACTAATTCTCACCAAACGGTGTACACCGAGTTCGGCCTTCAAATAGCCATAGGCGTAAGGGCCTTCGACCAAAATCGTTGCAGACTTAATTCCCGCACCTTCCCCATCCGTGGAGTCTAAGATCTCGACCTTGTAACCTTTATCTTCACAGTAGCGAAGGTACATACGCAAAAGCATGTTCGCCCAATCGCAAGCCTCTGTCCCACCCGCTCCCGAATTCACGGAGAGATAAGTACTGCTCGAGTCTTGTTCTCCGCTAAGCATTTTTTTAAGCTCGAGCTGACTGATGAGATTTTCTAGTCTCGGGACTTCTAAAGTGACCTCGGAAAAAGTCTGTTCATCTTTTGCTTCCGCAGCCATATCGAGTAAAAGTAGTGCGTCCTCGGTACGAGTTTTCAGCTGGGCCCATTCGTCCACTTCTTTTTCAAGAAGGGATTTTTCTTTATTAATTTTTTGCATTTCGCTCGGCTTTTCCCAAACTGCGGGATCGTTAGCGAGCTGAGTGAGTTCTTTTAAACGTTTTTCTTTTCTAGGGATGTCAAAGATACCCCCGAAGATCCTCGGTACTTTGGGTGAGGACGGCTAAGCGTTTTTTAAAATCTGGCAAATGAGTGGAAAGATTCATGATTTGGTTTTAGCAGCTTCAAATCGGCGACACAAGTCCTCAAATGTTTCCTCTTGAGCTTTGTACATCTTTTTTGCCGCAACCCCGCCATGTTCATGGTCGTAACCCAGCAAATGTAAAACCCCATGCGTAAGCATGTAACCAAGTTCTTCCCAAACTTTCATATGATGTTCTTTCGCCTGCGCTTCGATCACCGGTAGGCAAATCACAAGCTCTCCTAGAGAGTTTGGCTCAGAAGGTTCAAAACTGAGAATGTCTGTTGGCTTATTTTTTTTGCGATAAGTTTTGTTCAGCTCACAGATTTGGTCAATACCTACAAAAATCACTTGCAAGCTTTCCACATGCTGGAACTTCTCTTGAGAAAAAAGTTTTCTTCGCTGTAGCGAAGCCCAAACTTCTTGAGCCCACCAAACTAGGTCTTTTTTTGAAATGTTTAAAACTTTTTTGAGCTGTGAAGGCGTAATAGGCGGCTGAGAGTAAACCTCAACCTGAAGAGGCTTTACCTTTGGAATTTTTTGCGCTCCCACTTTTTTCAGGGGGAGTTTTTTCTTCATCGTCTTTTTCATCTGAGCGATGATCAGTCCGCATCTTAGGATAGTCAATACGTTGATGATGAATTCCCATCAAAATACGGTTGAATGCTAGCTCTACGAGCAAAAGATCCTTTAAAGTCAGATCACATTCATCCAATTGCCCATCCATAAACTTACTATGGATGATATTTTTAACGATAGTCTGCAACCTCACCGGAGTTGGCTCATCAAGACTTCGAGCTGCCGCCTCTATGCTATCTGCCAGCATCGAGAGTGCCGCTTCCTTAATTTGAGGTTTGGGCCCCGGATAACGAAACTCTTCTTCTGAAACTGAATACAGTGCGGAATCCTCCATCTCCTTTGCTTTGTGATAGAAAAAGGAGATCAAAGTCGTTCCATGATGCTGACCAATCACGTCAATGATCGGCTTTCCAAGTTTGTATTTCTCACCTAACTCCACCCCGTCTTTGACGTGGGCGATGAGAACGGTTCGGGACATATTTGGAGAAAGATGGTCATGAGGATTTATTCCGGGCTTCTGGTTCTCAATGAAATAGCCCGAATGTTCCATCTTTCCAATATCGTGGTAATAACTCGAAACTTTTGCGAGCAGAGGATTGGCGCCAATCTCTTCTGCTGCAGCCTCAACCATGCTGCCCACCACTAACGAATGATGATAAGTTCCAGGCGCCTTTACAATCATCTCTTTAAGGAGTGGATGGTTCAGGTTACTGAGCTCAAGAAGCTTTACATCAGTTGTATAATTAAAAACATTCTCAAAGAGTGGCACGATCATCATGCAGATAAGAGAAGAAAGAATTCCTCCCATCATTGCCATCGACATGTGCCAAGTCACTAAGTGCAGAACGTTATCAGAATCCATACCGAGCACGACGGTTAAGGCTCCAACAAGAACGGCACCGACTGCTCCTGTACGCAAACCCGCCCAATAAATGGCACTACGAGTACGACACTTGTAAACTCCACGAGCCGCCGCAACTCCCGTCACGACCGAGAAAATAAAAAATGTAAAACTCTCATCGACCAAAAGACTGATCGACATCGCCTGCAGAATGGTAAAAATCCAGACCACTTCCCCAAAAGGGATGAGAAGTGCGACAAGCATTGTTCCTGCCGCCGTTGGCAGAATAAAAAGGTAAGAACTTGTTGGAACAATCGCCCGCAACTTTTCATCAAAGGCCGAAAAACTCACAAACAAAAAGAGCTTCGAAAGGACAACGGCCATGACCAGCACCGTACCCATCGCTAAATAATCTTTAAGTTCAAGCATCGGCGTCTGCACGAAAAATCGGCGTGTGTACGAAAAGAGGGTGACCACGACGATCAAGAAAAGCACTCCCGTTGCGAGCGAAACCATATCTTTTCGTTGATTAGAAGTTAGCCTCTGCATCTCTGCCAAAATGGCGGCCTGTTCAGGTTGTAAAAGACTGCCCTCTTTCACGATGATCTGATTTTTCTTGATATTGATACGTGTTGGTAACACGGTTTCACGAGCGGCCTTTTGCCGCTGCTCTGTCTCTAAATTGTTCAACATGAGGTTCGGAACCGCTAGATACTCAATGAGTTTTACAAAATTCTTTTTATCCAAATCTGGTAGGATGTCCGTTCCCTTATACTGCGTGAGAAGTTCCTTGATTTGCCGTAACTCCACCACACGAGTCGTGTCGATCGTTTGCTCCACCATTTTGGAGTTTGCCGTTTCACTTCGAATGCTAATTGCCGGAATAAGTCCCGGATCCACAAAACCCAACCCATCTACAATTTTGTGGTTCGAAAGAAAATCAAGTCGTGCAATAATCGAATTTTCAAGGCGAGCATTAAATTGTTTTTGCACGAGCCACTCAAACAAGCTCTCAGGCATTGCAGGTTTTAGCAGTGCTGTTTCAAATTCTTCTTTGTGAACTAAAAAATCTTTGATAGTACGCAACCGACGATCTTCATCCCTAGGCCAGCGAGTTTCCGACACACTTTTTCGCATTTGACGAAAAACTTTATACACTCGATTCGTCAACACGTCGTACGCCTTTTGATCAAAATCAAAGATCGGCGGAATTTGTTTTTCGGCCTCTCGCTTACGTGCGAGTGTCGTAATTTCATCCACCATTTCGAAGCTAAGAGGTGATGTAATGTCAACGGGGACACGCTCACCCACTTCGTAAGTGGTGTAGACAAAATCAAAATTAAAATTCATTAAAAATGCGAGCGCTAACGTAAACAGAAATAGAAAACAAATTTTACGTACACCAAAACGTTGATCTAAGTAATAAGTCCATCGGCCCAAGAACGTTTGTTCAAGGCCCATACGATCCACCCATTCAATAAACCGCCCGGACTGCAAAGAATAGCGCGAACGCCGAGCTGCGAGCTCTTTTGCAGGAGATTTAGGTGGTAATAATTCTGGCTGATCTGGATTCATAATTTTACGTTTACTATTCGGTTTTTATTGTATTTTTGTTTGCTTGATATTGTGCATTCATCCATATTCAGGACCTTCATCCATGGAGGAAAGTCTATGCCTATTACCCCACCCTCTGATCATCGAAAATTTGAAAGCCTTTTAGAGGTCATGAAGGGTTTAAGAGGTCCGGGCGGCTGCCCGTGGGATCTCGAACAAACCCATAAAACTCTTATCCCATACGCGATTGAAGAAGCCTGTGAACTCGGCGAGGCGATTGAATCAGGAGATCAGAATCATATCATCGAGGAACTTGGTGACGTGCTTCTACAAGTTGTTTTCCACGCAGAAATGGGACGGCAAGAAAATCGTTTTGATATTTACGACATCATTGAGAGCGTTTGCTCTAAACTCGTAAGGCGTCATCCTCATGTTTTTGCTCAAGATAATGTTCAAGATTCCACCGAGGTTCTTCAAAATTGGGAAAAAATCAAAGCCGCCGAAAAGAAAAATGGCGAGGAAAAACCCAAAACTCTTGGGGGCCCACTCAGTCTCCCCGCTCTCCACCGCTCTCAGAAAATTGGAGAAAAAACAAAACGAGCGAAATTCGATTGGACAACGGTAGAGCAAGTGATCAAAAAATTAGACGAAGAGCGCAGCGAATTAGATGAAGCTTTAAATGCCAAAAATCCTCAAGAGATTGAAATCGAAATGGGAGATTTTCTTTTTACGGCCGCCCAACTCGCGCGCCATTTAAACCTGGATGCCGAACACACGCTTCGCCTTGCAAACAACAAGTTCGAAAAACGTTACTTTCGTATGCATGAGCTCGTTAAAAAAGCCGGAAAAGATTGGGAACAACTTTCCAACGACGAAAAAGAAGAGTTCTGGGAGCAGTCAAAAAGACAATCCGATATGTGATATCCGAGCTCAGATATCACGATATGTGACTAAGGGCCTGACTTGAGATCTCTCGCCCTTCTTCCGATAAAGACTTGGGAGACCCCCATATCGTGGAAGAGTTAAAAGAGTTTCTACATAAAAGAAAGTATCCTCGTCGAAAGTACATCAAACCTATCGGGATTTTGGTGCACGGAGAATATTCTACGGGCTATTGCGAAGAGATTGGCGAGGGCGGACTTCTACTCAACATTACAACACCTTTAAAGAAAGATGAAACTGTCATTCTTTCTCTCACAATGCCACAAAATGAAATCACGATTGTACGGGCGATCATTCGCTACGTAAGCCAAAAAGGTCAGACCGCCGATGGACGTCCTAACTTCCAAGCAGGATTTCAATTTCATACTCTCGGCTTTAAATTTAAGAAAAAAATCAGAGATTACATCGCCGCTAAATCTGAACAAGAAGCGATGGCCGACCTGTTGGCATAAAAAAAGGTGTCAGAACCTGACACCTTTTAAAGAGTCGAATCAGTACACAATCAATTCATTACAATAAGCCTCAGACATCGTCTTGATGGCCTCAACTTAAGGTTTTTTACAAAAATTAAAAAAAAATTACAATACGAAGAGAGATGAAATGATTTGCCCCCTCACATTAGCGTTTCTAATACCAGCTTTTCGTGAGGGGTTTTCCGAGAGAAAAATTATTTTTCGAGAGCAGAAAGACGACTAGAAAGTCGGCTGATTTTACGAGAAGCGTTGCGAGTGTGGATCACACCTTTTTTAGCCGCTTTATCAAGTTTGCTCATCACAGTGCCAAGAAGCTCACGAGCTTCTTTCACGTTCTTAGTGTCCATAGCCTTACGAAGCTTTCTTTCCCAAGTTCTTACAGAACTGAGAGTCGCTGTGTTAGAAGCAGCTTTAACTAAAGATTGCTTAGCTCGTTTTGCGGCTGATTTATGATTTGCCAAGGGGATCCTCCCGAAATAATCTTTTAATACATATCAATAAGTTAGCTGTCTGAGTTAACACGGTGTCAGAACAGAATCAAGGGGTAAAGGCCAGAGCATGTCAGCGGGTTTAGAAAAACAGCCAAAGAACGACCATGAGCGGAAATCCGTCGTCCTAAATGCTATTACAATGGCCCTCGGGACCTTTTCTTCTCGTATTTTGGGCCTTATTCGCGACGCCGTGACCGTAGCGGTCTTTGATCGCACGGTCACTGATGCCTGGTTAGTGGCCTTTCGACTCCCTAATCTTTTTCGCCGAATGCTCGGGGAAGGATCCCTTTCGGTCGCCTTTATCCCCGTTTTTATTGGCACTTTAACAAAAGGTCCTTCGAGTCAGCCAGTCTCTGAGGCCCACAAATTGGCCTACGGAATATTCACACTCCTTTTTGCCTTTCTGAGTGTTTTGACCGCCGCCGGGATTATCTTTGCCGATCAAATCCTTATCTATTTGGTACCTGGGCAAGGTTATCTGTCGGTGCAGGGCAAATTTGAACTCACCGTACACATGGCCAAAATCATGTTCGGTTTTATTTTCTTTATCAGCATGTACGCCTACTTTATGGCGATCCTCAATAGCCTCAAACGATTCACCGCCGGCGCTTTTGCTCCGGTGATTTTTAATATTTCACTGATCGCCTCATCCCTCTTTCATGATGATCTTCGCTGGCCCGGAGAATCTCTCGCGTGGGGTGTGCTTATCGGTGGTTTTTTGCAAATGGCTTGGCTCATTCCCTCTTTAGCGAAGGAAGGGTTTTTACCTCGCTTTTCTTTTAAAGTTTGGAGCCCAGAGATTCGCCAGGTACTACAAAGTCTTCTGCCGAGTTGGATTGGGGTGGGAATTCTTCAGCTCGCTTCTCTCATTAACGTACGTTTTGCGAGCGAACTTCCTGAAGGCACACATTCGTGGATCTACACCGCCGATCGTCTTCTCGAACTTCCTCTCTCGCTTGTTGCCGTAAGCCTCGGTTCAGCCCTTCTTCCAACACTCGCACGACACTGGGCGAGTGGACAAAGAGAAGAGATGATTCAAACGTCGATGCATTTTTTAAAACTCACATTCTTCCTGGCGATTCCTGCCTCTGTCGGGATTTACGCACTCTCCTACCCGATCATTGAAGTTCTTTTTGAACGCGGAAGATTCACCGCGCACGACACGCTCATGACTGCTTCGATTCTACAAATTTACACCTTCTCTGTTCTCACTTACAGTGGAGTACGCGTAATTGTGTCTCCTTACTACGCAATCAAGAACACCTGGTTTCCCGCCGCGGTCTCTGGCGTCGCTCTCGTCATTCACTATTTCCTCGCGCAATCTTTAGTTTTCAGCCAGGGAATGGAAGGACTCGCGTGGGCTACGGTAGCAAGCTCTGCCGTGAATTTCATGCTTCTCTTTGGATTTCACTTCTATTTTATCGGCCCGGTACAATTGGGTGATTTTCTTCTTTCGATTGTGAAGTACACCATCGCTGCATTAGCGATGGCTTTTTTGCTTCAGGTCTACACTCCCCTTGCCGAGCTCTTACAGCCACTCAGTTTTCACCAGCCGCTCGCGCTCGCGATCTCTATCATCTGTGGAGCTCTGGTCTTCTTCTCGGTCTCGCTGCTGATTCGTACGAAAGAGACGCACGAAGCACTGGGCATTCTCAAGAGAAAATTGGGTCGGAAGAAGTAGAATCTAAGTCTGTCCCTAACATATCCAGAACTACCGCCCATCCTGGTTGGTTAACTGCCAAACTCGCGCATCCAGCGCTCACCCCTTCGGGGCCAAAGTTTGGCAGTCCTTTCCTCATCCCACCACTTAATTTCGCTGGTGCCTTTCTATCTTAGCTTTTCCATAAAAACGTATGGCATTCAGCACATTATGACTCGAACAGAGTATTCTTAAATTCTCGACCGTGTTTTCCCCACCAACGGCAAAAGGCTTTATATGTTCAAACTGAAGCTTATAGTTAGATTCGCATTTTCGTTTCGTGAGTGGATCGACAAAAGTACAGCGACCTTTACTTTTCATCCAAACTGAGTGCCTAACAGCTGAAGGAATATATCGTGAGAGTTTGTTCCGCTGAGATGAAGCAACACTTCTTGTCACAGCTTCTCCAGGAGAAGCTGTTGTCACTTTCTTTACAGTTTTAAGTTCGGGGTCACATCTTTTTAGTTCCCGGTCTGCAAGATAACCAATCAATTCGATCAAACTTTTATTTTTATGCGAGGTCAGATGTTTTATTTTTTCAAGCTTCGCGTAAAGCTCTATATCAAGCACGAGCTCCACTTTCACTTGTGTATCATTCATAGGCCTGACTTTTTCAGGTGTTTTAACAATCTCAGGGCAGAGCCTCGCGATCGTACGTTCCACCTCTTGCCGCGATTGATTTTGCACTCGTTCAAAGAGCTCCGTTTTCTCGTCTAAAGACAGCGGCTTTGCCGTCTTTTCTTTGGATTCGAAAACATTTTGTAATTGGCTCGCAGTTGTCAGCGAAAGACTTCCGGATTCAATCGACTTCAGGGCTTCTGGTATGTCTTCGACAAGCTTCATCGCCTTAATGCGTCGGTAAGCCGCCCCATCAGAATATTTTAATTCTTTTACACAAAATTCATGAAGAGAGGAGTACCCTCGCTGAAGATGGAGTCTACGATCACGAATTTCCTGCAAAATTTCGATAATCTCCAAAGTAAGATTTCTCTCAGTTTGAACTTTAGATTTGATCAACGTTAAGAGTTCCATGTCTTTCAGATTTTTCATATTCACTCCTTTGCCTAAATTCGCTCAAATTTCTTTGCCTGAGCTTCTTCTGGAGAAGTTCTATCATGGATTTTTAAGAGCTATTTTTTTCATAGGAGAGGAGCATTTTTAAAATGAATTTAATCTTACATAAATGCTTTATGCTGCGATGACTTTTTCAAAATCAGAAAAAATAATTTCTTTAGTATTTGAAGAAGTAGAATAGCAACGTCGATCACATAATTTTATGTCAATCATTTCATAAGTTTTTTCTTAGGTAACGCCTGCAGAAAAATCACACATTTGATTTTTCTATAAGTGTTGCCACAAAAAATGAACGAGAAATTTCCCTCCTGGTCGGTGTAGCCGTCTCAACCAGCCAGCACGCCAATGAAAATCTACATCGAACGGTCCGGAAGACCGTTCGAACATGGGGGTATGGGGGCAAGCAGCCCCCATCAGGCATGGATGCCTTTCTCTATCGGAACGGAGTCTCGATGCAGGGAAGCCAGAAGAAAATCCGGGATCCGAGTATTCCAGTTACCCGGAATACCTGGATCCCGGTATTTCAAACTAATTACAGGTTTTAATAATAAAATTTTCGAGCCATATATGCGGCGTGATGGGAGACGACTTCAACGCACGATCGGTGTGCATCAGAGCGACGTAGGTCTGACGAATCTTTGGTTCACTCCAGCTTTTGCTCTGCTCTACGTACTGCTTCATAAAGAAGGGCGGAACACCCACGCGAGAGCTGAGTTGCGCTTGGGTTAAGCCTTCACGAAATCCATCTTTGATCGTTGTAAGAATGCGAACGTGTCGAGAGACCAGTGCCAAAATCCCGAGAGGACTTTCGCCAAACTCTAGGAGATTCGCAAGGCATGTGAGTGCGTGTCCTCGATCATTCACGCCAATCGCGTTTGCCAATTGAAAAACCGTGTCTGTTCTGAGAGGCGAGACGACTTCTTTCACATCGCCGACGTTGATGTCTTTTCTGTCTCCGACATATTGGGAGAGTTTACGAAGTTCATTGTCGATATCGATGAGGTTTGAACCCACGAGTTGAAATACCTGTTCGATGGCCTCACCGCTGAGATTTTTTTCGTAGCGAGTCGCCATTTTTTTAATCCATAGAGGGATTTGATCTTCGAAGGGTTTTTGAAATTTGCAGAGCGTGCCTACTTCGGAGAATTTTTTAAAAAATTTCAAACGCTGATCGATGTGGGAAGCCACAAAAATAAACACCGTTGAATCCACCGGTGATTCTAAAAGAGGCAAAAGAAGTTCGTAATCTTTCGCTTTCAAGTGCTGGCCTTCTTTAACCACCACTACTCTTTTTGCTGCCATCATGGGGAGAGTTTCAACGGCATCCCGAATTTTCATTGTGTCATCGACTTGAGCATAAAAAATATCGAGATTGAAATCACGAAGAGCGCCCTCAAGAGCGACTTCCGCAACCTGATCGAGAGCTTCTCTTAAGAGGTATTCTTCTTCGCCATAGAAAAGCACAGCCGGAGGAAGTGGACTCTTCCCTAGCTGGCTTAAAAACTTTTGTGGCTCAACTGCTGGCACAAAATTCCTCAATTCAAAAGTTTTCGGTCATGTTCATGTACGCTTGGTTCATAACATCTTTTGCAAGAATCTTCATATTCTGCATACGCGCGCTATGATTGTAATTTGGGTTCACGCTGTCAAGCCCATCGGTTGTCACTTGCGGTGCAGGATAGGGCTTTTCACCGCTAAAACTTCCTGCCCACAAAACCTTTTGATCTGAGGCGCGTTTTAGAGTGAGTGAAACGCTCACGTAAATACGATATTCTGTGACGAGATAGGCTTTTTTGCGTTTGAGATTTTCATCTTCGAGCGAAGCCCCTTGGCCAAAATCGACGGAGGAAACATTGCCTTCAAGAATTACTTGCGCGTTTTCTTTTGTTGTCACTTTAGAAAAATTGTCTCTTTGCAATTCTTCGATGAGAGCGCCGGTGAAGAAAGGCTCAATCCCCACTTCATAGCTCGAGTTTTTAAACATCGGTACGGCCACACGATCGTAGCCGCCAGGAAGTTTTCTTTCTAAAGCGCTAAAGCGGTAAGAGCATGAGCTTAAAAAAAGAGCTAAAATACACAACTTCTTCATTCCCAGTCAGCTTAGCCACTACCCTTTTAGAATTCAAGGTGCTAAAACAAACTCATGGAATTTCCCTACCTGTTAATGACCCCTGGACCCGTACGTGTGCCTAATGAGGTCCTCGCGGCGCTTTCAGAACCCATGATTCATCATCGCACTCCGGCGTTTGAGAAAACATTGGCCGAGGTTTTAGCAAAACTTAAAAAGATTTACGCCACCGAGGAGCCCGTTTTTATTCATACCTCCACGGGCTCAGGCGCTATGGAATCAGCCCTCGTGAACACTCTTTCACCAGGGGATAAAGTTTTAGCTCTTGTTTCAGGAAAATTTGGCGAACGCTGGGCCGACATAGCACGCGCTTACGGAATGCAAGTTTCGGAAATCAAAATTCCCTGGGGCGAGGCCGCTTCTCTCGAAGCCGTAAAAGCCGCTTTGTCGGCAGAGAAATTTAAAGCCGTGCTTTGCCAAGCCTGTGAAACAAGTACGGCCACACAACATCCCATCAAAGAAATCGCTCAGCTCGTCTGTCAATATTCAGAAACTCTTTTTCTCGTCGACGCCATTACAGCTCTCGGGGTGATGGAATTAAAAACGGACGAATGGGGACTGGACGTTGTTGTAGGAGGCTCACAAAAATCTCTCATGCTTCCCACAGGCCTTTCTTTTATATCGCTCTCCAAAAAAGCACAAAAAGCCTTAGAGCATTCGAAAACACCCCGGTATTATTGGGACCTCAGAAAAGAACTCAAAGCGAATGGAACCGGACAAACTTTTTTTAGTAGCTCCGTCTCATTGATCCGCGCTCTCGATCAAGCTCTCACTCTCATTTTAAAAAACGGATTAGAAGCGAACATTACAGAGTTTGCCAGACTCTCCCGAGGACTTCGTGCGGGTGGAGAAAGTTTGGGCTTCAAGACCTTTTCTAAAGCACCAAGTCCTTCGGTCACGGCGTTCTTAGTTCCGGGAATGATGGACTCCGAAAAATTACGAGATCTTTTAGAATCAAAATACAATCTCACTTTAATGGGTGGGCAGGATCAGCTTCGAGGGAAAATTCTTCGTGTCGGAACTCTCGGCTATGTTCGTGCTGAAGAAATCAGAGAAACTCTTCGTCGTCTTGCTCTTGGTTTACAAGAAATGGGACATCCTTGCGACGCAACTCTCGCTCTCAGCGCTTTCGAAAAAGCTTATAAAGGCCATTCATGAAACATAGTGTGCTTCTCTTAGATCGCTTTGCCGACTCTGGAATATCTGCTCTGAAAGCGATTCCTAACGTGGATTTTCACTTGTGCAATCAAATTTCGCCGACCAAAGAGCAACTCCTCACCGCACATGCCATTTTGATTCGAACCAAAGTAAAAGTGGACGCTGCCTTCTTAGATTCTCTTCCCGCTTTAAAAGTGATCGTGACTGCGACGTGCGGATTTGATCACATCGATCTGGTGAGCGCTCGTAAAAGAAACGTTCAGGTTTTTTTCTGCCCTGAAGGAAATCAAGCCAGTGCCGCCGAACACACCCTCACTCTCGCACTGGCCACCGCAAGAAAAGTCATCAACGCACAGAAAGCGATCAGAACTGGTGTTTGGGACCGCGAACCTCTTCTCGGAAGAGAACTCTCAGAAAAAACTTGGGCTATTTTAGGCTTAGGCCGTATCGGGGCCCGAGTGGCTCGTCTCGCTCAAGCTTTCGATATGAAAGTTGTGGCGTACGATCCTTTTAAAAGTGATGAATACTTTGAAAAACTGGATGTCGAGCGCGTTGGAGTGATCGAAGCTTTCACTCTCGCAGATGTCCTCAGCCTTCACGTTCCACTCACAAAAGAAACTCGCAACATCGTGAAAGCCGCTACTCTCGAATTTATGGAGCCTACAGCCCTCATCATCAACACGTCTCGCGGCGAAGCCGTACAGGAACAAGATCTCCTAAAAGCCCTCTCAGAGGGGCAAATTGCCGGAGCTGGCTTAGATGTCTTTGAAAATGAACCACTCAATAAAACCTCCATGTTCATCCCTCTTCCCAATGTCGTTTTGACTCCTCACATTGGAGCCAACACGGTAGAGGCCTTTAATCGTTCGTGCCTCGTAGCGGTACAAAAGACCATGGATTTTCTCAACGGCAAAACCGACATTCCAGGCGATCCTTGGCAAGAAGAGTGGTTCGCTGCTGAGCAAAACGCTCCTTAAAATTTCACAAAAGATTGCCTAACCTGCCCCCTTTAGTCCACTCTAGAACCTTCTTGAAAAGCAGGAGTTTATCGTATGCCAGGAATTATAGTTGTCGGTTCGCAGTGGGGTGATGAAGGAAAAGGCAAAGTGGTCGACGTATTTTCGGCCCAGTCCGACTACGTGGTTCGCTACCAAGGTGGCGCGAATGCGGGACACACTCTTGTTGTTGAAGGACAAAAACGCGTTTTACACTTAATCCCTTCAGGAATTTTACATCCCAACACAACTTGTATTATTGGTGCCGGTGTCGTGCTTGATATCGAAACGGTCGTAAAAGAAATCAAAGCCCTTAAACTCAACAATGTGATTCAGCGACAAGGACAGCTCCTCATCGCCGATGGAGCAACGGTTCTTCTTCCATATCACCGACAACTCGATGCCGCTCGTGAGGCCTCTCTTGGAAACGAAAAAATTGGAACCACCGGAAAAGGAATCGGCCCTGCATATGAAGACCGCGCTTCTCGTAAAGCGATTCTCATGCGCGACCTCTTTGATAAAAAAGCTTTACGCGTAAAATTAGAAACGAGCTTAAAAGAAAAAAACTTTCTTCTTGAACACTTCTACAAACAAAAACCTGTCAGCGTTGACGACTTAATGAAGGGCATTGAACCTCTCGCAGAGGAGTTAGCACCTTATCGTTGTGCCGATGCGTCTCTACTTGTTCATAAGGCGCTCAAGACAGGTAAAAAAGTTCTTTTTGAAGGTGCACAAGGCTCTCTCCTCGATATTTATCACGGGACTTATCCTTACGTGACAAGCTCGTCGACGATCGCGGGCTCTGCTTTTATCGGAACCGGTGTGGGTCCCAATAGCGCGACAAAAATTCTTGGAATCACAAAAGCCTACGCCACTCGCGTAGGATCTGGTCCTTTCCCATCAGAACTCAATGATGAGGTGGGTGAAAAAATTCAACAAGATGGTCATGAGTTTGGTGCTACGACCGGACGTAAACGTCGCTGTGGTTGGCTCGATCTCGTTGCACTTAAGTACGCGATTCGTGTGAATGGTCTCACTCATTTAGCTCTTATGAAACTCGATGTGCTCACAGGACACAAAGAAATCAGTGTAGTAACTGGTTATGATTTAGATGGAAAAGTCATTCACGACTATCCAACATCGACCGAAGAACTCGCGCGCGTAAAGCCCATACTTAAAACATTTAAAGGATGGAGCGAAGACATCACTGGATCACGAAGCGTGAGAGATCTCCCTCGCAATTGCCAAGAGTACATTAGCTTTTTAGGTCAAGATTTAGGATTGCCGATTGACGTGGTGTCGGTAGGTCCAGACCGCGAACAAACGATCTGGATCCATCCACTTTTTGCTTAGAAAAATTAGAGACCGAAAACCTGTGCTCCGTACAGGAGCAGACCTGTGTGACTGAAGGCATCTCGCTCGGGGGTGTTGTAAGGTCTCACACGCCCTTCATTTTGAAATTGAACCCAGTACTCCCAACTGATGAGTTGAATGATGTCAGGGGTACCCACGCCGGACTTCACGAGATTCATCCAACTGATGACGTCATTACGATAAGTTTGCACGGTCTGCATTTTGTTGCTCCAAAGCGCGACTCCAAAGCGAATGCCTCTTGCGGTACAGGCATTTTGCAGAGTTTTTAAAACCGTACGCATTTGCGCATCTGAACGCTTCAAACGTTTATGATGATCGCGATCGATATCCACAACGAGATAATCAGGTTTAAAACCTGTGCGGATCATGGCATCGAGCCAGCCGATGAGCTCGGTTGGTTCGAATGTTGGGTAACCTTCCCAAAGACCAATTTCTACTTGCTCTCCAGGATAGATGCGCGAATAAGTCTGGCGCACGGTTCTTACATAATTGGCAACGTGACCTGCGGTCTCCGTCACCGTTTGCTTACAGTCTAATTTTCCAGAGCCGCGCGGCCAATCCATCGTAAAGGATTTGATTTTTCCACCCATTCTTTTCACTCTACCGATGTAATCAGAATGAGCTTGTGCATAAAGTTTTGCATCACAATGAATTTCTGGTTTCACTGAACCCACCCCGATATCAAGTTCAATTCCCCAGTCTTGAAGTTTCGAAAGCGCTCCAGAAGCCGCAATACGCTGCAAACCATTATTCTTACAAATTTTATGAGTCATCGGGACATCATCTAAACTGCAGCCGTGCAAACTAAAACGCTTCGTCTTTGCACGAGCCATGGGCCACTCGTTAGGTTGTGAAAAAAGTTCCACGTTCTCGGCACCAGGTTCTGGTACAAACCAGATTTCCCCGGCTTGAGAAACGCTTGTGAGAGAAAGCCAAAGCGAAACGAAAACGGATAAAGTCATGTATTCCCCTTTTATAAATGGACACCCAAACTGTAGCCGATTGTTCTTAGAAAATGTACTCTACCAACGGCTGAATCTCGCTTGAAAAACACGACCTGTCGCTCTTCACGACCTTATCGCTTTCTCGCCAGGACTATTTTATCGGGCTCGTTACGTTCTATACCCATTTGCGGCCGAAGTTTTCCGCTACTTTGAATCACGGTCGTTTCGCGAGGAACAATTTGCCCCTTTTCGTCGCGCTTCATCTTGCCGGTATAAAAGAGTGTGATTTTAATATTCGACCATCGACCTTTAGCGACCTCATCGCTTAACACTTTTTGAGCTTTTTCATAGTTGCCCCAATCATCATCAGAAAAACCCCATAGATGAAGAGCTTTGTACCGAATTTCGCCAGGCTTAGAATTAGGAGTCACCACTTTGTAAGCTTTTGTGCTGAGAGGACGACGACTCATGCAATCCAGAATGTCTTTCATCGCTTGAGTTTTTGCCTCAGAAGGATTCGAAGCTGTTCCAGTATAGTTAGGATGAGAGACAGCATGCAAACTTGTCTGAGGCGGAAGATGCGTGATTAATTTTTTATGCTGCAAATATTTAAGTGTTTGGTGCATGAATTCTTGAGAATGCCCGCGAGCCGTAATGATCGAAGTCCATTCACTGGAATCTTTGTCACTGAGAGCGGCGACAAAGGCTTTCCAACTTGGCCCTCTCCACTCACGCGTAGAATCCTTGAGAGCAGCTTTGACGTCTCGATCAAACCAGTTCATCCCTTCGTTATCGCGAAAATACCAAAAAGATCGTGAGGCATCGATTTCGTAATCCTCGAGCTCCATTCCCTTTTTCCCAACAACATGTCGCATCTCCGTGAATTCTTCTGTCGATACACGCTTCACACACTGTTCGCCCATTTTGTAGAGATCAGGCTCACGCACTGGCGAAACGGTTTCGCGTTTGCACTCAAGACTCTTTTTATAGAGAAGTCCAGGTGTGGGGAGGTAAGCGATATTGTCATCCCAATCAAAACTTCCTGCGGTGATCTGTTTTCCTGGTTGAGAGCACTGATGGCCCGAAGAAAGCACTTTCTTGTTGGAATTCTGGCAAGCACTTAAAAGAAAGATCGTGGCGACAAAAAAGGTTCTTAAAGTGAGAGAATTCATGGCACTCCTAAAAGCGTAAACTATTGAAACGACACGGCTTGTAAAACAGACCCTGAAGAAACACAAGCCGAAAAATTGCGCCTCTAGGGGCTCTGAAAGGATTGCTTATTTTTTTGGCAACAAGATTTAAAAAATTCTCTTCAAGTTCTGGTAAGGCTTCTTGACTCTGAACACATAAATACTTAGAAATACTCCTCTTGCATACGATTTGAGCCGCTAGCTCAGTTGGTAGAGCACCTCGCTTTTAACGAGGGGGTCGATGGTTCAAATCCATCGCGGCTCACCAACTTTCACTCTGAAAACGTTGTGAAGGTTGTTGAACCTAACAAATCGTGAACAAGAAAAATCTGATCGTCCTACGTCCCCATCGTCTAGTGGCCTAGGACACTACCCTTTCACGGTAGATACAGGGGTTCAAATCCCCTTGGGGACGCCAATTACTCCGGTGTAGCACATAGGAGCCCTGATTGAAGTGAAAAATGTTGCCAGCAACTTTCAACTTCAACTTACTGCGCTCATTAAAAGACTGCCCCAAAAGCCAAGCAAGAAGATTGGCGAGATTTTTTCCGATCCCACTAATTATCAAACGATTGGTCTTTGGACCTCGGCGTTTATGGCGGCACTGATATCAGTTGTATACGCCAAACTTTTTCACCTTGCGGAAAGAGGTTTTCATCAAATCTTGGAAGTTTCCCCTTATGCTGTGCTTCTTCTTTCGCCTGCGTTTTTTGTGTTGGCGTGGCTGATCGTCCGCAAATACTCCCCAGAAGCTGCTGGTAGCGGTATTCCGCAGATCATGGCGGCCAATGAAATTGAGTATGTCGGTGCACATCGCGCTGTCGTTAACCGCCTTCTTTCATTGAAAGCGGCGGTCGTCAAAATCATAAGTTCACTTTTGTGTGTGCTCGGAGGCGGGGCTATTGGAAGAGAGGGACCTACGCTACAAATTAGCACCAGTGTTTTTCATTTTTTCGGTCAGCAAGTCCGCCGCTTTACTCCCCATACCGGCGAACACACTTGGGTTGTGGCAGGAGCGGCGGCTGGACTGGCCTCCGCATTTAACACTCCCCTCGGTGGCATTGTTTATGCCATCGAAGAATTGGGACTCGTCCATTTTCATAAGATTCGAACGGCTCTGATTAGCGGGGTGATCGTGTCTGGTTTGGTGGCCCAATGGGCACTTGGTAGTTATTTGTATTTGGGCTTTCCCGCTCTCAAGACTGTTGGTTTTTCGATGTTACCTGTTGCCATCTTGAATGGCGCGATAACCGGGGTTTTAGGGGCGGCCTTTGGCAGGTTGCTTCTGTTCTTTTTGAACAAACGGTTAGCATTAAAGAAGACTTCACATCTTACCGTTTTGACAATTCTCTGCGGCCTAATCGTCGCTAGCTTTTCTATCGTGGATACGCGCTCCTCTGGGACAGGCATCAATGTCATAACGGGATTCCTATTTCAAAAGGATGAACCAAATCTCAGTTTAATCGCTCTTCGATACATTGGAACTATGGTGTCCTACCTTTCAGGAGCAGCCGGAGGTATTTTTTCGCCCTCCCTCGCGATAGGTGCAACCATTGGCTCTTACCTAGCCAAATTTATCGCAACTGACCACGCAAACTTAATGATATTGCTTGGCATGATCGGGTTTTTGACGGGTGTGACCCGCACCCCCTTCACTTCGTTTATTTTAGTACTTGAAATGACAGACAGACACTCAGCGATTTTTCCGATGATGCTAACTGCACTCTCGGCTCAATGGTTTTCACATTTGATCGATCGACGTTCATTCTATGAGCATGTTAAAGAAAAATATTTGGAGAAACAACCTCAGCGAGTTTAACTTGCACTGCTTCGTCACGGTGGTTTCACGTATGAATAGGTTCTACAAAAGGGATCTGGCGGACGCCATCTTACGGTTCAACTTTAACTTTTAGGTAGTTTCACTACCATTGCATCCAACGCACGCTGATTTCGAAAGAATTTATATTTCCCCTGCGGATGTTCCCGCAAAATACCTTCTGCCTTAAGACCTTTTAAATATTTTGAACAGGTCTGCCAATGAATTCCGGTTTGTCGCTCCATGAACCGCGGATGAGTCGTCGGATACTGAAATATGTGATCGACCACTAGGCGAATGCTTCTTTGTTGAATCGGACTTTTTTCGTGTTTGAAAAGATAGTCTCTTAAGTCTTTTCGAGCTTTCTTGAGATTCAGAATGGCAATCCTGGTTTTTAATGCCTGCATTTGAAAGCCTGTAAGCATGAATTCAATATAGGACCACCACTCAGCATCTGCAGAAACTTGTAACAGCAATTTTTTGTAGTGGTCGTCGTGTTCACTAAGATAGCTACTGATGAAGAAAGCCGGATAGGTAAGTAAACTTTCTTGCATCAATTGCAATACCATGAGGATGCGCCCAGTGCGTCCGTTACCATCTTCAAATGGATGAATGGCTTCAAACTGATAATGAGAAATCGCAGTTTTGATTAATGAGAAGAAGGCATTATCGTTTGCTACGAACTTTTCCCAATTGGCAATTAGGTCTTCGACGTTCTGCCCAAGTGGAGGAGTATAGATAATTTCGATCGTCCCATCCTTTTTTCGATTCGCGATATTATTTTGTCCTTTGCGATACTCACCGGGCTTTCCCTTAGCCACATTGAGTTCTTTGTGAATGCCTTTAATAGTTCTCGTAGTGAGCCCATATTTTTCGGCAGTTTTTATTCCTGCTGCCAAGGCTGTGCGATAATTTAAAACTTCTTTGTTTTCTCTTTTCCGTTCTTCATCAGGCTTTGTTTCATCTTCCAATGCTGATTCAATTGTCGTGTAGATGTTCTCCACCGCATTGCTACTGATCGACTCCTGTAGATAAAAGGTATTCAAAAATATATCTGGATTTTCGATTTCTCTTAGAGCGCCGTTGAGTTCAGAAACTGCTTGCAAAGCACTATTGTGAAGATTGAGGAGGTTCATGAGCTTAGGGTGTTTATTTAGGTCAATTTTAGGAGGCAGCTGTTGTAGATCGTATGGTTGTTGTGGCTTGAACATAGTGAAAAACCCTTCTAATTTAGATATGCCCTCCCAATATAACGAAAAATTTGAATATTTTCGATATATGATTTGGATATATCGTTTTTTCACCTAAAACTCGACCTAAGACCCGCATTAGAACGAACACCGACGACTTGAACCTTGCCGGTCTCATTCTGAGACACTCGCGTAACGTCAGGAAATGTCGTGGCTACTTCTGGCTACTCGGAATCGTAAGCTACTGGAGTTATTCACTTCATGTTGAGGACGCCAAATTTCATAAGCGGATTAATATCGAACCTAAGAGTTAGGGTTCTACGGTTCTTCTCGACGGCACTATCCTAACGAGCCACGACATGATCATGATTACAGACAGAAGGGCGGTAATCTCAAACCATTGATGCCTTTCGAGCGGGACGACATGTAAATAACTACCAATTGATGTCCACTGTTGAATTAAAAGAAACGTAGCCACCACCGTTATGACTGCGATTACTTTTGGGGAAATCCCTTTTGCCTTGGTCAGCACAACGACAATACAAGCACTCCACATTGAAAGTGCGGCCAACACTCTTGTGCGTGCAACCTCAACTTCGAATCCGCCGTTAAGATCGCTGAGGTACAGCCAAGTGATAAGTGCCACGACTAAAATTCCCGACAACAGGATTCTTAGAATATCCTTTTTGCTGAAAAACCCGGTCCGTGGACTTGCATTCTCAACTTGAGCTGGCGACTGGAACGCGAGAATGGCTGAAGGATGAATGATAAGCTCCAACCAAACTATGTGGATTGGCAGATAAAGAATCGGATGCCCAAGAAGAGGTAGGAGGGCGGCGCTTAAGACAAATGGAAAATGAATCAAGATTAGATATTCAAAAGCAGACCGCAGATTTTGATAGAGTTGCCGTCCCTCTTGAATCGCACCGACTATGGTTTTGAAATTGTCATCTGCCAAGATAATGGATGAAACCTCCTTGGCGCTCTGACTCCCTCGTTCACCCATGGCAATTCCCACGTCTGCCGCTTTGAGCGCCGGGACGTCATTCACTCCATCACCTGTGACCGCCACTAGATGTCCCTGATGCTTCAGCGCTTTCACGACTCTCAACTTTTGGATAGGAGTGCATCTTGCAATAACATCTGTCGATTGGAGGAAAGACGGGTGCGTCTCCAGATATTGCAGTTCGAACCGCTCAGGTTCATCCTCTGCCGAAATCACATGCGGTGCTTTTTCTCCAAGTCCGACGTCCTTCGCGATCGCCCTAGCGGTTGCCGGATGATCACCCGTAATCATGATCACTTTTATCCCGAGTGACCGAGCACTGGCAATTGCGAGAAAGACTTCGGGACGAGCAGGGTCTTCGAACGCAAGCAAGCCCAAAAACTCAAAGCCTTCGGTCGGCTCGCGTTGACCTGCATCGTTTTCGCCAAGCTTTCGCTTGGCACAAGCCAGCACTTTATGTCCAGTCTCCGCAAAGTGTGCCACCCGGGCTAGAACCAACGTCTTCTCTTGTTCTCCAAGAGCGACAGAACCCAGCACGGTTTCCGGTGCACCCTTTGAGAAGGCAGTAAATCCATCTTGATTACGGATGAGTACCGTTTCTTTCTTGCGATCCTCCGTGAAAGGAAACCGATGACTGATGATTGTCTTTTGGTCAACACCGACTGCCTCTTTAGCGTATCTAAGTATTGCAAGATCTATCGGATCAACATTAGCCGGATTACTTGCTGTAAGGGCTGCCTCAATAAGCTCCCGCGACCCTTCAGGCTCGCTCGGATCAAGATGAGAGAGCGTGAGTCTTCCCTGGGTAATTGTACCTGTCTTATCTGTGCAGATGTGTGTGACTCTTCCAATGTTCTCAACCGATACAGCGCGCCGAACGAGCGCCCGTCGTTTTGCAAGACGAAAAATTCCGACCCCTAAGAAAAATGTGAACACCACAGGAAACTCTTCAGGTATTGCAGCTACAGCGAGTGTAGCAGCAGCAAGCACGGAGTCGATCCAGCTATGACCCTGGTACAAGCGGATGAATGCAAGGAGCGCACACAAAAACAAAGCCGCGACAATAAGACCGCGAACTAACCGGCCAATCGCAACTTGAAGCGGTGTCCTTTCGAGCGGCATTTCAGCCACTGAACGTACGATCTCACCATAGGATGTATATTGGCCAGTGCAGAGAACTCGAACTAGGGACTCACCAGTCAGGATCTTTGTGCCTGCAAACGCCAACACCTCTGACTCAACAAGGATCTCATCGACTCCCTCGTCAACGAATTGAATCGCATAATGCCTTTTCTTGATTGGGAAGGATTCTCCAGTGAGAACAGACTCATCGATTTGCAGGTCAACGGACCGCTCGATAAGGCCATCGGCAGGCATCACGTCGCCACTAACCACTTTCAATAAGTCACCCGGAACGATGTCTTGTGAGTTGATCCGCCTTTCTGCCGACTCACGAATGACCCGAACTGTCGTATTTAAATTCCCTTTCAAAGAACTGGTCGCGGATCGGGTTCGCCAATGTAAGAAGGCGTCCATGAACGCAAGAGGGAGGATAGCTATGAGCAGGGTCAAGGCGTCAGTCTTCTGGCCAACAACGAAGAACAAGAAACTGACTCCACCAAGAAACCATACCATTGGATCGCGAATGGTGTCCTGAAACACTTCATGCCAGCGATTTTTCCCTGAGTCGAGGATCGTATTAGAACCAAATCGATTTCTTTGATCCTTCACTTCCGTGTCGCTAAGACCGTGTTCCTTGATTGGAATATTCTTAAGTGTGACAAGCGATATGCGTTTCACGTTCGGCGATGGTCGGGTGGTAGAGATCGTGAAGAGCTGAGCAATCGATGAAGAATAAAGAAACCAAACGTCATAATTCCTGCAACGCAAAAGCTCCAAACTCCTAAGAACATCATGGACAGTGGTTCACCATGGCCATAGGGACCGTAAAATATCAGAGACACGAGGGTGCTTCCTACAAGCAGGATCAAACCAAGAATGTAGATAAGTTTCCATCTTTCCCACTCGGCAATCGTGGCGATTCCCGAGACTACCAAACCGAGAGAGGTAAATAATTGAATGAGAACATGAGAGAGCAAGAAATAGAATTTTATCTGAAACGTGTCCCACCTTGTAAACATAAAGAATGTCCACAAACTAAGCCAGATGAGTCCGATCAGTAGGTTGAAAAGTCCGATGACTCCCAGTTCCAAGGGAATCGCTTTATTTCTGAAGTGCAGAAATGTTCTTGGTTGCTCCACTTTCTTACGGAAGCCAGACGTCTTAAAAAGTATAGCGATTGTGATAAGGTAAATTGTAGCAGCTAGTATTAATCCTATACTCGCAGCCATGATGCGTCCTTTCGATTATGAATAACACTGTACGCTAGCCATCGTACCATGTTTCGATAGGTTTGTATCGTTGATACCACATATTAAAAACTTGCCACTCGAAAAAGTTGATCTTTCAAATGCCCCGTTATTTCCAATTTACTCATTAATTGATGAAACTGAATTGCCAGCTCCAGCGCTCTAAATGTTTTCATTTTGCCTCACAATCAAATAAAAAATTAGTGGCGCTGTAGCAGCTGCTCTGGCATGAGGCCCATCAGCCTAGGATTAATGGACATATGTAGCCCTGTGATTTATTGGCTTGTGGTCGCAGCTCTTAGCTTGTTTGTTGCCTATCGCAGACGAACCAGCTAATTACACTATAGGAGGTCCACATGATTGACCACAGCGGATTTAACATGAGCAACCCTGAGAAAAGCCGACACTTTTACGACAAAGCGCTCGCCCCTCTCGGTTACGTGATGATGAAAGAGATTCCTAAGGAATACACAGGCGGTAAAGTCGTTCTCGGTTATGGCGTTCCCCCGAAACCTGATTTTTGGCTTGCAGAAGGAACTCCCAATCAACCTCGTATCCATTTAGCTTTTCGAGCCGAAACTCGCAAACAAGTGGACGAGTTTTATAAGGCTGCTCTCTCTGCTGGCGGAAAAGACAACGGAGCTCCTGGCCCCCGTCCTCACTATCACAAAGATTATTATGGTGCTTTCGTATTAGATCCTGACGGGCACAATATTGAAGCCGTTTGCCATAACCCGGAATAAATTATGAGTGAAGAAAATCCGAATGCTTTTAAACTTTGGATCAACGCCGATGTCGTCAAAAAATATTTTGAAAACACTGAGCTTAAGAAAAACGAAATCCAAAAAATTATTGCGCAATTAGAAACACGCGAGCTCAAAGCCCGCGTACAACTCATTGCCCATGAATTGAAAAAAACCTTACCACAGGATTATCCCAAAGCACTCGTTGAGCTTTTAAAGATCACACGCTCACAAAAACTCAAATCCTTTGAACTCTGGCCCGCCACGGAGTTTATCCAAATCTACGGCCTTGAACACGTGGTTCCGTCTCTCAAAGCCATGTATGAACTCACGCCCCGATTTACCGCTGAGTTTAGCATCAGGCCTTTCATCAACAAATATGGAGACGAAATTTACACTCATCTTCAATCTTGGAAGAGTGACTCCAACGAACACATCAGACGCTGGCTCTCTGAAGGAACGAGACCCCGTCTTCCTTGGGGTGAAAGACTGCACTCCGCCGTTAAAAACCCAAGTCTGGGACTTGAGATCCTAGAGCATTTAAAGTTTGATCCCTCTCTCTACGTGCGAAAAAGTGTAGGCAACCATCTCAATGACATTGCCAAAGATCACCCCGGACTTGTCGTAAAAACTCTTTTGAAATGGAAAAAACAAGTTCCAAACGATTACAAAAAAGAATTTCAATTTATCAGCCATCGCGCTTTACGCACGCTCATCAAAGATGGTCATCCCGAAGCACTTAAGTTTACAGGTATTGATTTAGAGCAAAAGAGTCTCCAGTGTTCTGAGGTTAAACTCAATAAAACCAAATTTAAAATGGGCGACACCTTAGAACTTCAGTTTTCAATCAAAAATAAAACGAAGAAAAGGGTCAAATACATTGTTGATTACGTGATTTACTTTAAAAAATCGAATGGGGACTTAAACCCTAAGGTTTTTAAACTCAAAGTGGGGCAACTCGAAGCGGGGGTACAACTCGAAATCGTAAAAAGGCATAGCTTTAAGCTCATTACGACTCGCAAGTATTATTCAGGAAAACAAAAGGTTGCGGTCAAAGTAAACGGTCGCGAGCTATCTTCACAAGAATTTGATTTTAAATCTTAATTTCGTTTGATCACAGGAGACGGCCTTGCTCTTTCACTTAGGGGAAAGAGCAAGAATCGTGTTTTTTATAGAGCCATTTGGAAGTTAAAAGCGGTCAGAGTGCCGTTCTTGCTAGAAGACGGACTGATCGTCCCGTTTGTTCCCAGCATGTTATTCAAAACCGTGTGAGCTAACTGAATCTTGGCATTGTGACCGGCAAGAAAATAGTTGAGTCCTAAAGTGTAAGCATTGGCCGACTCGGGAGCTGTTTTTTGCTGGAAATTTTCGTAACGAAAACCTGCCTGCATTTCATCGCAGAATTTGTAACCAACATCAGCAGCAACACCTGCTTTTTCCGCATCAAGTTCTCGCCCCTGCATACCGTCCACACCCACGTATAATCTTTCACGCGTGTAGTGCACGTTCAAACCACCTCGGTTGCTAAGACCCACTATGGAATGAGACTGACTTCCAAAAACTCCCATTTTTAACTCATCACTCAACGAATAATCGACACGAGCGTTGATATCTTTTGAGTTATTCGTATCGTTGATATTCGAGCCCGTTGTTCCGGAACTCACTTGGCCATTTGACGCCATCAAACGCACACGTATAGGTTTTGGATTGTAATCCAACATCAGGCCAGGCTCACGACGATCACCAAAGGTTCGCGCGATATAAGAACGCTCTACGAACAAAAGCTCACTCGAAGACTGAAGACCTTCTGCCGCGGTTGGAACTTTAAATTGACCAGCGACCAATTCAAGATCCTCTACGAGGGTAAAACCCATTCCAAAATCTTGAAGAATTTTATTGTCGTTAGCGTTACTGACCACACCCGTAGAAAGCGACTTTGCAGGATCAACCATCAAAAACCAACGAGTTTTCTCTAACACAGATCCGCTGAATTTCAGTTCTGCACGTCGAATACGAAAATTCGTATTTCCATCTAGCCCAGCCGTGGAATCATCCAGCGCCCACATCTGAAGAAGTCCATTAAATTTCGCTGTTCCCGTTCCTACCGACATGAACTCTGCCGTCCAAGCATTTGAAGCGTATAGGCCAAGAGCAAAACAAATTGCGATTTTTCTCATCTCATATCCCTTTGTAAATAATTTGATCTCTATAGTTCGAAGAGTGGTGATGCAAGTCAAGGCTATTGGTGAACTTGATACTTTGCTTCTCTGACCAGTATTAAAACTGGAGTGCCGCCATGAGTCCCCAATATTGGGGGCCTGCTACGGGTAGCCACAAAAAGTCGTTCATTTTTGCTGAACTTCCATCCAATCTCTGGCGAAAGTTTTTTCCTACGGTGGAACCGATAGAATAGCCCATGAAAGCTCCAGCCACTCCATCAGAAAACCAGTGCATTTGTCCCGCATGAAAAGCAGAGACGGTATAAAGCATGTAAGAGGAAAGTCCCACACTCAACCAGCGAAGCCAAGTTTTGTGGGGATAATAATGTGCCAAGGCAGACGTTACCGCTACCGTATGGGAAACATGTCCCGATGGCCAACCGTAACCCACTCCACGTTCTACTATTCCATACTTAAATTGCTCGCTTTGTTCCTGTGAATCCATATGTGACGTATTGGTAGGATGGGCTCTTCCCGTAACAGCCTTCAAAACTGAAACATAGCTCACGGTAATTAGTGAAGCTTGCGCGATGACAAAAGCAGCACCTAAGGATTCCCGATCATCAGAGCTATAAAGCCAAAGCCCTGCTGTTAATGCTCCTAACCCACTGCCCAGAATGGCGCCAGGCCAGGCGGCATCGTTAGAAGTGTGTCGAAAAGTATCGTACACATGGGCATCCACACCGGAATCAATTAACGCCGCTGTCGAAACCACACCGGCGACATGATAAAAGACATTGTAACCCGAAAAAGAGTCGCCCACATTTTCCCATAGACCATCAAACAATTTAGGCTCGGAATTTTCATCAGCAAAAACAGGCGAAGCACAGAAGATAAAACTGAGAAGAATATACAGAACAAGCTTCATAAATTTAGTAAAGTGCAAATACACATTTGAAGTCAAAGAATTTGGGTCTTTTCTCCTGTAACATTTACGTTTTATTTGCTTCTAGATAGCCCCCGAATTCATGCTCGGCTATATGACGCCTTTAGTTCACAAGAGGCCTGAGTATGAATCTTAAAAATCTTTTTGTTTTGTTCATTATTTTTACCTGCACACAAGCTTCAGCCAACCGTTTTTGTACTTATGCACTGACACTTAAAGCACAGATCGCAACGTTTTTTCAAAAAGATCAAACCAATGTCGGTACACAGTTTGCCGACAAAACCTTAAAGCTCGCCAGTCAAATGATGAGCGACTGGAAATACAACATCGGCCAAAATCCCGACTCCCGTGATTTTGCTTATTTAAATAGTTTTCCAGTTCTTCATGCGACAAAACAGCTTCAGCGCTTGATCGACAATGTCTATTCACAGATGCTCATACGCTCTTTTACAGAACAAGAACGGGAAGTTCTTCTGCTGGTGGTACACGACGTACATAAATATTTTTTTAGACTTTTAGACTATGCAGTTTGGAACAATTTAAGCAAAAGAGACATGCCGACACCCAATAGCTTTACTCTGTATGCGCGCTCTAATCCTTTCGTAGAGCCCGACAGCAACGCTCTTACTCAGTTTCCTTCTGCGAAAACGTTTTATCAATTTCTTGCCACTTACCAAAAGTTTCAAATCATTGCTAAAAACATTGAGTATTCTGAGGCTCATGATCTCGTGCTTGAGCATGTTGTAACTTATGATCGTAGTGGATTACATATCATAAAGCTAGCGGACCAACCTGGCACAAATGCCGATCTCAAAGCATGGGCGGCCTACTGGCTTGGCGTAAAGCCCACGACTGGCACAGCCCCTAAAAAACAAATTCCCTCCATTCCTAGCCACATTTTTCCTTCGACAAAATAAGAAAAATAAAACCATTCCTAATTTTATTCGCAGGCATTTTGGGTGTATCAAAATGCTTCAATCCCTTGGTCTAGTCTTAGTTTTTTCGTTTAATTAAGATCTTCGCCCTGCCGACAAAGAGTTTCACATCCTCGCGTCGAGGGAAGGTAGGTTTTATGTTACGCAAAGTGCTTCTTTCTTTACTCATTTTCACGTTCACACTGACTGCCTGTACGAACAAAACTTCTAACGAGTCGCAAGCTCCTGCAGCGACAAGCCAAGAGACAACAACGACCATACAATCCTTTGATAAAAGATCAGGTTTGGTGCGTGCTTCTGGCCGAGCTCTTCGTGACGACCAAGGCGAGTTTTATGGTCTTGGCGTGACGATGATGTGGGCTCTTTGGGCTTACAAACATGATCGCGCAAAGCTTGAAAGAAACCTCGCTGTACTTGCTGAAAACGGTTTTGATTATGTGCGTGTACTAGGAGTGATCAGCCGAGAGCCACTGCGTCCTCATGATTACTGGTACAAGCTTGATATGAACGCTTCTTGGCCAGACTATAACGAGATGATCGCAGGCCTCACCGATCTCGCTTACGATCAATATGGTTTACGTCTTGAGTGGACCATTTTTGGTGGCGCTGGAGATTTTAACGAACATCAAAAGCAAAACTTGGTAGATCGTTTTATTGCCATGTCTCGCGGTCGCGAACATAAAATCATGCACTTTGAAATCGCGAACGAATATGAAGGTACAGGTTGGGATGGAGATTCATCTATCCGCCATTGGACAAAATACTTAAATGATCGCACGAATATTTTAGTTGCTGCATCTGCGGCCTATCAACAAACAGAAGACCTTTGTCACGAATTCCAAAACCTCTACGCTGGAGGTATTGCGGATATTGGAACTTGGCACTTTGATCGCACTGTTAACTTAGGTGATGGATTCTGGCGCCCGGTTCGACAGCCTTGGGAATACGTTTACTGTAGTGGCCTTCCCGCTATCGGAAGTAATAACGAACCGCTTGGTCCTGGATCTTCAGTTGCGAGCGATACAGATCCTATGAGAAACGTTGCGGGCGCCATTGTCTCTTATATTTCGGGCTTACCTCTTCACGTTTATCACGGCGAAGCTGGTGTGCGAGCAGATCATGGTGACTACACAACTTACTACACGAATGTAACTACTGCATTTAAAGCGATGAAAAGCTATCTGCCTAAGAATGTTATGAATTGGTCTCGACAAAATCATCATTGGGCAGGCCACCCTCTTGAATCTGTTGGCGAAATTGGCTATCCACCAAGCCATGGTAGCGGCGCGGTTCGTAACTTTGGCGCTGTGAATGGAAATGAATTTGTCTCTTTACCAATGGGAATCAAAGACTATTTACGCGTAAGAGCAAAACACAACATGAAATTTTGTGTGATACATCCAGTGACTGGAGAAATACTCGATCGAAAATCTCTGAAGTCAGGCGAGACTTACGATCTTAAAGGACAAACCGCGCTCTTCGTTCGTGGAAAAATGAACAGTGACGATGATGGATGTGATAACATCCAAAGTGCTGAAGGTTCTCTCAAAGCGGGTCAGTCTATAAAAGTGGGTGGATCTCTAAGATCTTCAAACTTCAGTTACAACCTTGTTTATCAGTCTGATAACAACTTGGTACTCTATAACAAACAAGGTCATCCTCTTTGGGCAAGCAACACGTCGGGACAACCAAACCCCAACTCTGTTGAGATGCAAGGCGATGGAAACCTTGTGATTTACGACAAGAACGGAAAACCTCTATGGTCAACAGTGACACAAGGTAACCCTGGAGCTTACTTGGTATTACAAAATGATGGACAGCTCGCAATCGTCAACAAAGACAAAGGTGTTATTAAGGAATTAGTCAAAGCCGCTCCACCACCTCCGACTCCTCCAGTGATGTTCAAAGCAGGTCAATCATTAAAACCTAATGAGTCTTTCCAGTCTGCCAATGGGAAATATGGACTTGTTTATCAGTCCGACAACAACTTAGTTCTTTACGGACCGAATGGCCCACTTTGGGCAAGCAATACGTCGGGTCTTCCAAACCCTAATGCCGTTGAAATGCAAGGTGATGGAAATCTTGTGATTTACGACAAGAGCGGGAAACCTCTCTGGGCGTCTGATACAAGTGGCCACGCTGGAGCTTACTTAGGCCTTCACACCAATGGCCAAATGGTGATGTACGATCGTAGTGGCAGCCCTCTTAAGGTTCTATTTAAGGGCGAGTAATTTTATTATCTTTAAAAATCAAAGCAGATGGACGAAACTCCATCTGCTTTTTTAATTTTCTGTTGAAGCTCTAAAGATATTCTTTCGCCTTTTTAGTGAGCTGCAAGACAAGCTCCTTATGGAGCCGAGAATAATAAGGCTGTTCATAATAACTCAAAACAACATCCCTTTGATATTTCTTGTAACCCTTCACAATTTCGACCTTTGAAGAAGTCCCTAACAAATGTTTCGACATAATGGCCCGTCCAAGACCCAATTCCACCCCATTTAATATTCCGTAAACATCTCCCATAAAAGAACGACGATAACTTTTAGGTGCATTGGATTGCTCTCGAAAAAAACTCTCTGTGGCGTTATCTTGAGGCCCGTGATCAAGATAAATATCTTCGGCCCCTTTGTACTTCGTGCTTTGAATCACGATGTACTCCTCCTGGCCCAAAACATGTTCAGCGATCCCCGCCTTTTGAAGATGATAGTCCAAAATCACAAAGTCTGCTTCTCCGTTTCTTAAAACCTGAAATAGCTCCGCCACTTCGTAACTTCGAAATTCGCAGTGGACCTGCGGATGATCTCTTAAAAAAGGAGCAAGGCTCGGAATCACTACCGAGCGAAGAATCGAAGAAAAGCCCGCAATACGAATCTGTCCCCGAAGCTGCGCGTGAGAAGATTTCAGTTGTCCTAACACTTCATCCTCAAGAGAGCTTGTCACCATACAGTGCCGTAGCAGAAGCTCCCCTGCCGATGTCAGAAGTGGCCCACTCGGATCACGTATAAAAAGCGCCACTTCCAAATCTTTTTCAAGATGGGAAATTCTCTGAGAGAGCGCCGATTGAGTCACAGCAAGGGCGTTGGCTGCTTTCGAAAAGCTCCTCAGTTTCGCCGTTTCAAAAAAAGCTTCTAATTGGTGAGATGTGATTTTCATGGCTATTAGTTATTTTAAATGACTTTTAAAATCAATTAATTTTTCTTTTTAAAGAAAATGAGCGAAATATCTCTCAACAAATAACCGCTCCCGAAAAGGGAACAAAAAAAAGGAGATCTTATGAAATTTTTAAAGATACTAGCGATGACATTATCGCTCTCAATGACGGCACAGGCAGATCCACCGTCGACTCATGGAATGGTCGTTTTTGGCAAAAATGCGACCTATGTCTCTCACCTCCCCATGTTCCACGCACCACATGATTACCAGCTTGTGATGAAGGTGAGCTTCTCTGGAGCGTGTCCGAAAAGTTTCGTAACCCTTGATAGATAGTGTTTTTAAAGAGTGTATAGGTCGGCTATTGATTGAAGCGGGAATCCCCCTGAGAATATTTCTGCGAAGAAAAAAACAAAGGGGGA
>JBFWOZ010000030.1:0-34430 GCA_050250255.1 Bdellovibrionales bacterium | reverse complement strand
TAATATCGTTCGTGCTTTTGCGATCGTGGCGGCTCTTGCTCTCGTTCGGTTCCGTGTGAAATTGGATCAGAAGAACATCAACGCTTCGATTCTTTTTTCAGTTTTGATTGGTGCGGCCTGTGGTCTTCAAGAAGTTCAAATCGCATGGATCATGATTGGTTTCTACGTCATGCTTTTAGGGGCCCTCATTATCCTTTTAACGGTGTTTAGAATCAGCCCTGCGACTGAGCCTCGTATTGTTTCTACGCTCGTGGGTGCTCCTTTAACGCCGCCAACATCCGTGTCAGTGATAGCGGCTCCTTCGGCTGCGCAACCAACGTCACCTCCTTTGCCTCCGCAGTGACCTTTAAGGGCACTACTGAGCGAGTTTCGCGTATCAGAGTTCTCTATATTCGTTAACAATTTCATAACTCCTTGGAATGATTCCTGCTTTTAAAGCTGTGGATTGTCTAAATTTGCACATGGAGTTTTATTATGAAAAACAAGTTCCTGTTGGCTCAAACGAACCTATTACTCGTCTTAACTATGCTTGCATGTTCTCCTAAGTCCGGAATGCGCAGTAAAGATATAAAAGATGGTGCCGGTGGAACTGTGACAACACTTCCTCTTCCCGAGCTAGGAACGGCCCAAGTACAAGATGATGACATCTCAGGCTTTCAAATTGAAAAAGCGGCCGCAGAAGTGAATGAAAATACAAAAGCTTATATTGATTCTGTTAAAGGAATTTACGTACAGGGTCTTCAAGATAAAGAGATGAACCGAACATTTTCTGTGCGTATTGATCATACCGATGGTCGTGCTGTTCGTTTTTCTGGACGTGTATTAGATGATGGCAAACAAGAGGGAATTTCTGTTGTAGAGTATCTTCCTAGCGCACCAAAGGATCAAGAAGAACAAACAAAACCTGTTGAACTGAACTGTTCAAACACATGTAAGAATTTAGAAATTGGCTTAGAAGTTAAAAAAGGTGATGTGGTTATCACTCCAACAATTAAAGTGATTTTTGATTCTACCGAAGATCAAGAGTTACTTGGTGTCGACGTAGTGGCGACGGGCATAGACGAGAAATTGCATAATGCTCTGAAGCGCATCGACCGCTCTGAGCGAGCTGTTGCTTATATCGTAGGTTCGACTAAAGGTTATTTAACTTATTCGTTGAAAAAAGGTTTAGGTACAAACCTTCTTTCTGTGGGTGTCGAGATGAAGGGTGAACATCAAACACCTTCTTATATTTGGGTGAACACGTCCTACATGGACTCGAACGACGATTCCGCAAACGGCTACAACTCGAAAAAATTGTCTTTCCAGGCGATGAGCTTAGAAGCTCCATCTGGTGAAGTGCAGTCACTGATTTTAAAACAAAGTGAAGACGTGGGTTTGAAGTTAAAATTAGGTTTCCGCACGCCACTGAGAAGTAAAAGTGTCATCAGCTTTTCAGATTTAATGAAGGAGATTCAGCAGGATCGACCTTCTACTCCTGAAGATGAAACAAAAGCGGCTGAGTAATTATGAGGCTGAGACGACAGTTAGAAAAGCTGTCGCGCTTCGGCTTGAGATTTAGGATTGTCTTCATCCCCATTTACGCCCGAAAGATTATCATTTTCTAACCGTCGTACGAGTTCTAAGTACGACTTCACTGTGCCTAGCTTAATCCAATTATAGATGGTCGTAATGAGTTCGAGATTTGTGCGGGCTCCGCCATCAAAACCGGTTTCTAATCCCGTTGCAACGATATCTAAAAACTTTGTCCCGTGAGGATCGCGAGGCGATTTCTTTTGGGGGAAAAAATTTGCGTTGTAGTAAGCGTAGGAGCTGCAGCTGTTAAAATAAAAAATTTGGTACTTGTCTTTAGGAACTACAAACTTAAAAGTTTGGCCACTGGTTTCAGTTCGCAGTTCTTCAATTCCTGGTAAATACAGATGACCACCAAGACCGCTATGTCCATCATAGATGACGACGGAATAATTTTTAATCGCGTCTTTTAAGAAATAGTGGAATGCCTTACTGTTTTCATCAATGCCTGCTTTTCCAAAAAACATCACAACTTCTAAACGTTGCCCCCGGCCTTTTGAATCGGGAAACTCTGCTGTGAATTCCTCAACATAGGGGAGAGGTCTCGTACCTTCTTTGAGTAAGGCTTGGATCTCGCTGTTTTCCCACTGGCGCGGTTGTAGTTGGAGTTTTTTAATCAAAGCGTTGCGAACCATACGGAAGTTCTCGGCATTGAGATCATCATCTTCTTCACCTTCAGATTCGATAGGGTGCGGATTATTCGTCGCCACATCCATGCCCATGAGGAGCATCATTTTGATCGTGCCTTTTGCATCGGCAAGACGGCCGTATTCGGGGTAGGTTTTTTCTCCACGGGGTGTACTTGAATTTGGAATGCGTGTCAGCTTGGATGGAATCTTGTGATAATCTATGCCTTCTTTAAGAAGTTTGCGGCAGTTCGGGCGAAGTGGATGCCAGAAATACCAAAAGTCATCATAGCTTGTGTAGTATTCGTCGCCACAAGGATTGTCCTCGCTATCACCACCGGCTTTGAAATAAGCATCAGCGGGATGGAGCGGAAGATAGATTTCATAGGGAGTCGCGGCGCCATTAGCGACAACGATAGTTCCTTCATAATTATAATGAGCGCGGAGTTTCATTTTTTCTTTTGCTTCGTTCGTGATCCATTCCATTCGTAACGACTCGGGATCAACGTATTCATCTCCCTTAGGGGCGGATCTATAAGGAAGGCGCGCCATCGGACCTACGAGATGCGCAATTTGTTCTTCGATAGCTTCTAAAATCGCACCCTTTGTTGGTGTTTGTGGGGATTCTTGGAGATCAAATTCTACAAAGTGAGAAAATTCGAGAGTGGCTTCCGTGGAACCTGCGCCAGTAAAGGCTTCCAGGCTGGGGCAAAAAAGAAATGATAATAATAAAAGTGCCTTCAATTTCATGTAGAGAGGCTTAGCATGTCTAACGCGAGTGGGCAAATTCTGAGTTTTTGGCGCAAGAATTTATTGCTTAGGCCTTCGTTGCACGCCATGATTCTTTCGTTCAGGGGGAATATTGGTGTCACGATTACTTGTAGTCGTTAGTCTATTTTGGAGTTTTGCGGTCGTGACTGCGGACCCTCTTCCATGGACTGTTTATGGCAAAGATGACCGCCTCGAATATTACGAGGTCATGTACACGTCCCGTGAACCCACTGTGAGGGCTTCTGCGGCTTTAATGGCCCCTCGGCAGCTCGTTCCCATAGCCTCAGGATTTCGGATCCACGCGACTTCTATGAATGAAGCTCATAATCTTTGTCCTGATCAAAAATTTGGTGAACAGCCAGTAGCCTCTTTTTGTTCGGGCACTCTTGTTGGTGAAGACTTGATTTTAACGGCGGGACATTGTCTGACAAGTCCTACTTGTCGGGGGTACCGAGTGGTTTTCGATTACCGGCTCGATCGTAAAAATCAGTCCACTTTTACGGTGCAGGAATCTGACGTCTATCGCTGCCAGCAGGTTGTCGCTTACGAAATGAAAAAGGATCTTGATTACGCCCTCATTCGCCTTGATCGAAAGGTGCGAGGACGAACTCCTGTTGCTATGACTCGCTTTTCTGAAGAGTGGGCGGGCACTGAAATTTTTTCAGTCGGTTATCCTTTAGGAATTCCACTGAAAGTTGCCCCGAATGGAAAAATTCATCGGGTAGATGGTTCCTACTATGTCACAGATCTAGACACTTCTTTTGGTAATTCTGGCTCCGGAGTTTTTAATTGGAACAATCAGTTGATCGGTGTTTTGATTCAGGGCGATCAGGACTTCGTTTACGATCGATCCGCACGGTGTCGTCGTGTCAAAACGTGTAAATTTTCTGAATGTTTGGGTGAAGATGTACTCAAGCTCGACATGATTCGTAAAGATCTCCAAAATAAAAACATTGTACCTCTTTAAGAGATCATTTCCTTTCCCACAAGAATACCCATTTATTTTTTGACCTACCTGTGTTAGAAATTCACCTTAATCTTACGTGGTTGTGCCGAGTTATCGTTTTTGGAATCGACCTCTCGATGCCCACTCCTAGTCAATAAGCGGAGGACACAGTGTTGGATATGTCAGAAGTGAAGGGTAGTTTCGATATTTTTAATCTTCCAGAGACCAGTTACCCACAGTTTACCTTAGCAAAAAATAAAGCCCGATTTATGCGTATGCTTTCTTGGTACCGTGCAAAGCATGAGTGGTTAGAAGTGGCTCCTATTAGCCGCGTGAGCCAGCTTTTTAAGCAGCAATCAAAAGAACTTGAGAGCATCCGCGCGAGCAAAATGGATTACGAAATGGAGCTCGAAATGGACACATTAACTCCAAGTCAGAAATCTTACCGTCAAGACGAACTCAAAATGTGTGAAGTTCAAGAAAAAATGGCCGTTGAGTTAATTGCGAAAATGCAATTGAAGATCAAATCTGGTCGTCGATAATTTTAAAGATTTTAAATTCTTAAAACAAAAAAGGCAGCTCTTTGAAGCTGCTTTTTTTATTTTAGAATTATATGTAAGGCATGAGGCAAAGGCACATGACATATTCTGGATCATGAAGAAGTCCGGATCCCACTGCCACTTCCCTATGCCTTTTACATATGGCCTATGCCTCATGCCTTGAAAGGGAATGGCCAAAAGTTTTTTTGAACATCATAAATAAAGAGCAAGTTTAGAAACTAGTTTTCCAAACGAAGCCCGAGCCGTAACGAGAAACGACGGGTGTGATGCAGCCGTGATGTAACCAAGTGGCGCGGCCCCAGAAAATTCCGACGAAGGCTCCTGCGACCGTATCGCTAAACCAATGAGCGTCGTCGCTCCATCTTGTGGCGGCGGTGAATCCTGCGAGCATGTAGGCGGGAACCGCGGCGGCCCAACCGTAAGAGTAAGCGAGAGATGTGGCGGTTGCGAATGTTGTTGATGCGTGCCCTGAAGGCATCGCCTGTTTGTTGTCGCTGTCGGGACGATTTCTACGATTGATGGTTTTAAGTAGTGAAGTCGCAATGAAGGTATCGATCAAAGCTTCGGCATGAGCATAACCCGCATGTTTGTTGTCTCCACTTGCAAAAAGCATTTGTGAGAGAGCGATGGCAGACCCCGGAATTCCGGTTCCTAAAAAATCTCCGAAGCGTGCGCTGGAGTGCGAAATTCTTTGGTTGTCTTGGTAAGCCTCTCTCACTTCGTAATCTTTTGTTTGCGCGAGCGCCGTTGCGAGTAAGCCTGAGCCAATGAGTATGAGACCTGTCTTATCAAAACCGTCAGTGAGAGTTGGTTTTACATGATGTTTGAGAACGCTAGCGCTCGCAAATTCAGATGGGATAAGGATTTGCAGGAGAAGTAAAAATAAGAAAAATAATCTGGCGCAAGTGTCTCGTGTGATGTTTCGAGATGGAATACGAAAAGGTCTAGGTTGGTGTCTCATTCTTCTCAGTGTGACACGACCAGAAGGAGAATTTCAAGCAAGAACAAGGGGTTACAAAAATCTTAAAAAAAGACTCATATTCTCAAGATGGTGCGCCGATAGATTTCAGGTAAGCCACTCATACCCCTGCAAGGGTTAAGTAGCTTGAGGGATCCCATATCACTTTTATTGGAGGTAAACACATGGCACGTACTCTCTTTATCGTCGTCAGCGATGATTCAGACATCATATCAAAAGCAAGAAGTTGGGGCGTACAGAACAATGTTACTGTAAACGCATACTCTTCAAACCAGTGGAGCGAAGGATTAAACAATCCAGGATTTCGCGCACAGGTTCAAACAGAAACCGTCGCATTGACAGGTGGAAAGGTTTACAACTTTCCAAACAGCGCTCCAAGTGCTGTGGACAAGAATGTCCAAACAATGAACCAACTAGAGAGCGATGCTATTATCAATGCGATCGCGCAATATAAAGGGAATTTGACAGAAGCTGCAAGAGCCCTTGGAATTGGCCGTGCGACAATCTACAGAAAAATTAAGCAATACAACATCGATCCAAACGGTGCTCGTGGTAAAGGGTTGGTTGCTGCTTAAGCAATAAATTCGTTCATGTTTTTGAAAAAAGCTAAACCTTTGGTTTAGCTTTTTTTATGTCCATTTTTTTGTTCACCCTCGTTGTTAAGAAATGAGAAGTAATCTCGTGCAACGCTCGGCAGATGTGGGATCAAACCCGTGATTCACGTTTATAAAGTGCAGCTCTAATAAAAGGGCTGGTCCTTTGTCTTTGTCTCATAGTGAAACACGCCGAGTGTCTACTGTCGGATAGTCAAGTGTTGTGACTTTGGACAAGCCCCTGGCTTGTCCTATGTTACAATGAACAACAGGCCAGACGAAGGAAGCATCAACTTTGCAACCTCTTCTTTAGAGGGGGATGCATGGAATTAATTGGTGATTCAAAAGGTAAAGTTCAAAGCATTAAGAATGGCCAAGTGAGGCATGATTTGGAACAAAGGAAGGTTCTGGTTTCGGCGTCGTTAGTCTCTGTACTCGCTGCCGTTATCATTGCGAATCAAACACTCTTAAAAAAGCAGGATACCCATTCCTCGTCGCGATCTCTTGCGAGTGCGGAGCGCTTTGAAAGAGTGGATGCGGACCAACTTGCTTGGCAAAAAAAGTTAGCTCATGAATTAGCTGATTCAAAAGGCCAAAGGGAGTTAGCGAGCCTAGGACGACCACCGAATGCATTTGATCAACTTCGTTTTGGATTCTTTGAGGGAAAATATTCCTTTCAATTAGAACATGGCAAAATCAAAGAAGTGAATTTTGTCGATTCGGGAGTGAGCGGAGATCGCCCAAAGTATATTAATGATGTGAACTCTTTCTTAGTAGAGAATAAAAGTTCATTTTATATAGATTATTCGAAAGTCGAAAAGGGCTTAGAAGAACATATTGGTGGGTTTAAGATTGAGAATTACGCTCTTTATAAAAACACGGCCTTACTAGGATGGGCCCAGGTTTTCATGGACGATAGCGGCCGTACCCACGCGATCAAACTCCGAGAAAATAAAGAATAAATCTGTCTCAGGCTGAGACATTTAGGTGCCAGGTTCCTTTTCCGGGTCACGCCGCGTCCATTTCATGAAGCGGCGTGACCCGGAAAAGGAACCTGGCACCTAAATGGAAGATCGGGTTAGGCCGATAAAGGATCATGGTTCTTCATGATCCTCATCATTCAACTCAGCAAAAAAAAGAGAGCTTGTTGCGAGCGCCGACGACGAGTGATCGTTTAGCTGCGGCTTTTATAGATTTTCTCTGCTTTTTCTTTCTCATCTTTATCGTTCTGGCTCCTCTCCGTCGCGAGATGGCGATGGCTCGCCTCACGGAAGCTGAGGGGAACTTTGCGCTGACATACTCCTTATCACTTTTTTTATTTTTACTTGTGTGTGCGCTCTATCAAAGTTTTTTTGTGGCCTGGCGTGGAGCTACTCCGGGAATGAAGTTTCTAAAGATGAGCGTGGTCAACGTTTGGACCGAAGAAAAACCTAGTTTCGTGTCTTCGCTGATCCGTGGGTTTGCATGGACATTAAGTTTTGCTCTTTGTTTTATTCCTCATCTCGGCGTTTTAACCAATGAAAAGAGACGGGCTTTTCACGATCGGCTTGCCGATACCGAAATGATTTCTTTAAACGGTCGTTTTGCAACTCCGCCCACTCCATTTATCAAGTTCGTCATGCGCGGATTTGCTGTTGGTGTAACGGCAGCGCTTCTCATTATTGCTACTAGTGAAATCACACGTTTTTCAAAAATGACCACTCACTTAAAGGATTGGCGTCAGGAGTTACTCGATGTTTCCCCGCAATCTTGCCATGAGGTGGAGGAAGCCGAGGACTCTTGGGAGACTGAATTTCATGATCAAGCGCCAAGTCGTCTTTCTCTCGCGCTGGCGCTCTACTCGGCCAACACCTTGGAAGATGAGTGTTTGGCAACAGAGGCGTTGAGGGCGTTTCAAAATGGTGAAGAATTAGAACTTGCTTACTTAGCAAAGTCTTTTTACCACTCAGAAAATGCCGAGTTATCGGATATGTACCTACAAAAGGTCTGCGAGTTATCTAAAACTTCTAATGCCTGCCAATTTAGTAAAATGATTGAGATGTGGGCCGAAGAAAAAACGGCAGAAGCAGATGGTGCTTACCAAGCTTTTTTGGTGAAGGGTCCGCTCTATGGAAAAATCTGGGCGATTAAACATTTCGAGCGCATCAAAGATTTTCAGTCAGAATTAACGTTGATTGAAAAACTCTGGCCACAAAAATCTCTTGCAAACTTTTTAGGAGCACACCGTAGTGTGGCTCTCTGGGGACTTCACCGTAGAGACGAGGCAAGAACTGCTCTCGTCTCTACTATCGAGAATATGGTTCCTTCCGAAAGGGTGGAACTCGCGAGTTGGTTTTGTTACCGTGAGCTTGCAGACAGCTGTGACTCCATTCAAGAGCCTTCTTGCAAAGCATTTCTCGAGTTTGCCGGAGCGGATTCGGCGAGATTGCCTGCGGCCAATCTACTGGTCTCGTACATGCGAATACAAGAGTGCAGCAAAGAAGGCTATGACTTCCAAGATTTAATGGCCAAGGCTTCTGGAGATTCCTCGTTTACATTCTTAAATGCTCTCGAGAATGTCTACACCGGAGATCGTAAACTCGGCTTAGATGTTTTGCGACCAATCGCAAGTGACCTCGCCTGGGATAAATCTTTTCGGGAAGAGGCTGCACGCCAGGTGATTCTACAATCTAGAACTTCAGAAGAATTTGAAACTCTCATTTCTGAATGGAAAGAGGGGGAGCAAATTTCTTGGGAGTGGCGTAATGAAGGGATACAGCTCCTCAAGCGACTTCGTGAGTTAAAGCTTTACAAAATGGCTCTCAACGTCGGGCAAGTTTTAATGATTCATAAAGCGCTTGATACCGAAACGAAGCAGCATCTCGCCATTCTTGCTTACACTGAGGGTTTTAAAAAACAGGCTCTTTCGTTCCTTAATGTAAAGTCGGATCGAACACCAGCGAATGAAAACCAACCGGATCCTTTACTGAAAAAACAAAATTTGGATGAACAATACTATCATGTGCGTGAATCGCTTCTTCGGGAGATGCAGGAAGGATTTTCTCAATGATCCTTCCATATCTTTATGGAATCGTTCACTTTCGCCAAGCACCGATGACTTGGTTTTTGTTTTTTTTAAATTGTGTTTTTTTTATTTTAACTTTACAAAACCAGCTTTTCACTCAAAAAAGACTTAAACCCTTTTATGAACAAAAAGAACTCCTTGTTTTCCAAGGACAGTTCTACTCTCAGTACGTGCTTCAAAATAGTGATCGGTATTCGCCCCTCATGTTAGAGCTTTCGCGCGGAACTCAGGCGGGTTCTGAGAAAAAAGCAAAACACATGGGACAACTGGCTTTTCGAGATCCTCTGTTTTTAAAAACAAGCGAAGCTCTCGAGTTTGAAGGGGATCAAGTCGCAGTTGAATATTGGAAACAGCAGGTGAGGGAGATTGCCTCGATCCGTGATTCCAGTACGATGATTCAAAACGGTTTAAGTTACGATCACGCAAAATTTTGGAATTTGTTTTCTTACCAATTTCTTCACGGCGACATCATGCATTTATTATCCAATATGTTTTTTCTTCTGATTTTTGGTATTGCCGTTGAGAAGATGCTTGGCACCTGGGCCGTTTTAGCGGTTTATCTCTCGACAGGTGTTGCGGCGGCGTTGGTGTTCTCCGCTTTTAGCGGGCTCTCGGCATTACCACTGGTAGGATCCAGTGGTTCGATCAGTGGGCTCATGGGATTTTTTGGAGCTCTTTATAGAACACGACCAGTAAAATTTTTCTTTTGGTTTTTCCCGGCGAAAGATTTTGTGGGTTTTATGTATTTACCTGCGTGGATTGCTTTTGCGATGTGGATTCTCTTAGATATGACGGGAGTGCTGAGCACCATTCCGGAGCTTGGCGGAACGGCCCACATGGCCCATTTAGGTGGCGTGTTCGCCGGATTGCTTATGGGAATTACTGTTTCGTTTTTTTGGAAGGTCCCTTTGGTGGACGATCGTGAGTAAAGGTCTCTTGACCTGAGTTCTTATTTTCATTCGCATTCAAAGCTCCTGAAAAATACTGCTTTGCCTCTTGAGCGTTATAGTAATTTGTGGGGAAGTTAGATTCTCCGTAGACCGAGTTACCAAGATGGCTTTTAATTTCCTTACAGAGATCGGATTTTCTTCTTTCTGTTTGAAATTGTTGAACAGGGTTTCCGGAGTTTTTGTTTTGCAGGGCAGATAAAAGATTGGCAATAGCGGAGAGCGCGCTAGGATTTTTTGAATCCTGTTGGCAGAGTGTGGGTGTGTAAGCAATTGTTCTAGGCTCTACTTGAAGAGAGTAGGTTTGAGCATCGATAGATGTGAGAGTGCAAAGAGACAGATTACCTTTCTTTTCGACAGCAAATGAATAGGTCATAGAAAGGTCATGTCTTTTTGTGTTTTTACTTCCTTCGGCATCAGGAAAAGTTAAATTTTGTTTTCTCACTTGAATAGTATAGGAATTGGAATCGTCTTTATCATGCAATGCCTCTGAGCTTGTGGCAGTGATTTGAGTGAGAACTTGTTGAGAGACATCTCGATAAGACGTATCAAATTTAGGGAGTGCTTCTTTGGGATTTATTAGTTTTAGTTGAGATTCTATGATGTTTGAAAGGGGAGTCGCTCCAAAATCATTTTTCACAGCGGCCATACGAAGCACAGTGAGAGCTACACTCTTACAATCTTTACGCTGCCATTGTTTGCTGTAGTAATCGAATTCGTTATGTATTTGAGCGTGACCGATAGAGCTGGTCACGAGGAACATGAAAGAGGTGAAAATGACTGTTTTCATAGGCTTCCAGTATAAAACTTTTCGCCTATCGATGACAGTCTGAGACGGCTTGCGTGGGTGTAAGCTAGACGAAAGCTCGGCTTATTCTTCTGTCGGAGCGAAGCCGCGGCGGAGTGTGTTCTCGGTCACGACTCGTGGTTCGACAAACTGTAAGAGATAATCCGGTCCTCCGGTTTTACTTCCTACGCCCGACATTTTGAACCCCCCAAAAGGATGACGTTCTACAAGTGCACCAGTATTACCGCGATTAATGTAGAGGTTTCCCACTTCAAAACGTTCGCGTACTTTTTCGATGTTCGCAGGACTTCGCGAGTAGAGGCCTCCGGTAAGAGCGTATTGAGTGCCATTCGCAATCTCGAGAGCTTGATCGATGTTTTTTGCACGGATCATTGCGAGCACGGGACCAAATATTTCTTCTTGAGCGAGAGTGCTCTCAGGATCCACGTTGTCAAAAATTGTTGGTGGTACAAAGTAGCCGTCATGAGGAGTGACGCCCTCAAAAGCGACCTGGAAGACATTACGATTCTCAGTAATGGTTCTTAAAATTCTTTGGTGAGCTTCTTTATCGACAACAGGACCCACCACACAAGTAGGATTTTCGGAATGAGCGATGGCGATGCTTTTCGCGGCTTCGATGAGGCGCTCTTTAAAGCGATCATAAATTTCATCAAGCACAATCACACGAGAACAAGCGGAACATTTTTGTCCTTGAAAACCGAAGGCCGAATAAATCACGCCGAGGACCGCTTCATCCAGATCGGCATCCGAGTCGATGATGATGGCGTTTTTACCACCCATCTCAATGATACATTTTTTGACGTGACTTTGTTTTGGGTGAACGATGGCGGCTTTTTGTAAAATACGTAAACCCACATCGCGAGATCCGGTGAACGCAATCACCGAGGTGAGAGGATGGTTCACGATATGTTCGCCGACGACTTCGCCATGTCCAGGAAGAAAATGCACGGCTTCTGGCGGTAATCCTGCTTCACGCAAAATATCCATGAGTTTGGCGGCGATGAGTGAACTCTGCTCAGCTGGTTTCATCACAACCGTATTACCAGTAACAGAAGCGGCGGCGACCATTCCGGTGAGAATCGCGAGTGGGAAGTTCCACGGAGCAATCACTGCAACTACTCCTCGTGGTTGATAAAAATATTGGCTGTTCTCGCCGGGTGCATGTCCTGCACGTTGAGGTTTGGCGAGTCTTAAAGCATCACGAGCGTAGTAGCGACAAAAATCGATTGCTTCGGTGATATCTCCATCCGCCTCGGACCAACTTTTACCAACTTCATGCACTTCAATGGCGGTGAGTTCATAACGTCGTTGAACCATGATGTCGGCCACGCGCTCCCAGTAAGCCGCACGCTTCTCTGTGGAAAGCTTCGACCATGTAGCGAGCCCGCGATGAGCGGCTTGCACGGCGTCTTCGGCTTGCTCTTTAGTTGCGGCATAAACTTTTCCGTAAACTTGTGAAGAGTGAGAGGGATTTACGCTTTCGATCTCTTCGGAGGATTTTAATTCTTTGCCGTTGATGACAATCGGTAAAGTTTTGGAAAAATAATTTTTTGTTTTCTCAACGGCCAGCTGCATTTTTTGGCGTTGCTCGGCGTTGGCAAAATCTAAGAAAGGTTCGTTCTCAAAACGATAGGTTTTTGTATTTTGAGGGGCATCTTGTAGGCGAGGCTCTTCAAGAAGTTTCTCGGTAGAAACGTTGTCGGCAAACTTTGAGCGCAAAAACGATTCGTTAGAAGTGTTTTCGAGAAGTCGACGTACGAGATAAGCCATACCCGGAATCAATTCACCAATCGGAGTGTATTGACGAACTCGCACACCCATTTTGGTAAGCGCGCGCTTAATCTGATCGGCCATGCCGAAGAGCATTTGGATTTCGAAAGCATTGAGAGGAATATTTTGTCTCTTGGCATGTACAAGAACTGTTGCGACAGAGCGTACGTTGTGAGAGGCGATTGCAGCGTGAAGAACTTTGTAATTATCTAAAAGTTTTTTGGCGCATGTTTCAAAGTTTGCGTCGGTGGACTGTTTGTTTTCATAAACTGGAACGGGCCAATTTTTTTGACGTGCTTCAACGGTTTCGTATTCCCAGTAAGCGCCTTTCACAAGACGAATGGTGAAAGGGGTGCCACGTTTTTTCGCAAACGCAATCATACGTTCGATGTCAGCGAGAGAATCTTTGAGGTAACCTTGGATCACAATTCCAAAGTGAGGGTAATCTTTGAAGGAGTCTTCCATCAAAAGTTCTTGGAACACTTCTAGAGTAAGTTCTTTCAGTGAGTACTGTTCCATGTCGAGGTTTATGAACACATTGCGCTCTTTTGCTAATTGCAGAACCGGTCGCAGGCGTTCTTTTAGAGTGGTTTTGGAATGATCCCAGGCCTTGAGATTAATCTGCGAGTAGAGGGCTGAGAGTTTTACGGAGACATTCACTTTGGGAATGAGGCCTAAATGGTTGCGGTCAATCTGCGATTGCTCGTGCCATTTTTCAGATTCCTGAGCGAGTTGGGTGATGAGGTCCATGTAGCGGCGCTGATACTCGAGGGCTTCTTTTTCGCTGAGGGTCGCTTCGCCAAGAAGATCGACGGTGAAAGCGATTTGTTTGTCGCGATTTTTAATGAGTTGTGCGGTGGCTTCTTTGGGAGTGCTCCCAGCAATAAACATCTGCGCCATTTGCGTGACATTTTTTTTCACAGCTCCCGCGAGAAGTGACGGTGCGAGTGAGCCAATACCGAGACCAAAGTTAAATACGGAGGGAAGCGATTCGCCGCCTTCCGAAAAATATTCTTTCATGTGACGAGCGACTTCGGAACTGGATTCTAAGTAGGGGAGAACGTCGACAAAACGAAACATCTGCACTTTGAACTTCTCGTTCTTCATGCTCCATTCCATGATTCGTCCATACCACCAATCTTTATTAAAAATGGAACTGCCTTCGCCTTCCATGAGTTTAAAAATTTGTTCACCGGTGGCGTGCACGTCTTGCTGGAAAGTTGTTGGAGATGAGGATGTGTTTTGCACTTCGTGGTTCATCGAAAGCCTCGCGTTTTTGCTCTAGTCAAATTTAAGGGAATTTATATAGATTGAGCGAGGATTTGCCAACGACCTTCGCTGAGGCTTTTGTTTTGAGAATCAAAGCAGAGAGCTTCGATTTGATCGCCGGAAACGAGGGGACCAACACCGCTGGGGGTTCCTGTTAAGATCAGGTCGCCAGGACAAATAGGAAAGCATTCACGAAGATACTGGGCAAGGACTGGAACCGAGAAAATCATCTGAGCTGTGTGGCCGGTTTGGCGCACTTCATCATTGATCAGAAGTTCTAAATGAAGGTCACCGCAGGCTGAATCCTTTACGTCAAAGAAGGAGCCTAAGAGTGTGGAATGTTTAAATGATTTGGCGAGAGTCCAAGGCTCGCCCTTCTTCTTAAGCTCCGCTTGGAGGTCACGAGCGGTGAGATCGAGGCAGACGGCGGCGCGGACGATTTCGAGGCTCGGTCCAAACTCCACAGCGAGTTCGATTTCGTGATGAACGTCGTTGGTGAAGGCAGGTAATGGAAACTTTTGGTCCGAGAGAAGAGCAGTCGAGCCTGCTTTGAGAAAAATAAGAGGCTTTGATGGCACGGTGTTTCCAAGCTCTTTCGCATGCTCGGCATAGTTCCGCCCAACTCCCCAGATATTTCGAATCTGATTGTTTAGAATCGACATTCCACCACTCTCATGTCATCTCTCAAAGAATGCAAGCGAAGACTTCAAAGCTCGAAGGCGTTCTTTTATTCGATCCGGTGTTACATCGGGACTCTCGTGGTTATTTTGTAGAAGTTTACAAGACATCAACTTTCGAGAAGTATCTTGCGCGCTCTTTTGTTCAAGATAATTTATCGATGAGCAGTCGTGGCGTGATCAGAGGATTTCATTATCAGCTAGATCCTAGAGCTCAGGGAAAACTCGTTCAGTGCATGACCGGTTCTATCTATGATGTGGTTGTGGATGTGCGACAAGGGTCGCCGACCTACGGGCAGTGGGAAGGCATTTCACTTTCAAGCGAAGGTCATCAGATGCTCTATGTACCGGAAGGTTTTGCGCACGGATTTCAAGCTCTCGAAGATAACACGCGCGTGTTTTATAAGTGCACGAGTCTCTACAGCAAAGAGCATGAGCGCGGAATTCGTTTTGATGATCCGACACTTGCAGTGAAGTGGCCGCTCCCTGCAGAGAAGATTTCTCCCAAAGATTTAGAGCTGCCGTTTTTTAAATAATAATAGGGAGACGCATGACTAGCACAGATCACGTACATCACAGTATTGACTATATTGAATTCACCGTGAGTGATATGGCAAAAGCTAAGGAGTTCTATCGTTCTGCTTTTGGATGGGCGTTTAATGACTATGGTCCCGATTATGCCGGTATAAAAAAGGATGCAGGCGAAGCTGGCGGATTACGTTTCGATAAAAACGTGAAAACCGGCGGTCCTCTCGTCATTCTTTATTCTAAAAATCTTGATGAAACTTTAGCAATGGTTAAAGGTGCCGGTGGAGAAATCACTAAATCACCTTATGCTTTTCCGGGTGGAAGGCGCTTCGAATTCAAAGATCCGAGTGGTAACGAACTCGCAGTTTGGTCTGAGAAGTAGCTAGGCTTCGATCAGTGTATTTCGTAGATGATAAGAGTATTATAGTAACACTTAATGCTTAGCCATAAATTCTGTAGGTTTACGGCCATAGCAATTCCCTGTTCGGTGAAGGCATAAGGCAGCCAGCGATGGCCACCCCAACTTGAGGTCACAATTTGTGACCTCAAGTTGTGAAGCTCTTGATTTTCAAGCTGAAACATAAAGTCTTCAGGGAATCGATCTAAATTTCTTTTTACGGCTTGCACCAAGACTTTTGATTCCACTTGATAAAGTTCAGCCAAGTCATGGCTCAACATGACTCTCTGGCTACGAACGATGTAGATGTGTTGTTGAATCCAATCAGTCTGAATAAAGTTTCCCATGTCGGGGACCAATTCAAAACGTTGGACCAACCCTAACCTCAGTTAGCCAGGTCTTGAGTATTTTGGAGTCCGAAATTCAAATTGCGGTCAGTGAATGAGAAGCAGCAGTCTCCTACTGTTTCTTGATCCATTGGCAGCTGTAATCTGATGTCTTAAAAGTGATGTTTCCATTGGACTCGAGATTCCAATATGACAAGGAAGGCGGTAGGTCATGTCTGTTGTCATAATAAATAAAGAGGTTCATAAGGCCTTGTGCAGTAAAGTTGCTTAATTGCAGTGAATAGCCACTTCCATCTGGGTAATTGTATCGTTTGAATTGGCCATCTGTGATCAGTTCATTTGTCGCCGTACGATTATTTGTTGTGAATGTGAATGTTACTTTGTCACATCCTGCCTGAACAATCTTTACTGTATAAGTATCCATGCATCCCATTGAAACATAGAGACCTGATAAATTTTGGCAATGTTCAGAAGCCACACTAGAAAATGAATAAAAAAATGCGCCCAATACTAGTAAGCGATGTAACATATTGCCTCCGAGAGTTCGTAAAAAATTAAGACATTTATGGTGTCTTGTCTATATCTCAAATGGATTCCTATTATTTAAAGTGCATTGACTTGGGGAATAAAAATGAGAATGTATTTGACGAGATTTTGATAAATTTAAACCGTCTAAGATTCATTATTTTATAAAAATCTTTTGCTCTCGTTCGAATTCTAAATAAACCGTTCTCGGGCAAATTACCGAAGCTTAAATAGATTTCCAAAGTATTCCTTAATTTCATTTTCAGCAAAATAGCGTTTAAAAAACACATGGTATGGTCACTTTAACTTTTTGCTTAAAGGAGAAAATCATGACAAAACACATGCAGATTCACGAAAAAGCTCTCGAAGTTGCTGGACGATTTCGAAAGGCCGAGAACGATTTGATCGATATTCTTCAGCAAGTTGACGAACATCGCGTATATTTGAAGCTGAACCACAAAAGTCTTTACGAATATGCGACTACGATCTTGAAACTGAGTGAGAGTGTCGCTTCAAATTTCATCACTGTTGCTCGAAAGGCGAAAGAAGTACCCGCACTCAAGCAAGCGATTCAGACAGGCCATCTTACGGTTTCCAAAGCTAGGAAAATTACCCCGGTCCTTAATAAAGCGAATCAAGTCGAATGGCTCAAGATGGCCATTGAGCTTCCAAAAGCTAAGCTTGAACAACAAGTGGCGAAAGCTTCTCCTAAAGAAGCCACTCCTGAGCGAATGAAATTTGTGAGTGAAGAAAGACTGAGTCTTCAAATGGGGATTTCTGAAAAAATTCAGCAAAAATTGAAACGCGTACAAGAGCTGGAATCTCAACGTCAGCAAAAACACGTGAGCATTGAAGAGACTCTTGAAGCTTTGCTGGATCTCTATTTAGAGAAGAAAGATCCAGTCCAAAAAGCACAGAAATTACAGAATCGCGCGAATTTCTCTGTCCCGGGACACATACAATTACGTGATCAAGGCCAGTGTACCCATCGCAACCAGAAAGGTGAGCGCTGTACGGAAAGAAAATGGTTACACACCCATCATCTGATACCTAGAAGCAAGGGCGGCCAAGACACTGTCGAAAACCTCACGACACTCTGCTCGGGACACCACAGATTAACGCATTCACATTAGAACTTTTCAAAACTTGGCCCAATCCTCATGAGGTGCGCCGAAGGCGCGAGGCTCGTGAGGTAGCTGAGCGCATGGATGAGTGAATTTTGAAAAGTAAAGACCATGGATGGATGACTAAAAATAACTTTGCTTTTAAGAAGAAATGAAATGTTTTTTATATTAATACAGGTTTTCTGGGATACCGGAATCCAAGAACACAGGGATTCAGGAGTTATTCCAGGATACCGTGTTCCCGGATTCCTGTATCCTAGAAACGCAGTATGAATTGATTTTTTACTAGGTGTTTTTAGTAAAATTCTTCACGATCTGTTCAAGCACCACTTCGGGTTTGAGGCCAGTCATGCAGCGGTGTTGGTAGGCGCACTCGGGGAAAATGCCGTCGTCTTTATAGCAAGGGGAGCAGGGGACGGAGTGCTTGAGGGCTTGCGAGCGCTCGCCGAGAAAACCCCAGGATTTTGTGCTTGAAGGGCCGAAAATACCGAGCGTGGGAACGCGAAGAGCGTCGGCGATGTGAAGTGGGCCTGAATCAATGCCGACGACACCTTTTGCTTGAGATAAAATGTGCTCAAGTTCGTGAAAGTTTGTTTTTCCGGTGAGGTTATGGATCCGCGAATTTGTTGGGAACTGAGAGAGAATCTCTTCGATTTCCGTTTTTTCGTTTGGTGCTCCGATAAAAACTAAATTTTGTTCTGTTTTTTCTAACAGAAGTTTCACCAAATCTTTCCAGTGCGCCCAACTTTTTAAACGAAATTCTGTTTTTAAATTACCCGCTCCGCCCATTTGTAAAACGAGATAATCGGAAGGCAAATTTGAGACAATGGGCGATTTTCCCGCTGAAAATCCTTGGGCCCTTTGAATTTTTCCGTTCCACAAAGGAAGAGGGCTAGTAGGTTTTAGAGATCTCATCGCGGCGAGAAGAGTATTCCCAATCCCGACGCTTTCATGGGTTTCAAGAGGAGTTGCGATGATGCTGTGGATTCCAAATTTTTCTAAGAAAGGGTGTTCTTCGCGTGCGAGTTGAAAGATAGGTCCTTTGACGAAACTTTTTAAAAGGAGTGAGTAGGCTAAGTTTCTATGAGCAATGACAAGGAGATCATATGCGGGCTCTAAGCGCGCAATAAAATCACGGCAGGCTTGAACGCGCCTAAGAGGATTGGACGAAAACAAATTTTTATCATCCACAATCACCAGGCGATCGATCTCCGGCCGACCCTGAAGATAACTCTGCACCGATTGGCCCACAGCCCAGGTAAAATGCCCTTGAGGGTACACTTTTTTGAAGAGTTCGGCAGAGGGGAGGGCAAAGCTCAAATCTCCCAAAGCCCCAAGTTTTACGAACAGAATTTTAGGCGACATAACGAAAGTATAGATCATTTCTTTGAGGGCTGCTAGCTGAGGAGTAAAGGGTTTGCCCCTAAGGAAAGAAAGCCTACAGAATGTGGGGTTGACTCGGTACCCAGGCTTGACTGGGGGTGTTGTTTACAGGGATATTGTTTGAAACAAAACGGGGAGTCTCACGTGTCAGATATCGCTCTGCCCACCAAAAAAGATTTGTTGGTGAACTATCAAGGTTTTCCAAGAACGTTTCAGCTTCCAACATTAAAAGATCAGGGTAAATTCCTCAACGCCATGTATTTGCCAGAGCATGTGACGACCGACTGGGATGCTTATCACCAATTTTTAAAATCCGAACGTCCTGACTTTAAGTCTCATGTGCTCCTTATGGGCCATGATATGAGCGAAATCGAAAACATCACGCTCATGTCGCTTGGTGGAGTCGTGCGCGATATGGGCGGAAAAGCCGATTACATCCTTACGGGCTCCCAGAACATTGCGACGACAAACGAAATGCTTGAAAAAACGGGCGCTCATTGGCTCGGCATCAGCCTTTACACGGGCTTAACGGATTTCGTTTTTGATTGGTTACGCCAATACAAGATCGATGCGGCCGCAAGAATCACCGGCAAGAAATTGAGTTTTGAAGAAGCCGACACGCTTTTAAAAAATATGGTGCGTGAAGCTCGTGGCCCTATTTGGAGTGGCAACAAACTTCTCTACGCTCCAGTCATCATCGGTGGTCACTACAACAATTATAATTTTAAAGAATCTTGGGACCGCGGAGCGGAGTTCGTCGTACGTGGAAAAGGCATTAATTTGTTCCGTGATATTTTGCTAGGACTTTTTCAGCCAGGCATTTATCACGATCCCATGCCCTACGCGAATCTTCCACGTTTAGATCGTAAAGGTTTTTACGAAGCGACAGTCGATACGAAAGGTTACGCCACAAGCCCGATCAAATCGATTTTGACAGCTCTTGGGTGCGCGTACTCGTGTTCTTACTGTTACGTGAGTTCTCTCACGAATAACTTAAAAGATGCTTACAAAGGGACCAACATTGTTCCACCAAGCATTATTCAGGATCGTCCGCTCGAGACGGTTTTGAAAGAGGGCCACGATATTATTGCTCTCGACAAATTTTATAACACAAAAACGGCCGCTGTTTTTGATCAAGCGGATATCTCACTTAACAACATGACTTGGTGGGAAGACCTCCGTGTGAAGTGGGGCGAACAGATCAAGATTCCTTTTTACATTCAAGCGCGTCCTGCCATGCTTGCCGGAACGAGCGGACAAAAAAGAATTGAGATTATTTCTAAGTCAGGTCTTGTTGCCGGAATTTCTATGGCGATTGAGTCGGGCGATCCTCAGGTGCGTAAGAATTTACTACGCCGGAACGAAAATAACGATGTGATTCTTGATGCCGTGAAAAACGTGAAGGCGGTCGACATTCCTTTACGTACGCAAATGATTGTGGGTTTGCCGGTTCTTGAACCTGCAGAAGACAAAAAAGCAGGCTTAGAATTAAAATTAGAAAGTTTCTACAAAGATCCAATCCAAGAATCTCTCACATGTTTGGAACTCGTTTGTAGGTCGAACTTTGCGAAAGAAGATTATTACTGGAACTCCCTTTACTCACCATTTCCCGGAACGCCACTTGGCGACTATTCGGTGAAAGCGGGTTTTGCGACCGACACGACAGACAATCGCTCTTACCAGTTTGTAACCGAGAGTGGTCTTTCGTGCTTTGATGACATCACGGCGGCCAGACAAATTGCGTTTTCTCAGACTTCGAACTTCTTTGCACACTTTCGTAACGGAAAAGATTTGATGGTGCTTTTCCTCTACGGTGAAAACAAATATGACCTTGAAGCCTATGCGAAGTTCATCGCTGACCGAGCGAGAGTTTTTGATACTAAAGAGCACACGTCCAAATTTGAAATCATCCCGAATATTGGTCGAAAAGAATTGGAAGCGTTTTTCCAATATGCTTATGAAGGTCATGAAGAGTTTAAGCAGATCAATCTCTTACTCACAGATTATTACTTGAATCTTCTTGATGGTTTGATCTTGGCAGCAAAAGTGGCCGAGCGTTACTTTAAGAAAGTGGAAGAGGGGAAACCTTTTGTGCTTTCTGATTTGTACCGTGCGGAACGACTCCATTACTACGATAACTCGTACAATATGGCGTACATTCCAAAAACTTATAAAGAGTATTTATCGCGGCACTTGCCAATGCGAAGGCCATCACGAATGGCCCCCGAGGTTGTTCCTACTTAAGGGACGCGGACAAAATGATTCATAAGGTTTTGGCTCTCATCATTGATTTTAGAACACAGAAAGAAGCCGAACTTCTCTCGCTTCAGCTCATGCAATTCCACCAGGGACTTTTTGAACTAAAAGTCGTACACGTTGATAACGGGAACGATGAGCGTGTGACACTTTCATCAGAACAAAAAAAAGCAGGCGTGGAACTTCTTCGTGTGCCAGAAAATCATGGATACGCGAGCGGGCTGATTGCGGGCATTGAGGCCTTTAAAGATTTTGAAGCCGACGCCTACTGGATGCTCAATTCTGATTTGGAAATTGAAGAAGGCACACTCGAAAAACTCGTTCAAGTGCTTAGCGTACAGCCGCGAGTGGGTGCTATCGGACCTACCGTGCATCACGGACGCAGCAAAAAAGTATGGGGCGCTCGAGGGGTGGTGAGTCCAATGCTTGGAGCAACGGCTATGATTCCTTGGGAGCAGGGCGGAGTTCTTCCGAAGTGGTCTTATATTCCGGGAAGTTCGCTGCTCGCGAGACGAGAAGCTTACGAAGAGGTCGGCGGATTACCTTCGCGCTACCGCATGTATTATGAAGAGACCGAACTCTGTGTGAAGCTTCAGCAAAAAGGCTGGGATCTTTGGGTGGAACCCAAATCGAAGGCTTTTCATACCGTGCTCAGCATGAAATCACGCATTCCCGCACGTCATTACGCTTTTTATTTTACGAGAAATAATCTTTATTTTTGGCAACATAATTTTTCAATCCCCTGGTTTGTGCAATGGCCAAGAATGACGGCGGTGGTCGCCAAAGAAATTCTTTTACCCTTACGAAGAGCCGGGAATGTGGCGGATCTCAAGGATCGTTTGAAATATTTGAGAGCTGGTTTTGCAGATGCCCGTGAATTTTTAAAACATCAGTATACAAAAAACGAAAAAGAACTTTTTTTAAAGAAAAACTCTTAAATCAAGGAGAAGTCTATGTTGTCCTCTTTTTTAGTTTCGCTCGCTCTTGTGAGTTTCGCCCAGGCCCAAACAGTCGACGTGCGTGATGTGAAGCCGGACGGGTCGCAAACAACGACGATTGAAATCACAAAGGGCGAAAAAAGCAAAAAATCTGCTGAATCTCAGTGGGAAGTAGAAAAAGGCGAAGATACGATAGACGGTGAGCACATGCCACTCAAAAAGGAAGCCCGCGAAGAGTGGAAAAAGGCTTGTGCCACTTGGAAAAAAGAATTTCGTGATGAGAATAAAGATAACAAGATTATTCATGTGAGCTGTGGTCAGCCCACTTGTATTTCCGAAACCGAAGGCAGCATCTGCCGATCTAAAGCGACCTACAAAATCAAAACCCGTTTAGACTAAGCTATACTCCCTGTCTCAATTTGAGAAATGCGGAAGTTTTCTCAAATTGAGAGGGGTGTTAATTAGTCTAGTCACTTATAAGGTAAGTGCTTTTAATTCTTAAGAAATTATGGTCTCATAGAGGTATGGGATGTAAGAGGGTGGGGAGACCAAAACGCAATAATCGTGGGTTTGGTATTATTGAAGTTTTGATCAGCGTCGCACTGGTGGGTGTGGTGTCTGTCATGATCTTCAAATTGATTACCGGTTCTCTCATATCTTCCATTCGCTTAAGTGGAGTGTCGACTTGCCAATCCGCCGTTACAAATATCATCGATAATATTAAAAGCATTGATAATGCACTTGTAGTTCGTACTTGGCTTCCAAGCGCCGCTACGCCGTTGAGCACAAGTCAAAGTGATAACGATCCTTTTTGTAATACTGTTGGTGGGCGTACTCCCGTGTGTGACCGCTTTCCGCTTTTTACGAATATTGATAGTCAGCCATATGTTGATCCTACAAGTTACAAAACCTACCAAAATATTCGTGGAAGTTTTACGTGGGCTCAGACGGTTTACAATACTTATCGCACAAATGGGATTTGTTTGGACAGTGGAATGACCTTGTCCCCAACTGCGCTTGCGAACCTGCTGCCGAAGAGTGCGAATCTTCAATTCCAAAGTTTCACGAACAATTTCAAACTTTATATTAAAGATGCCGCTGTAGCCTGTGGCAGTTCATCGACTTCAGGTACAACAACGATGGAAATTCGAGTGACCGCAGAATTTCAATGCACAGGTCCTGGAGAGCAAAATAATAGTTGTAATGCAAAAATTGATATCGCTAATGCAATTAATAAATCAGCGCCAACTTTAACGGTAGCGAATGTGCGAAACGGTTTTGGTACAGCCATTACCGCCAACCGATGTTCAGACTTGCGAACGGTTCAGCAGATTACGGCAGCTGGAGGCCCGGGAACAGAATGGCAGAACATCTATATGGATGTTCAATCTAATGAGCCGGGTGTCGCTCTCTTATGTCGAAAAGATGGAGCTGCTGAGCCGCCAGACCCTGCGGGACATTTCTACAATTGTCCCGATATGCCTGTTCAGGGAACTCTTGCGATGACGCCGAATTCGACATCAATGACTTACAATATGCCGATGCAGGGTCAGATGGCGATGATGGGTATGCCTGATACCGGAACACAAACTCACCATTATAAAATAAAAGCGGTTGATGCCGATGGAAATGAATCGGCGGAAAGCTCGGCGACCTTTATGGTGCATACACCGACGTGTCCACCGTTAAATACTTACTGTCCGAATGCGTATCCTGACACACTTCCTTTTGATTACACACGCACCAACCCTGCAATGCCGCCACTGCTTTCTCGAGGCATTGGGGTTGTTCCCTATGATGATTGCGGAAATGGTCACTGCCCAGAGCCTGGGACGCACTCATTTTGTGATCCTGCTGTGGCAGCCAATATTTGTGTAGGAACAAATTTTGTGGACGACTGCGGAAGAAATGTTTGCGGAGGAACCAAGGGGCCGAGCTGTGCCGGCATTGATTTATCGCGGGTTCCTTGTGGGCAAGTGGTGACGGGGCAGTGTGGTGCTAATTGCGGAACAGGAACACAGCCCAGTTGTGCGGGAGCTCCTGATCCCTCGAGTGTCGCTTGGGGACAGCCAGTGCCAGGGCAGTGTGGAGCTGTATGCGGGATCGGAACCGCTGGTAAAAAATCTGTAGGTCCTTCTTCTCCCGGATGTGACTGCGCCAGTGTGGATTTAACAACGATGGATTGCGATGAGTATGCTGCAAATTCTTGTGGTGAGCCTGATGCCTGTGGGCCCGGATTTAATAATTGTCCTACTTGTATTACGGATCCCACTCTTCCGTCATGTTTATGCTCTGATGGAACACCTCCGCCTTGTGCAGCAAGGCCGCCCCCTGACCCTTGGACAGGTCCTAGAATGGGGCCCTTTATCTGTGCTATGCATGGAAATAGTCGATCTTGTAGCATAGATCCATGGAATGCCTTTCATATGGCGCCACCTGATCGATCTCCATATCAGAGTTATAGTATTCGTTTAGATGTTTATATACATCGGCATGGTCGATCCCTTGTAAACGTAAATGCCCGCTTGATGCCGACAGTTCCATTTAATCCCGCCACTTATAATATTGGACCGAAGCATGGAAAAGATCTAGGCCCCGAGTTAGGAGGCTCACATCCTACAACTCAAATTGTGCCCGCTTTTCCTTCTCCTTATACGCTCACAGTAGGGGGGAATGGAGTGCCTCCGACTCTCTACATTGATATGTCTGTCGACGATGCGGATCTGCAAATTTATTGGACGGGGAGTGCAAGTGCAGATGCTCCGCCGGCAAGTCCTCCTACATATCAGGATAGCGCACCCACAGTGGATCCTGAATACCCTGAGGAGCATTAAAGAGTTTTCTTAAGTCCCAATTCTTGATCTTTCCCGTAGGCCATGATGTTCTCTTTTCATGGCGAATGTGCGTTTATTTTGTCCCTTTTTCCCATTCCCTCTTCGAGAGGCGGCTTGGCAGGTCATGCTCAATCAAGCGCATGCGCTTCGGGATTTTGGACATGCGGTTGAAGTCGTGAGTTGGAAAACTTCGCCTTACGAAATTCAAAAACATCTTCGAGCTTCGCCAGCGGAATTTCAAAATTTTCGCATCACAAGTTTTTCTCAGGGGAACGTGCTTTCGGGCACACAAAAAGAGTGGATGGGTTTTTTGATTTCTGAAGAATCCGTATCTACCCCAAGCCGATTGCAGCGCGTTTTAAGAGCGGTGATGTCGGACCTCACGCCACCTGAACTTTTTTATTATGATCCGTCCGATGATTTGCGTGAGCAACTTGGGCCAGTCGATATCGAAATTTACCACTACAGTTTTTCTTACAGTTGGTTGAAGAGTTCTGTAAAGAAAGCTCGCAAGCAGATTGTTCATTTTCATAATTTAGAAAGTGATCTTTTTGCCTTAAGAGCGAAGCAGAGTAGTCCTCCTGAAAATTTTGTTCATCAAGTGACGTCTAACCGACTTTTTCAAAATGAAATCAAACTTGGAACATTCGTTGATGAGATTTGGCAGATCAGCGATGCGGATTTACGTGAATATTCAAAAAGAAATTCTCAAGCTCCCAAACAGCGAGTTGTGGGGCCAACGATGTCTGAAGAGTTGTTTCACAAGCGTTCGGCCGTCTTCGCTGAGCAGGGTTCTCGTTCTGGGCTTGTATTAGGATTTATCGGAGCTTTAGATTTTGAACCCAACTTTTTAAGTCTTAAATGGATTCTGGAAAGAGTCGCACCACTTTTAAAAGAGAATCAGTTTTCGGGTGAGATCTCTCAAGTGGGGAAATTTCCTGAGCGAGTTCAAGAGCTCGCGGCTCCTTTGGACTTTGTAAAATTAAATGGTTTCGTGGAAAACACGGAAGAGTGGTGGGCGAAACTTTCTTTCTTGTTAGTGCCGGATCTTACCTCCGCCGGGGTGAGAGTGAAAATCTTGGAGGCTCTGGGTTCGGGAGTTCCTGTGCTCGCGAATCATAAAGCAGTCGAGCGTTTAGATCCCAAACTTCAATCCTCTCCTCTCCTCACGGTCTTTGATACGGCGGAGAAGTGGGCTTCTTTTTTAAAAACCCAAAAAGGCCAGGCGTTTCGTGCGAGTCATGCTGGCCTAGCTATGAACGAAGCCTTGCAAGCGAAACAAGTTTACTCCTTTTTCCAAACCCTCAATCAATCATGAAGAATCAAAAACTTTTTGCCCTCCTACTTTTTCTCCTCTGCACGGCTATACTTCAGCCATGGAGAACTTCGTTTTCACAGGATGACGCCGTTTACGCTCGGTTCGTGATGGATTTAGCTCAAGGGAAGTGGGCTTCTCACCCACTCAATTGGGCCGGTACGTGGACACAATCGCTTTTAGGGGCGAGCCTTGTGGGTCTTTTGCCTCAGGTCTCACCACTCGCTCTCTTGACCTTTCTTACGTGGAGTTTGTTTTGGATTTTGATCGTAAGCGTGTGGAGACGAACTCGTTTTTCTATTTTTTTGATCGCAAGCTATTTTCTTTTCCCGGTGTGGGTGCAGTACGGGGCTAGCTTTTTGACAGACGTGTATACCGCTTGCTTGATCGCTTTGCTTTGGGTGCTCACGGAACAGGTGCTTTCTAGTTCACGACAAAACTTTTTTAAATATTTTGTTATGATACTAGGGATTGTTCTCACGGGAATCCAGTATCAGTCTTTCTTAGCTTTGCCGTTTGGGTGGGGTTTAGCATTATTAGTTGCTGGGAAAAAGAGAGTAGGGCTCACGCTCGTTGTGGGAAGCCTCATTGGTTTAGCGGTGTATCGCTTTTTTCCACCTTCGATCTTGCAGAGTGAGGGGATTGCTTGGCTCATCCATCACTTCACACAAGATCTTTCGTTTCAAATCATGAAAGCATCTTTTACTTTTCTGCAGCTTCTTCTTTCTATTGGACTTTTTTTACTTCCCTTTGTGCCATGGACTTCTCAAACTTTAAAAGCAGCGCGAGTGCTTTTACCTCTGCATCTTTTTTTACTCGTACTTTTACTCAAAGTGAGTCCTGAAATTTTGGCGGTTGGGGTTCTCTTTACAGGTTATCTCCCTCCCGTAGTGGGAGCGGCGATCGTGAGTGCGGGTGTATGGGGCCTCTACCCAGTATGGCAACTCATGAGAGCTTATTCCTTCTCTCAGTTTGCTTTGCTCTACGGTACTCTCTTCGGTGTGTTTGTGCTAAGTGCCTTCAACGCCTTTCGTGGCGTGCAAGATGTACGTTATTCTATCGTGCTAAGCCTTCCCTTTGTTTTTTGTTTTGCGAGAGCCGCTCGGCCATCTTCGTTACTTGGAGAAAAATGGTTTTATCTTTGCCCCGTGCTTTTTGTGAGCCTGCTCACCAATCTTTACAACTTGGAAACAACGTCGGCTCGGTGGAAGCTCGCCGAGTCTCTCGAACAAGAAGGCATAAGTCCTTACAATATTTCTGCAGGTTATGGTCGCGACATTTTTGTGTTTGAGCCAGCTTGTATTGAAAAAGCTTTGCAGAAGGCAGGGGCGGATCGCGGGCTTTTATTAGAACGGATCATGGCGCAATTCCCGCGAGTGTATGAAGACGGGGCTAAACCACAATTCTTGATTAAACCGAAAAAAGTTTTTGGGAAAGAGATCACACTTCAAAAGAATCTTCGAGAAGGGCAAGATCTTCCTCCGGTAAGAGTCCATTCTTATTCGGTTTTTGGACTTCCTAACGAAGTAGCCGTGATTGATACCGGGACGAATGTTCCTCCATGGTGTTTGCAATGATAAGCCGTTTTTTGAAATGTTCCTTTCTTTTAATGGGACTGATCTCGTGCTCGACTTTTCAAGGGCAGTACCAGACTTTAAAAGTGGTAACTGACCCGCCGGGCGCGGAAGTTTACATGGGTAGTGAGCTTTTAGATAAAACGCCCACTTTTATTCAAATTCCAAGAGCTAAGCAGAAGTCGCTTCTTATTAAATTCCCTTCAAGGCCAGATATTACTCTCGACTTAGAAACTAAATATCGCTGGGGAGATAGTTTCGCCGGAAACTTTTTATTCGTCTGGTTTTGGCCTATGATCCCTGTGGGTTGGAGTATAGACATGTACACTCAAGCGGCTTGGAATTACGAAGCACTTCCTCGAATTGCTTTAGGGGGCGAAAAAAGATCGGAACCTTTATTTGCAACTCGTATGAGGCGAGTAGTGATAGCTCCTCCAAAGGGAGTGGGGCGTCTCCTGGGAGATGAGATTGCCAAAGAACTCGAAAAAGAAATCCATCGAAAATATAAAAACGTTTTCGTAGAGCCTTATTTTAAAAGTCTAAGCATGTTTCGTCGTCATGGTTACGAAGAAGAAAGTTTATCTGTAAAACAAAGAGAAAGTTTGTATGCAGCTCTACACAGTTCGAGCGAATCGAAGGTCAAACCGACGCATATTTTAGAAACCGTGGTGAGTGACCTGCCTGAGGCTTTGAAGGTGGAGGGATCCGTTGTTGATATGTACACGGACGAAAATACGGCTTGGTCTCTGCAGATTCCAAAAACCAAATTTAAACATTTTTGTGAAGATTCTTTTGAGCACATTGGGAGGCAAGTGGTGCTCCTGATGCCAAACTCTCTTGGTCTGAGCGTGGGGCAAGGGGTTTCATCCGTAAAAGATGATCTGACGGGATATTCTTCTGAAGAAATTCATGAAGGAAATCCCTTTAGTTATTTGAGCAACATCTCCATCAAAAATTTAAAAGCCTCACAAAGCCGTGGCCATTGGAGATTTCATTACGGTTTTGTATCGAGTGCCGATGCCAACTACAAACGACTGCGATTCAAAAACAATTTGTACAACGCTATCGAACATAAACGCTTTGATTGGTATCATTTTTTATTTGGAGTGGGCCCTCAAGTGGGAGTACAAACCCCTGGTGGATTGATTTATGCGGAGGTTGTGCCTTCCGTAGCAATAAGTCATGTGACTTGGGACGGATCAAAGAACGACACTCGCGGTCTCCTGGGCTGGCAGTCGGAATTTGGTTATTTATACTTCCTCTCAAGCCGCATCACCTTTCGACTTTTCGTCAACACATCTTCCATGTCGACCGACCAATGGAACCACGTCGTGCACGATGCCGGCGCCACCAACTTCCAAACAAAAGAAATCGTCTACTCCCGCGGCGGCTTCTCGTTTGGCTACTTCTTCCCCGAAGCCCAATCCGCCTCCCGCAACTGGGTCTCCCAATAAAAGGTGCCAGTGTCATTTTTCTGGCTACGTTGCGTCCATTTTGATGAAGCAATGTAGCCAGAAAAATGACACTGGCACCTTTTATTGGGCTTGCCAGGAACGGGATTGGTGGGAGAGGCGGCATTGGTCGATGAGGTGTTCGACTCGGGCGCCGTGGGCGAGGTTGGGGGAGACTTGGGTGTTATTTTTGATGCCTTCGATCCAGCGGGTGAGGAGGCGGTGAACGGCTTGGACGCGGCCGTCTTTGTGAGTGCTTGGGGGTTCGGGAGGTGTGAGGTCTGTGCGGATACTTCCGCGTGTGGTTTTTGTGAGACGGAAGTCGCTCATGTAGTCGGCGGTGGAGTTATCAAGTTGGAGACTTGCTTCGCTGCCGTGGACTTCGATGCGGTGGCCGTTTCCTCCTGGGCAGTTGGTCGCAATCACGACTTGTCCTACAAATTTCGGCCACTCTACCAACATTCTCATTGTCGAATCTGTCGGCCAGCTTCCGCTCTCGAGAGAGCACAAGAGAGATTTCATAGGGCCAAAAAAATGTTCGAGATAATAAAGGGCGTGGCTTCCTAAATTATTAAGCGTGCCCCCGCCTTGTGTGAGATCAATTTTCCAGGAATTTGTTTTTTGGAGTGCATAGTTTTTTTGCGAAACGGTTTCGGAATTCCACGACACATTGACTTGTCGTAACTCACCAAGGGAAGGAAGTTCTGTCGCGAAGCTTTTCCAAGCGGGGAGATCGCAGAATTCAAAGTCGATCATGTGTATGAGTGACGACCTTTGCATCTCTTGATACAACTTCATAGCCTCTGCGGTACCACCGCCGACAGGCTTTTCTAGAAAGACATGTTTTTTCTTTTGTATGCACTGACGAATCAAATCCGGCTGCGCATTGGGGGGTACCGCCAAAATTACCGCGTCCACGTCTGGTGAAGCGATGAGTTCCAGCGGATCGGTAAAGGCCTGAACCTTTTCGCTCGCGGCGACCGCCTCGGCACTTTGAGCCGTTCGTGCAGACACGGCCACGAGCTGCGCCTGAGGAATCAATTTCAACGCCGGGATATGTACATGACGGCCAAAACCCAGGCCGATAACGCCAATACGAATCATAGTCAGAACCTATCTCTTTTGAGTAGATCTCGCACTAAGAAAACGCTATTGTGGTTTCACATGACGACAAAGAAGGCGCATAAACTTTCGTTATTAATTCCTGTATATAACGAAGAGCGTAATATTCAGAAATTCTGCGAAACTTTAGTGGAGGTTCCCTGGGGACTTCCCTGCGAAATGATCTTTGTTGATGATTGCTCAAAGGACCATTCTCCGCAGCTGATCCAGGAGTTCATAGATCAGAACATGGAGCGTCTTCGGACTAAAAATATTGAAATCCTCTTTGAGCAGTTACCAAAAAATGCCGGTAAAGGTTCGGCCATTCAAAAAGCCATAGACCTTTGCTCAGGCACAATCGCGATCGTCCAAGACGCCGACTTTGAATACGACCCGAATGAAATCCCACAACTCGTCAACGCAATCGTAGAAGAAAAAGCCGACATCGTTTATGGAAGCCGCTTTAAAAAAAACGCGCTTCAGGTTCACCGTACCTATCATTACTTTGTGAATCGGTTCCTCACTTTACTAAGCAATCTTCTTAGTGGCCTTTACCTTACCGACATGGAGACTTGTTACAAAGCTTGTCGTACGGAGATTCTTAAAAATCTCGTGCTTCATAGTCCACGTTTCGGCTTTGAAGTCGAGTTCACAGCTCACGTGGCAAGACTTCGCGTGCGGATTCTGGAATATCCGATCAGCTATTACCCGCGCAATTACCTTCAGGGGAAAAAGATCTCCTGGAAAGATGGAGTGGCGGCTCTTTGGCACATCCTCTATTTCAATTGGATTGTAAAAAAAGAGGAGCGGTTTACCGACGAACTCCCGGAACGCTATCGAGTGTCAGGCTCTGAGTGGCTTTGATCAATCGAGAAAAATATGGAAAATAGTTCTATGATGCAAAAATGTGTAATTGTTGGAGCGGGTGGACATGCTCGATCTGTGGCGTCGAGCCTCTTACGAAAAAATGAATTTCAAATTCAGCACATTGTGGATATTGCTCATCTCCCAGTTCTAAATAAAGATGAAAAAGTATTGGGAATACCGGTCTTGTCATCTTCTGATCTTTTAAAAACTCTCGAACAACTTAAAATCAAAAATATTTTTATCGCTATTGGGGATAATCAGAAAAGAAAAGCCCTCTATGCCCAATTGAAAAATCAGGGCTATCTTTTTCCCAATCACATCGCGATCACGGCAACTCTTTGCCAAGAAGTTCAATTGGGTGATGGTAACATTATTTTAGAAAATACGTTTGTAGGTCCACTTTGTAAGATTGGGAGCAATAACATTCTTAACAGTGGCTCCGTCTTTGAGCACGAGAGTATTCTTGGTTCCCATAGTCACTTGGGCCCAAATTCTTCAGTCGCAGGGCGTGTGACTCTTGGAGACTTAGTTTTTATGGGTATTGGTAGCGCCACAATTCCCAATTTGAAGATCGGGAACGAAGTGATTTTGGGCGCAGGAAGCACATTTATCCGTAATGTCGAAAGGCCTGGAGTCTACGTAGGTGTGCCGGCACAGTTTAAAAAAGATTTCCCGAACTAGCGCTTCAGAAAAGCTTTCACTTTTTGCTTTAAATAATAAAAACGTAAAGTTCGCTTCATGAGTCGGTAGTCCGAAGGAATTTTGGCGGTGGCAATGGACTTGTTGGAATGGGTATAAATCGCATACATATGAAAATTTTCAGCGACACCAAAATCTAATTCTTTAAGGCCCACTAATTTCCCTAAATGGCGAAACGTGCGTGGAGTAAAATAATAAGTATGAGCGTTTTGGATTTGCGATCTGCTAAACCTGAGCAAATTCGGAACTGCAATATAAAATACCCCATCTGGTTTTAAGTGAGTCATGATTTTTTTAAGTTCTGTAATTGGATCTAGAAAATGCTCCAGGACGTGATTCAAAATAATGACGTCGTATTTTTTTGAAAGTTGCTCGAGCCCACCTTGAAGCATTGTCATTCCTGCGGCCGTTCCGAGTTTCACTAAGTCTTGGCTATAATCTAAACCTGTGACTTCTGCCCCTGCATTTTTGAAAGGGATGAGGTTCCAGCCGCCACCAGAGCCAATTTCTAAAACTTCTGTCTTTGAATGGACTGGATGCTGTCGGTTCACCTGCTCAAAAATTTCCTTATTAGGATTGGACATTTTGCGCTGGGCTTCTTTGTGGTGATCGACCTCGTAAATTCTACGATAGAGATCCTGCCCATAAAATTCGGCATAACCCTTTTCTGTAAGGCGTGGGGATGAGACCATAATCCCACAGCTCTTGCAAAGCTGAGTTGGGGAGTAAATTCCATGGCAATCCACCTGTGCCACAAGTTCGAAAGTGTCGGATCCGCAAAGACAACGAGCTTGCTCCACTTTTAATTGCCCCGAACTCACACGTTCGTTGAGTTGGTGGACTAATTTTTTTTGTTCCTCTGTGAGTGGAAGATCTGATTTGCCGAGCGCAAAAAAAGAGGACAGCGGAACAATGGAAGTTTTTTGTTCGAAAAGAGGCATCATTGGGCTAACCCTCCCTCAGAGTTCTTACGAGAAGTAAAAATGATATATAAGAGATCACAGCAAAAACCCAAAACAAGACCTACAAAAATCAAAAGAAGAAGATTGGGATAGCGTCCAGAATACACGCCCTCTTCGGGACCTAAGAGACGGAAAACTGGGCTACCTTCAACACTAATAGCTTCTGTTTCGAATTCGATTTTCCCATTGAGCTCATCAAGTCTTGATGCGAGAAGTTCCGCCACGGCTCCGGCGAGAGGCGAGCTTCCTTCTGTGCCTCCGAGAGCGCGAATTCTTTTTTCTAGCTGATCACGAAAGAGTGTGTGCTTTTCTAAAGCTTTTTTATGTCGGTCAAAGGCTCTCTGTGATTCTCCATCGTATTTTTCATTCATGTAGGCGATGATTTTTTCGATGAGTGTCTTTGCGGCTTCCTGTTGTGGAGCGCGAACCGTGATTTGCAAATAAGCATCTCTGTGAACCGCATTCCAATAAACTTTGGAAACATAAGGATCTTGAGAAGTTTGAGTTTTAGAAAATTGATTTTTAATGATGCTTGCAAATTCGAATGGGGAGAGAAGAGTCGTCGGTTTCCAAATTTTTCGATCTTCTTGGTAAGAGATTTTTGGAATTATAGGCATAAGAACATCAAAAGCCCACAGCTCATGTTTAGGGGAGAGAATTCCACAAACCGCCCCAATCAAGGCTCCACAAAGAGGAAGAGCCAGCAAAATCCATCGAGTTTTTGTTGTCATATGTGCCGTTACCACAGAGGGATCCCTTTTCTAAAAATGTCCTTTGAAACACTTGAATACCTTGGGCTTTAAGCTAATATGCCTTTTATCCATGTATCAAGTATTAACATCTCTGCACAAGCATTCCATAGCTCGCAACCAAGAGCTGCAAATGAAAATCATTTGTGCGGTTATCCTTTTTGTGCTTTTTCGCTTTCACATATTCGCTTTTTTAGGGATTAAAGAATATAGCCGTTTTGCGATTCTTTTGCCCTTGGCAACAGTCGCCTTTTTTCATGTCATTAGCTTTTCTTGGCAGAAAAATTACTCCCAAATGCTGTGGCCTCTGCTAGGAACGAGCCTCTTTCTCGCTACAACATGTTATCTCGTGGCTATTGGGGATATGAATCTGGATGCCGCGAGATCCATATTTTTTCATAAAATCATTGGGCTCTTGTTTTTAGCTCTCATCTTAGGATTTAATCTCAGCCTCGATTTGTACAAAAAAAGCCTCACCTGGTTGAGCCTTTGGATCGTATTTTTAGGCAGCCTTGCTTCAATTTTGGAGGCTCTCGGCTACCAATTTTCTATATTCAGCGAGTATGCCTTTGTGAGCTTTTTTATGCCGGAGCAAGGTCATATCGAAGGGTGGACCTTAAAATGGCTCACTTATGACAATAAACGGGTACTAGGTTTTTGTTTTGGACCACATGAATCCGCTTTTTCCATTTTGTCCGCTTGGGTTTATCTAAATGAATCAGGGTTTAAAAATAATATACTGGGTCTCGCGGCTACGGTTTTAGCTTTTTGGGCCATTTTTGAATCGGCCACTTGTAG
>JBFWOZ010000029.1:0-34526 GCA_050250255.1 Bdellovibrionales bacterium | reverse complement strand
CCCTTCAACGGGCCTTCGAGCGACAGCGGATCAAAAAAATATTCTCTATATAGAGACAGGTTTAGTCTATGCCCTTACGGATTATTTTACGATGGGCGTAGGGATATATACAGAGTCCCGAGACCTTACGAAAAAACCTGATGTCAGCCTTTACCGAGATGACGAAAGTTACTACTTTTTAGATCTTACTCTCGCTATCTAAACTCTTTTCTACTTCCTGCAATTCCTACAGAGCTGCCAATCACCTATACGGGTGGATTGGCACCAGCTCGTTCCATCGCCTGCAGTAGTGGAGTCAAAAAGATTCCATAGATTCGATTAGAGTTGCGTCCGCAGCGCCAAACCCTTGAAATTCGCTCTTTTCGTCACTTTGTCTAAAATCCTTACATTCCGGCATATCGTTTGCTAAATGCTAGTCTCGGTGGTAGCAAACTGCTGTCAAAACTAAAAAAATTAGAGCTTTTTAAGTATAGAAACTAAAACAAATAACCTTTTGAAAGGGGTTACCGATGACATCTTCTAAACTAGTAGTGGGGTTGTTCTCAGTTAGCTTAGCAGCTTCAACTTCATTCGCAGCGACTAAAGCAGCAAAAGCTAAGTCTGCAAAAGCCCAAGCAGCAGCGGCTTCAGCTTCTACTGCAGCCACAACTCCAGCGACAGAAGCTCCAACGACTGTTGAAGCGGGTCCAGCCGTTGCTCCTTCAGCGAGCACTTCAGTGGCCAGCGTAAGTGCAACAGCAGCTCCAGTAGCCCCTAAAAAATGGGGTCTTCTCATCGACTCTTGGACAGAAGCGGGTATTGCCGCTACAAACAAAGCGAACGCTGATGATTCTATTCAGCAAAACGCAAACCACTCTGTTTTGATTCGTCCTTCTTACAAATTGAACGACACAACAAGCACAGCTGTTGGTATCGAATTCAATCACGACATCGTTTCTCGTAATAAAGAACGTACAGGCGCGATGACTGATCCTTACGTACAACTTGCAAGCAGCAAATTGGCGACTCTTGGTGCTGCAAAAATAAAGGGTTACATCCGTCCTTATCTTCCTTTGAGCCTTGCGAGCCAAGATCCGGTTAAGGGTCGTGATCTTGCGGTTCGTGCTCAATTAAATATTGAGAGACCTATTTCTAAGGCACTCACTGTAAGTTATAACTTTGAGCCTCGTTACTTTTTTCAGAAAAACAAAGGTTACTCTGCTGTCAACGACAGAGGTGTAGCAACTTTCACGCACCAGGAGCAATATCGTTTGCTTCACTGGGCGAGCCTTGAAGCATCTATGGGTAAAGTTGGTTTCTACCAAAACGCGGGTATTCGTTCGCGCTGGTACAATGAAGCTAATGACCCTATTCAAGGTCGTTCAGTAACTCCTAATCAAAGAGATGATTTGTACCTCGAATCAGGCTTGAGCTACGCTCTTCTGGAGCAGCTCACAGTAGTTGGTGGCGTGTATACAGATTCTCGTAACCTCACACAGAACAACAACACACTTGAGGGTATCTACCGCGATGACGAGAGTATGTACTTCCTTGAGCTCACTGTAGCTCTCTAATTTCAGCATTCGGAATTCTGAATACGGAATTTCGAATACGGAGAAAAAAGCGAAACTTCGGTTTCGCTTTTTTTTTGCCCAGCTCAAAACCAATTGAGTTTCTGGATAGAACCTAGACTCCGAAGCGCTTTGCGAGCTTTGAAATTCCACTTACACTAAAGATGTGTTGATACAGTTGAAAAGTGCCATCAAAAGTTTTTTAAACTCTCCTCTCCGAGTCTTGGTCTATTGCTTACTCGGGTTTGCCTCGGCCGTGATTTTTGACGGGAGTTTTTTTCGTCTCTGGTCTCTACACCATGAGAATTCCAGGCTTTCCGAGAACATCGAGAGGCTAGAAAAAGAGTCCTTCGTGCTCGATCAAAAAATCCATCATGCGAAATCTTTAGAATTCATTGAGCGTCAAGCTCGCGATCAGTTAGATCTCGTGGAGCAGAACGAATTAGTTTTTGTCTTCGCGTCAGAGGAAGACTCATAGAGCGGTGCTCCATGCCGTTTTTCTTGACCCCGATTTTCGGCCTGCATTAGCGTATAAGTCACAACGTGTTGATTGGTTTAGCCCTTTTGATGGGATAGACACGTTCGAGTTTATTTTTGCTTAGGGTTCTACGGAACATAAGTATGTAACTGCTGCAGGAGGTTTTGTGGCATCCGGAAGAGTAAAATGGTTCAACGACAGCAAAGGTTTTGGCTTCATCGAGAGAGACGACGGTAAGGACGTATTTGTTCACTACTCTTCTATCGAAGGAAATGGTTTTAAAACCCTCCCTGAAGGCGCTCAGGTCGAATTCGAACTCGTGGACACAGATCGTGGTCCTCAAGCTGATAAAGTACGAGTGATTTCAGCGGCCCCTGCTGCTGGCGCTGCTCAATAGCAATGACGAAATGGACTGCCGACAACATCCGAGAACTCCGCTGGAGACTCGGATGGAGTCAAGCCGAATTGGCTCGTCAATTAGGATGTCGTCAACAGACGATTAGTGAATGGGAAACGGGTCTTTACGAGCCGCAAAATGCCTACTCTAAACTCTTAGATCAAATGTCTGATCGCAGTGAGTTTTATCGACAACAAATCCGAGTCGACTCCGCCGCCGAGAATGTGTTACGTCAAGCGAAGCAAACACAGGTCTCAACGGACGAAGTTATGGAATATCTCCCTACCTTTGATCCGCAGATCGATTAATTCAGTGAAATAAAATTCAGCTGATAGAAGCGGCCAGATGAAGAAAAAACTTTTTTTAGTTGATGTGAGTTCTCTTTATTTTCGCGCGTATTATGCCATTCGTCCGCTCAGCAATACCGCGGGACTTCCAACGAACGCGCTCTATGGTTTTATTTCGATGTCGGTAAAGTTGTTGCGAGAGCTGAAGCCCGATTACATGGCTTATTGTTTTGACCGTAAAGAGCCAAGTTTTCGTTATGAAATTGCTGAGAGTTACAAAGCCAATCGCTCGGAGATGCCCCCCGACTTACAATTACAAGTTCCGTACATTGCGAAAATCACGGACGCATTAGGAATTCCGAGTTACTCACTAGCACGCTATGAAGCTGATGACGTGATTGGAACTCTCGCGGTGGTTGGAGAAAAAGCAGGATTAGAAGTCATCATCGTCAGCGGTGATAAAGATTTTGGTCAGCTCGTAAATCCCAATGTCAGAATGTACGACCCGATGAAAGAAATCACCTACGACGAGGCCGGAGTCTTTGAAAAAATGGGTGTGAGGCCGGATCAGATCGTCGACTATCTCTCTATTGTAGGAGACACCAGCGATAATATCAAAGGGGTGGCAGGGATTGGTCCTAAGGGAGCGCAAAAGCTTCTCGCGAAATTTGGTAATCTTGATGAAGTGTATAAACGTTTGGACGAAGTTCAGCCTCCAGGCGTTGCTCAGAAATTAAAAGACGGGAAGAAAAGTGCTGAACTCGCAAAACGTTTAGCAGCCATTGATCTTAATGTGCCAATCAAAGTAGAAGCAAAGGATCTTGCTTTAAGACCTTTTCAAAGAGAAGAGTTGCAAGCGCTTTTGCGGGAATTAGAATTTAAAAATTTTGAAAAAACTCTTTTAGGTACAACACTTGATGGAGAAGAAGCGGGGAAGGTCGAAGCGATCTCTAAACCCGCTAAAAAATCTGACAAACCAAAAAAAACCGAAGAAGGGGCTTCAGGCCATCCAATCCCTGCGGCCACAACAACCGGAGATGTTCGGTATCCTCAACCGAAAGAACAAGAGATCGAAGCTGATAAAATTGGCTCACGCATTCCCAACTTTGCAGAAGTGTGGGTGATTTCCACTCAGCGTGGTCTATGTCTTGGTTTTGAAAACAAAGCTTACATTGTTCAAGGGGATGTCAAAGAAGTTGGGAAAATTCTCAGCCAAAAAGAATTGAAGTGGAAGGGTTTTGACCTCAAAAATTTTTGGCGCGACTTTGATATCACAGGTGGAGTGGGTGAGTGGGATCACATGCTTGCAGCATACGTGGTACGACCTGCCGCCATCGAGTCTTTTGAAAAAGTGCATGCCCAGTATCTTTCGCCACTTCCAGAAATTCCAAGTTTTTCTCATTTGTATGAAGCTCATCAGCGTCTCGAAATCTCTCTTCACAACAAACTTCAATCGGTGAACGGCGAAAAAGTTTATCGAGACATGGAGCTGCCGTTAGCAAAAGTCCTTTGGCAAATGGAGCGTCGAGGGATTTTGATCGATAAAAATATTTTGTCAGAGCAGAACAAAGTGATTCTCAAAGATATTCAAGCCATTGAAAAAGAAGTTTTTGAGGAAGTGGGCGAAAACTTTAATTTGGGAAGTCCGAAGCAGCTTGGCCACATTCTTTTTGAGAAAATGAAAATGCCGGTAGGTCGGAAAACAAAAACGGGCTATTCAACGGATTCCGATGTTTTAGAAAAACTCGCCAAAGACTATCCCATCTGTAAGCGAATCATCGAGCATCGTGAGTTGAATAAATTAAAATCCACATATATTGAAAGTTTACCGCAACTGATCGACCCGAGCTCCGGTCGTGTGCATACGCACTTTAATCAAGCGGTGACCTCTACCGGTAGGCTCTCGAGCACGAATCCGAATCTTCAAAACATTCCGATCCGTACGGAAAGAGGGAGTGCTATTCGACAGGCATTCGTGGCGCCAGAAGGAAAGGCTTTGATTTCGGCGGACTACAGCCAAATTGAGCTTCGTGTACTGGCCCACATCGCGGAAGATAAAAATTTACGTAAAGCTTTTGAAAACAATGTGGATATTCATAGTGCCACCGCCTCCGAAGTTTTTGGGGTGAAACTACAGGATGTCACTTCGGATCTTCGTAGAACAGCAAAAGCCATTAATTTTGGAATTGCATACGGCATGGGTGTTTACGGACTGGCCGAAAACTTGAGTATTTCTCGAGAAGAAGCAAGTGATATTATCAAACGCTACTTTGTAAAATTCTCTGGTGTGAAAGATTATATGACAAGCGTCGTGGAAGAAGCGAAGAGCAAAGGTTACGTCGAAACTCTTTATGGGCGTCGTCGTTATATGGATGAACTCTTTTCTACAAATGCGCGCGTGAAACAATTTGGAGAACGTGCGGCGATCAATGCTCCGATTCAAGGAACGGCGAGTGACATCGTAAAAAAAGCCATGATTGATCTTGGTGATTACACAAAAGCTCCAATGCTTTTGCAAGTTCACGATGAATTGATTTTTGAAGCTTCTGTAGAATCGGCAGAAAAAGAAGCCGCTCATATTAAAGAAGTGATGGAGTCTGCGGCCTCTTTAGCCGTACCGCTCGTGGTCCATGCGGGTACAGGCAAAAACTGGGAAGACGCCCACTAGGCGGCCTGTAAAGGTTGTATCCTTCGTTGCTCGGTCGGGTCACTTGTGAGGCCTACAGGAAGTAGGCCTCCGCGCGACCCTCGGTCGCGCCTCGGCTCCAATCCTTTACAAGCCGCCTAGTTCAATAATAATTTACTTGGTTTGCCAGCCGACGACGCGTCCTTTTTCGAAGTAGATGAAGCGTTCTTGTTTTTGAAATCCGTCGGTTGATGATTCGAAGTGAGTGTAGAGCCATCGTTCATTGCCGTAGTTTGGATTTCCGGCGACCTGAACTTCTTCTGGTTCCCCCCAACTCTTAATCACCGCATCTTTGGGCATGCCAAGGACAATGTCACTTTCTTCAATCGCGTTTTGTGTGGTGGCATCGTAATGAGCATCGGAGACTCCGACAGAGGCGAGCCAGCGGCTACGACTGTTTTTATCTTTTTGTTTGAGATATTCCACTCGATTTTTATCAGACAAATTATTTTTGAAGTTGTTGTAGTCATTATATTCAGACTCTGTGGAAATCTTTTTTTCTAAAACGTAAAGTTCGTTTTCGACGTTTGCAGGTCGACGTTGGCGTTTTGAACGAGGAGGTTCAGGACTAAAGTCAGAAGACTCTTTATTCCACTGCTCCTGGTCCCAAGAGGAATAGCCACTCGACTCATGTCTTTGCATAAGGCTGCAACCTGCGAGAGAGGTCGCAATTGAAAGCCCTGAGAGAGCAAAAAGATATGAAATACGTCTCATTGTTTTGTTCCTAATAAAAGCTAACTTCTTTTTCCCATTATGAGATCGGAGGAAAAGCCCTGGATCTTGAGCTTTCTCTTTGGATCCTCAAGTTTTTTTGCCATAATGGCTAAAGATGAGTGAACAAGAAAGCAAGCTGAAAGACCTGGCGCAATCTCTCTCGGAAGAGTTGGGAGCTGCAGCACCTCCGGTCGCGGGCGCACCCGCGAATCCTGCTGCCACGGCTCCTCCTACAACTCCGCCGTCTGAATCCGCATCTCCGGTGGCACCTGTGACTCCTTCTCCAGAAAGTTCTGCTCCGACAACGAATGTGGGAACAGCTGACGCTGCTTCATTTTCTTTTGAAGAACTCGATAATATTTTAAAAGAGCAAGATCCAGGTTTTTTTGAGGACATGGAAGGTTTAAAAAAATCAGCACCGCCAGCCATGGAAATCAACTCGATACAATTAGACACAGGCATGTTGGAAGAAGATGAGGCGGACGAACCCCAGGCGGCCGCTCCGCCAAAACCGAAGTCTAAAATTGGTCGCTTTGTTCACGGTACAAAGGTGCGAGCAGAAAAAACAGTCGATTTTATTTTTCATATTGGTACAAATGCGAAATGGGTCGCACAAAAATTTGTCGGAGCTCTCCAGAGTTTAGGTGGTGGTCTTAAAAATGGCTTGGTCTCTTTTGGAACTTGGTTTCAGAGCCGAACGATTCTTCAACAAATTCAGCTTTTAATATTTATTGCTCTACTGGTGGGCTCTAGTTATTTTGTGAAACATGTTGTTACGGGGGCGCCGTTCCTTAAGCCTTCGCCACCTACTTTCTTACGCTCCTTTGAACCTGTGGCAGGTCATGTAGAAACCTATAGCTCGGAAGATGAAATGGAACTTTTTGATAATCCGCTTCGTCAGCCCGAATACATTGTTCTCTATGGAAAGATGCGCGTGAACTTAAAGGTTTCATCAAGGTCATCCCCAAATCCGATGGCCGCGTTTGAGGTTTTTGTGGAAGGTTCTTCGCAGGAAGCGGCGATGGAATTGAAAGACCGAGAGCTAGAAATGCGTGACGTGATTGCCCGCGTTTTTGAAAGTTTACCTTACGATGAAATTCTAGAATTTGATGGAAAAGAAAAACTAAAGCTTATTATCCGTCGTGACATCAATCGCGAAATGACAAAAGGGCGAGCAAAAAAGGTTTATTTTAAAACGCTTTTCTACAAGCCCTAGTCAGACACAATAGTTAACTACACTCCTATTTTTACTAACTCTTCAATATGAATTCCGTAGGATTTAATGCGATCATGTAATGTGCTCTTAGGCATGTTTAAGTCTGCTGCTGTTTGTCTCTGATTTCCATTATTCGCAATTAATCTTTGTTTGATCATTTCTTTTTCTAACTCTTTGATGATGGGCATTCGGCTATCGAGTTGGGGTTGATGTTCCATGTAGGGTGTAACCGCGTCAATGAGTTGAGTGAGGTGCTCCTCTTGAATGCGCACTCCAGGGAAAAGTGCAGAGGCGCGAGCCACCATGTTTTTAAGCTCACGAATATTCCCAGGCCACGAGTGGCTTTTAAGAGTTTCGATCGTGCTAAAAGCAAAAGCCACCCGCATTTCTCTCGCAAAAGCGTAGAGGAGATCTTCAAAGTCTTCCATGCGTTGCTTCAGGCTAGGAATCGCCAGTTTTATGACATGCAGACGGAAGAAAAGATCCGAACGAAATTGGCCAAGTTTGATTTTCTCATGAAGGTTCTGGTGAGTGGCGGCGATAATGCGCACGTCTGTCGAAATCGTCTTGTCACTTCCAACGGGACGAATTTCTTTGTTTTCAAGAGCACGAAGAAGTTTGGGTTGTAAACTCATCGGAAGATCACCGATTTCATCTAAAAAGAGAGTTCCGCCACGAGCCGCTTCAAAGGCACCGCTTCGATTGTGAGTCGCACCGGTAAAACTTCCTTTTGTATGACCAAAGAGCTCGCTTTCGACGAGAGATTCGCTAAGGGCGCTGCAGTTTACGCTAACAAAAGGTTTGCGATTTCTGGGAGATTGTTCGTGGATCAATCGAGCGAGAATTTCTTTCCCTGTGCCTGAGGGACCAAGTAGGAGTACGGGGAGATGTGTTCGAGCAAATGAGGGAAGTTGAAGTAATTGATTCTGCCAGGGTGGGGATTTGCTTTTGAGGAGAGGATGATTTTCGATGGTTTGGAGCTTATCTTGGAAAATGTATTCTCTTTCACCAATTTGAATACGATCTCCGGGGGTTAAGATGGCTTCGGCAATGCGAGATCCATTGAGATAGGTACCGTTGCGACTTCTTAAGTCTTTTAAGAGAAATTGTCCCTCACGTTTTTCGATCCTCAGATGTCGGCCCGACACGTAAGGATCTGCGAGAGTGATGAGGTTTCCCGGTTCTCTTCCGAGGCTCAAAAACTCTCCTATTTCAAGGGGTTGAGATTGAGCGTGGCTCAAGCAATAGAGATAGCCGCTTTTATGCTCCTGTGTAGGTGTTGCCAGTTTTTCCGTCATTGTTCCTCCTTTAAGGTTTTAAGAGACGTGGGAGGTGCCTACTACAAGCTTTATGCCTCGGGAGGGGAGTTCCTGAGTCGTTTTAAGTGGGTTGTAGGTGGAGAAAAGATCCGTGATCTGGTACAACAATCTCAAAATCCGGATCTGGTGAGTGAGCTCATGAAAAGTCGAAATGTTCGTTTTTTAAAAAGTGCGGTGATGTCGAAAGATTGGCCTCTGGCGAATCGACCTGAGATTCTTATGGCGGGACGATCGAACTGTGGGAAGTCCTCCATTATCAATGCCATTTATGGAAAAAAATTAGCTCACACGAGTTCGATGCCTGGAAGAACTGCCACTCTCAATTTTTTTGATGTCGAAAATGACTATCGTTTGGTGGATTCTCCTGGCTACGGATATGCCAAAGGGATGGAAGTTAAAAAAACGGGATTTCCCGCCGTCGAACGATTACTAAAATTTCGTGAAGTTTTAGCGGGTTTGATTCTTATCATGGATATTCGTCGTGATTGGCAAAGAGAAGAAAAAATGCTGATTCAGTATTTGAAGCACCAGGAAATTCCCTGGGCTCTTGTTCTCAACAAAGCCGATAAATTAAATCAAAAAGAATTGTCTCAGAGAAAAAAAATTCTTACTCAGGATTCCAAGGCCGAGTTTTTGTTCTGCGTTTCGGCTTTGAAAAAAACAGGCTTGAAAGAACTTGAGAGCCACTTTTTTAACAAATGGGTCAAACCCTTTGAGATGCCGGTGCTTGAAGAAGAAGTAGAATTAGAAGAAGCGTGGGATGAAGGAACGGAACTGGAAGAGGATGTGGAAGAATGAAGATCGTAGGAGTCATTCCAGCACGTTTTGGTTCTACTCGCTTTCCTGGCAAACCTTTGAAGCTCATTTTAGGAAAACCACTTTTAGAGTGGGTGATTCGTGGAGCTCAAAGTTCTAAAAACATTCAAGAGATTTTGGTCGCTACTGATCACGAGGAAATTGCTCAGCTTGCAAAACGTGTAGGTGTAGAGGCCATCATGACCGACTCCGCTCTTCCTTCAGGAACGGATCGCATCGAAGCGGCGATGAAGGGGCGAGAGGCCGATGTGGTTGTGAACATTCAAGGCGATGAACCCCTCATCACTGGCGATATTTTAGACACTTTAGTGGCGCCCTTTTTTAAGGAACCCAAGCTTGAGATGGCAACTCTTGCGAAAAGCCTTAGTCGGGAGGATTTAGTCAGTAAAAACACGGCGAAAATTGTTGTGGATCAATGGGATCATGCATTATATTTTAGTCGTTCAGCAATCCCTTTTTCCCGAGAGATTAATGCGCAGCAAGAGGACCCCCAAGGAAATCTCAAAGGTGGTTTAAAGCATATTGGAATGTATGCTTACCGACGTGATTTTTTAGAAAAGTTTTGTCGGCAGGGCCCGGTTCCCATAGAGTTAGCAGAAGGCTTAGAACAGCTGCGAGCGCTCTACTTGGGAGCAAAAATAAAAGTGATGAAAGTGGACCACGAAAGCTGGGGTGTCGATACCCCAGAGGACGTTGCGAAGGTCGAAAGCCTGCTGAAGAAAAAATAGTTCGAAACCTTGGGAGAGGGTGAATATGGCTTTAAAGAAAAAAACAAAGAATAAATCTGCACCAGCAAAATCAAAAAAATCCTCTGCACAATACTCCACATTCCGAGTGAATAAAAAATGGAAAGCCGATCCTCTCGGTGCGAGAAAAGATCCTCTTGTGCAAAAATTTATTTTTGTAACGGGCGGGGTTGTTTCTTCGATTGGTAAAGGTTTAACGACTGCAAGCCTTGGGACTCTTCTTGAGTCACGTGGAATCAAAGTTACATTAATGAAATTTGATCCTTATCTCAACGTGGATCCCGGCACAATGTCGCCTCTTCAGCACGGTGAAGTGTTCGTAACGGATGACGGTGCGGAAACCGATTTAGATTTAGGCCACTACGAGCGTTTTACAAGTATGACTCTTAGTCGTTCGAACAACGTAACGACCGGCCAAATCTACGACACCGTGATTTCGCGTGAGCGTCGTGGAGAATATTTAGGTGGAACCGTACAGGTCATTCCTCATATTACAGACGAAATTAAATCGCGTATTTTCGAAGCGGCACAAGGTGCGGAAGTCGTATTGATTGAAATCGGTGGAACTGTAGGCGACATCGAGAGCTTACCGTTTCTCGAAGCGATTCGTCAGATGCGTGTCGATGTTGGAATTGAAAACACGGTGTTTATACACGTGACACTTGTTCCTTATATCGCAGCGGCGGGCGAACAAAAGAGTAAGCCGACTCAGCACTCGGTGAAAGAGCTTCGCGAAATCGGGATTCAACCTGACTTCTTGATTTGCCGTAGCGAAAAGAAACTGCCTGCAGAACTCAAAAATAAAATTGGCCTTTTCTGTAGCGTGCAACCTTCCAACGTGATCAACGCCTACGATGCCAGTTCCATTTACGAAGTGCCTCTCATGCTTCATAACGAAGGCTTAGATGAGCGTGTGATTAAGCGTCTTGGTCTGACAGCGCAATCAGCCAGCATGAATGGTTGGAACGACATGGTGGATATTTTAAAAAATCCAGACGAGCATGTGACCATCGGAATTGTTGGAAAATACGTCGACCTCAAAGAGAGCTATAAATCTTTAAATGAAGCTTTGATTCATGGTGGAATTGCGAACAACGCAAAAGTGGAACTCGTGTATGTGGACTCTGAAGGCTTGAACATGATGAATGTGAAAGACGCTCTCAGCGAACTCGACGGAATCTTGGTTCCGGGTGGTTTTGGTGAGCGTGGCGCCGCTGGGAAAATGGTTGCCGTACAGTATGCTCGTGAAAATCGTGTTCCTTATTTTGGAATTTGTTTTGGAATGCAACTCGCTGCCATTGAATTTGCAAAACATGTTTGTGGAATTCAAAATGCCACAAGTCGTGAATTTTCAGTGAACGGTAAAGGTCCGCATAACTACGTGATCGACATTATGGAAGAGCAAAAGAAAACAACGATGAAGGGTGGAACCATGAGACTTGGTTCTTACGCTTGTGCGTTGAAGGACAATTCTTTGGCTCGTAAGATTTATAAATCGGAGTCTATCAGCGAAAGACATCGTCATCGTTTTGAATTTAATAATAAGTTCCGTGCTATTTTTGAAAAGAACGGTATGACCCTTTCTGGCATTTGCCGTGAAAGAGATCTTGTGGAGATCATTGAACTTCCAGACCATCCGTGGTTTTTAGGTGTGCAATTCCATCCTGAGTTCAAATCAAAGCCGATGGCCCCGCACCCACTTTTTTCAGAGTTTGTGAAAGCTTCACTGACGAGAAAAAAAGCATTGCTCAGTAAAAGTGGCGGGAAAAAACAAAAATCAAAGTCAGCCCCTAGAGAAGGTCGTTCAGCTCGGGCGTAACGGCTTGAGCTTTGAAGAGAGGTATTTGTTCGTGGCTTCAAATTACAATAAAAATGCCGACAAAGTAGATTTTGTCTTAGAAGCAAAAAGAATTTTTGAAGTCGAAGCGAAAGCGATTTTAGAACTTCGAGATCGTCTAGATGAAAGCCTCACCAATGCCATTGAGATTCTTTCTGAGTGCAAAGGAAAGATCGTTGTTACGGGAATGGGGAAATCAGGTCTTATCGGGCGTAAGATCGCGAGCACCTTGAGTTCTACCGGTAGTCCTGCGATTTTTGTTCATCCTGCGGAAAGCTCTCATGGAGATTTAGGAGCTGTATCTTCGGAAGATACAATCCTCGCTCTCAGTTATCGTGGTGAAACGCCGGAGATGAATCATCTTCTTCAATATGCCATTCGCAAAGGTTTAAAAGTTGTTTCGATCACGGGCTTTCCAAAAAGTTCTTTAGGCGAAGCTTCGAACGTTGTTTTAGACGTAAGTGTTCGTGAAGAAGCTTGTCCCCTCGGACTTGCGCCCACTGCGAGTACCACCGCCGCTCTGGTGATGGGCGACGCACTCGCGATGGGTTTACTCATCAAACGTGGATTTAAAGCCGAAGACTTCGCGGAATTCCACCCAGGTGGAAGCCTTGGTCGTAGACTTCTCACTCGCGTAAAAGATCTCATGCACTCTGGTGAGTCGGTTCCATTAGTAGATAAGTCCACAAGTATGCGCGAAGTTCTCTACAAAATGACTTCACGAGATGTTCGCGGAGTTGCGGGAGTTCTTGATTCGACCGGAGGTTTAGTGGGCATCGTAACCGACGGGGATATTCGTCGCCGCCTCGAGAAGAGCCATAACCCTATCGATGACAAAGCCGAACAACTCATGAGTCTCAATCCAAAAACGATTGACCAGAATGAATTGGCTGAGCGTGCTTTGTTCGTAATGGAACAATTTTCGATTCAAGTCTTATTCGTTGTTGATTCTAATGGCGCGAATCCTAAGCAGCCGCTCGGCATGCTTCACTTGCAAGATCTCTTAAAAGCCAAAGTTCGTTAACAGTCTCTAATTTATATATCGATTTGTTGGGAGAATGAGTTCTCTCTCGCGCGCGGCCTGCCGTATCCCCTACGTTGGGGGACCCTCGGCAGTGCCCTCGCCGACAGGCAAACCATCCTTGGGTCGGAGGCGCGAGAGAACTCATTCTCCCAACAAATCGATATAGCAACCTCAGTGAAGTTAACGGACTTTGGCTTTTAAAAGATCTTGTTCGAATTGGGTTATTTGGGATGGAGAATGGGTAGTCCGAAATCTTCGCGGATGCCGACATATACAATCTGATCATCCCACTTTTTATTTTGGTAGTAGTATTTTCGGCGAATGCCTTCGCGTCGAAAGCCAATTGCTTTAGCAAATTTCAGAGATGGTTTATTATCGTTATCGATGACGGCTTCGAGACGATTTAATTTTAAATCTTTAAAGGCTCCGCGAACAATTGCGGATACCGCTTCTTCCCCGTAGCCCTTACGCCAGTAAAGGTTGTTCACACGATAGCCAAGGTTTGCGACTTGTAAAACTCCCCGATTGATCACGTAGATATCGACACTACCGATCAGTTCTCCTGTTTGTTTAAGAAATATTGGCCAAACATAAGTGTGATCTTTTTGAGTCAAGCGATTTTGATTCAAAATAATCTTGCGAAAATCACTACGACCAAATTTCATTTTAGGCTTCGGCACCCAATCATATTTCGACTTTTTAGGCGGTGCAAACTGATGAGCCTGCACCCAAGCCGCATAGTCCGACTCTCTATAAGGCCGAAGTATCAATCGCGATGTACGATACGTTTTGCGTTTCATGTTGTGTGGTATTGCCTGAAAAGACTTTATTGGCTATATTTATTTGATAGAATTATGGCAAAAAAGAAAACAAAAAAACAAGCTACTAAATCTCATTCTTGGAGAATGTGTCCTGCTGGGAAACATTGGGTCTCTACTCATTCTCTTAGAGTTCCTATTAGTGAGAAAAATCCTTCTGGCATGACTGTTCGTGATGGGCACTGCCGTATAAATAGATCAAAAAAAGATCAGATTTATTCTGATGAAATTAGCGAAATTGCCTCAAGATTCTTTAAAAGAGTTAAAAAGCTTCCTAAGCCTGACAAATTAAATAAGTCAAAAGGCAACGATTATGACAGGCTTATTGCAGGTTGGACAAAATATTGGAACGAGGTTCTGAAGTCAAAGCAACCTCTTGATCCAAACCTTGTAAAAGTGCTGATTCGTACTGAATCTGACTTTAACGAAAAAGCAAAAGTCTTAGCGAATAAGGGTAATTGGGCGCGCGGTCTTATGCAGGTGACAGATCAAACAATTGAAATTCTTAAAAATGAAAAGGGAGAATTAAAAGATTTTTTAATTAATATTGACCAGCAGGAGGCTTTTGACCCGAACCTTAATATTTGTGCAGGTGTTAGATGGTTGTTTCACAAAAAATATCTTTTAGAAAGTCGGTTGAAGCGAGTCGTTTCTTGGGAAGAAGCGGCAATGGAATACAAATCATACACAAAAGAACTTAGAGAAGGAAAGGCAAACGCGATTGAGCAGCGAGAAAAGTTTTTGATACTTTATGAAAGGTTGAAAAAATGAAAAAACTTTTCTTTGCGGTATCTATCCTGGTTCTAGGGATTGGGCTTTTCTATCAATTAGAAATAAAGAACTTTTATTATAAAACGAATCATAATGGATTGATTAATTATGACTACGGTATCATTTCAGTTGAGGATTTAAATAAATCTGACGAAAATTCATTTCCGGCTGTTCGTTTTAATGGTGTTGATACTGGGTATCCCTACTGGCAATGTTTCAATAAGAAGTATTTGAAAATGGCATGTAGCTATAATGAGCCTTTGGATCAGCAAGGTTCTTCTTTGGGAATTGACATTGAGACAAGCTCAGAAATCCATTCCTATAGCTTGAACCACGCAGTTTCTGGGGAGGTGTGTGATGACTTGGTGGCACAGGTTAATAATGTTTTAAAGGATCAAACATATTTTTGTATTAATGGTTATCTAGGCACTTTAGATCGCGTTAGTGCTAAACGCGAATACTCGTGGTTGTTTAAGCGCATAAAAACTAAAAGTGGTTATGCTCATTATTTTATTGAGGAAGAATAAAGCCTCGGCTTCATCCTGTTGGCCATAAAGGCTTCGGTAGCTTTTTTATCTTTGAAACAGCTTTCCAAATATCGACTGCCTTCTGAGCATTCAGCCAAAACTCTGCTGTAGTATTGAAAGCCGCTGCTAACTTCAGCGATGACAAAAAATCTTCATGAAGTATTTCACCAGGCTTGTGGGTTTTCTTTGTTAAGTATCTCATTTAGAGACATGTTGAAACCATGGGCATTTGTGTTTCTTTTTATGCTCAAAGGGCTCTTTTTGATCTAATAAGTATTTTAAGAAGACTACGATCTTGTTCGGCTTGCAATACCTCCTTGTGAAACCTTGGAGGGTGTATGAAAACAATCATTATGCTTACGATTCTACTTACTGGATTTAATTCTTTTTCTCAGGGGACATCTCAATGTGATCAATTTATAGGGCAGTATTTGGAAGACACAGGTTTTGTTATAGAGGATGTCGCCTTACAAATAGATGGTAGAGGTAGTGCTGTCATTAAAAAGAGAGTCGTGACACACCAAAGATTCTCTGAAGACCGTATAGACTGGGTTCCAGTAAGCTTGAAGAAAAATGATGCTATTGGAATCAAAACTAAAATGTACAACCATAAACCATGGGATGGACTTGTTAAGATTTTTTCGGATAACAAAGATCGAGTTACGGGCGTTCAATATCTACGTTATATAGAAAACGATCCGAGTCGCACTATTTTTGGTTCTGAATTTCTATTTTCCTATGATGACAATGGCAACTGCATTCCCGCAGAACGACAGATCGTTTCTTTTGATGAACTAGGTTTCCGTTCTGCGAGAAGGCCTATTCGCGCCGAAGTTATAGAAGCAGAATACAAAATTCCAAAAAAATTGGCCTCGCCAGAACCTGAACTCAATCCCACTAAAGAGTTTATGGAAGGATATCAGATCAACTCCGAATTTATGCGAAAAGTTGAGTACAACTCCTATTTTGAACGCCTTGAAGGTCCAGATGGACAGAGGTATCGCATTGAATTTCTAAAGAAGATTAAAGAGCGTGCTAACCACCCTGCCAAACCGAGACGTGTTAGCAAGTAGTTTTTTATCAAGGCTGTCGCGACTTGCGAATTCCTGAGAGCATGTCGCGAACAAAATAAAATTCTGGTGAGTCGATCTCGAGATGCACGCTCGGAGTTGCATCAGCGGTATCCGTTGAGTAAAAGACGGCATATTCTAGTAAGGTCGCATATGCTACATTGCAGAGCTTATGACTTAAAGCTTGGGCTTCGGCAAGCGCAGACAATGGGCTTTCAGATGTCGAGCTACAGGCTAAAAAAATCGAAACTCAGACTAATAGCAGCTAGACCGAAGCCCATCTCGACAACGAGTTAGCTTCTCCGAGCGAAAAAATTCAGTCACAATGATGCAATGGATATTTCTCTCTTGAAGCAAATCAAAATGCTTATTTCAGACGTCGATGGTGTCATGACGGACGGAACCATTTGGCTCGACACGGATAAACAATGGAAACGTATCTTTAGTGTTTACGATGGTGTCGGGATGAAACTTCTCATGGAAAAAGGCTACCAGGTGGGAGTCATTACCGGTGGTAAATCAGAAGACGTGAAAACACGTATGGAGTTCTTAGGAATTCCTCATTTCTATGATGGTGTAGGGGATAAGGTTCCATCCTTTGAAGACATCCTTAAAAAAACAGGACTTAAGGCCAATGAGATCATGTACATTGGCGATGAAATTTTTGATATCCCGCTGATTGAACGTGTGGGCGTGGGTGTAAGTGTCCCAAACGGCGTTGATGGAGCAAAGAGCAAGGCAAAGTACATTACGAAATGTGCTGGTGGAACAGGCGCAGTTCGTGAAATCTGTGACTGGTTGTTGAAGTACGGTTTTTATTCTTGAGCAATTGAAAGAGGCATCATGGATTCGTTAAAGAATATGAAAAAATTAGCTCTCGCGATTGTAATCGGAATGGTCGGTACTTATGCTCAGGCTGCCGATGAAGATGTCGAAATTCCTGTAGAAGAATTAGCTCGCGAATCGGTGCTTCCGGTATTTGATAATCCAACGGCCGTGAAAAATCGCAACGTGAGTCTTGCGAAGCATATCGAAATTGGTGGTTTCTTTGGAACGGCCGTAAACGAAGCTTTCGTAGATCAAACGCTTATGGGCGCGTGGGCGAATTATCATCTTTCAGAGTTTAGCGGGATTCAGTTTTTAGGTGCGGTTATCAACTCTCAGTCCTCTTCTTATGTGCCGCAACTGAACGAAGTTTTTCCTGCTTCGCCACCAAACTATCAACTTCTTCCAAAACCGAAGCATTTGCTCCTTCTCTCTTACGAGCTCACCCCTTTTTATGGGAAAATGAGCATTACCAAGCAAACCGTTTTTAATCTCTCGACATTCTTCACGGGTGGAGTGGGGATGTTAGGTCTAGGTGATACCTCGACGCCGGTACTAGGTTTAGGACTTGGACAGAATATATTTTTCGGCTCTCGTTGGGGAATGAAAATCGATATGAGGGGACTGATGTATCAAGGTGTGAATCCGGTTTCGGTCTCTCATACAAACCGCACAACAACACCTCCGGTTTCAGAATACGAGAGGGTGATGACGTTGAACATCGCCATCACGGCGGGTCTTATTTACCTTCTTTAAACAAACACCCTAGACAGAGCCTAAGTCTAGGAGTTGCGATATGAGCTTCTGCATCGGTATGTAATTTTGTATTCTAAAATGGCAGAAAAATCAGGAAGAGATTATGCGACGTTGGACAGCAACTTTATGTTTTTTCATCAGTTTTCAAGCTTGGGCCCAAGGTGGGTCGACGGCGGGCTCATCATCGACCTCGGAGACGTCGGACATTGATTCAGCGCTCGAGCAAAGTTTGAAAAAACCAGAATCTACCCAAGAATCTCCTCCCGAAGCTGAGACACGTACTCTACCAGAAGTGAAAGACGTTTCTGGTTTGGGAACGCTTTCCGAATTCAAAGACATTGCCGTTATTCAAAAAAGATATTTACCCAAGACGGGCCGTTTTGAACTTTTCCCAAATCTTGGTTTCATTATCAATGATGCCTTTTTTACCAATACGGCCCTTTCTGGTCGCGCCGCTTATTATTTTACGGAATCTTATAGCGTTGAACTTAATGCCATGCTCATAGGAACAAGAGAAAGAAAAGTCACTTCGGATTTAAATAATGAAAGAGGAATCGTGACTCGTACTCTTGTGGCTCCTCAATATTATTACGGAGCTGATTTTAAATGGACGCCTATTTATGGAAAAATGGGATACTTCGATCATAAGATCATTCCTTTCGATTTTTATTTTTCCGCAGGTTACGGAATGACAAAAACAAATCAGGGCACGAACGCGGGTACTATCCACTTAGGTACCGGGCAAACTTACGCGATGTCTAAATGGATAGCTCTTCGCTGGGATGTGAGTTGGTATATGTATAGTACAGCTTCGAGCGCTGGCACTTCGAGCTCCTTTACAAATATCTACACAATGCTGGGTGCAAGTTTCTTTTTTCCGGAGGCCACATACAGATGAAAAACTGTCTTCGCCTTCTTATATGTCTCTCTTTATCGCTTCCTGTAAGTTCGGGGCAAGCTGTGAGCTTGGTGCCGCCGGGCGAATTACTCGCACAAAACGATATGGTACCTGATCGTACGGATCCTTCTGTGGAAACTTCTTATCAAGAGGATGAAGAGCTTGCAGTCGTAGATCGTACTCCCGCTCAAAATGGAAAATCGAAAAAGAATGGCTTTTTTCGTCCACAACCTAGAACTTCCGTGAATAATCTTACGGATCAGGAAGCAAAAGAGCTCGCGACCGCTCTCGATATGGCGAAAAACGGAAGTTATCGTGAAGCTTCGACACGTCTTTATAAGCTTTCACGGGATCCTCGTTTTAATGGCCAAGCGATGCAAATCAAATACATTTTGGGTCTCATGCTTTATGAGATGAGATTTTACCAAGCGGCGGCTTACCAATTTGTGGATGTCATTCGAGTAGGTGACAACAAATACATGCGCGGTGCTCTCGAGAAGTTAGCCATGGCGGCAGATGCTCTCAATGACGATACTCTTCTTAATTACGCACTCTCCCGTATTCGACTTGAAGAGTTTCCAACAAAACAAAGAGACATGCTCCTTTTCCGTATTGGTGAGTATCAATATCGTAGTGGGCTACATCAAAAAGCCATCGCTTCTTTCCGCGCGGTACCGCGCAACAGCTCCTTTTATGGCCAAGCAAAATATTTAGAGGCGCTTGCGTTTGCCGAAAAAAATGACACCAACTCAGCTCTCAAGGCCTATGCCTCCTTAGTAAGAGCTCGCCGTGGTGCGAGTGTGACGGATAAAAATCGTGTGGCGGGACTTATGGGTCTTGCTCGAGTTTATTATCAAAAGAAAAATTGGGAACGTTCCATTGAGTTCTACCGTCGTGTTCCGCGAGATAGCGAGATGTGGCACGAAGCTCTTTTTGAAATGAGTTGGGCCCAGATGAGAAGTTCTCGATTCCGAGCGGTTTTAAGTAATTTCCACTCTCTCCATAGTCCTTATTACGAAGATTTTTATTTACCAGAATCGGTGCTCTTACGATCCATCGTTTATCTCTATATCTGTCAGTACGACGAAATGGAAAAAACAATTGGACTCTTTGATCGCGTGTATTCACCGGTACTTCGTAATTTGGCGACCTTTATTCGAAACAACAAGTTGGATTTGAAAAAATATTATGCGTCCGTAGAAACGGTTATTGCTCAGTATGAAGAACTTAAGGTGAATCGTGAGATGAGAGAGCGACTTCCAATCCCATTCCTCGTAGCTCGCCGGGTTTTAAAAGAAGGAGATGTGCAACGCAACCAAAAGTACATCAATCGCTTGAAGGAAGAGATGCAGACCTTACAGTTAGAGCCTAGTTCTTGGAGAACAAGCCCGATTGGTGATTTCGTGAGACGTGCGCTCGCTTCGCGTTTAGCGGCCGGCAAAGAACGTGCGGGTCGGTTGATTCGTAACCACATGATTGAAGTCTATAAGGATTTACGCGAATTATCAGAGCAAAATGGTTTCGCAAAGTACGAACTTCTGACTTCTAAAAAAGAAGCTCTTAAGAAAAAAATGGCTGGCAAGGGTCTTGTCGGTAAAGCCGGCGAGCAGGACAGCAGTCGCAGTTATTACATTCAAAATGGATATGAATATTGGCCATTTAGTGGTGAGTATTGGCTCGATGAAATTGGAAATTACTTTTATTTAGGAAATCAATCTTGTGAGTAAGTTGAAAAAGCAAGCGGTACTCATATTTGTGACTTTTGCGTTTATTTCTGCTGCGTTCGCGCAAGAGGAATCGGCAGATTTTTCTTCGAACGGAAAGGCAAAGAACGTTAAAGTAGCAGCTAACGCGAAGCCTAAAACCGTAGGAGAAATTCTTAGCAACATTAAATCTCAATACAAGGGTCGTAGCCTTGAGATTACTAAATATAAAACACAGCTCCCTCGTTCTGAGCTTTTAGCGCCTCCACCTGCACCTAAAGACATTCGTGCGATTAAACCTCCTAGTTCTTCTGAAATTTTTAGAGCTGAATCTACGGACGAAGCAAAAATTGAAAAAATCACGGATCAAAGTATCGCTCAGCTCTATAAAATTATGCAAAAGCATAAGACGAGCCCTAATCGTGGCGAAATTTGGCTGCGTCTCGCAGAGCTCTATTCTGAAAAATCGCGACTGATTGAAACACGTAAGCGTGATGAATACGATAAGCAGTTAGAGGCGATGCAAAAAGCGGGTCGTGCAGGCCGCCCACGTCTAGACCTCAACTTGGCAAAAGAATATAATAAAAAAGCGATCCAACTCTATGAATGGTTTTTAAAAGACTTTCCAAAAGATAGTCGCGTTGATCAAGCTCTCTTCTTTTTAGGTTATAACTATTTTGAGCTTGGTCAGATCAAAGAAGGGTTAAAGCATTACGATCGCCTCACTCGCGAATATAAAAACAGTCCTTACGTGAGTGAATCAAACTTTGCACTCGGCGAATACTACTTTGAAAATAACGACTGGAAGAACGCTCTTCGCTACTACCAAGCGGTGATTGCGAATCGCCGTGCGAGGCTCTACACCTTCGCTCTTTACAAAGCGGGCTGGTGTTATTACCGCACAGGCAAAGTCAGACAGGCGATCAGCTCTTTAGAGTCGGTCGTTAAAGTCAGCCGACAAAAAGGTGGGGTGGATGAAGACGGTAAAGGGCGTGCGGTAAACCGTATTCGGCTTGCTTCAGAAGCTTTAAAAGATCTCATCGTATTTTATGCTGAAGTTGGTGATCCACGTGGCGCCGAGGCTTATTTTACGAATCTCGCTGGAGATAAACTTACGTTTTCACTTCTCGAAAAGCTCGGATATCATTACTCTGATCTTGGCAAAAGAGAGGGTGCGAAATTCACTTTCCGTCGTCTTCTTGAAATTAAGCCGACCGCTCCAAAAGCATTTGATTACCAATATCAAATTGTTATGAACTATGCGGCCAGTGGAGATCAAAAAACATTTCGTAAAGAACTCTATGACTGGATTGTGAATTACGGAAGCGGAAGCGATTGGGCACGCGCAAATTCTCGTGATAAAGAGTTGATGACAAAGGCGTACGAACTTCGTGAAAGTACTTTGCGTAATCACACTCTCCATTTACATAAGTCCGCTCAGGCGAGCCGTGCTTCTTTCTCACAATCGACGTCGGCTCAGGGTTACGATTTATATGTAAAGGCGTTTCCGGAATCTAAAAATATCATCGAGATGAGATTCTTCTATGGAGAACTTCTTTTTGATATGGGTCGCTATAAAGATGCCGGCGCCCAATACCTATGGGTTGCGGATAACGGTGTAAACACCAAGTATCAAGAGATGGCCATCGTGAACATGCTTCTGGCACTTGAAAAGGAATTGCCCAGCGATGATGAAATTTCAAAACGTATTGGGAAGTCTATCAATCCGGTTGAGTTTACAGACGCCGAGAAGAACTTTGAAGCATCGGCCAAGCGCTATGTGAACGCCTTTCCTAAAGGCGATAAAGTGGACGATGTAAAATTCAAGCTTGGTCGACTTCACTATGCTTTTAACCATCTGGATGAAGCGCTTTCTTATTTTTGGGAAGTCATCAAAAAATATCCTAAGTCTTCCAATACGCCTTACGCTGCGAACTTGATTCTCGATATTTATAACTTACGCAAGGATTATGACGGCTTAACTCGAGCCGCAAACGAAATGCTTCAAATCCCTGAGCTTGCAAGGAGTGGTTTTGGTGCCGATGTGAAGGGAATTGTTGAGCGCGCACAATTTAAAAAGGCTCAAGATCTTGAAGTTGGAAAGAATTATCTAGAAAGTGCTAAAGGTTACGAAAGCTTCGCAAGATCTAATAGACGCTCCGAACTTTCAACAAGCGCTCAATTTAACGCTGCCGTGAACTACGAACGTGCGGGCCAATCTCTCGAGGCGATTCGCATGTATAATGCCGTCGCGAACTCCAAAGACAAACCAAGCGAAGGTTTAAGGACTAAAAGTAAACGCATCCTTGCAAAATTGTATGATGATACGGGCCAGTACTATCGTGCGGCTCAAGAATATGTGGTTTTAACGAAGACCGATCCGAAAGACCCGCTGGTCGCTGATTATCATTACAACGCAGCCGTTATGCAGGCGGGTTTAAAGATGTATCCTCAGGCGGTCAAAAATTTTGAAATGTATTACGAGAAATCTCGTAAAAAAGATCGTGGCGAAGTTTTTTATTCGATCGCGGAGCTTTTTGAAAGACAAAAAGCCTATGCGCGGGCCATTGCGTACTACAAAGAATATCTTAAGAACGGTCCACGCAACCATTACCATATCGTAGAAGCTCATTACAAAATTGCAGACTACGCGGATCGTATGCGTCGTCGAAGCGAAGCTAAAGAATATTACGAAAAGACTATCGCAGTTCAGCGACGTCTAGCGAATCAAACAAAGGGTGTAGGAGCCTGGTTTGCGGCCGAGGCGAAATTTCGTCTAACAAAACCGCTTTTGGATTCTTTGAAAGCTATTCGTATCCCTGCAAATCCAGCGCAGCAATCCGCAGCGGTTGATAAAAAGTTAAAGCTTCTCAATGAAATGAACCTCGAGCTCGCGAAGGTCATTAAGTACGATTCTGGTGATCAAGTGGTGGGTGCGCTCTCGCTCGTGGGTCAAGGTTATGATCACATGGTGAAAGCGATTGAAGGAACTCCGCTCCCTAGAGGTTTAAATGCTCAAGAGCTCGAGCAGTATAAACAAGGAATCGCGAAAATCACGGAGCCTTTTCGTCAAAAGGCACTTGATAATTTTCAGGCGGCTGTGAATCGCTCTTATGAATTGAACGCGAATAATGAAATTGTGATTTCTTCGATGAGAAGTTTAAATGTGCTTAAACCGGGCAGTGTTCCAAGTCCTGGCGAACCGCTAAATTCTGAGCGTGTGCCAGATTTGATGGGGTTATAAAATGCATCGCCTACTATTAGTCTCTCTTTTTATTTTATCAGCGTGTTCCTCAGGACAAAAAGCTTCAACAAGTGGAGCTTCTTCTCCGTCGGGACCTGTTCTTTTAAGTGACGATGAGATGGGCGGAAGCACTTCTGATCCAGGGGAGATTCGCGCTACGAATATCGAAATCAAGAGTGATTCGGCTTACGATGCCTTTGCTAAAGCTATTCGTAGTGGAAATGATTCGGCAGTGTCTCAAGAGGCTTCAAAAATCCTCGCAATGCAACCTACGAATCTTAAAGTTCTCAATGGGCTTGCAATGTTTTATTACTCATCAGGAAGACCGCAGCTCGCAAAAATCCCACTCGCGAAAGCCATTCGCGCTCATCCTAATTCCGCAACTTTGGCGAACAACTTAGGCTTAATTCTTTTGTCAGAGGACAAAGTGCGAGAGGCGTCGACTGAGTTTCGTCGCGCGCTCACTCTTGACGAAAGTCATGCTGAGGCGAATTATCATTTGGGCGTGATTTACATGAAGAGTAAGAATTACGTCAGCGCACTTCCACTTTTAAAGAAAGCATTTGCTTCTTTACATCGTAAAGAAGTGGCGGGACCCCACTATGCTGAGGCTTTGCGGTTAGCTGGACGTTTGAATGAAGCGGAAGATGTGTATGAAGAGTTCAAGGCCGAGAACAGCAATAGTCCAGCCGTTTTGTTGAACTATGCTAGTCTTCTGATTGATCAACTTAAGTCAAAGAAACAAGGTCTTAAGATCATTAATAAAATTAGATTTTTAACTCAGGACGCTGATATACTAAAAAAGGTGGACGATCTGTCAAACCGAGCAGAGGCCATTAAATAAAAAGACTTTAGAGTCTAGAGAGATCCTGGACTTCAATTTTTACGGAGGAAAATTGAGGACGCTGAAAAAAGCTTCTTCTATTTTAAATCAAGAATTCTTTCGCTTAGCGAAGGTCGTTTTTTGCTGGAGTCTCTTATTAAGCCCACTCGGTGTTCAGGCACAAAGTGCTTCGCAGAGAGAAGCACAAAAAAAGAAAACCTCTGTCAATTTTGAAGATCAACTGATTCAGGGTGAGTTGAACAAGCCTGACTTTTTTTACTTTCTGCAAAAGAAGCAATTTAACTTTGGACGACTTATTAAATTACGAGAGAATTTTTTGTTAGAAATGAAGAAGACCTCTGAAGAAGTGGAAAGAAGAGGCGGTAGTTAACTATGAAACAATTATTATTTTTTAGAGTATATAAAAATAATGAATTGATTTCTGTGAAGCAGTTCCAGGAATCACAGATTATCGTTGGACAGTCTTACGAGAACACTCTTCAATTGGATGCTCACGGAGTATCACCGGTACACTCGATGGTTGAAGAGCGTGAAGGAAAGTACTTCATCTGCGATTTAGGTTCTGAGTCCGGTACATTTGTTAACGGGAAAAAGATTCTCGATTCTGCCATCATGTCTGGCGATGAAATTACAATTGGCCCATTCCGCGTAGAATTTTATGTTGGAGTACCAAAGCCAAAAGCTCCACCGCCTGCTTTTGAGAAAAAATCAGAAGCGCCAACGGCGAGTGTTCCGCCTTCGGTGACTGCAAAGCCTGTCACGCCCACACCGCAAAAACCGGTAGAGTTTTCGCGTGAAGGAATGGGTATTGATACGCAAGGGGTGCCTCTTCCCTCTAGACCTCAAAATAAAAATCCAACGCCATCGGCTCCTCGTGTTTCTCAGACCACTCACGGAACTTATGCGCCTCCAAGTCAGGTGAGCGAAGTTTATCAAATCGTTAAGCCTGAAAAAGGAAACGTCGTTGAGATTTTGGTCGCCTGGAATGAAAGAATCATCGAGACAAAACAGTTTGAAGATCATGGCATCGTGACCGTTGGGTCTCATCCGAGTAACAAAATTATTTTACCGGTTTTTGGTTCTAGTCATGTGAAACACCCGTTCTTAAAAATTGAAGCGCTTGTCACGTTACTCGTGACTGACAGCATGACGGTCGAGGTGACTTCAGAGAATGGAAAAGTTGTTACACAGCAAGATTTACGTGTACAAAATCGACTCATCCCCGGCGGTGCAGGGAGCTCGTTAACTCTGCAGCAGGGAGAGATGGCAAAGGTCCATTTTGGTGGAGGAGTTTCTGTTTTAGTTCGCTACACATCATCTGGTGCTAAGCCGATCACGGCTCCATTTTTTGATCTTAGCTCGAGTGAACTTGTAGGTGCTATCGCGACGCTAGTGGCGAGCGCCATTCTTGGTCTTTATCTTCTTGTGTACGCACCAAACATTAAGACAGAAGAAATTCCTCAGGAAGAGCCACCTCGTAAAGCCCAATTTATTTATAAAAAACGAGTTGAAGTGACCGAAGAGGCCGCCGGAAATAAAGAAGCACCGAAAGAAGAAAAAAAAGCGGTTGATGCCGCAAAGGGTGCAGCATCCGATGCTCCAAGACATAACAAGCCCGCAACAGAAGTGAAGCCAACAACCGCTAATCCAGGAAAAGATAAGGGAATCAAAAAAGGTTCCGCGGCTAAAGAGACAAAACAAAAAGAAGCCGCAGCTGCAACGCCAGCACCTCCGGCACCGAAAGATGTTTCAAAAACAGGTTTACTCAGTGTGTTCGGTGCAAAAGGAACGCAGGCACAACTGCGACAAACAGATAAGGGTGCGGGTCTTGTGGGTGGCTTAGGCCAAACCGCTACGGGCGCAGGCGCTGAGATAGGTGCTGGAGCCGGAACTGTTCCTGGTGCGGGTACAAAAGATATTGGTAAGAGCGGAAAAGGCGAATCAACGTTTGGAATCTCTGGAATACAAACAAAAGGTCGCGGCGGTGGTGTTTCTGGTTATGGAACCGGCACTCTCGGTGAAAAAGGAAATGCAACGGTGATTCCTGGTGGTGATGGCGAAGCTTTCACCGGAACGATCGATCGCGAAGGAATTCGTCGAGTGGTAAAAGCGAACGCACGCCAAATTCAAGCTTGTTACGAAAAAGCGTTGAATCAAGATCCTGGTCTCCACGGAAAAATCTTACTTGAGTGGGAGATTGGCGATAGGGGGCGTGTGCTTTCTGCACGAGTGAAGAGCTCAACTTTGAATAACAGCATAGTAGAACAATGTATGATTGGACATTTGAAGACGTGGAGATTTCCAGAGCCGCCTGCTGACCAGGTAGCGGTTGTGGCATTCCCGTTCGTTTTCATGTCGCAGAACTAAAGGAGGACAAACGTGGAACCCACGAGTGCAGTACCCACATCTACGGTCATAACGACGGTGGAACATTCAAATTTTATAGCGAAAGCCTTTGCAGAGGGTGGAATAACGATGTTTTTCATCGCCATCGTTGGTTTATTGGTTTTCTTTCTTATCATTGAGCGCTTCATCACACTCTCAAAGCTTGTGCTGAATAAAGAAGACTTTAACGATAAAGTTTTCGGCATGATCTTAAGAGGTGATATTCGCCAAGCCATCACATTCTGTGATAGCAAACCGGCACCTCTCACGAACACTCTCAAGGCAGGACTTGTTCAAGTTTTGAATAAGCGCCCTGACGAAGAAGTGCAAGTGGCAATGGACGGAGCGGTTCTCCGAGAGACACCACGTCTTGAAGGTTGGACAGCGTTCTTAGCCGTTTTCGGTAACGTTGCAACTTTGATTGGACTACTTGGAACCATCATCGGTTTGATTATCTCCTTCGGTGGTGTGGCGGCAGCAGATCCAGCACAAAAATCAGAAGAGCTTTCAAAAGGTATTGCCCACGCACTAAACTGTACAGCGTTTGGTCTTGTGGTTGCGATTCCAGCTCTGATTTCTTACGGTTACTTTCAGGTTAAGATTGGTCGCGCGATTAACGACATGGTTGAAAGCAGCATGACCCTTTTGAATCTGGTTGTTGCGAACCGTGACAAAATTAAGGATTGATTGAGGTAAGTCATGGCTCAAATAGACGAGAAGAGTGGCGGTAGAGATACCAACGTGGAGTTGAACCTGGTCCCGTTCATCGATTTGATGAGCGTGTGTATTATCTTCCTCCTTCTCACTGCAGTCTGGACACAAGTTTCGATGATACAAATTGGATCCTCCATGTATGCAAAGAAAATTGATGGCGACCAGAGTGAGCCACCTCCTGTGGATAAAATCACGTTTCAATTGAAAGTGAAGTCGACAGGCTATTTAGTCATGATTAATTCTGCTTCGGTGCAGATTCCTAAAGTCGCAGGAGCTTTTGATGACAAAAGACTCCTGACTTATTTGCAGCAAGTGAAGCAGAAGTATCCTCAGAAGAACGATGCGATCATTTCTCTCGACGACGAAATTATTTACGAAGAAATGATTCGTGGTATGGATGTCTTGATGCTTAGTGGATTCGCAGAAATTTCCGTTGCAACGGCAGGAGGCTAACAATGCCAATTCATCCTCCCGGTAAAAGAAATCGTAGGAACAAAAAGACTTCGAGTGGTTCTGGAAGAAAAGTCGTTGCGAGTCTTTCTCTCACTGCAATGGTGGATATGTTCACGGTTCTCGCCATCTTCTTACTGCAAAACTACAATGCGACAGGGCAGGCGATTCATATTCCTAAAGAGGTAACTTTACCAAAAGCCGCTTCGATTAAAGAGTTAAAGCCCTCGCACGTGGTGACGATTTCTCGTAAAGATTTGATGCTTGATGATGTCGTGATTGGTCGCTACGAAGATGTGAAAAACTCCAAAGACTGGATGATCCCACAAATTTATCAGCGCTTGGCTCCCATGCTGAAGGCAGAGAAAGATCCTCAAAGAGGCTTTCGTAATACTCTTCAAAAAGCTGTGAAGGGTCGTGAAAAAGTCATAGATGAAAATCAAATTGGTAAAGTCACAGTTCAAGCGGATAAGGACATTGATTTCTTAACGATTAAGAAAATCATGTACTCCGTGACGGAATCAGGTGCCATTGAAATCAATTTCGCAGTGACCAAGAAGGCTCAAGAGCAGCCAGGCACAACTACGAATTAGCTTTGCAATTTTTTGATATGGGGCTTAAAAAAGCCTCATGAGATTTTATTCCGATTATATTTTCCCCACATTTTACGACAAGGTTTTACAGCACATCGGATTTGATGAGCCAAGGCGACAGGTATTGGCTCACGCTCACGGAAAAATTTTAGAAATCGGAATCGGGACGGGGCTGAATCTAGATCACTATCCAGAGTCAGTGAAAGAGATTTGGGCAATTGATCCTAATCCTGGAATGGAACGCGAGCTGAGGGCAAAGCTCAAAAAACGAAACATAATTGTTCATTTTAGTTTAGCGGGGGCTGAGAGATTACCCTTTGAAAACGCCAGTTTTGATACGGTTGTGAGTACGCTGACGACGTGTACGATTCCTGATTTGCCTCAAGCTTTTTCTGAAATTCAACGCGTTTTAAAACCTGATGGGAAGTTTCTATTTCTTGAACACGGCTTGAGTGCGGATAAAAACGTGGCTCGTTTGCAGAACTTTTTAAATCCTGTTCAAAATATTATTGGTTGTGGCTGTCAGCTGACGATCAACGTGGAAGAAGAATTAAAGAAATCGAACTTTAAAATTTCTCAACTGAGAAACTACTACGTCCCGCAAGCACCTAAAATTTTAGGTTATGTGTACGACGGAATTGCGGAGCCGATCCGCTAGGACCGAGCTCCAATCACTTTACTTAAATTATTTTTTTGAAAGATCAAGACGCACTGGCGTTTTACGACAAGAGATAAAAGAATCTCCGATATCACCAATAAGGGTTTTAAGATCTGCAGAGAAAAGTGCCCCGCTGGAATTTCCACCATCACAGATATCCTCTGTGGAAAGAAGAGCGTAGAACACCTGCTTTGTTTTTTTGATTTCTAGCTTTTGTAGAACGAGAGCGCCCTGGCAGCTTTCGTAATCGTTACCTGTAGAAGCATATACGGGAACTTTGTTAAATTCCGCCTGAGTGAGGCTTACGGGTATACGTTCGCCTTTTGTGTAAATAGGACTTTCATCTTCGCCATCTGACAAATCTGCACCCTCAAGAACGGGACACGCATAAGACATTTGAGCCGCGATCAACACCATAAAACTAATAAGAATTTTCATAGAACCCCCATAAATTGATTTAAGTACGAGTGAGTTCTAGCGGGAGGGTGTTGGGGGTTCAATGACGTCCTCTAAATAGCTGGGCAATTTGTAAAATTGAAAGTCGGGTGTCCTTCAAATCATACAGATTTTCTGGGATACCCAGAATCTAGGAATACGGTATCCAGAATTGCTACCGGAAACCCTGTGTCCCTAGATTCCGGTATCCCAGAGAACCTGTAGCTGCATGAGGAGCCCATCCGTGAGCTTTACTTTTCAAAATTCGCGCATCCATGCGCTCAGCCCTATCGGGCCAAGTTTTGAAAAGTTCTAATGAGTATGCGTTAATCTGTGATGACCCGAACAAAGAGTGGTTAGGTTCTCGACAGTATCTGGCCCTCCTTTGCTTTTCGGAATCACGTGATGCGTGTGGAGCCACTTTCTTTCAGGGCAACGTTCGCCTTTTTGATTTCGGTACGTACACTGACCTTGATCACGTAATTGTATGTGTCCCGGGACAGAGAAATTCGCGCGATGTTGTAATTTCTGAGCTTTTTGGACTGGATCTTTCTTTTCTAAATAGAGATCTAGCAAAGCTTCGAGAGTTTCTTCAAGGCTTACGTGTTTTTGCTGCCGTTGAGATTCTAGCTCTTGAGCCCGTTTCAATTTTTGCTGAAGCTTTTCAGAAATGCCCATTTGAAGACTGAGTCTTTCTTCACTTACAAATTTCATTCGTTCAGGAATTGCTTCTTTAGGAGAAGCTTTCGCGACCTGTTGTTCAAGCTTGGTTTTTGGAAGTTCAATGGCCATTTTGAGCCACTCGGCTTGGTTGGCTTTGTTGAGCACCGGGGTAATTTTCCTAGCTTTTGAAACCGTAAGATTACCTGACTGAATCGCTTGTTTTAGAGCAGGCACTTCTTTCGCTTTTCGAGCAACGGTGATGAAATTGGAAGCGACGCTCTCACTCAATTTCAAAACTGTCGTCGCATAGTCGTAAAGACTTTTACAATGATGTTTCAAGTACACGCGATGTTCGTCGACCTGCTGAAGAATATCGATCAAATCACTTTCGGCTTTTCGAAAACGTGTCGCAGCCTCGAGGGCTTTTTCGTGAATCTGCATATGTTTCGTCATGGTTTTCTCCTTTAACAAAAAGTTGAAGTGACCATACCATGTGTTTTTTAAATGCTATTTTATTGAAAATGAAACTGAAAGAGGCGCTCTTGAAAAATCTGTCTAAACTTTCATAAATTGCTTGAGATCGATGCATTTTAAAAACGAATGGAAACAAAAGATTTTTATAAAACAATGATGCTCCAAAAGTTTAAACACCTCGAAATTTCGTCAAATCATTTTTTTACTTTTGCTCAGCAAGTCGATACATTTTGGGCTATTGGTTGATAGGAAACTATTTTGTTTCAAGGCAATTGACCTGACCGATTGATTCCAATAGCTTGAAGATATGAAGCGGCTCTTTCTAGGCTCAGTCATAGTTCTTTATTCAATAGGATTTATTGTATTTTGGATTCTATTCGCCGTAACATCTCACTTTTGGTTTAAGGCTGAGACACGTTTTGTTAACAAATCAGATGCGACAATCGAGTTTACAACGATTGCAAGAAATTCGACTGGATCATTATTTGTTTTATATAAAAATGGTCTATTTCCTTTAGAACCCACGCATTCCTATGCCGCTGTCCAATTACAACCGGGAGAAACTGCAAAATTAGTTTGGGATTGGGATGATCAAATCATTCACGGATTCCGTATTTCTCAGGAGAAAAAAACATCTTATCTTCAAATCGATACAAATAAACCTGAAGACTGTTGTTACTTGCCTTCCCAATCCGAATACGTTTTTACAGGAAAAGAAACTTTGCAACAGCCTCCGTCTGAAGTGGATTCCATACGAATGTTTAGCTGGGGAGATCGTTGGAAAAGCTATCTTTTGCCATTCCTTTTTTCTTTTTTATTTTGGGCAGTTTTGGGTTTTCCAGTATTTTTTCTGGGTAAAAAATTATTCGTTCGATCTTCCGTGCAAAAAAGCTTCTTGATTGCAAACGCGCTTCGATAGCGATCTAACTCGCCTTAGAAAACTTCTTAATATAATCCATGATGAGCGACTGCGATTCCACATGCAGTTGATCAAACTTCAATCCACTAAACCCATCAGGTTTTGTGTACAGCACTTCCGCATGCGAACGAATCGGTGCGGGGAACACTGGACTCTTAAGTGTGAATTTGACGATGTGTCCTATTGGAAGAAAAGCTTTTACTAGACCTAAGCCGCCTTCGCTAATTGTGGCGGTATCGGCAATCTTACTATCATAAGGCATTTGAATTGCGGCAACTCCGGTGAGTGGAACTCTTGAGTGAACGCGTTGTCGCGCTCCCATGGCCTCAAGGACTTCTGGACATTCATAAATCCCGAGCCATTTACCGGAACCAATCTTATTGACCTTAAAGGCATAGAGATCAGCGTTTGTCTGCACAACCTCAAGAAGACGATCAAGGTTGATTGGGCCATACTTTACGCCATGATGCTCAAAGTGCCAGACATCAGGCTTTTGGTCTGTTTCGAGAGCGTAGCGAATGAGTGGAAGACGCTCTTTCCACGTGGCAACGGAAATCCAGTGCGTCTGGTTTTTCCACCAGATCATGCTGTCCGTACTAAAATACCCCGACGTAAGACCTTGCTCTAACTCCGTGGTGGTCAAAGGTCCACGAATAGTCTTTCGGCTCGAGATGAACCAAATTTTTCTCATTGCCCTTCCCTCGGATTAAATTTACTTTTTCGTGAGGTAAATCTCATTTAGATGTCAAATTTAATGCCAACTTCGTGTTAGAATTAAAGGGCATGCTAGAGAAGGAAATGACAACTCATGCGCAAAGTCGGCAGCTTGCTTACGGCGATTTTATTCTTAGGTTTGATTGTGGAAATTGTGATCTTTTCTCCCAAAGACACAGGCACCCCTTCCGACCAGCCGAAGGACCGTTCAGAGGCAGTGAACGGACAAGACGGGGGTCAATGGATTGAGGGCGTGCACCTCATAGAAACCTCCGAAGGAAAAAAAGAGTGGGAGCTGCGTGCGGATCGTGCCATGAGTGCGATCGGGTCAGATAAAAAACAAACGAATTGGGAACTCAAAAAAGTTAATGCCAAATTTTTTAGTCAGACAGATGATGGAATGTTTTTTACGGTAACCGGAGACGAGGGACGAGTAGTGACTGAAACAAGAGACATGTATGTTCATGGAAATGTCTTCGTTCGCTCTTCGAACGGTTATGAGTTTAAGACTCAGTCGGTCAACTATGATTCCAAAACGAAAAGCTTAAAGACAAATGATCCCGTACAAATGTTTTCTGTTGGTGACAGTGATGGCGGCGCGATGGACTTAACGGGTGTTGGATTGCATGCTTCTCTTGAAGATCACACCATGGATGTCCTTCAAGACGTAAAACTCAATCGTGAATTGAAAGACGGTCGTAAAGTGGTTGTACGAAGTGAAAAGGCCCGTTTTTACAGTAAAAATAAATCGGCCGATTTTTCGGGAAGAGTGATCGTCGACTTAGGAGCTTCGCGCATTACGGGTCCTTTTGCGAAATTCCAATATGACTCAGAAAAGAAGGCGCTTTCCTCTATGGAAGTAGAGGGTGGAGTGAATCTTACCGACGCCGACAAATGGGCGACGGCTAAAAAGGTAAAGATGTCTTTTTTGAAAGATCAATTTGTATTAACGGGATCTCCGCGATTAGTTCAGGATAGCGAGGAACTCGTGGGTGATGAGATCATTTTTTCAGATGGCGGTAAAAAAGTAGAAGTGAACCGTGGGAGAGCCAAGTTTGATTCAGATGTAAAGGAAACGATCAAATGAGTGAAGCGCCAAGTAAGTTGATGGCAAAAAATATTTCGAAAGCCTTCAAGCAACGAAAAGTTGTGGATAAAGTCGCCTTTGAAGTGGATTCAGGCCGCATTGTCGGACTCTTGGGACCAAATGGTGCAGGCAAGACAACAAGTTTCTATATGGTGGTCGGTCTCGTCGAACCGGATAGCGGTCAGATTTTCTTAGATCAAAACGACATTACGGAAATGGCGATGTATCAACGTGCGCGTAATGGTTTGAGCTATTTGCCTCAGGAGCCCAGCATCTTTCGAAAGCTCACGGTACGAGAAAATATCATGGTGGCTTTAGAAGCTCAGGGACTTTCGGGCCCCGAGTGCGCAGAGAGAATTCAATTTTTATTAGAAGATTTTAAAATCACCCACATCGAACATTCCTTCGGTTACTCGCTTTCGGGCGGAGAACGTCGCCGTGTGGAAATCGCCCGTGCTTTGGCAACGGAACCAAAGTTTCTCTTGCTGGACGAACCTTTTGCAGGGATTGATCCTATCGCCGTGCACGACTTACAAGGCATTATTAGTGGTTTGAGAGATCGTGGGATCGGAATTCTCATTACGGATCACAATGTGCGAGAAACTTTGCGTATTTGCGATCATGCCTATATTTTAAAAGAAGGTCGTGTGCAGGTGGAAGGTTCAGCAACGTTTATTGCGGGATCAGATCTTGCTCGTAAATATTATTTGGGCGAAAACTTTACTCTTTAAGGGGAGCAAGCCATGTCTTTTCAGATTAAGCAGTCGATGAAGTTGTCGCAGCAACTGAGAAAGACCCCACAATTGCAGCAAGCGATTAAATTGTTGCAGCTTTCTCGAATGGAATTAGAGACGGCGGTTCGCAAAGAGTTGGATGAGAATCCTATTCTCGATGAGCATATTGAATCT
>JBFWOZ010000028.1:0-38623 GCA_050250255.1 Bdellovibrionales bacterium | reverse complement strand
TTCTTCGAGGCGACGAGGAGGAGACATACTGGTTGTTATGTCGACGACGAGCAACAAAGAAGAAAGGAAAATAAAATGCGCCCTCCGGGTTGATTTTGCTTTTGAAATACCAGCGTTGCTTCCTCCTCGAATTGGCTTTGCCAGTCCTTCGTCGTCGCGCCTTGATATTTCAAAAGCAAAATCAACGAAACCCTAAGGGATTAGCTAAACACAGCCCTAGATTAGGATTTTTGGCACTGAGATTGCTCTTATGACGTTCATCAATCACCACGCACTGTAAATAAATAGAAAAGGATTTAATATGTTCTCTTTGAAAGCCCTACTTGCACTGTCACTTTTATCGACATGGCCTTTATCTTCTTCGGCTCTTGAAATTCAAATGCAAAAAGAAATTCCTCAGGACGCGCAAAAGTATGTTGAGGCAGCTATGGAATTAGCGGCGCAGAATTCTGCCGAAACAGAGAAACCTACGGTGGTTGTTTTAGCAGACAATTTAGGCCGTATTGAACCCCACTCGATGGTGGTCTCATTTATTCCAGAAACGACAAAGCCAACTCAAAAACAACAAGCACAGGATAACTATCCTACCCGTGGTATGAGTGGTGTAGAAGTGGGTGGCGGAGCAAAAGGTGGCGCGATCAATTATATGGCCATTAAACTTGGTTTAACGACCCTCAAACAATCCTTAGAAGTGATGGGATCCGCGTCCATTTCTCCGGGCGCAACAACAAAAGTTGGCTATGGTTGGGGAGGAGTTGTGAACGTCGCTCCTCTCGCGTTTGCAGGAATTCGTAGCGTGTATGTGAATGGTCGATATATGTACATCATGGAAAACGATGGAGATAATCTTTTAGATTTCGATGCGGAGCACACGCATGCGTCAGGACTTGGTTTAGGTTTCCGTAAGCGCATTAAAACAATGCATTTGATGGAGACAGAAAAACTCTATGGAAACATTGAGGCTGGTCGCTCTTGGAAAAGTCATAAGCCGCAAGCTGGTGCAGGTGGCGCTTCTAGTAAAACACGCGGTTGGTACTTTATTGGTGGCTTTACCCTCCAACTTTAATCTTTAAAAGTCAGACCTAAGTCCACGTGGCTGTATTCTCAAGGAGTGATATCCTTTGGGGATGAAAGTAGCTACGTTTCTTTTCATCTTCCTTTGTCAGCAAGCAGGGGCGAATGCTCCACCAGCGCCCAGTTATCTTACGGGTGATTCGATTTCGCGCACGATTCAAGCGGAAGACGAATTTTCTCCCACAAAAGCTTTTGAGCCTTCTTCAGAGCCTCAACGGTCACGAAAATTTCTTTTACCTCCTTTGCTGAGTTTTTTAATTCCGGGTTTTGATCAGTATTGGGAGGGGCAGTATCTTTACGGTGCGGCTTATACGGGAGTGGCCTTAGGAGGATATCTCGTAGCTCGTAATGCCGCGAATGAATACCGTCGTGATTCGAGTCACAATTCCCGAAATGAAAAAGTCAGACAGTACAATTTGGGTTCACAACTGATACAAGCTTCAGGAGGTTTCAGCGCCTACCACAGTTTTCGAACGGCGGTGAAAACGAGACAGGCGAATGGACAATTTCTTTTTCTAAAAAAAGAAGAGAGTCCAACGGATTTGCTCGTCGCCCCTTTTCGATTTGATTATTTGTTGCGGCCTACGACAATTTTACCCTTGGGAGTGGGGGCCGCCTTGGTGGGTCTTATGGTCCAACAAGAAAGAACAAAGCTGAAATCCTTAAACAGTTCAGACGTTTTTTATTCAGGAGCTTTTTCATTCAATGCCGGAACTCACGAAGAGGCACTTTTTCGTGGATGGATTATGCCAGTCAGTCATCACTACTTGGATAATGCCGTGCTTGCGAACGTGACAACTTCAGGCCTTTTTGCCGCCGCACATTTAGGAACGGTGTCGCAACCATGGCCTCAAGCTCTCATGGGATTTTATTTAGGGTTTGTAACACAAAAAAGAGATTGGACACTGAGCGAGAGTATTTTTATTCACACCTGGTGGGACGTGATGATTTTTATGGCATCTTACGCCACTGGAGATGAAGCAACCATTCGTCTTCCTCTTGTGGATATGAGGTTCTAATTGAAGCTTCTGTTTTTTTTAAATTTTCTTTTTATTCCTTATCTCCACGCTCAAGAGAGCAATGGAATTCTCCTGCTTCCGCGAATCAGTGTCGATGGAGATTCGGGCCTTGGTGCTGGCCTTGATGTGGCGCTAGTCAACGAATGGACTTTGTATGGCCAAAGTTTTGTGGCATCTGATCAGCATCAGTCGCAATTTGGTTTAGGCTTTCTTCATAAAAAGTATAATGATTTTTTATATCTCTCGGCATTTGCCGGATATAGTTTTCATAAGCATTTGATGTTTTATGGTTATGGGAATGGAACCTCGCGAGATGATCCCACTCAATATAGTTTATTGCGCCACCTTTTACGTGCGCGTGCGGGATTTTATGTTTTCGATAATACCATTATTGGTGTAGGTGGTGCTTACGAACAGACAGAGATTGGTTCTGGAAATCTCGAAGAGACACGTCAATTTGGACATACCTATCCCTCAGCCCCGCATCGTGATGGAACCATCTTTCGACCGATAGAAGTTTTTCTTCTATATGATACTCAAGCGTCAGACTTCGCACCTACCCAAGGAAGTCTTTTCGAATTTTCTTATTCACAAAATTTACATCAACATGCAGAGCCCGAATTTATGCGCTATTTGGCGCAGGCTCAGCATATTTTGCCGCTAGGAAATCTCAGCACCAGTTTTTTGATTCGGCATGAGCGCGTATGGGGGGGCGACACTCCCTTTTTTGGACAAGCCCGTCTTGGAGGGGAGAGTTACCTTCGCTCCTTTAAGCCTGGTCGCTACACGGATTTTGCGAGCATTCTCTATGGCGTTGAACCCAGGTGGATTTTTTGGCGTCCGGGCGGTGCGCTTGAGAGATTAGAATTGAGCGCGGGCGTGGAAGCGGGTCGTGTGTATAACGATGGCACGTTGACGATACTTTACGATCAACTCCACATTAGTTGGATCGGTGGGCTTACTGCCGTGTGGAGTTCAGGAATTCCCATGCGTCTTGATGTAGCATCGGGTCCTGAAGGTACGCTTTCGTACCTTCATCTTTTTTATCCTTTTTAGTTTATCTTTGTCCCGGAATGACTAGCAAGCGGCGTGGAAGCGGTGCTGGTAAAGAATTCTGTGGAGTGATGATCAGAGGTCGTTCTGTGAGTCCCTGATTTTGTAGTTGAATGTAGTGAGATAAAACCTCAACTGTGTTCGTTAACTCTTGATCTTGTTCTTCTTGTTTTGGAGCAGTGGCTTTTTTATTTTCTTGAAATTTTTTATTTAAAAGATCCACAATTTCTTGGCGTTGAATATCAAAAAAAGAATGACGATCTAAAGCCATATCAATTTTAAATTGGGGAATCGCCGCGTCTGGATATCTATGGAGTAAACCGTAAGGCAATACTTCTTTTCGAAGAACGACATCGGGTTTAAGGCCTGAAACATTTGGAGTGGTGCCTGCCGGACCAAAAAAGACGCCTTCTGTAATTTTGATAGCGTCACCGCTGGGTTCGCCATTTGGGTCGCTGAGCGGAAAAGTATTTTGGGCGGTGCCTTTACCAAAGCTGCGAGGACCGCCAGCAATGATAGCACGCGAATGATTCTTCAAAATCAAAGGTACAAGTTCGGCAGCACTCGCGGAAGCTTCGTTGATTAAGACCATGAGGGGACCGTTCCAAATCACTTGACCTGCTGGGATCTCATGATCTTCACCGAAGGTTGTATTCTGGTTGGCTATTTTGCGAATGCGTATTCCAGGACCTCCATTAATAAAAAATGAGATGATGTCCATCGCATCTGGATGGCTTCCTCCGCCGTTATTGCGCAAATCAAGAATAAGTCCTTGGAGTTGATTTTTTGAAGTTAAGTTTTTTAGTTCTACAGCAAAATCTTGAGCTGAACCTTTGTAGAATTCGGTGAAAGAAATGGTACCGATAACGTTTGAGGAAGAATTTGTCACGACACTTGTTGCAATTTGTTTTTGATGAGTCTTCACTTTCCCGCGAACGATAGAAAAAGTGAGAGGTGTTCCTGAGCGTTGGACTTTTACAGTGATCGATGTGCCGATAGGACCGCGAAAGAGCGGCGTAAGATCGTCAGGAGGTGTACCTTGAAGGAGTATGGTTTTTCCTTCGCGAATCACATGCGTAAGGAGATCGCCACTTTGAATCCCTGCTTCCAGAGCCGGGGAGCCAGGTAGAACGTTGAGTAAAAATCCCTTTGCAACTTCTCGAACCGTAACGCCAATTCCTCCATAGGCAGCAGCTTGCCGCCTTAAAAATTCTTTTGTCTTGATAGGGTTGAGATAAGTGGAGTGAGGATCAAGTCCGGCTAACAATGCTTTTAAAGCCAACTCCTCAGTGTCAAGCATGGCCACTTTTTTTGCATATTCTAGTCGTCTTACAGACAAACGAGTTAGAAGCAGAAAAGCCTCAGGTGGTGCATAATTGTTTTGCAGCATGTCTTGGTAGCCGTCGGCTAACCAGTCTATGAGTTTCTCGTTTTGCTCTTCTAATGTTTTAGGAATTTTAACAGCCTTGAGATTTGCTTGTCGTTGAGCAAAGTCTGAAATTTGAGAACGAGAGACGATAGTTTCTTTTTTCTGAGGTAAGGCAGACAAATAGTTTTGAACTCGACTAAACGATTGTATAAATCGAGCGTGGATTTGCTGAAAGAATTGGTAGTCGTACTTTTCAACTTGTTGGCGTATTTCAGTTAATTGTTTTTCATTTTGATTCAGAAACTGCTGTCGTTCTGCTTCTAAAAAAAAGAGTCCGTAAACATCCAGCTCATTGATAAAACTCTTAATCGCTCTTTTTACGATGCTGTTATCCAATTTTGAAAACATAGCATGTTTTTCAAGAGCGATTTCCAGAACACCATTGAGGCGACCTAAAGCTTGAGCGCATTGAGGAGGAGTTGCAGCGCCAGATGTGACTGCTGTCAGGAAAAAGAGAATAAAAACGAATTTTTGTAACATCGAGGCCCCTTTGTATTGGGACCCTAGCAGATATCTGAAGGTGCACAAATGGAAGCCTTGTAGAGATCAAAAAATGTGAGTGTTTTACATCCTTTTACGTTCAAAATAGGAGGGTCATTAGCTTTTATTGTCCTCACTATTAGCAACGCTCATTGCCTTGAAGCGAAAAGAGAGCCGGAGTATTTTAAAGTGTGGATGAAGATCAAACTCCAAAATCTGAACCGAAACTGAGTCGCCTTGAAGGTTTAAGAGCTTTTGTGAAGGACTTTCCAACGCAATCTGGTGTCTATCTCATGAAAAATGGGGTGGATAAGATTCTCTATGTTGGAAAAGCCAAAAATCTCAAGAATCGTGTTCGTTCTTACTTTGTTGAAAACGATTCTGTAACGCCGAAAACACGCCTTTTAGTGACTCAGATCATGAAGGTAGAATACATTCTCACAAAAACAGAGGTTGAAGCTTTCCTTCTCGAGGCCTCTCTCATTAAAAAACACCGACCTAAATACAATATTCGTCTTAAGGACGATAAAACTTATCCCTACATTCGCGTCAGTTGGAAGGATCCTTTCCCGCGTTTTTATTTGAGCCGCAAAGTTGTGAAAGATGGTTCGAAATATTTCGGACCGTTTACAAGTGGATTTTTAGTTTATGAAACCATTCGACTTCTCAATCAAATTTTTCAAATTCGAGACTGTACCGACCATTTCATGAAATCTAGAAAACGCCCGTGTATGACTCATCAGATTGGTCGATGTTCGGCTCCTTGTACGAATTTGATCGATGAAGCGACTTACAAAAAAGAAGTGGAATCGGCGATGCTCTTTCTTCGTGGAAGAGATAAAAAAATTCTTGAGCTTCTTGAGAAAAGAATGAAAGAAGCCTCAGCCCAAGAACATTATGAGGTGGCAGCTCGTCTTCGCGATGGACTTAAAGGACTAAAAGCCGCTTTAGAAAAACAGGCCGTCGTTTCTACGAAAGTAGATTTGGATCAAGATGTTGTTGGATATTTTGGTGACGAGCGTGGAACCACGATTGAAATTGTGGCGATCAGGTCGGGACGTGTTGTAGGTAGCCGACCGCATTTCCTTGGGCATTTAAATGCGGTGGATACGGCAGAAGATGTCAGAGATTGGCTCGTTTCCTTTTTGAATCAATATTATGAAGAGAACGTGATCCCCGATGAAGTCGTTTTGCCAGTGGAAGTGGGGGATGACCTCCAGAAGTTATTAGCAGCGGTGCTTGAAGAGCGAGTGGGCCACGAGGTCCGAGTTCGTTTTGGTTCTGATTCTCAGAATCAGCGGCTCATAGAGATGGCAGAGCAAAATGCAAAACAACACTTTAAACATGCCGTAGAGAAATCAGATAAAAAACGTCAAGGGCTTGATGAAATACAAAAGAAATTAGGGCTTGATAAGCGGCCAACACGCATTGAGTGTTACGACATCTCTCATTTTCAGGGTGCAGAAACCGTTGCTAGCCAAGTGGTGTTTGAAGAAGGTGTCCCAAATAAAGATCAATATCGTCGCTACAAAATGAAAACGGTTCAGGAAATTGATGACTATGCTTCTATGCGAGAGGTTTTATCTCGTCGCATGAATCATAGCGAGTACGACGATCCTGATTTAATTTTAGTCGATGGCGGTAAAGGCCAACTTAACATTGCCGTGCAGGTGCTCAAAGAATTAGGTCGAGAAGATATTTCTATTATCTCTATAGCCAAAGCTCGTACTCAAGGGGAGTTTTCGGATAAAGAAGTGTCGGGGACCGCTGAGCGCATTTTTGTGCCAGGGCGATTAAAACCCGTGATTTTTCCTTCACACTCAGAGGCGTTTCGTATTTTGACGGGACTTCGCGATGAAGCTCATCGTTTTGCCATCACTTATCATCGAAAGCTTCGGGAGGGTTCTATGCTTGAAAGTGTTCTAGATACGATTCCGGGTGTCGGTGAAGTTTTGCGCAAACGTTTATTTGATAAATTTGGAACGGTCGAAGTCATGAGAAACGCGAGCCTAGCCGAAATGATTGAGATAGAAGGCGTGAATGAAAAACTCGCGCGTGTGATTCAAGAAAATCTTATCCAACAAGACGCTCCGTCAGCGTAGCCAAGCGACATAGCTTATTTATTTTTTTGGTGTTTACCGCTCATGCCTGAGTGCTGACGAAATTGGTAATTCAGATCTTTTTCAAAACGATCTTTCCACATTTGCCATTTTTTTTCAGTATGAACGTGAGTTACCTCGCCATTTTTAAAAATGACCTGAGGTGGTTTCCCACCAATAAAATGTAAGAGCTTTTTCAGAACAGACATGGACAAAGTATCTGTAAGTTATTTATTTTGGTCAAATGAATCTTAGTAAAAGCCTATTGGCCTTGGTGCATCAAAGATGAAGCGTGTGATCTCAATGGTTCCTTCATGGACTGAAACTCTGATTGAGTCAGGCGTGGAGGTTGTTGGCCGAACGCGGTTTTGCGTTCACCCTCAGGATAAAATTCAAAAGATCAAGGCTGTGGGTGGAACAAAGGAGATCCAGTGGGATCTGGTGCGGGAACTCTATGCGGACTTACTTCTATTGGATCGAGAGGAAAATCCCAAAAGTATGGCCGAAGAATCTCCTCTGCCAGTCTTTGATACTCATGTGACGGATCTTCGTGATCTACCAGCAGAGCTTTCTCGACTAGCAGAGCGTTTTTCTTCAAGAAAACTCGAAGAGTTTTCGGGGCGTTGGCAAAAGGTGGGTTTGCTTTCACAGAAGAATCGTTCTTTAGAACGCCTACCGGGAGTTAAAAAGTGGCTTAAACCCTATTCAGGGCAAACAGATTTTCTTTACTTAATTTGGAAAAATCCATGGATGGCAGTTGGGGAGCATACGTTTATTGATTCTATGCTCAAACATTTAGGTTTTACCAAGAATGCATTAGCCCACAACTCCGCTAGAATCAAATATCCTCAGGTGGATTTAAGCACGTACGATCCAGAAAAAACATTACTGCTATTTTCTTCTGAGCCTTATCCATTTCATAAACGTCATGATTTTGCCCAGTCTCTCCCTTTTTCAAGTGCCATTGTGGATGGCGAAGCTTGGAGTTGGTTTGGACTACGCAGTTTACGATTTCTAGAAAAATCCTTAAATCTTTAAAACCTAGAAGCTGAGATTTACCATAATTTCTTCAAGCTCATCTCCGTGTGTGCAGGGATGAAGAGGTTCCTCTTCAATACTGCTGTAGTTTTTAGGCAAGAGAAGAGCCGTTTGAGGAATGGGGGAATTACGGAGTTGTAAGCCTTCAAATTCCACCGACGAAATTTCTGAAAGTCTTTCGTTCACTTTAGAGCGTCTTTGTTGAAGAGTCTGACGATCGGCTTCTATCGCCGTGACATCATAATCTTTAAAAAAGAGATCAATCGATTGAAGTTGTTGTTCGTAACGATATCTCGCTTTTCTGGTGTTGGTTGAGAGATACCAGTAAGCGTTTCTTGAAAAATCAGGAATATATTCCATCACTCCCGATTTGAGAGCTTTAAGAAGTGTGAGTTCCGTAGCCGGTTCCTCAAGAGTGCTTATGACAATGGCTTCATCAGAATATTTTAAAGCCGTCTCGAAATCTTTTGCGAGTTGAGCGGTACATTCTTTTGTTGGATTTGTTGATGGGCATCGAGTGACGCTCTCTTGAAACCTCGTGACCACGGTTTTTAGTTCTTGGCGAAATTGAGCGTAGCTTTTGCCAGTTTGTTTTTTACGTTCGAGAGCAAAAAGGTGATGCATCATTTCGTGAATCAAAGTGTAGCGGGAGCTGTTAGCCGCAACAAGAATGACACTTCGAGAATTATTAAACTCTTCAAGGAAAAGCCCAGCCAGTTGCGCGCTAGAGTCTTCGCGTTTGACGTCACGACTTTCTTCTTCCCAAGTGTCTGCGACATCAGAAGGAGGGGATTGGACTTGGGCAAAAACACTACATCTTCGTCCGTTGAGTAAAGGAGCTCGGTAAACATCCGCGCCAATTGTCGAAATATATTTGGCGGTACCTTGAGCGGATATTTTATAAACTTGTCTCAAGTGCTCTTGATTAAATTTTTTGCCGAAAGAAGCGGTCGTGATATGGCAATCCGCATTTTCTTCGGCGCAAGCAGATGGGCTGGCGCTGTTCAGGGGGCCTTCAGAATATGAAAAATCACAACTGTCATCACGGATTCCGTAATCAATCGCGTCGGGATTATTGCCGTTTCCCCCAGAGCCACCTTGTGAACATGCGCCAAGACAGAGACTCAAAATGAGAAAAGAAAAACAAAAACGCACCATGGATTCCCCCTAAAGCTAAGGCTTTTCTCTACTCGCGGCTTATGGTCTAGGTCAATCATGTTTTTGGTCTTAATTTCCGATGTGAAACTATGACCCAAAAGCGTCTTATCCTCTTTGTTTTCTTGATGTTTCCGGCTCTTTTAAAGGCCGACGAAACGAACGCACTGTCGCCATCAGAAAAGCGTGCGAGCTTAAAACAGGAACTTGAAGAGTCCGAGCAAAACTACAAACTTCGTAAACAAGAAGTGAGTCGTGCAAAAGCAGAACGCCAGCGCGGTCTTGAACAGCACCTTCGTAAAAAAGAATGGCAAGTTTGGAACAAAGAGCGTGCACGCAAAGCCTACGTCGAACAACAGTATGGTCGTAAGCCCGCTTCAGAAGAAATTTTGAAACACGAAACCGCACACGAACGGCGTCTCGCATACCAACGTTACCTTAACGAAAAAGCACGAATTCAACATCTAGAAGAAATCGATAAGCAACGCAAAATTCGCCAAACCGTACGCAAAAAATACCGCACTCCCGCAACGTACCTCCGCGACCACCAACCCTGGAACGAATAACTTCCCCTAAATTCCCGTTTCTCAAGCACCAACTCTTCTCTTCGAAGAAGAATTAAGCGGCGATTTGGCCTTGGTCGTCGTCGTCGAGGATGATGGGCATTGGTTCGGCACCGCGAGCGGCGGCTTCCAAAGCAAGAACAAGTTGTTTCACGGCGGATTTTTCTGAACGAGTCGCTGCAAGAAACATGAAACCGACTCCTTGAGGAGCTTTGCTGTTACGAACGACCATTCCTACCGTATGAATTTTTGTGGTTTGAAATATGATATCGACACCAAAGATACTTCCAATCGCGATATTGTCTTCATGTTCCGCAAAAAAGCCGGTTTCGCTGATATCAAGAATTCGGACTTTCATGTCGGCCTTGCGCCCACGTATTTGCGCTTTGAGATCGACCGAGTAGCGGGTAGGGGTTTCCCACCAACGTGCTTGTGGATTCACAAAAGGCTCAGTGAGAAGCTGTACTTTGTAGAGCAAAACTCCAAACGCCAGAATCATAAGATTCATTTCTGAAGTCATAGCGAGAGAGTCAAGGTCACCAAAAATAAATCTTTGAATTTGTAACAAAACAATGAGGAGGGTGCTGAGATAGTAAGAATAATAGCCCCAAATTTGAATTCTCCAAGTACTTACGGCAGCTGTCCAGCAAGCCCAATAAAAAAGAAGCTGAATGGGATCGCCGTTAGCCTCTAAGAAATCTTGGGTACTGGGGACTTGTAAATAGAGAGCCCCGCTCACGAGCAAAGGAGCTGCGAAAAAGAGCAACGAAGCCACGTAAAGAAAGACGGGTTTTTTTCGCATGAAAACTCATCGGCTAGACCTTTGAATATATAAAGAGTCTTTACGAGAAATTCTAAAAAGTCTTTATCGAAGTTCTACGTATTTTACGTCGAGAATTTCGAGCTCTTCTTCCCCTCGAGGGAGTTGGACTCTCACGGATTGCCCCTTATGCGCGTTCAATAGCGCTTTGCCGATCGGTGAATGCCAGCTGATGTGCCCTTTTGAGACATCCACTTCGTCGGCACCCACAATAGAAAATGTTTTTGTATCTCCGTTGTCGAGCTCTACGGTGACGGTTGCTCCGAAAAGAATATGATCTCCTTTTTGGAGCGTGGGGTCTACAACATGGGCTTTTTCTAAGCGCGTTTTAAGAAACTCAATACGACGATCGATTTCGCGAAGCCGTCGTTTGCCATAAATATAATCTGCATTTTCTGATCGATCTCCATTTGATGCTGCCCAAGCCACAGTTTTAACGACTTCAGGACGTTCTCCGTCGCGCAATTGACGCAACTCCTGTTTGAGACGTTCAGCACCATGAGGAGTAATATAATTCTTTTCGTTCATAATGATTTCCGATACCATCATGGGCCAGATGAAAGCAAAAATATACAATAAAAAAAACCTTTCTTTTTGGCTTAGTATTTTTGTACTTTTGAGTGGACCTTTTGCAAACTCAGAGTCCATTAAACTTTCTTCCAATGACACGATTCCTTTCACACGTTGGAAGTACGATCCCAGATCTAAATTTACAGGTGGAGAAAATGTGAAACCACTTGCCGAATTGAAAATGGCTTTGCGAGATAAAAAATATGCTCCATGCTTGAAGGCGGCAGATGTGGCGTGGGCGAGAACACCTTCGCTACGACCTTGGATTTTAGTTGCTCGTTTTGATTGCCACGCTCTTAATAATTTTGTGGACGATGGTGGAATTCAAAAAAGCTCTCATCTTGTCGAGTCCCACTCTGAATGGCTCTTGAATGGTCCTTACTCAGGCGTTCTTAAAACAAAAATGGTAGAAGCGAACTTTGGTCGTTTGGATTACCAACTTCGCCGTGATCGCAATCGTGCAGAAAAAATTTTAGAAGCTCTCTTGAAGCGCCTCGATTGGATGGATGGAAGTCAAAAAGCACGCGTGTTTCGATATGCGGGTGAGTTGGCTTTCATGCGCCAACGTCTTCGAGCAGCTCTTGGCTACTACCGACGGAGTCTGACAGAAAAAGAAACATCTGAAATTCGCGATAAGGTGAAATCCATTCTTTCTTTATTGAAAGAAAAAGAACCGGAGCTTTCAAAGCCGTCCGAAGTAACGATCATCGAAAAGAATTTAGAGGCCTCACCGAAAGAACGTGAGTATGCTGATCGTATGGCGAATGCGTTGAAGACGGGAGATCTGATCTCAGCTGTCGAAGACGGTGTGGAGATTATTGAAACATATCCTGGTGGGCAAAGAGCGAAATGGGCTGCAGATCGCATTTACGAAGTTTTTGCTAGTATCTCCTCCAAGTCTGAACCGAGTTTTCAAGCCTTAAAAAAGCGAATTCTCAAAGAGATGGAATCAGTTGATGGAATGCGGATTTATAATTGGTGTGAAAAGGCTTTCCGACAAGGTTATTACGAAGATGTTGCCTATCTGGCAAAAGTCGCACTTAGAAAACTAAAGGGTACCTCTTACACAACGAAACTTCTCTCATGGGCCGCTCATTCAGAACTCTATACAGGACATGATGATGAGGCTCGTAAGCTATTTCAAGATTTGCTCCAGAATTACGCCGGCACGGAAGAATCCGTACGTGCGCTATTTCGGTTAGGTCTTATTGATTTCCGCAGGAAGGATTACATTTCTTCGGCGGCGCAATTTGAAAGACTTTTGGTTTTCCCTGATGCCGATAAATTTGAGATGCAGGCCAACTATTGGTTGTGGCGATCGCTGCAAAAGATCGATGAGTTAAAAGGGAAAAAAGCCGGTCAGGATTTGGTAGAGCGATTTCCATTAACTTATTACGGTTTGAGGACGCAGGCGGAAATGGGTGATGGGAAAGTCAACATCCAAACCAAAGACGCCGTCATCACCGAAGAAATTGAGTTAGCTCCGGCAGAAGAAAAAGCATGGGCACGTATCCAGCTACTTTTAAAAGCCGGGTGGTTTGAAGAGTCGCAAGCAGAATTAAAAAACTTCTATGAACCAGTAAATTCGCGCACACGTGTTTTAATGGCTCGTATATGGGCGGCGGCAATGGATTATCCCACCGCGCTCAATTTGATTTCGAAAGCATGGGATGAAGATTTATTTTCAACCATGATTACGCCTATAGTGAAAGTGGCTTATCCACTCGAGTTCAGTACATACATTGAAGAGACGACAAAGAAGAATGGATTAGAGCCCGCACTTATCCGAGCGCTGATCCGCCAAGAAAGTAGTTTTTCTCCCGTAGCAGTGAGCCCTGCGAATGCGCAAGGTCTCATGCAGCTCCTTCCCGGAACTGCCGACGAAATGGCCCAAGAGATCAATTTGAAGGGAAAAAGAAATTACGATATTTTCGATCCCTCAACGAACATTCAATTAGGTTCGCGCTATTTGAGAAATATGATTAAAAAATACAGTGGGAATGTCGCGTTTGCACTTGCGGCCTACAACGCAGGTCCAGGACGTTTCGACAAATGGATGAAGGCCCGCAACTTAAGTCCAGCAACTGCCGTTGATCCACTTTCAGAAACATGGATCGATGAAATGCCGTGGTCTGAGACAAGTTTTTATGTGAAAGCCATCCTACGCAATCTCATCATCTATCGCATTCTTGACCGTGGTCCAGTGACTCTGCCGAGTCCTGTCTGGGTTGCAGAAGCTAAATAATCGCAGTGAATTGCGGGTTGAAAAAGCTTCTAACTCTCCCTTACACTGAAAAGATACAGACACCTTTTCAAAGTTCTTTTTTTCGGAGGTAAGTGGATGCTTGTGAGCCAGATGAATCGTGGGATTTCGCGTTTAATAATTTTGAGTCTTTCTGTTTTAGTTCTGGCTTGTCAAAGACAGCAATTGCGTTCTGACTCTCCGATGACCGCTTCTGGTTTACGACCTGCTTCTAAAGATGCTACGGGTAATGTTGATCTTGCAGAAGGTGAGATCAACCTTTTAAATCTTGATATCCAAGATGTACCTTACGAATATCGTTATATGGTTGTGAAGTGGCTTGATTATTATCAAGGGCGTGGCCGTGAACATATGGAGCGCTACCTTTCGCGCTCCACAAAATATCTCCCACTTATGAAAGAACATTTGAAAGCCAATGGTCTACCGGAAGATCTCGTTTACATTCCACTGATTGAATCAGGATTTAGCCCACGGGCTCGCTCACACGCTTCGGCCGTAGGTTATTGGCAGTTCATTCGTGGAACCGGAAAACGCTACAGTCTCCGAATGGATCATTTAGTCGATGAGAGGCAGGATCCTATTTCTTCAACACGTGCGGCCGCTCTCTATTTTAAAGGTCTCTACAACTTATTTGGTTCCTGGTATTTGGCGATTGCTTCTTACAACGTTGGTGAGAATCGCGTTCAACGTTTGGTGATGAAGCATCTGACACGAAGTTTTTGGGAACTCGCACATCGCCGAGTTCTTCCTCGTGAAACCGTCGACTACGTTCCAAAATTTATTGCCGCCTCGATGATTGCACGTGAGCCGGAGAAGTATGGATTCACGGACATCGCGTTCATGAAACCACTGCAGTTTGATGTGGTGGAGACAAACACAACAGTCGACATGCAAAAGCTTGCGATCGTTTCTAATATTCCCTACGAAGACCTCAAAGATCTGAACCCAACTTATCGTACTCACTTAGCGGTACCGATCGATGGACGAGTATTTCTTCGTGTTCCATCGGGACAAAAGGTGAACGCACAAGCTAATTTAGAAAAAGCTTATTCCAAGGTCAATGCACGTACGGTGGCGGCTTCTCCGGGAGTTCATCGTGTTCAGCGGGGTGATAACTTAGGACGAATCGCGCGCATGTATGGAACCTCCATTAATGCGATTCGTAGTGAAAATGATTTAAAGAAGGGTTCGCTTTTAAAGGTAGGATCACTTCTTCGTATTCCAGAAGGAGAGGGCCGTAAATCTTCAAAAAAGAAAAAATCTAAAGAACAAACGTCTTCGCGAGTGCTGAGATCTAAGATAACGCTTCAAGCGAAGTCCGCTAAAAAGACTGAGCGTTTTCATAAAGTGCGACCTGGCGACACTTTGCATGAGATCGCCAGAAGATATAAGGTGAGCCTTCCAACGCTCGTGAGTCACAACAAGCTCGTTCGCAATAAGAGTTTGCTCGTGGGGCATCTCATCAAGATTCCAACGAGCGCTATTCGCTAAACTTTGCACCCTCTTCTGAACGTGTCCGCATTTGTAGTCTCAGAGTGAGACGCGTAAGCCTCGGCATCATAATTGTAATTAAGCACAATATGATTTCGCTATTAATAACTCGGCGCTTTTTGGTGTTTGTCTTATTGGCATTTGTAAGCCAATTTTTGTCGTTTTCAGAGGCCTTTGCTCAAGCTACATTTCAAGAAAGAGTAGATGCCGCCTTAGCTTCTCTTCGTACAGTTCCTACGGGCTATAAAATCGCAAACGAAATCAATTCGGCAAAATCTTGGCTACAAATAGTAGAGTTGCCCATGAGTGCAATAGGTTCCCAAGGCAAAATAGAATATGGTCTCGATGGAAAAGGAAAGCTTCTTATTGCGGATTTAAAAAATGTTGATCAAATGGCTTTGACGATCGCACATGAGTTTCAGCATATAAAAGATATGAGACCCCTCATAGAGCGCCTTAAGCAAAACATGACTTCCTTTACACCAGAGATGCTTGAACGCTTCAAAAAGTTTTTCTATATCAATAAATGTTTTGAAGCTAAGCCGCTTGGTGAATGTATTAAGGAAAATGGTAAAGAGGCTGTGGATTGGGGACTTCTCCATCATTTTTCAAATGAATTTCGAGCGTATATGGGAGAGTTGCAGTTGCAAAAGGAAAACCCTACTAAATTCAATATGTCTGTTGGGCAGGAAAAGTGGGATGAGGAGTATATTAAGGAATATGTACAAAAAGAGTATCTGCTGAAGAGATACCATGTTCGATTGCCGAAAGATTGGATTGATCAAGTTGCTGTAGAGGCAAAGTCTTTCTATAGTCTGTTAGACCTGTGCGAACGGTACATGCCTGATATTTTTTCTAGAGCAACTATTAGTATTAATAAACCAGATCCCTCATCCTCACGATAAGAATCAATACACAGATTGGCTTCGAAACAACTGCAAGTAGACAGCTCAAAAAAAGATAACCCGCTTCGAGAGCGGGTTATCAGTAATGAGAAAATCCTTTTTATTTATCACCAACCTTGGCTTATCCATGTCCTACAATTCGTCTGAGCTTCGTCATTTTGGAGGTGAGTCCAACCGAATCTCACGTGGGACATGGATGTGATAAGTCGCGAAGAGTTCAGTGAAATGCTTCACGCGTGTTCTCCTCTCACGTTCTTTTCAATCGCGTACAAATACAGTTTAACGCAAAGCGTAATTTACTCAAGTGATTTTGGCAAAGCGTTTCAAGAGAATCCAAAGCTCATCTCAATGTGAGATGAGCTGAAGCTTAATGAGATATCAAAAATCAAAAGTAAAAATTATCAAAAAAAAGGAACCTTATCGACAGTGCCACAGGTGATTGCTACGAGAGCTTCACAGCGGAGGCTTTATGTCTTTAAAACAAATACTATTTATTACTATGTTCCTATTGCCCCAATTCGCCTTTGCGCAAGTTTCTGGGTACATAGATGTTTCTGAGAACGAGCGTGAGAATTACATCAATGCCATTGGTGCAGCACTAACAGATGAGCTTATTGTTGGTTGCGACCAGAACGTCTTATCTCATCCCATTAAAAGAATCTTACAGAAAGCGGGAAATGTGCGATTGAGCATCGATGCTGATCAGCCTGTGATGCTTGTTGATTTCTTCACATCTTATCGTTATGGACCACATTTTGTAAGAGAAGAATGGGGTAGATACGGAATGAGACTCGCTATAACGACAGACGCAACTTTTAAGTCGATCACAAGAGTGGCGATGCAAAATTTAGAGCGTCACTGGGTGAATTACGGAACGATTCTTAATCCTGTAATGAAGCGTGAATATACCGTTGTAAAAGAAAAGTCAGACTGCCGAGTTCCGTAAGGGAAAGAATTTGAGAGCGGGCCGCTCAACCTGTTCTCAATGTGAGATAAGTCCTTGGGCAATCTTTTTAAATGTGAGCGCCACTTCATCTTCAGGATGGGTTTCGATAAAAGGAATTCCGATCTCAGCACCTTGCGCGAGGCCTTGGAAGAAAGGCAACTGACCTAATTTGGGTATGTGTTCTTTATCTAAATAGCTATTCAATTCGCCCTGTGGAAACATGGTGAGCTTTTCGCCGGTCGTGGGATTTTTAAAATAGGCCATGTTTTCGATCATTCCTAGAATTGGAATGTTCACGCGTCGAAACATATCGATCGATTTTTTAACGTCGGCAAGAGCGACGTTCTGAGGAGTGGTCACAACGATAGCACCCTTAATAGGAACTTTCTGGGCGATGGAAAGTTGTACATCTCCGGTCCCAGGAGGGAGATCAATCACGAGATCATCGAGCTCACCCCAATCCACATCGCGAAAGAATTGATCAATCGCTTTAAAGAGCATTGGACCTCGCCAAACCACGGCCGCACCTTCATCGATCAGAAAACCCATACTCATGAGTTTAATACCATAGCGGCTGAGAGGAATGATTTGTTGCTGAGAGTTCATTTGAGGTTTCTGATTAAGCGCCCCAAACATGCGCGGAAGACTCGGACCATAAATGTCCGCATCGAGGAGTCCTACGGAACGACCTTCTTTTGTTAGAGCCAGGGCGAGATTGGAGGAAACCGTGCTCTTTCCTACGCCACCTTTTCCTGAAGCCACAACGTAAATGTTCTTAATGCCGGGAATGGGTTTTTGCTGATCAAAGGGATTGTTCGGTGCTTGTGCCATGACCTCCTTTTATACTTGATAAAACCCCCATACAAACAAATACTTTAAGTTGATGGCTTTCAAAGAGTTCCTGTTCATTAACGGAGCTGTTGTTTCTCTTCTCGTATTTTTTCTATTGAGAAATCGTCGCCGTACTATGCCGAGCCTTCTTAATTTCTCAAAACGAAAAGAACTTCCAGGTGGTTCCGGTTTTCCCACAGGGTCAAAGGGGCAATACAAGCCCAAGCGCAATGTCGATATGGGTATGAGTCTCAATTGTTTTTTCAATTACAATGGCCATACCTGGGATGCCTATGAGGTGTTAGGGATTCCAGCAAAAAGTCCTTGGGAGCTTGTAGAGGCTGGGTTCAAAAGTTCGCTGGCAAATGCTCAGGATAAGGAACGGGTAGGAATTATCGAAGCGGCACACGCGGCGCTCAAAGAGCAGTTTAAAAAATAATTCAGGTATCCCGGTATACCAGGTACCCGGAATACTTGGATCCCGGTATTAGTTAGTGCGACTTAGTAGGTGCCTCTGCCGCCGGCTCTTTGTAATCCGGTACGGCCTTCCCTTTATGACACATATAGCAATCAGCTTTGGGGCCATTTCTTGCCGCAAAGGTTTTAGCGTTGAGCATTTCTACCATGTGGATGTGCTCGGCAGAAACCTTGTAGGTGGCCATAGACTTGTCTTTGAAGTTGTTCACGTTATGGCAGTAAGCACAGGTAACACCCAATTGGCGGGAAATTTTGATCATGTAGTCTCTTTGCATAAGCTCTGCATCTTTTGCAAGTGCCTGAGAAACTCGGCGGTCAAGGATGGGATTGACGATGAGGGTAAAAAAACCAACGAAGAGACATAGAAAAAACCAATAAAATGACTTCATGGGAAATCCTTTTCCTTCCCTATGGTAACTCGAATGTGTCGTGTGTCAAACCGTCTCTAGGAAGTCACGGTTCTTGACTGGGAAATCGGGCCAATGCTACCAATTTTAGGCATTCCTGCGTCATCAAACAATTGGAAAGCCTGAGGCTTCATGAAAACAGAATATCTCAAGGATTTGTCGACACTTGTATCGCTTTGTAAACGTCGTGGTTTTATTTTTCAAAGCAGCGAAATTTACGGTGGAATCAATTCATGTTGGGATTTCGGCCCACTGGGAGTGGAACTCAAAAACAATTTAAAAAAGTTGTGGTGGGAATCCATGACAAGACGACAGGACATAGTCGGTCTTGATGCTTCCATTTTGATGGCCCCGCAGGTGTGGAAAGCCTCTGGGCATGTGGATGGATTTTCTGATCCACTCGTAGATTGCAAAAAATGTCGTAGCCGCTTTCGCGCCGACCAAATAGAAAACTATTCCGGAGCTTCTCCATGTCCCAACTGTGGTGGACAGCTGGGTGAACTTCGCCAATTTAATCTCATGTTCAAAACCTTTATGGGTCCAGTTGAAGAGACAGCTTCGGTGGTTTATCTTCGACCGGAAACGGCACAGGGCATTTATGTGAACTTTGAAAACGTGGCGACCAGCATGCGTAAGAAGATTCCTTTTGGAATCGCGCAAATTGGAAAAGCTTTCCGTAATGAAATCACTCCGGGAAATTTCATTTTCCGTACGCGTGAATTTGAACAGATGGAAATGCAATATTTCGTGAAGCCTGGAAGCGACGAAGAGTTCATGGACAAATGGAAAGAGATTCGTAAAGAGTTCTATCTCGGGATGGGTCTTCGTAAAGAAAACCTCAAGTTCCATCAGCACACCGATAAAGAGCTCGCGCACTATGCAAAATCCGCTTTCGATATTCAGTACAATTTCCCTATCGGCTGGCAGGAGATCGAGGGGATTCATAATCGTTCAGATTTTGATCTTGGAAACCATCAAAAGCTCAGCGGTAAAAACTTGCAGTATTTTGATGAAGCGACCAAAGAAAAATATATTCCTTACGTGATCGAAACTTCTGCAGGTTGTGATCGAAACTGTCTCACTCTTTTATGTGATGCTTATCGTGAAGAGAACGTCGCTCAAGAAGGCGAAGCTGATGTTCGCGTGGTCTTGGGGCTTCACCCAGCGATTGCTCCAGTGAAAGTGGCTATTTTACCACTTTCAAAAAAGGATGTTCTCTCAAGCGTCTCTGAAAAACTCTTTAGCGATTTGTCTCGCCATTGGAATATTCAGTATGATGAATCCGGCAGTATCGGGAAACGCTACCGTCGCCAAGATGAAATTGGTACACCGTTTTGCGTAACCGTGGATTTCCAAACTTTAGAAGACCAGCAGGTGACTGTGCGACATCGCGACACCATGAAACAAGATCGTATCGCTTTAGATAAATTGAAGGATTACATAACCGATAAACTACAGTCCTTTTAGGTGCCAGGTTCCGTTTCCGGGCCACACCGCTTCATAAAAAAAGGACGCAGCGTGCCCCGGAAACGGAACCTGGCACCTAAAAGGAGAGAGACATGGAATTAGAAACACAAAACCGAGTAGGATCAAAAATGAAAATTCCAGAAAAATTTGTCTACAGTTTTGGGAGTGGAAAGGCCGAAGGCAATGCGACAATGAAAAGCCTCTTGGGGGGTAAGGGTGCAAACCTCGCTGAGATGTCGTCATTAGGTATTCCAGTTCCTCCAGGTTTTACAATCTCCACAGAAATCTGTGCGCACTTTTACTCTAATAAAAAGCAACTCCCTGAATTTGTAAAAAAGGATGCTCTCGCGGCTCTTAAGCAAGTGGAGATCGAACTCGGAAAGAAATTTGGCGATGCGGAAAATCCTCTGTTGGTGAGTGTGCGTTCCGGTGCTCGTGCGAGCATGCCAGGCATGATGGACACCATCCTGAATCTGGGTTTGAATGACGAAACGGTTGTGGGTCTTGCGAAAAAATCGAAAAACCCACAGTTTGCATGGGACTCTTACCGACGCTTTATTCAAATGTTTTCCAACGTGGTTCTCGATATGAATTCTTCTTTTCTCGAAGTGAGTTTTGAAGATCTTAAAGAAGAAAAGGGTTACAAATTAGATACCGAGCTGACAGAAGAAGATCTCAGACATCTCGTCAGTACTTTTAAAAAACAAATTCTCGATACGACAGGAAAGAAATTTCCAACAGATCCGCACGAGCAACTTTGGGCTGCGATTTCTGCTGTTTTTAATAGCTGGATGACTCCAAGGGCGCACACGTACCGCCAACTTCACGACATTCCAGAGAGCTGGGGTACGGCCGTGAATATTCAGTCCATGGTATTTGGAAACATGGGAGTTCATTCTGCAACGGGTGTGGCGTTTACCAGAGATCCTTCGACAGGTGAGCGCAAATTCTTTGGTGAATTTTTGCCAAATGCTCAAGGAGAAGACGTTGTGGCGGGTATTCGTACCCCACAGCCGATCAATGAATCTCATGCGAAGGAGCATAGTGAAGGTGTGGAGTCACTTGAGACCTACATGCCTCATGCCTATGCTGAGCTAGTTAAAATTTATGAAAAGTTAGAAAAGCACTATCGTGACATGCAAGATATCGAATTCACGATTGAAAAAGATAAGCTTTGGATGCTACAAACGCGTACAGGAAAGCGCACGGCTCCAGCGGCTTTACGTATCGCTTGCGAAATGGTGGGCGAAAAACTGATCACCGAAAAGGAAGCGATCTTGCGTGTAGACCCATCAAGTCTCGATCAACTTCTTCATCCGACTCTTGATCCTAAAGCGAAAAAAACAATTTTGACGAAGGGTCTACCGGCAAGTCCGGGAGCGGCCTATGGCGCGGTGGTTTTCACTAGCGAAGAGGCCGAAGCGGAGCACGCAAAAAATAAAAAAGTGATTCTCGTTCGTATCGAAACATCTCCAGAAGACATTGCCGGAATGGTTGCCGCTCAAGGGATTTTAACGTCTCGTGGTGGTATGACCTCTCATGCGGCCGTCGTGGCGCGCGGAATGGGCAAATGTTGCGTGGCGGGGGCGGGCGAATGTTTTGTCGATTACGACAAACAAGAGGTTCGTGTGAACGGCTATGTGATTAAACGTGGAGAGTTCATCACTCTTGATGGTTCAACCGGCGAAGTTTTTTTAGGCGAAGTGAAAACTGTGGAACCAAAGCCGGGTGAACATTTTGAACAACTCATGAAATGGGCCGATCAGCATAGAAAATTGGGAGTCCGCGCGAATGCCGACACTCCAAACGATGCAAAAGTAGCTCGTCAATTTGGCGCTGAAGGTATTGGTCTCTGTCGTACTGAACATATGTTTTTTGGCTCTGACCGTATCGACATCGTTCGTGAAATGATTTTGGCGGAAGACACAGCGGGAAGAGAAGAAGCTCTCAAAAAACTTCTTCCCATTCAGGAAAAAGATTTCGTAGGACTTTTCCAGGAGATGGCGGGATATCCCGTAACGATTCGTCTTTTAGATCCGCCGCTCCATGAGTTTTTGCCTCATGACGAGGAGGAGATCAAAGCTCTGGCGCAAAGATTGGGAAGAGACGTACGTAAATTAGAAGCGCGCATTGATGCTCTGAAAGAATTTAACCCGATGCTTGGCCATCGTGGCTGTCGCCTCGCGATCACCTATCCCGAAATTTATATCATGCAAGCGCGAGCCATTGCTCAAGCGGTGTGCGCCGTGAAAGCTAAGGGAATCCAGGTGTTCCCGGAGATCATGATTCCGCTTGTAGCGACTTATAAAGAATTAAAAATGCTTAAAACGCAGGCAGAAAATGAAGTTCTTAAAGTGCAAAAAGAGAAAAAAATAGAGTTCGAATACGCGCTTGGAACCATGATTGAGCTTCCGCGAGCTGCCGTGACTGCTGACGAAATTGCGGAAGTGGCTGATTTCTTTAGCTTTGGAACCAACGATCTCACGCAGACAACAATGGGACTTTCGCGCGACGATGCGGGAAGATTTCTCGGAAGCTATGTGAATGAAGGAATTTTTGAGAAAGATCCTTTCGTGAGTATTGATCAAAAAGGGGTAGGCGCTCTCGTAAAAATGGGTGTTGACCTGGGTCGTAAAACAAAGCCATCCTTGAAAATCGGAGTCTGTGGAGAGCATGGCGGGGATCCCGCAAGTATTGCCTTTTTCCACAAAGTGGGGCTCAATTATGTGAGCTGCTCGCCATTCCGTGTGCCAGTCGCAAGATTGGCTGCAGCACAGGTCGCTCTTAAGAGCGAGACGAAGAACTAAGGGAATCAATTAGGTGGAAACCTAAAAGTTTTTGAGGTGGTTGTTTGAAGATCAAAAAGCTGGAACTTGTCGGGTTCAAATCATTCAAAGATCGTACAGTGATCCAATTTGATGACGGAATTACCGGAATCGTTGGACCAAACGGTTGTGGAAAATCGAACATCGTCGATGCACTCACGTGGGTTATGGGAGAACAATCTGCCAAGCACCTTCGTGGTTCGAGCATGGAAGATGTGATCTTCGCCGGAGCGGAAGGTTATGCACCAACCGGAATGGCCGAAGTTTCTTTGACGCTTGAAAATGAGGGCGGGCCATTTCCAGCAAAGTACGCAAAACATTCTGAAATCATGGTGACTCGTAGGCTACATCGTTCAGGTGAGTCGGAATACCTGATCAACAAAGAGCAATCCCGTCTTCGCGACATTCACGAAATTTTCATGGATACCGGCGTAGGCTCAAAGGGTTTTAGTATCATCGAGCAAGGCGCGATTGGGAAAATCATTACCGCAAAGCCGGAAGAACGTCGTTTCCTCATTGAAGAAGCGGCCGGAATTACAAAATTCAAAGTTCGTAAACGGGAATCAGAAAAGAAATTAGCTTCGACAGAGCAAAACCTCGTTCGTCTTGCCGACATCATCGGTGAGATCAAGCGCCAGATCGATAGCCTGCAACGTCAGGCAAAAAAGGCCGAGCGCTACCGCGAGATGAAGAATCAAGCGCGAGATTTAGATCTCTGGCTCTCTTCTAAAAAATTTAAAGAATTAAAAGATGAAATCATTCGGGTTGAAGAAGAATTAAAATCCACTCAAGATTTATCGGCACAAGCGGAGACCGAAAAAGCGTCTCTCGAAGCCCAAGTTCAAGAAGCCAAACTTCTTCTCGTCGAAATTGAAAAAACGGTTCACGAAAAACAAGCGCAGAAGTTTGAAGCTCAGTCCTCTGTTCAGAAAAAAGAAGGTGAAATTCAAAGAATCACTTTCGAAATCGAGCAAGCTCGTCGTAACGAACAGATGACTGGAAATCTTTTGCAAGAGCTTGAGATCCGTAAAGTCGCTTTGGAAACCGATCTCAATCAGGCGAACATTCGTTTTGAGGGTGCGGAATCAGAAGCGACTCGTTCAACTCATAATTTAAAAGAACAACAAGAGGCTCTCGCGACCCTTCGTGAAAGCGCTCAGGCAGCCGACGAAGAACTTGTGGAAAAGCGTCGTGGAATCATCACCGTTGGTCAGGCGAAAGCCCATCTTCAGGCGCAAGTACAGGGTGCAGAAGCACGCGTTCAAGATTTGAGTGAGCGTGAAAGCCGTGCTCGAGCGGTCGTGACCGAATTAGAATCAAAACAATCTGAATTTGAACGTTCTCGTCGTAAACATTTTGAAGAACTCGAAAAAGAACGACAAATGCAGCTCTCCATCATGGGAGATGTTGAAAACTTTCAAGCAAATAAAACTCACTTAGAAACCGTGGTTCAAGAGCACCGATTGAAGCTTGAGGGCCAAAAGGGTGATCTTGGAAAAATCGAAGGTAAACTTGATTCTTTAACAGATCTCGAGGCGAACCTTGAAGGTTTTCAAGAGGGTGTAAAGAACATCATGCAGTGGCAGCGTGAGACGATCAATCAAGGTGGGGCTCAAGAGTTCTCACTCGTGGCGGATCTTATCAGCGTTCCTGCAGGATTTGAAGTCGCTATGGAAGCCGTTCTTGGGACGCGCTTGCAGTTGATTTTGAGCAAAAGCACCGTAGGTGCGCTAAAAGCGATCGAAAAATTAAAAGAGAGCCAGTGGGGCCGTTCGAGTTTTCTACCAATTGGCGAAGTAAAACATTCTGCGGAATTTGGCAGTAACCCAAGTGCTGACGAAGTGTCAGGAATTTTATCTGACATTGTTCAAGTCTCTGATCCTGAATACCGTGACGCTCTCGTGAGTCTCTTTAGAAAAGCGGCGGTTGTTCCAAGTCTTCAAGGTGCTATCGAACTCAAAATCAAGTATGCCGAGTGGACATTTGTCACTCAAGAGGGAGAAATTCTTTCTGCCGATGGTATCGTCACCGGTGGTGGTAGCGAGAGTGCCGATTCAGGTCTCTTAAAACGTCGTCGTGAAATGAAAGAGCTCGCCCTTGAAAAGGAGCGTTGCCAAACTCAGCTCGAAGTTGTGCAAGTGGAGCTCAAGCGCTATGAATCGCAATTTCAACAGGTCAGCTCTTCTCTTGAAAACGCGCAAAAACAAAAAACCGAAAAAGAAATTCTGATCGCTGAAAGAAGAAAAGATCTTGAGCGCGCTGAAAACGAGCTTCAAAGCTTGTTACAGGCGTTGAAGAAGAGTCAGAGCGAAGCTCAAGATTTAAATCAACAGCATCAATCTCAAGAAGAGAAGCTGACTGGCCTCAGAGCACAGCTTGAAGAACTCTCTACAAAACAAGCCGAGTATGAACGCGAATCCGAACAACTTGCCGATCGACTCAATATTTACAAAAAGCAGGTTGATGATCAACTTTCGGTCACGACGGAACTTCAAGTGAAAGCCGCTTCGAAAGTTCAAGAGGCAGAAGGTTTGAAGCGTCAGCTCGAACTTTACAATCAGTCATTAAAAGATATTTCCGAACAAATGCTTCGCATGAGCGAAGAGTCAAACAAGTCGACCGAATCTCTTTCTCAAGGTCAGATTCAACTCACTCAAGAGAAAGTAAAGCTCGAACAACTTGTCCATGAGGTGAGCGAAATCACAACGCATCTTTCTCGCGTACAAGATGAGTACGAACAATTGGGCGCAAAAACTCGAACTCTTGACACTCTTTTGTCTGAACAAGTGAAGAAGAGCCAAGATTCACAAAGTCGCTCGATGGAACTTCGTCTCGCGTTTGAGCAAGCTCATTTACGTGAAGCGAACATCACGACCCAGTTGATGGAGCGTTACCATCTTACGATGGAAGATGTCCTCACTCAGTATGGCGAACGTGAAGGCGATCTCGTGGCAGCTGAAGCCGAACTGAATGAACTTCGTGATCGTATATCTAAAATGGGCGAAGTCAGTCTCTCGGCCATTGAAGAGTATGATGAACTCATGAAGCGTTTTGATTTCCTCAATAAGCAACAAGCGGATCTCCTTGAAGCGAAAGAACAACTTCATAAAGTGATCGATCGTATCGATAAAATCTGTTCGAAGCAGTTCAAGGATACTTTTGAAGCGGTGAATGATCGCTTCAAAAAAGTATTCCCGGTTCTCTTTGGTGGTGGTGAAGCTCATCTCGTCATGGTGGTACAAGAAGGCGAAACCGATCCTGGTATCGACATCGTTGTACGACCTCCAGGAAAGAAAATGCAGAACATCACGCTACTTTCAGGGGGAGAAAAAGCTCTTACTTCCGTTGCGTTGATCTTCTCGATCTTCCTTGTGAAACCATCGCCATTTTGTTTACTGGATGAGGTCGATGCGCCACTGGATGACGCCAACGTTTTCCGTTTCAATGAACTCGTTAAAGAAATGGCGAAGCGTAGTCAGATCATCATCGTGACTCACAATAAGTACACCATGGAAGTGAACAACAAGCTTTATGGTGTGACTATGCAGGAGCGCGGAGTATCGACAATGGTTTCTGTCGATCTTAAAGACGCTCGTCGAGTCGCAGAGATTACAGTCTAGTCCAAATAATTCGACACCTTGGGTGTTCAAAAGAAATAGTTCAACCCTTTGTCTCCGCGGACGCGGCCATCCATGGCTTGTGCTGGACACGAAGTCAACATCCTAGGCGTTCAAAATAAATAGTGAGTCTTTGTCTCCGCAGACGCGGGCATCCATGCCCTCCTGCACACAGAGTCCATCCTGGCGTGCAGAGGTCTGCGGAGACAAAGACTCACTATTTATTTTGAACAGACTACGAGCTGTGGTATTTCTGCCACTGCTGAGATTCTTTTGAAGAGGGAACATGGAACTGAATTTAGAATTGATTGCGGCGGGGATTGCTTTAGCTAGTGCTTTAGTTGGAGGCGCTGGATTTTTTTGGTTTAAGAGTCGCAAGACTAAGGCTCCGTCTGCGTTTGAAGATCTTCTTCAGCAGAAAAAGCGAGACCCTTCGGCCCCGCTTCCTGAGGGTACTGAGAATATTGAGTTTGATGGGAAGATTCTTGTTCCTGAATCTATTTCTGCGGTTCCGCAAAATCTTACGGGGATTCTAGCTCCTACCAAACGCGCGTTTTCGGAGAAGTTTAAATCTATTTTTGGGGCTCGCAGTCTTGAGAAATTTCCTTTTGAGGAGATTGAAGAGGCGCTTTATACGAGTGATCTTGGGCCTACGACTGTGCAGAGACTGTTGGAGTCTTTGCAGGAACAACTCACGAAGAAACAACTTTATAATTACGAATCTTTGCGCGAAGCGATTCGAAATGAAATTCAAAATATTGTGGGTGCGGTGAATACCCAATCTCAAGTAGAGTCTCCGCTTTTAACCTTAGAGAAAAATCCTGCGGGTCCCATTGTTTGGCTTATCGTTGGTGTGAATGGGGCTGGGAAAACGACCAGTATCGGGAAGCTTGCGGGTTGGGCTTGTGAGCGAGGATTAAAAGTTTTAGTGGCAGCAGGGGATACATTTCGTGCGGCGGCGGGGTCGCAACTTGCCGTTTGGTCCGAGCGCGCGAAAGTAGAAATCTTTGAAGGTGATGCGAACGCAAAACCTAGTGGTGTAGCGTTTGATGCGACTCAAAAGGCGTTGAAGGAAAAGTTTGATCTTTTGATTGTCGATACTGCCGGGCGCCTTCACACACAAGCAAATCTCATGGAAGAACTTGCAAAAATCAAACGCGTGATTGAAAAAGCTTATCCTAGTGCTCCTCACGAAACACTTCTTGTGCTCGATGCAAACAATGGTCAAAACGCCCTCGTGCAAGCGAAGCAATTTCATCAAGCTCTTAATGTCAGTGGTGTGATCCTCACAAAACTCGATGGCACCGCCAAAGGTGGAGTGGTTGTGGGTCTCGCACACGAGCTCAAGCTTCCCATCAAAGCGATCGGTGTTGGTGAGAAACTTGGCGATCTGCGTGGATTTTCTACACCAGAGTTTGTGGATTCTTTGATTTAGTTTTCTGCGTATCAAATTGAGCTTTTTAAAAGCTGAGAGACTATTTATCTCTTTTGGTGACGTATAAATCAGCTCTGATCTGCTGAAAGTTTAACAGACAATTAAATACCTGGAAGCATTGAAGATCTTCAATTATTCGGTGATTTAAGATAACGAAACATCTGTTAAATACTTTATATTCAGTTTTAACTCTGTTGAGTTCTCTTCGGTAAGTCTTGTAATTGCAATTCTACCCTTCATGATGATTTTAAAAAATATTGCCATATTAGGATATTCACTTCTCCTTATTTCGTGCGGTGGAGGCTTTACCTCTGGGAATCGAACATCCACTCTATCCTTACCCTCTCAAAAATCTACTACTTGTGGCTCTGGGTTGACTGAGCACAATGGTACTTGTCATGCGAAGACTCGTAGCTGTTTTATAACGAATGGCACAGGTGTTGAGACCTTCTCTGGTGGCAGTTATGGAGCTTGTGTGGCTTCAAGTTGTAATGCGAACTTCACGCTTCACGGAAATGTCTGTCATGCGAACACTCAAGACTGTTCTATTTCAAACGGAAGTGGAGTTCAGACCTTCTCTGGTGGCAGTTATGGTGTCTGCGCCGCTTCAAGTTGTAATGCGAACTTCACGCTTCACGGAAATGCTTGTCATGCGAACACACAGGTTTGCTCTATTTCAAACGGAAGTGGAGTTCAGACTTTTTCTGGTGGTAGTTACGGCGCTTGCGTAGCTTCGAGTTGTAGTAGTGGTTTCACACTTCACGCAAACACTTGTCATATAAACACTCAAAGTTGCTCTATTTCAAACGGCAGTGGAGTTCAAACTTTTTCTGGTGGTAGTTACGGCGCCTGCGTCGCTTCGAGCTGTAACGCAAATTTCACACTTCATGCAAATGCCTGTCATGCAAACACGCAAGTTTGTTCGATTGCAAACGGTAGTGGAGTTCAAACATTTTCCGGTGGGAGTTATGGTGCCTGCGTCGCTTCAAGTTGTAATGTAAATTTTAAATTAGCAAATAGCGTGTGCGTACCTGAGTTTGCAGTTGCTTCCGATAGTGCAATCAAAGTTATGCAGGTAGCTTATCCTGCTTACGCTTATGCATTTTCAGCAACTTACATTGGGCCAAACCAGTATGTGAGCATTTTCGATGCGGAAGGTGCCTCGGGTGCGGTAGGACAACCTGATTATGCTCCAGCCGGATCTATGGGAGATTCTGCGGGAGCGAAGTATGGATCCGCTTATAATTTTGGCACTCATAGTTTCAATCAAGATCTATTGATTACCAGATCACCGGCGGCTCACGTCACTTCCTATCATCCTCAAACTGGAGCGGCACTCGGTTGGGATGGTCCGTCTGCTTATATGAACGGTGGAGCGTCGAACCCGATGTTGATTGAAATCAATGGGAACTGGGCCATGTATTGGATCGCTGTTGCTAAAGATGCCAATGGCGGATTACACAATCAAATTATGATGAGTTGGTTTGGTACAGGTGATTCATCCATTAGTAATATTTTTGGTGCACTTATGCGAACGTTCCAAGTGGATGGAAGTTTTGGCCTCAGTTGGGGACTTCACAAACAAAGTGTTGCTAATACTGCGGGACCTGTCATTGCCGAAGAGACTAATGATCGGCTTTGGACTGAGTACGCACCTCAAGAGGGAGAAAATGGACTCATAGGCCAGCTCACAACCGGCCCTGATGGTACAGTTTATTATTATTATGACGATTACGATTATGAGACGAGTAAATGGTATCTTTACCGACGGACTGTGCGACCTTGGTTAACCTCAATGTCGACTCCGGTGATCATTGCAGAACAGGCGAGCGTAATTGCAGTCAACTATCACGTCGATTTGAAGCGATTTGTCGTTCTTCAATATTGTAATAACAACGCTCACTATGAGGTTTGCGTAAAAACTTTTACCGACGCAAATCTCACGGGTCTTGTGTCCAACGTCAATGATTACCAAACTTATGGAATTGATATTTGGAATGATTCCGCCATGCCTAAATGGCTGGTGAGTGGAAGTACCAATAACGTAATCATTCAGCCGGGAATTCGAAAAAATGGGAAAGGGCAGCACTTCACGGATTCAGACGGCCAAATGATTGTTTACCTTCCTGTCTCAAAATCGCCAGTACCATGGGATGTACAAGGCGTGTACGCGAAGAGAGTACATTTGAATTAAGTTCATCGCTAAGGAAAAAATTGGCTTTGCAAACACTCAAGCTTCAACCCTATGCCTAATGAGCCATTACTTGCTACTTGGTATGACTTTTGGTATTATAATTTGGAATACCAAGCGAGGTTTTATGGCTGTGCGAAAAATTGCTATTTCTATCCCTGAAGACGTTATTAAAAAGGTCGATGCGCTTGCAAAAAAGCGTCGAACCACGCGGAGTGGTTTTATCGCCGAAATTTTGCAAACGGTGACTCATGCCTCAGGGCAGGAAGAAATAAGAAGGCAAATCAATCTCTTATTTAAAGATAAGAACGTGGAGTATGAACAACAAGCAACCTCACAGCTCTTCGTGCGTTCTATTGAGAAAAAATATGGAGATTGGGAGTGGTAGTACGAAAAGGCGATTTGGTATGGGTTCAACTACCACCACCTCGTGGCTCAGAGCCCGCAGGTCGAAGACCCGCACTTGTGATTCAAAGCGATGCGTTTAATTTAAGCCGTATTGGCACGGTGATAGTCTCGGTGATTACTTCAAACTTAAAGTATGAATCTTTGCCAGGAAATGTTCGACTTTTTAAGGGGGAGTCGGGGATTCCCAAGGCAAGCGTGATCAATTTCTCGCAAATTCACACTCTTGATCGAACTTACATCGAAGAGAAAATCGGAACTCTCTCAAATGAAAAACTTTTAGCGGTGGATGCCGGTCTAAAAACGATTTTTGATTTAAATTGATAACTGCGTCGTTCGGTCAAGTCGAGGGCGTCATTTTTGCTAATAACAACCAATAGATGGTGAATCAATTTATTGGAGTTATAAAAGATAAGTGTTTCTTCATGTGGCTAACACTTTTTGTCACTATGAGCTTTGCTCCCAGTAGCTCCTTCGCCACTAGGGCCCAGCCAGGCTGCGGTCCTCCCCTTGTAGCCAAGCCGCCCGGATATGAAGTGATATACAAAAGTATATCTCGGGAGGAATTGACGGCACAACTAACATCACCACTTTTACTGAAAATGGTTGAAACCTTATTAAAGGAAAATCCCTTGGCTCTTGAGAAGAGCTTCGTGGAAGGTCCTTGGCGTTTAGCGAGATTGGAGTTTGAAGAGGGCCACCCTCATTATCCCATTGTGGTTGCATACATAGAAAGTGGGAGAGAGTTTTCTAGTAGCACACCGATAAGGTTGCGAACTAATGGACAGGCGGTATTTTTTGATGAGTCTTATGATTTTACACAAAGGTCAAAGGATCGTCGGCCTATTAAAATGGTCTATGTAGATGGGCAAAATGAAATTCATATTATGGATCAAACTCATTTAATCTTGATGAGTTTGCCAGAAACAGTTGTTCTTTCGCGTGTCATGACTCAAGAAGAGCTTGAGCTCTGGTCACAAGGAAAATTGAATGAAATAGAATCACATGGACTGGGCGGTCTGGGGAGGACTATGTCCATCTCACGCCGAACAGCGTTTGCACTTAATTATTTTGAATTTGGGAACTACGGTTATAAACCAGTCTTATTTAAAATACCCCGTGCTGAACTCGAAAAACTTTACCATTTAGGATTATTATCTATTGATACCTATAATTCTATAAATGATCCATACCAAGGTTTATCTCGAGAGGCTTTAACATCTTTTGGATTGGAAGTGGAGCTCGTGGTATTTGATCGAGGGCAAGAACTTATTCAATCTTTTATGGCACATCCTATTCAGGTGCCAGATGAGTTTCCGGTAAAGTTAAGATATAAATATGAGATCGATTCACCAGTGGGTCTTACGAAAGAACAGCAAAATCTTTGGATGAGACAAAAAATGAGGGAATTGCTCGAGAGGGAACGGAAGTCAAAATACAAATAAAGTTGTATTTCGAACGGCTTCATTAAGAGCTAGTCTTTCGACCAGCTCTGCTAATAACATCTTAATAACACCGTACTTTTTACCGAAAATAAAAGAGTGGAACACTCTCACTTGATTTACCTCTTTGCAGGCGTTGCGTTTTTTTTGTACGGCATGAATCTCGCCTCTGATTATCTTCAAAAATTAGCGGCCAATCGCGTGCGCCAACTCATGAACAGTTTGCAGGATCGCCAGTTTCTAGGGATCGCGGTGGGGATAGCGCTTACGATTCTTTTGCAAAGTTCTGGGGCGGTGACGTGCATGCTCGTAAGCCTTGGGTCGGCGGGTGTGATCAACCTCACGCAAGTGATGGGTGTGATCATCGGTTCAGCGATTGGTAGCACACTCACCGTACAGATCATCAGCTTTAATCTTGCGCAGTGGGGGCTTACGGTTTTTCTGGTCGCGTTCTCGGTCTTTTTTATTACCAAACAACGTATTCTTAAAAATATTTCTGGTGTGTTTATTGGTTTCGGCCTCATCTTCTACGGCTTGGAACTCATGAGTTCTGCGACCGCTCAATTTAAAGAAATTCCTGAATTCATGCAGGTTCTTGATTCTCTCAAAGGGCAACCTATTCTCGCGATCCTAATCACCTCTCTGATCACGGGCTTTGTTCACTCTAGTGCGGTGGTGATCGGTTTTGCCATGACTCTTGCGAGTAGTGGACTCATCGGGGTTCACGATGCCATGTACTGGATTTATGGCGCGAACATCGGTACGACCGCAACGGCTCTTCTTGTGGCGGTTGGTGGTAACCATATCGGACGCCAAGTGGCGTGGGCGCATTTCTTTTACAAAGTCGGTAGTGTGATTCTTTTTCTTTTTATCACTCAGGGCTTTGCGGAGTGGATGCTCTCCTTAGACTCAAATCCCAGTCGTGCGCTTGCGAACTCTCATACGATGTTCAATGTGATTTCGGCGATTCTCTATTACCCTTTTATTCATCAGGGTGTTCGGCTCATTGAAAAATTCTTTCCACCCAGGGAAGACGAAAAAGAATTCAGTACGCAATTTATTCCTCAAGATACAGGAGTGGCAACGACGATTGCTTACGCACAATCCGTTCGCGAATCTCTTCGCATGGCAGATATCGTAAACACCATGGTTTATGATTCGATCAAACTTTTTGAAAGTAAAAATCCAGATTTGATGGATGATCTCAGAAGTCGCGACAATAAAGTGGATCATCTCTTCCGCGAGATTAAATCCTTCCTGGTAAAACAGGCGGGTGAAGGGGGAGAATTTAATCACCAGACGTTGGAACTTCTCTCTTTTGTTACCGATATCGAAAGTGCTGCCGACATAGTGGATAAAAATCTTATTGTTTTGAGCGAGAAAAAACACACGCTTCAGCTCGAGTTCAGCCCGCAAGGATGGGTGGAGTTACAACAAATTCATGAGTCCGTCTTGGATATCATAAGAGTCTCTCTGAGTGCTATTCAACTTCACGATAAAGCTCTGGCCGAAGAGATGCTTCAGAAAAAACGTCACCTCAGAGTTGTTGAAAGACGCTTTCGTGAATCCCACTTAAGTCGACTCAACCGAGGTCTCAAGGCAAGTATCAACACCAGTTCCATCCATCTTGAGATTCTGAGCGACTACCGTCGAATTGCTGGTCTTTTTACCAACCATGCCTACGGAATTTTGGCCGAAGAGAAGCCCACCCAGCCTTCAGGTTCATTGCGTCATAAGCAAGGGTCTTAAGCCCTTAAGACCTTTCAAAAGTTGACCAAATTAACAAGTCGTGACAATGTTTTAGGTATAGGGAAGATGCGTGCGCGCTAGTTAATACTGCGCGCAAGTAAAGCATCAAAGTTCATTCATGAATAAATCAAATGAACTGCTGAACAAGCAGAAACCAGAACAAGCTACTGCCGGCCAATCAGCCGATGAATCTCGTGGCTCCTCTGGTGCTACTTCGACTCATGAGTCTCAAAGACTCATTCAATTAACTGGTCGTAGCACCGAAACTTCTGGATCGAATAATACTAAGAATGTTTATGAAGTCCTCTTGGGTGGTTTGCACATGAAACTCAAAACCACTCACGATGATAAGACAGTCAATCAACTGATTGATTATGTTGATCAAAAGGTAAGCGAAGCACTTCGCGCTACCAAAAGTGGATCTCTTCAAAACGCCGCTTTTCTGGCATGTCTCAACCTCGCCGAAGAACTTATCATGCTCAAAAAACGAGCTGTAGGTGAGATCGAACGTCTCGAGACCAAAGCCAAAAAGGTCATCTTAGAGCTTGAATCTTCCCAGGGCCCAAGTCGCTTAGATAATTAAAAGTCTAAGTTCTTGGAAGTGATGTGAAAGGGAAGATGTGGCTCAACAAGAGCTCAAACAAAACCTAAGAGATGTGTTTCGCCAAAAGCGTACGGCACAGCCGCGCTCTAGCGTGACTTCGTCTTTATGTGAGCTTCTACGTGAGATTCGCTCTGAGAAAGCACTTTGGCTTTCTTACCGAGCCTCTCAATCTGAAGCCAACCCTCAAGAGGGGGTTGATCAATTAGGTGGGCGTTGGGCCTACCCAAAAGTCTTTGGGCCTTCCCTTAAATTTTATGTGCCTCATTCTGAAGATTCCTGGTCTCAAGGACCATGGGGTTTGCTGGAGCCCGATCCCGCAAAATCGGATGAGGTTTCTGTTAACGATGCCGAAGGCGCTCTCATCCCAGGGCTTGCTTTTGACAAAAATGGAACGCGACTCGGTTCGGGTAAAGGGTTTTACGATCGCGCTCTAGAAACTTTTAAAGGATATCGTGTGGGCGTGGCCTATGAGTCACAGCTTTCGCTAGAGGATTTACCTCGCGAGAGTCACGATGTTCCAATGCAATTTGTTGTAACCGAAAAAAGGGTGATGCGGTTACCGAAAGGATAAGTGTCCTTATGGACGGATTAGTGATGAGTCTTATATTTGCCGTGGTTGGATTGGCAGTAGGTGCTGGTGGTTTTAAGTTTCTACAACAAATGAAGAAAAAGAAACAAGCGCGCCATGCTAGATCAGAGGCCGAACAGATTTTATTAAAAGCACAGCAAGAGGCGGCTCGAATTGACCGAGACTCTAAGAATCGTGCAAAAGATTTTGAAACGAAAGCTCGTAAAAATGTCGAGCAGGATCTTCAAAAGCAAAAAAACAATCTTCAGCAGCAGGAAAAATCTTGGAAAGATAAAGAGAGAAATCTCGACCAGACTTTTCAGCAAAAAAATCGCCAGCTTGAACAGCGCATGGGCGAATTAAAAGAGAAAGACGAAAAGCTTCGAATTCTTGAAGGTAAAATTCAAGAGGGTGAGGTGAAGGTTCAAAGCACTCTCGAAGAATTAAAAGCAAAGCTCGAGCGCGCTTCTGCAATGTCGGCAGAAGAAGCGAAGAGACAGCTCGTACAGGCAGTGGAGAAAGAAGCGCACATTGAAGCTTCTCGAAAAGCGATTAGCATTGAAGCGGAAGCCAGAGAAGAAGCTGAGAAAAAAGCAAAACGCATCATCAGCATGGCGATTTCTCGTTACAGCGGGGAATATGTCACCGAGCGAAGCGTGAGTGTCGTGGATCTACCAAGCGAAGAGATGAAGGGAAAGATCATTGGTCGTGAAGGTCGTAACATCCGAGCTCTTGAAGCCGCTTGTGGTGTGGATCTCATTATCGATGAAACTCCAGAAGCCGTGGTGATCTCGGGATTTGATCCGGTTCGCCGTGAAGTTGCCAGACGTTCTCTTGAAAAATTAATGGAAGATGGACGTATCCATCCTACTCGTATCGAAGAAGTCATTGATAAAGTGAAATCAGAACTTTTTAAATCCATTCAAATAGACGGAGAGAAAGCCTGTGCTGATCTCGGCATCACCGGTGTGAATCCCGAAATCATGAAACTCATTGGAAGTTTGAAGTACCGAACTTCCTATACACAAAATAACTATTCCCACTCCATCGAGTGTGGATTTCTCGCCGGAATGATGGCCGCCGAACTTGGCGCTGATGTCATGATCGCTCGTCGTGCGGGCCTCCTCCACGACATTGGTAAAGCTCTTGATCATAGCGTAGAGGGAAGTCACGCGGTGATCGGTGCAGAGTTTGCTCGTAAACACGGGGAGTCTCCGCAAGTAGTTCACGCGATTGCAGCCCATCACGAAGATGAAAAACCAAATTCCGTTTACGCTTACCTTACAACTGCGGCCGATGCTCTCTCGGGTGCTCGCCCAGGCGCGCGCCGACAAACAATGGAAACTTACGTTCGTAGACTTGAAGATCTCGAATCCATCGGAAATAGCTTTGATGGTGTCGTGCGAACTTTTGCACTTCAAGCAGGCCGCGAAATTCGCGTTCTTGTAGAAGGTAGCAAGGTGACCGATGAACAGTCGCTCATGCTCAGCCGTGATATCGCACGTAAGATCGAAAAAGAGATGAATTACCCAGGCCAAATCAAGGTGACGGTGATTCGTGAAACACGCGCTATTGAGCACGCAAGGTAGTTGTGAGCTTTCTTGAACCGAAAGAGCAGCTCAAGCTGATCCAACGTGGGGCCGTCGATGTCGTTTCGAGCGAAGAACTTCTCAAGAAACTAGAGAAGAGCTACGCGAAGAATACGCCTCTCAGAATTAAAGCCGGGTTTGATCCTTCACGCCCTGACTTACACTTGGGGCACACGGTCCTCATGAATAAGATGAGACAATTCCAAGAGCTTGGTCATCATGTGATTTTTTTAATTGGTGATTTTACCGCGCTCATTGGAGATCCCACCGGGAAAAATGAAACACGTCCTGCACTCACCCGCGAAGAAGTGATAGAATATTCTAAAACCTACGCACGCCAGGTGTTTAAAATTCTTGATCCTGAGAAAACGGAAGTGGCTTACAACTCCACTTGGATGGATAAGTTTACTTCTTATGATTTCATTAAGCTTTCGGCCCAATATACGGTGGCGCGAATGCTGGAACGTGATGACTTCCATAATAGATTTAAAAGCGAACAACCTATTTCGATTCATGAGTTTTTATACCCTCTCGTTCAAGGTTATGACTCGGTCGCGCTAAAGGCCGATGTGGAGCTTGGTGGAACGGATCAGAGATTTAATCTTCTCGTAGGCCGATCCATGCAGAAGTCATATTCGATGGAATCGCAATGCATTTTAACGATGCCAATCTTGGAAGGTCTTGATGGCGTTCAGAAAATGTCGAAGAGTTTAAATAACTATATCGCGGTCGAAGATTCGCCCAAAGAGATGTTCGGCAAAACGATGAGACTCTCCGATGAACTAATGGTTCGTTATTATGAACTCCTGTCGGACTTAAATTCTTCAGATTTTGAAAAATTAAAAAAAGGTTTAGCTGAAGGCACGGTTCATCCTCGGGACACGAAGGTGAAGCTCGCGCAATTTTTTGTACGCAGATTTCACGGAAATGAAGCTGCCGAGCGCGCATTAAAGGAATTTGAAGAAATTTTTGTGAATAAAGGTTTGCCGGACGAGATTCCTGAGTACTCAATGAAGGCTCAAGAGAAAATCGGTTTTACGGCGTTGATGGTGCAAGCAGGGCTTGCGGCTTCTAACAGTGAAGCTAGGCGTTTGATCGAAGGTAAAGCCGTCGAAGTTGACGGTGAGAAAATCACAAATCCACAACACTCCCTCACGCTTAAAGCAGGTGAAAGTTTTGTGGTTAAAGCGGGTAAGAAAAAATTCGCGAAGATTGTAGTGAGTTAAAGTATGAAAATTAAGTTTATGCCCCAAAATATTGTCGTCGACGCAGATCCGAATAAAAGTGTCCTCGATATCGCGAGCGCCAACGATGTGTATATCAAATCGGTATGTAAGGGCGTTCCTTCTTGCGCCGAATGCCGAGTGCGTGTGACGGAAGGGGAGTACAACGTATTCCCTCCCGCCGCCAAAGAGATTAACTTAATTGGTTCGGCCTATTTCGTAGATCAGCGACGACTTTCTTGTCAGCTCAGATGTTATGGGGATGTGACCATCGATTTGACCGAACAAATGGAAAAACAAAACACGCTCACAAAACGTCCTCGTGGTTCCAAAGAGGAAGCCGCCGCCACCCAAGCGCGCACCGGAAATATCATTTTCGAAGCGGTTGAACAGAAAGATCGAATGGCCCGTGAAGACACAAAACGTATCCAAGCCGAACGTGCTCTCGAAAAAGAAGAGCAAAAGCGCGAACTAGAACGTATCCGCGCCCGCCGCAAACAACAACAAGGCGGCCCTCAAAAACCCGACGATGAAGACTAAAAGGTCTCCGGGCCTTTTTTCTGGCTACATCGCTTCATAAATGATGCAACCTAGCCAGAAAAAAAGCCCGGAGACCTTTTAGGAAGACCAAAGCCCAGTCATCGAGTGTCTCAAAAACGCCGATAAGTAGATTGCATGAATGCGACGGCGGATCTCGGATCTTTACAAATTCGATATTTTGAATGGGGTACTGGTGGACAACCACTCCTTCTTCTTCATGGTTATGGTGGAGCTCCAGGGACCTGGGAAGCCGTAGGCACATCATTAGCGAAGCAGTACCGGGTAAGTGTTCCAAGCCTCTCGCATCTCTACACGCACCCTGAAAAACAAATTTCTGTCTCTGAACAG
>JBFWOZ010000027.1:0-39634 GCA_050250255.1 Bdellovibrionales bacterium | reverse complement strand
CCATAACACCTCACCTCCTCCACGCACAAACACATACAGGTGCGTCGGTTGTCAACTTAGCCGAATTACACGAAAGACATTTACATACAGATGTAGCTCTCTCGACCCAAAGAGCGATCCAAGAGAGCATTCGTTCTGATTTAAAAATCATCGTGATGTCGGCGACCATCGACACGGCACCTATCGCGGAATTTTTGAATGCAGGCACTTATCGGGTGGAAACACCGATCTACCCCCTTGAAATTTCCTACGAGAATACTTTCGACGAACTCCCGCGAAATTTAAAAAAAGCGATCGCAAGCTGCAAACAAGAAGAGCAGGGAAAGCGTTCTGATATTCTGGTATTTTTACCCGGCCAAAGAGAGATTGAAGATGCCGCCCTGGCATTAGCTGAATACCAGTCTCAAGGGTTTCAAATTATTAAATTTTTTAGTTCCGCTCCTGACTCGGAACAAAAAAAGGCCGTCACACCGCAAGGACCACGTAAAATTGTATTGGCAACCAATATTGCCGAAACTTCCATCACGATTAATGGTGTGAATACCGTCATAGATTCTGGGCTCGCAAAAGTTCCTAGTTTTTCTTGGTGGTCAGGTTTATCGCAGTTGAAACTTCAAAAAATTTCTAAAGCCTCTGCCATACAAAGAGCCGGACGTGCGGGAAGAACGGGTCCTGGAAAATGTATACGACTGTACTCGCGTCAGGACTTTGAGAGTAGATCTGGTTTTGAAATGCCAGAAGTCGCGCGCTCCGACCTCACGATGACTTTACTTGAATTGTCGCAATTAGAGCTCCCCACTTTTAAATGGTTCGAATCACCTCCCATTTCGCACATGGAAGCTGCAGAACGTACATTGAATTTCTTAGGGGCCATTCATAACGGCAAGATTACGGAGTGGGGAGAAAAATTAATTAAACTCCCTCTCCATCCACGACTTTCCAGCATGGTGTTGTACGCGGAAGCACACGGAGCTACCGAACTGACCTCACTTGCCGCAGCGGCACTCAGTAGTGGAGGAATTCTGGGCGAAGATCTTCTTGCGGGTGTACGTAAATTAAAAGACACTCGTCCTACACGAGCCATCAGTCTTGCCCAACGACAAATCTTGCAGTCTTTTAGCGCTGAGCCCTCAAAAGAAGTCACCGACGACACTCTAGCTCAATGTTTTTTACGTGGATTTGCCGACCGAGTTGCGCAAAGATCCTCTCAGGATCCACTCACTTTAAATTTGTGTTTAGGTGGATCTGTGACTTTACGCGATCAAGCACTCGCTTCTTCAGCGAAATATTTTGTGCTGCCAGAAGTAGAAGAGATTTCGACCGCGAAAGGCAAAAAAACTGTCGCACGTTCTGTGATCGCCATTGAACCCGAATGGTTGATCGATCTTGGAGTCGACCTTCTAACAGAAGAGAAAACCATTCGTTGGAATCCAGCTCGTAAGAAAGTAGAAGAAGCCGCATTAGTGAAGTATGGCTCGCTTGTGCTTTCAGAAAGTGTGCAAACTCCAAGCGACAAGAAAAAGGCTGCGGACTTACTCTTTCATGCATTTAAAGATCAATTCGGTGATTCATGGCTTAACGAGCTTGAAGGTGGCGAAAAAATGACCTCCCTTTTAAAAAGATACGCTTTTTTAAAATCTTTAAATATTCATCCTAAAAATCTCGAAATATTTCTGAAAAACGAAGTCGAATTCACTGATCACCTATTTGATTTTATGACTGAAAATTTTAAATCTTGGAGTTTTGAAGAATTAAAATCGAGTCGTTTTATTGATTATTTAATCTACGGACCACTTTCGGAGTTGGCTCAAGCTCTTGATAAGCATGTTCCCGAATTTATTCAACTTGGGAATAGAAAAGTCCCTATTAACTACTCGAACACTCAGCCTCCATGGATTGAAAGTCGCATTCAAGATTTTTTTGGACTTCATGAAACACCGAAAGTCTTAGGCTCCCCCCTCACCTTACACCTATTGGCGCCGAATTATCGCGCGGTACAAGTGACTCAAGACTTAAGTGGTTTTTGGATTAGAGAGTACCCAAGATTAAGGATTGAACTTGGCCGAAGGTATCCGAAACACAAATGGCCTGAAAACCCACTGTCTTAGGTGGTTTTATCTATTTTAGGGAGCTTATGAGAGTTCCCGCACTGTTCAGCTCAGCTTTTAATTGCTCTAGTAACGTTTCGCTGACGTGATGAATTCTTCTACCCGTCATATTATGGTTTTCCCAAGAGTAACGTAAATTACTTAACTGGAGAGCGATCTGGTGTAAGGCTTCAATTTTTTCTTGAGTGAGATGACTAGAAGATAAGTTGAGCAAACGCAAATTATCATTGGCATCGGAAACAATTCTTCTTGTCGTCTCGAACAGCCGATCTGCTTGCGCATATGGAGCTCGCTCCCAACTGAGAAGTTTCGGAGCTGTTTCACCATAAAATGGTTGAAAACCAATGGTTCTCGATTTGCTCAATGTTCTAAATTTAGAAATGGCTTTTTCTAAATGGCTTATCGCCTGATTCGCGGAGGCGACTTTATCGATTTTTTCTTTAGCAGATCTTCCCTTCGTAGCAATCCCGGTACAAGATTTCCTATCCGCCGAAGAAGCAATTGATGAAAGCAATAAAACCAATACTAAAGTGAGTGAATGAAATATGAAGTGCATAGTAACCGTTTCTGAATGCAACCCACGTTCCCGTATTTTACGAGTCAAGTGAAACTGGTTAGCTGATTTAAGCCACGCTCGTCACTCAATGACAAATTTGCGCTCAAAATCTACCCTCTCTACCGTATTTACGGTGCTACTCGGCATGCGCTTACAAAAAGTTTGAGCTACAAATAAGAAATGAAAAAAACGATAGTTCTCTCGCTCCTAGCGTTGTTGGGTTGCCAGACACAATCTACGAATTCACCCAATCAACAATCAGAAGTGGAATTCCAATCACAGCCCTGCATCGACGACGCGAAGAAATTGCCTGAAGAATATCTTTCGTCTGAAGAAATAAGATTTTTAAATCTCATTAATATTTATCGCACCCAAAATGGCCTCCAACGCCTGATGCCATCTGAATGCTTGACCCGCCCTGCTCGCTGGCTCAGTCATGATATGGGAAAAAAGAATTATTTTTCTCACGACGATAGCTTGGGCCGAAAATGGAGTCAGCGTATGCTAGATTTCGGAATCACTCGCGCCAGTGCAGAAAATATTGGAGCCGGTCAACCTACCGCGGATCGAATATTTTTGGCCTGGAAAAACTCACACGGTCACAACAAGAATATGCTTTCACCCAACAGTAAATCGATCGGCATCGCAGTTGAACGCTCTCTTAACTCAAAGTTCGCCTATTATTGGACCATTGATTTAAGTCGATGAGCATAGATCCATGGCCCTCAAAGTGCATTGATTCCACTTTATGCTTCGAACTCCGCGCAGTACGTTCTTAATCATTAGCCCTATGAAAATATTGACCAAATGTCTGGTAATTGGTTGGTTTCTTTTGTCCACGCTTGCAAGCCAGGCACAGCAGCTCTCACCCGCAGTTCAAAGCTTTATGAACAAGATGAATGGTGTGGAACTCTTGGGCGACGGACCAAACTGTTGGGGCACTGCCCTAGCACTTGGAGGACTTACTTCCGCCGTTCGCTACGCCACTTTTGACGAAATTACCTTCTGGATGAATTCACCACTTTGTCAAAAAATTTTACCTGCAGATGCTTCAACAGGAGATATACTTATTATTCGGGAAGGCTTTACCGAAAAACATGCAGCTCTTGTGATCACCAAAGATCTTATTTTCGAAAAACAGGCCTTCAATTCAGGAACTCCTTTTCGATTCCGTGAACTTCTGCGCGTGACAACAGAAGACTATAACGTTGCACCGGAATGCCATGGTACAGGGCCCCTCCCTCAATGCAAAACTCACTCACTCTACTTTCATTGCCAGAGCACAGGGGCATTCCTTGAAAAGAATCGGCAGCAAATTTCCGAAAACTTTTTATCTTTTAAGAAGGAACTCGACGACTTAGAGCGCAAAATCAGTGATTTTGCGCTCGATGAGAACCTCACAGAAGATACCGTTATCACTTTACTTCGAGAACAGTTATGGAGCTTACAGAAAAAAAATGAGCAGCACCTTCAAGAGTATATGAAGAACTTTTCCAACACTCAAAAAGACGAAAATAATCTTTTCGTTTGGGAAAGCATTTATCAAAGAAGTCGATCACTCACCGAACAGCTAAGAAATCTCAAGTCGCATAAAAGTCTGTTCCCCCCACATAAAAATCACTAAATACTGGTTATCCTATAACCGCTCGCCGGCATGTAAAGCCGATGGCGACCATCGGCTTATCGGAGAAAGTCAGTTATAATTTTTTACAAATGACGCCCAAGCCTTGAGAAAAAGGCTGTCCATCTTTTGATAAAGCATTACCCGTCACTCCTACGTAGAACTCCGCAGTTTGGTTTTTCATTGGTACTGAAACGTCTGTGCCTGCAATTTCACCACGCTGATTTGTAAACGCACTCATGACAGAAACAGTGTATCCTTTTACTACGACCGGCAATATGCTCTCCATTTCAGGAAAAATAAACAAGGTACCGACGTCACTATTTAGAATAGCTGCTTTTGTCTCTGTTGGTGTATGCCCCGTTGTAACTACTAAATTATCGCTCTTAACAATCAATGTGTTGTTATGAGAATTACGAATTTCACAACTAAACTTCTGAGAAGTAGCCGCTTGTACGTCCACAGACAAAAGTCCTACCACTAATACACTAAACATAAACGATTTCATTTTAAACCTCCGTTAATAAATTGGTCTCGACCATAGTGGAGGATTAATAAAATATCTATTACTACTTATATTTTATAAGTTTAATGTAATAAATATAAGTTATGAGCAAGAATCCCTTATCTTCAAAAGAAAAAATAATAATAGCTTCCATACAATGTTTTGCTCGCTATGGCTTCGAAAGCACCACCTTTAAGCAGATCGCAGATCTTGCAAAAATCACCCAGCCCGCTCTCTACTCCCACTTTAAAGACAAAGTTGATTTACTTGATAAATGCTGCCGCTATGCCGCTCAAAAGGGGCAACTGTTTATCGAGAGCTATGTAAATCCTAAAGGAAATGCAGAAGCGAGGCTACGTGACTACATACGCGCCAACTTACAGTGGTTTCATGACCAGCCAAATGAAGGACGATGTCTGCTCGCTCTTTACTATTACGGACATTATAACTCCGATCTCAACCAACTTTTTTTTGATATTCAAAATGCCGCCGTGGCGCGTATTGAAACCTATATCTCCCACGGTTCACACGAAAATAAATGGTCCGACAAAAACGCTCACGAGTTTGCAAAACGTATCCATAGCGTTGTCGTAGGTGAATTGATAAAATCTATGTATGAAAAGAAGAGCGTAAGCGTCGCTACCCACGAAACAAAAATCTGGAATTTTATTTCGAAAGCCCTATAAACGGTACACTGTCAAAAGTAAGGCCATCAGATTGGCGTTTATAATTCTGAATTAATTTTTTGTACTTTTCACTTCCTGTATGCATGTACATAAGCGCCTCGGGCGTCTCCGACTGTCCGATTGGTAATGTTTTGTAATCTTGAAAACCTAAACGTCCAAATAAAATTTGCGTAGCGGGATCCACGCTAATGATAAAAGTTTGCACTCCTTTTTGAGCACCCGTCACTAAGGCTTGCATAATCATTTTCGCTTGAATTGCCGCTGGCAGCTGTTCAAACTTTGCGTAACGCGTAATCTCGGCGAGTCGACGATTTTTAAAATCCACATTAAACACTTCAGTAAAGGGTCTCGCTGAGACACGCATCTCATCTAATCTCCATTGAAAAGGCAAAAGCTCCATTCTTGTTTCTTTAGACCCAAGTCTTTCGGGAAACATTTCGTGGGCATTAGGGAAATCATATTGATAGCTTTCACGATAAGTAACTTGAATAGTCGCAAATAAATCGGTTTTTATTTCCTCTTGAGTCAACTTGGAGAAATCTGTGCCGGATGGCTTTAAAAACACGCCATAGACATCATAATTATTTTCCATTCGATTGATCATATCTAACAATGCAAGATCTGTAGCTCTCAAATAACCTTTTTTATCAGAGTAGGAATCAATCACTTTTGCGTGAAAGGCCCATCGATAACGCATCCACAGCACTTCTGTTTTTAACGCTTCACCATTCACGCCTACAATCACATCATAATCATCGTTGGTGCGAATATGCCGGCGAATATGAGCTGTAAACTGATCATGAATATCGTGCAGCTGGGAGATTGAGAGCGGCAGCAATTGATACGTTTTCCCTTCAAATTGGGTTTCAAGAACCTGCCAATTTTTATAAGGATTCTTCGTTTGAGAGACGCTATAAACCATTGTCTTTGGAGGAGTGACATCGCTCCTTCTAAAAATAATCTTATTCTCTTCACGCCTCATAGAAAAAGGACGCAGAGGCCCTGTCGTTACAAGGTCCACTCCCTGTAAAACCTTTGAACAGTGTGGTGCCCCAAATGCGGCACCAAGAGAGCCATAAGTCACTGAAATGAAGAGTAAAATACGTAAAAGCATCTGAACTTCTAGGTTTGCAACAAACAAACCAAGAAGTTATCAGAATGAACGATTGATTCTTAATCATTATTACGTAGAATTTTATTAATTTATAAAAGGAGCGGATAATGTTTAAGAAAATATTCATTGGACTCGTTGTCATCGTAGGATTGGTTTTAGTATATGCAGCTATTCAGCCTGCTCAATATGTGGTTTCACGAGAAGTTTTGATCAGTGCCCCGATAGACAAAGTTTTTCCATTTGTGAGTAAACGCACTCTCTCTAATAGTTGGAATCCTTGGCTAAAAAAAGACACGCAAGCTAAAATCACAACCGAAGGCCCAGAGTCAGGCATAGGCTCTGCCACGCTTTGGACGGATGGCAAAGAACTTGGTACCGGAAAAGCGACTGTCATCGGTGCTGTACCCAATGAGCGCGTGGTAGTAAAAATCGATTACGAAAAACCATTTGTTATGACCCAGGAGGCCACCGTTCTTCTCGCCCCTGAAGGTACTCAGACAAAAGTCATTTGGAAAGTGGAGGGAGAAAACACGTTTATGGGTCGAGTGATGTGCATCTTCATGAATATGGATAAAATGGTAGGCGGCGTTTTTGAAGAAGGTCTCGGTGAATTAAAAACCATGGTAGAAACCGCAGGATAGTAATTCAAAAGCATATCAATTAGTGACAGCTCGTATGTTGATAACTTACGAGCATGCGCACGCAGATCAGGCTCAGTGCCGTAAGCAAAAGAAGTACACTCGCAAACTGATGAGTCTTCATACCAAATAACTTAAATAGATGTTTTCGAATCATCGGCAGAAGGCCAAGGACCGGCAGCGTACCCAACCAAAAACTTGCCATAAACAATCCGCCATGAATTGCTTTTTGTGTCAGAGCTGCTCCTAGCAGAAAAGAAAGTAACCAGCCGCAGGGTAGCAGCGGCGTTAGTACACCGAGAATCAAGCTGCGTACGGGACGCTGAACCAACGACAGCACATGCACAAAAATCCAATTCGACAACTTTGTTTGAAATGTAAAATGAAATTTTGATTTACTTGCAAAAGTCTTTACCGCAATCACGAAAAGCATCACAGAGAAAGAAATGGCAGACAGCCAAGCCAAAGATGTTGAACTCGTTACAGAAAAAAGTACTTCTCCAAAATAGCCAGCGAAAAAGCCTAATAACGTATAACTGAAGAACCTCCCCGAATGATAAACAAAAGACTCTGTTGGAGTTGGAGCAACAACGACCTGTAGTGGTCCACACATTCCAAGACAATGTAAGCTTCCCACAAGACTCGCTGTAAATACTGCCATCGACATTGCAAGAGGTGATAACTTTATAATGACCTCCATCCACTCCTCGATCATTACTCAGCTCCTTGCGGAGAAATAAGACCTAACTCCACACTTTCTTTGATTGTTCCGTTGTCAGAAGTGCCAACAAATGCAATCTGAACATTATGACGATTTACCTTGGGATCGAACTTTACGAAAACATCGAGAACATGGCGTTGCCCGCCTCGCAAGTCAAAAGTCGATTGCGGCGTTACGAATTCAAATTCTTCATTGTCTGATTTCAACAGCTTCATTTCAAATGTTTCAAAATTCTGATTTTGAAGATCGATTTTAAAATGATTTATTATCTTTTCATTTCCATGATCGTCATGCACAAGTTGGTAAGGACTTTCACTTGCTCGTAATGCAACTATTCTTAAATCCCGACGGTTCGAAATCGTCCAGACCAAACCCGAGACACAGAAAAGAAGAAGACACGTGTATAGAAAAATCCGCATCTTTTTGAAATTTGAGGGTATGCTCTTTCTGACTCCTTTTAAAATCTCAACTTCGGATGCGTATCGGATCAGGCCCTGTGGTTTTTTAACTTTCTTCATCACCTCATTACAAACATCTATGCATGCGGTACAGTTAATACATTCCAACTGCTGACTGCCTCGACGAATATCGATCCCCGTTGGACACACAGAAACACATTTAAAGCATGCAACACAATCACCACCCTCGCCACGCGGTTCGCCACGAATATTATCGTAAGCAACACTTAAGGTGTCTTCATCCGTTAACAAGGACTGTATTTTTCCGTAGGGACACATAATGATACAAAATTGCTCACGAAACCAACCAAAATTGAAAAGTAATATGCTGGTTGTAAATGCCATTATGAGAAACACAGGCCAGGCTTGCTGAGGACTCGCTTGCATCATTTCGTAGAGTTGATCTACGCCAACAAAATAAGCCAATAAACTGTGCGTAATAATGAGAGATATGGCTGTAAATAAAGACCATTTTAATGTCTTCAACTTTATTTTCCTGAGTCCCCACGCTGATGCATCAAGTGCTTTTTGTTCAAGATGGTGACCTTCTATAAGAAATTCGACCTGTCGAAAGACACGCTCAATAAATACAGTTTGTGGACATGCCCATCCGCACCAGACGCGACCAAAGAGTGCGGTAAGTAATGCAGCGGAGAACGCGAAGGTTCCCATGACTAAAAATAATAATGGAGTGTCATGAGCCCAAAAGGTGAGGCCAAAAAGAGCAAAACGACGGTGGGGTAAATCGATAAGTACCGCTGGATAGCCGTTAATTTTTATCCAAGGAAGAATAAGCAGGGTTAATACGAGAAAAGTTTGAAAATAAACTCTTCTCGTATTCCACTCTCCTTTTACTCTGGCAGGATGAAGCGAAATCCGATGTCCTTCTGGATCTAAACTTGCAGGTCGCTCCGCCGGTAACTCAGTCATTTCAGTTCGCCCTGAGGTGCTTTAGGGTTAGCCGGTGTGGATCCTTTGAGCGAAACCACAAAAACCGCAACCTGGACTAACTCTTCGGGCTGTAGCACCGAAGCCCAAGGAGGCATTCCTTTTGCCGGCACTCCTTCATTAATAACTTTCGCAACTGTTGTGGGCGATCCGTCACCGTTAATCCAATAATTATCTGTTAGGTTCGGGCCAATAATTCCCTGCCCTTCTTTACCGTGACAAACAGCGCACTTGCTATCAAAAACGAAAGCACCTTTCGCCTTCACCTGCGCATCGCCTAGAGCAGCAATTATTTTTTGATCGCCATTTTCTTCAGAGGGAGCAGACTTTTTTTCAGCTTCCAGCTTAGCTATATCGGATTGGTATTCATCTATGGGATTTTGCCCACCCAAAAAATGATAATAAGGAATATAAAAGGCCGAAAAAACAACAGTTATATAAAAAGTCCAGAGCCACCAACGAGGAAGTGGATTATCTAATTCTTGAATTCCATCGTAGCTGTGGTCATCTGCAAAATTTTTGTCATTATCGCTCATGTTGTTCTCCTTCCAATGGAAGCAAACTCACCTGTTCAAATTTTCTCTTATTTTTATCCAAACTGACCCAGACAATGACTCCGACGAAAAAAATAAAAAATATCATCAATGGAACAATCGATAATTCAGGCCAAGGAAATTGGGTAAGCGCTACCTGTTTCATTGCACACCATCCTTCGCGGTTGAAGTTTTTGCGGATCGCCCCAGCCGTTGAAGATACGCAATCAATGCGACAATCTCTTTATCCTCTAATCTTTTGGGCGCACCTTGTGACTCCAAATCTGCTGCAATTTTTTGTGCATCTGCACGTGCACTTTCTGCTGCGTCTTGCACTTCTAATTCTGTATATGGAACACCAAGTGACTTCATGACAGAAAGTTTTTTTGTCAGAATTGAGAAATTAACTTTGTCTCGAAGTAACCAAGAGTAGGATGGCATGATCGATTGAGACACCACATCTCGAGGGTTGTTCATATGGCGTAAATGCCAGAGATCTGGATATTTGCCTCCAACACGAGCAAGGTCGGGGCCTGTACGTTTAGAACCCCATTGAAACGGACGATCATAAAGCGAATCTTCGAGAGTCGATGGATCACCGTAACGAATTTTTTCTGAAATCATTGGTCGAATCATCTGCGAGTGACAAACGTAACAACCTTCTCGAACATAAAGATCCCGACCCGCGAGTTCAAGAGCGGTATATGGGACAGCCTTACTATTAGTTGCGACGTAAGTATGAACGAGTAAGGTCGGAACAATTTCCAAAATTGATCCGACCAGAATTGCCAGAATCGTGAGGACCGTAAATATTAAGGCCGTAGCTTCCAATTTTCGATGTGTTGTTTCGGGACCTTTAGAAGCATGAATTTTTGCAGCATCAATGACTTCAGATTCATGAACAGGCGCATGAGCAACAGTTTTGATCACATTGGCAATCATAATTATGAAACCAGCTAAAAACATCGTTCCGCCTAAGGCACGAACCCAATAAAGCGGAACGATTGTCATCACTGTTTGCACAAATTCTGGATAGACAAGTCGACCCGAATCATCAACGGCTCGGAGCATAAGCCCTTGGGTAATACCCGCCGTCCACATAGAAATAATGTAGAGGAGAATACCAACACTTCCGATCCAAAAATGATATTCTGCCCACTTCTGACTATAGAGATTTGTTCTCCAGAGTTTTGGAACAAGATAGTAAATCATTCCGATGGTCATAAAACCATTCCATCCCAAGGCTCCTCCATGAACATGGGCAACGATCCAATCCGTATAGTGAGCAAGGGAACTTACGCTCTTGATAGAAAGGAGCGGTCCTTCGAATGTTGCCATTCCGTAAAATACAACAGCGGCCGCAAAGAATTTGAGAATTGGTTCGGTTTTTAGTCGATGCCAAGCCCCTCTCAGGGTCAAAAGTCCGTTGATCATGCCGCCCCAGCTCGGCGCCCAAAGCATTAACGAAAAAGTCATTCCTAACGTTTGCGCCCAGTCCGGCAAAGCTGTGTAAAGTAGGTGATGAGGACCGGCCCAGATATAAATAAACACCAAAGACCAAAAGTGAATAATCGAGAGCTTATAGCTATAGACAGGACGTCCCGACGCCTTTGGAATAAAATAATACATTAATCCCAAAAAAGGCGTGGTCAAAAAGAACGCAACCGCATTGTGTCCATACCACCACTGCACCAACGCATCCTGAACTCCCGCATAGACAGGATAGCTCTGGGTGAGACTCACCGGTATTTCAATGGAATTCACAATGTGAAGAACCGCGACAGTTACAATTGTGGCAATGTAAAACCAGATGGCCACGTACATGTGTTTTTCTTTGCGTCTCCATAAAGTTCCGAAAAAATTTACGGCGAAGATAACCCACACAATTGTGATAGCGATGTCGATCGGCCACTCAAGCTCCGCGTACTCTTTGCTCTGGGTAATACCTAACGGGAGAGTAATCGCCGCTGCCGCGATAATGAATTGCCACCCCCAAAAGTGGAGTTGCGAAAGTAAGTCACTGAAGAGACGAGTTTTACACAAACGTTGGGTGGAATAATAGATGCCCGCAAAAATGGCATTCCCTGCAAACGCGAAAATCGCCGCATTTGTATGGAGAGGACGAATGCGACCGAATGTCAGCCACGGAAGGCTGAAATTGAAACGCCAATCCGCGAGCTGTAGCGCAGCCACTAGGCCCACCAAAAAAGCAATCACTCCAAATATCATCGTAGCTATAAGGAATTTCTTAACTATGTCGTCGTCATAATAGTTTTGTAATTCATTTTGTTTTTTCATCAGAGCTCCCGCTGTTTAATATTTCATCTTCAAAAATAATTCGGTGTGAAGGTCCTGACAGATCATCGAATTGTCCCGTCTTATTCGCCCATAAAAATGCCGCCAAAAAACCGAGCCCCAAAAATAGTGACACAGGAATCATAAAAAATATGATTTCCACTAACGACTCCTTCTCATCCGATAGAGAGAATGAAGAGTGACGGTTAACGAACTTGCCGGCATAAGAAGCGCCGCCCATAAAGCTGTAATTTGTCCGGTGAGCGCTAAAGATAGACCCACAAAATTATAAACAGCTGTAAACACAAGATTTGTATGAATGACCGACATAGCATGCTGAGAAAGCAGATAGAGTTTCACGAGGGGCTGTAGCCCAGGCCGAGCGAAATATGCATCAGAAACCTTGAGACTCGCCTCAAGACTACCGGCCACGGCGATGGAAACGTTGGCGGCCGCCATTGCAGGAGCATCATTGTTACCATCCCCAACAAACACAGCCCCTGGATTTGCTTTTATATGAGTGAGTTTGTCTTCAGGAGATTGTGTAGAGTGAATTTCCACAATGCCTAACTCATGCCCAACATTTTCCGCTACACTTGTTTGATCACCAGAAAGAATACTAAAACGAGCTCCAAAATTACGAAGATCGGCTAAGGCTTGGCTCGTGTCTGTACGAAGTCTGTCTTCCAATAAAAACTTTGCCATTAACTGTTGATCGAGAAACAAACCAATAACCGGCGTAGTGCCTTCCTGGATTGGCCGAATTGTCCAAAGTTGACCTTCTACAATTCCTTGAGCACCGCCTCTCCCAATTGTCCCGATATGGGTAATTTGCGGAATTTCGGAAACAACTTCTGAATCTAAAAATCTGATAATGGATTTTGCCACTGGGTGCTCCGAGTGCCGCTCCAATGCGTAGGCAATAGTGCGTAAATGGGGATGCACGATCAGAACTTGAAATTCTTTTACTTCCAAAAAACCCTGAGTGAGTGTGCCGGTTTTATCAAAAATAATTTTTTTTGCGTTCGCCAATCGTTCGAAAAGTTCTGGATTTTTTACGAACACACCTTCGTCGGCAGCGTTTTGAATGGCAAGTTTTAATGTCCAGGGAATTGCCATTGCAAATACGCATGGACATGTCACGATCATTAAAGTCAGCGCGCGATAGAGGCCGACTTCGAATTTACCCATCAGAGCAAATGCAACGACTGTAACAAGGCTCAATAAAAAAACACCAATCAAGAAGCGCTGAGCCCACAGATCCACATTTGAGTTCATGGAACTTTTTGAAATTGTATGATTGTCAATCGCTTCAAGTAACTTTGCGACGCGAGATTCTTTTGTCGTTTTCCCTACTCGAGCAGTTAAATTTCCTGCAACAAGATGAGTTCCGGCAAACACCTCATCTCCAACTCCCACTTTTTGCGGATGAGACTCTCCAGTTAAGGATGCGGTATGGAGCCACCCTTCACCGGCCTCAACTTTACAATCAGCCGGCACCGCATCTGATGCACTCAAGGTTATTTGATCACCCGATTGTAAACTCAAGGCACTGACAACCCGGCCATCAGTCAGCTTGGCAGGCACAGAGTAAATGAAATTCAAAAGTGGAAAACGAAAGTTTTGTTTCTGCTGAAGCGTTTTTAACAAATATCTTGATCCCAAAAGAAGAAATATGAGCATGGCAAGAGAAACAAAATAGATTTCCGACCGTCCCATTAAGAGCTCATAAAAACTAATCACAAAACCTGCGAGTATCGCTATAGCAATAGGGAGATCGATATGTATCCGTCCCATTTTTAATGCGGTAATACAGTTGCGATAAATCGGAAATGCACTGTAAGTGGCCGTTGGTAAAAATAGGGCGAGCATCAACCACTGAAATACGGTCTTCAGCACTCCATCCACACCCGCATATATTGAAATCGCAAATAACATGATATTACCCATACAAAATGCGGCTACTGCTATTCGTGATAAACTCACTTTTGATTCGTCTTCTAATAGCTTATCGCTCTCACCCACAAATAAAATTGGCTTTGGATTGAGACCAAAAGACGAAAGGGCTTTTGCTGCATCTGAAAACTTTGCACCTTCGGACAACTGAATTTCTACAATAGAGCTGCCAAAGTCGGTCCAGGTTTTCTCGATGGACGAAGCATAGTGAGGAATTTGGTCGATTAACCAAACACATGCTGTGCAATCTAATCCTGCAACAAAAAACTTCATGCGATTTTTGCTCGTGCCAAGTGATTCCAAGATATTGGTGTCATCTAAATATAAAAATTCTGTTTCAATTTTTGGTATATCAAGCAAAGAGGATTTTTCTAGATCGTAAAAGTGGCCTAATTTTTTTTGATTTAGAAGATGAGCTACCGCACGACAGCCGGCACAACAATAGACACCATATTGGTGCAACCCTGTGTTAAAGGTGCGACCACAGTGATTACAGAGCTGGACCTCTGTTTTTATATTGGCAGTATTTTGCATTCTCTCATTGAGTTTTCACAAACAATGCCAGTGCTCAAAAGCGCCTGTTTTGTTAAAATCAAATGAATGGGTCAAATTGTCAATTTAGAGCTATGACAAAATGTCAGTCAAATACGATGGTTTTCATTGGCAAAAAAATCGGGCCCATGAGGGGGACTCAGGACCCGTTTAAAGAATTCAAAGACAGAATATAACTAGTAGTAAAATTCGAAAGTTTTGTTAATGGAAAGACCGCTCATCCCTCTAACATGGAGAAGGTAAACGCCACCTTCTAATTGAGGCAAAGGTCTTGTGTACTTAAAAGGAAATTTTCCCTTCTTGCACGAGCGGCCGCCGCTCCACGCTTTAAGTATCGGCTGAACGATAACAACATTTTCTGGTGACATAAAAATTTTCATTTGTTCGAGATCGAGGCAATCATCAGTATACACTCCCTCAACGATCACTGTCATGTTGGGAATATCGACTCGTGCATCGGCGACCGGAGCATAAAAATAGTCATCGGGCCCCTGGTTCAGGGCTTTTTTAACAGAGACTTTTCCGAGAGTTTTATTATTTGTCAAATCTTTGATTGTATAGTTTCCATCCTCAAGAACTCCGAGGTTAAAAACAGTAGTGTAAGGCACGAGGACCTGAGGACAGACTCTACCAATATTTTTGTATACTTGCTGTTGTAGGAGTACAACTTTAGCGGCACGGTCGACTTTTACTGTATGTGGACCTATTTTATAGCATGGGTTCGGAAGAAATCCATCCGCCACAACCTGTGAATTATCGTTGTTATCAAAGCCGACAGGAATAAACAAAGTTTGAATGGCTCGCTGCTCAAGCACAATTCGCTCTGCGTAAGATGTCGAAGGTTGAATGATAGCGAAACTAACGACGAATAATAAAATACGTGAAAACATTTTTACTCCTGTTGTTTATGTTTAGTGACTCTGGCTCAAATTGCAACGGTAGTACCAAAGTCCAGAATGCATAAAGACGCCTCTATAGCTTTAGAAAAGACAACTTGTCATTCAGAGACCTTGTACGAATGACAAGTTGGCAGTTTTTTGATGATAAAAAAATTAAAGGCGCCGTCAGTCATAGCTTTAAAAAGTTTAATTATAAAGCAATGAGGATTTTAACTCAGTAGTAGGTTCCCTTATAGTAAATGGCGACTGTTCAAGATTTTTCTCTACAAATTCCCAATTGACCAAATTCCAGAAACTTTCCAAAAACTTTGGCCGCTCGTTGCGATGATCAATATAGTAGGCATGTTCCCAAACGTCACAAGTTAAGAGCGGCACCTCACCTCTCACAAGTGGAGTACCCGCATTACTCATTGGCACGATTCCTAAAGTTCCATCTTCTTTTTTCACAAGCCATGTCCAACCGGAACCAAAAAGCTCGACTGCTTTATTCGTAAAGGTTTTTAAAAAATCATCGTAAGAACCAAAACTATGCGCCAAAAGAGATTTCAATGGGTCAGACGGTTTCTGCTGATGGGGTGATAGACACTTCCAAAAAAAGTCATGATTCCAAGCCTGAGCTGCGTTGTTATACACTTTTGTACTCTTCCCTTGCTCATAGGATACGAGAACAAGTTGACTTAATTCCATGTTATCAAAACGAGTGCCCTGTATAAGCTGGTTCGTTTTTTCTACGTAGGTCTTGTGATGTTTTCCATAATGATATTGCAAGGTCTCGGTCGACATATGCGGCTCGAGAGCCCCTAATTCATAAGGAAGTGGTTGCTGCTGGATCGCCATAGTTATGCTCCCAAGGCTACACGAGCCTGTGTATTAAGACGGGTTTCAAGAGTTATCTTGGCATTTAAAACTTTCGAAACAGGGCAAGTTTCTTTTGTTTTATCCGCAATTTGTTGAAATTGTTCTTCGGAAATCATCGGCACTTCAGCATCAACGCTGAGATGAATGTTTGGAATGGACCAAGCATCGCCACTCTTTGCGAGACTTACTTGTGCTTCGACCTTCAAACTTTTTGCAGGAAAGCGATCTTTCTCTAAAGCGCCTGCTAGGGCCATAGAAAAACATCCTGCATGAGCTGCCGCGATCAGTTCTTCGGGATTGGTGCCTTTTTCATTTTCAAATCGCATTCCAAAAGAATATGGGATCTCAGAAAGAGCCCCACTTTCGGTGCTGATCTTTCCTTTTCCCTCTTTTAAATTTCCTCGCCATTCGACTACTGCTATTCGTTTCATGATTTTTGTCCTTTCCTAAAGCCATGTGGGGCAAAACAGAACGGCTTACGCCATTGCTGTCGTTTTAAAGATAACAACCTTAAAAATGCAATGATGATGCCGCAACTCAGCTTTTTGACGATGGTTAGTTTTTTGAAATCAAAAAAATCATGACTCTGACGAAAAAGAAATGGTTCGCAAAACTAGAAAGTTCGGTCAGACAGTTTAATTCTCAAACGAGCGATTGTGTTAACGGTTTTAAATCGGCGCCGCAATTTTCATTGAGTTCGTGTACCAACCACGCGGTCATTTGAGGCGTTTTAATGTCATCAGGCTCATGAACCATAAAGAAAAATCGGGGAAGCCCCCACTCACGCCACTGCGATATTCGATCGCTCCACATTTTTGCGCGCTCAAAATCACTTGGGTGCAAATCGTTACCAATAAAGCGCAATATGGAAAAATTTGATGAGATGGATGTGTGCAAAACATCTCTTCTCCCTGCAACATCGGTGATCACAAGCCCAATTTTTCGACTTTGGAGATATTCGACAAGGGCCGGAAGTATACGGTTGTGTTGAAACCAAGAAGGGTGGCGAAGCTCTAGCGAAAGCTCAATCGTCTCGGGCCACTTTTGTAAGAAATGAAAAAGTTCGGCTTTTCGCTCGTATCCAAAATGAGGCGGCAGTTGCATAAAACAAGGACCTAAATGTGCACCAAAGGTGTTTAGTGCCTCCATCCATAACGCAAAAAACTTTTCATCTCTTAATCCCCCAGGGTCATGGGAAATCAACTGAGGTATCTTGGGGCAAAACAAAAAGTCAGAAGGTACTTTATCGAGCCATGTTTGCACCGTTGTATGAGTGGGAATACGGTAGTGAGTGGTATTGAGTTCGATACAATTAAAATTACGCGAATAATGATAAAGAAAATCTGTTGCCGCAGTTTTGGGCGGATAAATTTGCCCGATCCATTCTTTTCGTCCCCATGCGGGAGCACCAATATAGAATTTTGTTTGATTTTTTTGAGCACCAAGCGAAGCGAGAAAGGGTTGCGTTAGCAGATCGTCTGCGGGTAAAGACCAAGAAATGTGCTCAATACTTTCAAGCTTTCCAAATTCCATATTGAGTCAATGTAACAATCTCGATATGTGGTCGCAAGGAAATGGGAGTGGGCTCTGTGCGTTAAGAGCTGCGTGCCTGCCGAGTCGAGAGATCAAAAAATTCACCGTTGGAAAGTATGTGTAACCGTACATCATGCATCGACATTGCTTGTTGCAGACTGGCCTCCGCGACATTCGTATAAGAAATATGGGTTCCGTCAATGACGTAGACCGCGTTTTCACCAACCACCTGAAAACCTTCATTTTCTACAACGATCGCAGTGTTTTCATCAATACCCACACCCAAAATTCCAGGGTTGACTGCGATGGCTTTAAGAAGTCGGCCAATGCGTGCGCGTTGAGCAAAGTGCTGATCAATGATAATACTTTTTGTAAACCCTAATCCTGGTGCCATCATCCAATGACCAACTTTATGGGATTCTGTATTTTCAGTACCTACCAACATAAGCTCACCCATGATCGCCGCCCCGGCCGATGTTCCGGCAACGAGACCACCCTTTTTAAAAATCTCTCGTATGCGACCAAAAATCATTGACCCTCCAATTTTGGTTGTGATCTTAAGCTGATCCCCTCCCGTAAAAAATACGGCAGTGGCCCCATCAAAAATGGTTTCGTAATGTTTGCTTGAATAATCCGCTGGCTGTTCAATATGTAAATGAGCTGAGTCTACATTAAAACTTTTAAAAACGTTCCGATATATTGGCCAAACTTCGTGAGGAATCTCACTTGCCGCAGTTACGACGACAATTTTCCCTCTACCCGCTCTTTGAGCTACGAGCTTCAGTATGTCCATCTGCTGCTCTTTGTCTTCATTACCACCAATGATAATGAGGACACCCTTAGCTTTATGAGCTTTTCTCGTTCTTAACTTTTGATTAATAAGCTCTTTTTGAACATTGTTTTTTTTTGTAGGTTTTGTTTTAGATTTTTTCGCAATTGTCATAACTCTCACGCCCTTGGAGTGAATTATCTTTTAAACGTGAGAGCTATGTACATATATATCTTTTAGCTCGTAAAAAATTAAGCCGTGCGGCCTATCGATTGTGATTTCGATCCCTTGGATTTAAAAAGAGACGTCAAACGAGGCGGCATAAGATTTGTGACCAAGTCCACGGTTGTCTTCATGAATCCTTCATCTTTTACTTCCATTTTTAATTTTTCAAATGCCTGGCCCATCATTCGAGCTTCTTCTTCTGTAAAAAGTCGGCGGGCTACCGAAAAAATTTTACTTTCTTCTTCCTGAATGTGGTGCTCAAGAGCGTCTTTTAATTGTTGAGCAGTTTTTTTCCACTCCATATCAATCTTGTCACGTACTTGGAGCATCCGAAGTAAGGTTTCCGCTTCCATATGTTCTTTATATCCATGCATAACTTCTTCATTGCCAGATTCTAACTCACGCATACTGTTATAAAAAATAGATTCTTCAGCACGAGCGTGTGGGATCAATTCATCTCGAATCTGTGAAATAAGGTCATGACGCTCGCTTGCATTTTTATCTGTTATGCCAACAAGTCTAATTAATAATTGTTTAACTTTACGATGATCAGTTTCAAGTGCTTCATAAATTGTCATTAGAAATTACCCTTTCTTTTTTGGTTTTGAGGAAACTTCGTTCGTCTTCTTTGCAACTGCTGTGCACAAAGAAGAGGGCTATTGAAAGGCAACTGAATTGTAGGTTGGGGCAGAAAAACCCATGATGTGACAACATGCCTCATCAGCACAAAGTCTAAGGCCATTCATTTTCACAAAGTTTGGCAAGCTTTCTGCTAAAGACAGCGAAAACCCATTCGCCGAGCAAATAAAGGATGTATGAAAATTCAAAACATTCAAACTATCGTAGGTCCTAACATTTATCATCGTAAGTCCGTCATGGTTATGACTTTGGATTTAGGATATTATGCAGAAATATCCAGTGAAAAAATCGAAGGGTTTATTCCCGCCCTCCTGGAAATGCTCCCTGGGCTCCATTCTCATCGCTGTTCGCCGGGTTACGAAGGGGGTTTTGTCGAACGACTCCATCGTGGAACCTACTTTGGACATATTATTGAGCATATCGCTCTTGAGCTAAGCACTTTAGCTGGCATTGAAGTGGGTTATGGAAAAACCATTTATGGTGGGCGCGAAGGTGTCTATAAAATCATTATTCGCTACAAGTCAGAAAAAGGAATGAAACAGCTATTACATATTGCCACAGATATTGCCAAAGCTCTTGCTGAACATAAACCATTTCCCCACTTTGAAATAGAAATGAAAAAAGTAAAAGAAATCGTGGCCGCTGAGGCTTTTGGTCCCAGCACTCAGTCGATTATCGATGCGGCGATTCGCAGAAATATTCCTTGGAAACGTTTGAACGATTCAAGTCTTATTCAATTAGGTTACGGGAAGAAAAGAAAATTCATTCAAGCCACCACTACCGAACAGACGAGTTATATTTCCGTAGAATTGGCCCAAGATAAAAACCTCACCAAACAACTTCTGGAAAATGCAGGAATTAAAGTTCCAAAAGGCTTTGTAGTGAGATCAGAACAAGAGGCGCTGCAGGCGCTCGAAGATTTTGGTGGTGCCGTTGCGGTAAAACCTCTCGATGCTCAGCAAGGACGTGGAATCACACTGAATGTCACTACTCCAGAACAAATAAAAAAAGCTTTTTCTTTCGCACAAAAAATTCGTTCATCGATTTTAGTCGAGCAATATCTTCGTGGGAAAGACTATCGTGTCCTAGTCGTGAATCAGAAAGTGGTCGCCGCGTCACAGCGCCTACCACCTACCGTTGTAGGTGACAATCAACTTTCCATTGAGCAACTCATTGAGAAAGAAAATTTAAACCCACTTCGAGGCTCCGGACACGAAATGCCAATGACGATGATTAAAATAGACGAAGCTCTGCGAAATTTTTTAAATCGTAAAGGACTGACACTCGAAGATATCCCTGCCAAAGGTGAATCGATCGTTTTAAGAGAAACTGCGAATTTATCTACCGGCGGGTACGCTATAGATGTCACCGATGAAATTCACCCTGACATTCGATTGCTCTGCGAAAGAGCGGCCGCTGCCATTGCTCTTGATGTCTGTGGTGTTGATCTGATCGCCGAAGACATCTCTAAGTCATTAGACCAAGAGCTCGGTATCATAGAACTTAATGCAAGCCCTGGTTTACGTATGCATATTTTTCCTTCAATGGGAAAACCGCGCGATGTGGGCAGCGCCATTTTAGCAACCGTCTTTCCAGAAGAGGAACCGGTCCGTATTCCAGTTATTGCCATCACGGGTACAAATGGAAAAACAACGGTCTCAAGACTCACAAGTTTTATTCTCAGTAAACTAGGCACCGTAGGTTTTACAAGTTCTGACGGCATCTATATTGGTTCTCAAAAAGTAATGAGCGGAGATACTTCTGGACCTACCTCCGCGCAAGTTGTGCTCAATGATCCAGCAGTTGATATTGCCGTCCTAGAAACGGCTCGCGGCGGAATCGTTCGTCGTGGCCTCGGATTTGATCAATGTGATGTCGCCGTAATCACAAACATTGCAGAAGACCATATTGGACAAGATGGGATTGAAACCCTCGAAGACATTTTACGAATTAAATCACTCATTGTTGATTGTCTTTCGCCTCAAGGTATACTTATTTTAAATGCGGAGGATGCTCTTCTTGCTGATATGGCAAGAGCCCAAATTGAAAAACGTGGTCGCGAAGCCGTCATTCTCTTTTCCACTGACAAAAACAATCCACTCATAAAAGAGCATCAGCGAGCAGGGGGAATAGCCCTTTTCACGGATGGGCTATGGATTTATTATTCACGAGATGGCATCGCGAAATCATTTGCGAAAGTGGCGGATATTCCTCTCACACTGGGAGGACTAGCGAAATTCCAAGTAGAAAATGTCATGGCCTCCGTCGCCACAGCACTCGCCCAAAACATGAATGTTTATGCTATTAAGCAAGCTCTATTTGAGTTTCATGCAATTCATCACAACAACGGGCGCGTTAACCTTTTCAAGCTTCCTAAGGGTTATTTAATTATTGATTATGGACATAATCCTGCCGCCTTCACTGCGATAAGTGGGATGGCCCAACATTGGCCCAGAAGAGTGACAGGTGTCGTTGGAGTTCCAGGGGATCGAAATGATGAACTCATCCGAAAATCTTTAGAAATCGCAGCCCAAAACTTCGACAAGATTGTTGCAAGAGATGATCATGACTTAAGAGGCCGGAAGCCTTCCGAAATCCCTCTTTTATTAAAATCCATCGTAAATAAAGTAGACCCTAAAAAGCCGTTCAAAATTGTATTGGACGAAGAGAAGGCCGTCGAAACGGCCATTCAAGAAATGCAAGACGACGAACTGATCATTGTCTTCTTTGATGAGAAGGAAAAGATGCAAAAAATATTGAAAAAATACCAGGCGGTGGCGACAGAGAGTTTTAACATACCTACGCCCCACGTTCCCACATTTGGGCTGCCGACCGCCCACTTTGGGACGTCCTCCCTTTTACCATCAGAAAGTATGTTGCCACATTAAGCTGGTATCAAAATAGCCCCTCTAAACTCCTCAAGTTGACTCTTTAAAAAAATCAAGAGACTTTGGTGACCTCACAGGGGGTACTGAATGAGATTCCTTTTTGCCGTTTTAGCGTTTTCATTTGTTTTTAGCTCTGCAGCGATTTCTAAAATTCAAACTTCAAATCCTGCTTCACAAGAGCTGCTTGCGATCACAATTGGGCGTAACAAACCGATGGATGTGGAAAGAGTTAAAGCACTTCTTACCCAAGGTGCAGATGTCAACGTTCGCGGTCCAGGTGGAGTCACCCCCCCTCATTTATGCGACAGAAGGTTTTGCTTACGCCAGTTCTTCGGCGAATGAGGCTCATTTAAAAAGTATTCGTGATGTCATTGAAGTGCTCATGGGAGCAGGCGCCGATATTAATGCTCAAGACGGACGTGGCCTCATGGGAATGATTTACCTTTTGAACTATGGCGCAGACGGAAAAGTTGATGAGCTGATCAAAATGTATCTTTCACGAACTCCTAATTTTGAAATTGCTGGACATGATGATGGCATTGCCCCTATTCATTTTTTCGTGAGAACACGACAGGCCTATGATTGGGTTCTCCAAGAAGTTTTAAAGGATCCTGCAAAATATAAAATCAATTTCATGGCCCGTTCCGTACAAAAGAATAATCTCTTTCATTGGGCCGCCACACGAAGCCGTTTCACTAATGGCACTCTCCGCATTCAAAGCTTAGCAGAATACCTCCCTGTAGAAACAACTAGAGCCCTGATTGATTCTCCAGACGAAACAAATGCCGCACCTTTGATCTGGGCTATCTCGACCAAAACGAAAGATGCCGTGGAATATCTCCTCAACAATTATTCGGTGAACGTGAATCGAATCACGACCGAAGGGGAAACACCTCTTGATATCGCAGAACGGTTGGGCGCTAACGAGATCGCCACTCTCTTGAGAAATAAAGGTGCTGTGCGATCACAACCCCTAACAGAGATTACGTGCGAAGATGCCAACAGCAGTCCCATGAGTTTTGAAAAACTCAAAGCAATTCTCGCAAAATGTCAGGCAAAAATAAAAAAGGTCGAAGACTTACTTCCGCTCATTCCAAAAACGATGAGATCGCGATATGCACTTATGTACGCAAGCCGATCAAGTCAGCCGGGAAGCTTCGATTACCCTCGTGCACTTCTCTTTGAACGAACAGGGCAGTTCATTATGACTTTCAATGGCCATTCTGATTTTGATGGTTATCAAAATCTTGAAATGATGACTCTGAATCCCACGACCAGAAAAATTGAACTCTACAATCTTGATATGCAAAAAGTAGCGCAGGGAAATATCACTCCCGAAGGTCCAAACCCTTCACGTTGCCTTCGATGCCATGGTGAAACCCCACATCCAAATTGGGATGTTTGGACGGGCTGGTCAGGCGCTTACTTTGGAGACATGCTCAATCTCTACCCCGAAGAGAAAAAACGCTACGATAAATTCGCGGCGACTCTCTCGTCACATTCACGTTATAAATATCTCTTGCCACCAACATTACAGCCAATGGATCTTGAATGGGGTGTAGATGATTTTATTCTTCCTGGAGTGAGCTACAATTTTCTTCTCGCGAAAATGGATGGCGTGGTTCACGCATTGAATGGACCTCGTATCGCTGCGGAAGTGAGCGAAAATGTTCGACTGAAACCTTATCGCTACGCGCTTCTCGGAGCACTCTCTTGCGCAGGGCCGGTAGAAAACTTTTTACCTACGGATCATCAAATGCCTTTTTCCCGTACGCGTACGGAAATAGAAGCGCAGCTCAAGCAAGAAGCTATGACCCATGCAAGAACCTTCGATAGTTTTCAGAATATCGCTCTTCCAGGGGGGTTCGCAGGCCGCTATAATCTTGAATACAGTACGGGTTATGTCACCAACCCAGACATCTATTTAAGACAACTTGAAAATCTCAGAACGCCGAACGTTATGTACATTATGGAAGGCTCGAGTGGGCGCAATGCGATGAACGAATGGAGCCACTACTTTGCGCCAAGGAAAAATCATATTTTTGGAAACTTAGGCCACGTGGAGTCTTTCGCTTGGAAAACCCTTTTAAGTCCGACAGAAGACGCAGAGCTGTGGGCTCTTTACCAAGCCGCATTTTCTAGACTTAAAGGAAAAGATCGCCTCTTTGGCTTCTTGTATAAGTCTGGTCACGCTGATGCACCAATTGTATGTGAAAAATTGAAAGTGAAGAGTTTGGCAGAATTGAGTCGGCAATAGACTAGAGCAAGAACTTCCGTTCTTGCTCACACTAACATTACTAATTAGTAGGGAACCCAAGAGTTACCGTTGTGATAACAAGTGATGCGCTCGGGAGCGTAGTCACGAAAGTTTAGCACTTCATTAGCACCGTTGTGGTCATACGTTCGACAATTATAAATAGCGGGACAAGTGCGCGATCTCCAGTAACCACCGTTATACTCACTACATCCAGCAAAAACCCAGGGAGTACAAACACTATCACCATCAACGCTGACGCCTGCAACCACTGTTACTGGACATGGAAGCTGCGCTTCACCTGTACCACTACCAGTGCCGCCACCTGTATCACCACCTGTATCACCACCAGTGCCGCCTCCGGTTGTTCCGCCACCAGTCGTAGCTCCTGAAGCTGTTGTGATGGTAGGAGGTTTGGTTTCAAACTTTACATCTGAACTACAAGCCATCGAAAGGCTCATAAATAGAACCAACAGAAGAAGAGTAAATATTTTTTCCGTTTTCATAATCATTTCCTTTGTTTCGGTTTCCTTTAAATTATTAAGGGTAGGCACAAGAGCGCCAGTTCCAGTCGGTCCCATCCAGTGCGCCATAAGATCCACAACAGTTCGTACACTTCACAGAACCCGTACAATTTGTCATTCCTAATGCATTTAATTTTTGAGTAAAAAGATTGTCCGGAGCCTCACAGAAAAATTGAGCATAGCAGCTCGTACCATGCCATACGCCCCCACTACTTTCACAAGTTTGTTGGGCTGTCATAGGTTCACCAGTGCTACCACCAGTAGAACCTCCGGTTGACCCACCAGTGGATCCGCCTGTTCCAGTCGCATTATTAGCACCCGTTGTTCCAACCGATGCTTTGTCGAAATTGACCTGACTACAGTTTTGAAAGACAAAGGTCATTCCAACAATAAGTGCGAACATGAGCTTAAACATACAAGACTCCTACCTTGCTACATTGCAAGCATAAGGCCTGTTCCACCGTGAGAATGAGCTTATAGGCTCTGTTTTTGAGCGTTCTCATAAGGTCGTACTCAGAAGCGGCATTCAACTGTTAAGAAGTTGTGCGTTCTTAGATTGTCTCAAAATGGGAAAAAGAAAATGTCGAATTTTCACAGAGTTGCACGACAAAAAAAGTCATAGTTTTGATAGAGCTTTACTTTAGATCTAATGAGCAAGCTATTAGGTGTTCAGTCATTCTGGCTGGAATTATGTTTGTATAGAGAGTTATGGGATTACAATATACTTTTAAAATCACATTCGTATCTGCTCTTCTACTTAATATCTTAGCGTGTAGCCCGGTCGCTTTTAAAGCGGCCAATGAGACATCGGAAAAGGTGACGGCGATAAAGCCAACACCCCCACCCCTTAATCCAAATCTTCCGTACGATCCCAATGCGCCTATTCCCGGTTTTCAACCTATGGATTTTCGAAACATGGTTCTCGCTGGTTATCAGGGTTGGTTTTCCACTCCAGGTGATGGGCAATTGAATCGCTGGGGTCACTGGTCGGCAGGAAATAGTCCCGCACCTAACCGTATCACTTTCGAACAATACCCAAATGTGAGCGAGTATCCTGCAGCGAGCCTTGTGACCACAGATCTCGGTCCACTTGGAAACGGACAACCTTCAAAACTTTTCTCCTCTTTTCACCCGGGCGTTGTAGACACACATTTTCGATGGATGAGTGAATACGGAATTGATGGTGTTTGTTCAGGACGTTTTATGGTGGCTACTTATTCCAGCGTAGAACTCGCGGCTCGAAACAAAATGGTAGAGCTTATAAAAAAATATGCTCATTATTACCGTCGTTACTTTTACATTTCTTACGATTTAACAAACGCCCGTCTCGATTCTCTCGAGGCCGATCTCACTCGCGACTGGACCAACGAACTTGATGGACGCCTGAGTGTTACGGCATCCCCCGTTTATGCACGAACCAGTGGCAAACCGGTCATTATGCTTTGGGGCATTGATGGAGGGTCTATGAATCAAGCCCTCGCCCTTAAATTAGTACGATTTTTTAAAAATAGAGGCTTTTACGTCATTGGCGGAACACAATGGGGCTGGAGAGACAATCACGCTTGGCACGAAGTCTATCGTGAACTGAGCATGATTCAGCCATGGTCTGTTGGCGCTTACGCATCAGATGAAGATACAGAAAATTTCCACAAAGGTGTCGCCGTTCCAGATCGACAATTCCTTGATGCAAATTGGGGTATTGATTATCAAAAAGTAATTAGCCCTGGATTCGCGTGGTCTAACTGGGGGGGCGGTCCACGGAACCCATTTTCTCGCCGTGGCGGAGACTACATGTGGCACCAAGCCTATTGGGCTTCGGAAGTGAGCGACGGCGCGCTGATTGCGATGTTTGATGAGTACGACGAAGCAACCGCGATTGCAAAGTCTGCGGAAAATGCTTCGCAAGCACCACAGTCGCAGTATTTCTTAACATTAGATGCTGATGGTGTTTCCGTTTCCTCGGATTTTTATCTTCGCCTCACTGGCGAGATCACGAAGCTTATGCGCGGAGCGCGTTCTCGCGTTTTCAATGTCCCTATTCCAAGACGTTAACCCTTAGCGGTTAACGTTGACTCTCAACGTGTTCTGAAAAAACATAAGGTATGCCTACAAATATCGATACCCTCTCTTATTGGACAAAATGGCTTGCTCAGGAAAATGAATTGCGTTTAATTGCGTTGAATGCGAGCCACGTTTGCCAAGACATTTTAAAGACTCACCAACTTACAGAAAAAAAAGCACTTCAGTTTGCAGAGTCGATCGTTGGAGGTCTATTGATCGCTTCCACCCATAAAGAAAACGAAAGTGTGAATTTGATCGTAGATCATAGTGGAGAGTTGAGAAAACAAGTTGTTGACGCAACTCCTGAAGGCACTGTTCGTGGATATGTGGTTCATAAAGATGCACAGTCAGAAGAAGGCTTCCCTCCCATGCTCTCTGTCGTCTATACAAAATCTCATAAGAATAATTGGCCTTACAGAGGTGTTGTGGAATTCAATCAAGAGTCTATGGGCGAAGCTTTGATGAGCTTTTGCATGCAAAGCGAACAACTTATAACCTCTGCGGGAATCTACGTCAGTGAGACTCCGCAAGGACTTCAAGCTTCGGGAATCCTTTTGCAAATTGTGGGTGGAGCAAGCACGCAGGATCGTCAACTTGTGGAAAGTATTTCCTCAAAAGATCTCCACATCTATGCGAAACAATTGGCCCTCTCGGATCGCTTTGATCCTCTCCAAATGAAGCCACTTTCAAAATTGAATTTTAAGCTAATGGAGCATTCTCCTGTTACTTACAAATGTCCTTGTAATAGTGATCGAATGACTCGAGGACTCAAGATGCTCCCAAGAACCGAGCTTGAAGATATCTTTAGCACTCAAAACCCGATAGTCGCGACTTGTGATTTTTGTTTGAAACAATATCGTTTCATGAAAGAAGATGTTTTAGCGTAATTGTCAGATTAAGGAATTTCTTCTTCGTCTTCCGTACCCTCTACATCCAAAAGCGAACGGCAAGATTGAAAGCTCGCTTCAAAAGCGGCATCTAAACCACTCGCACTCATTTTGTCTTCTACATTGGTGCGTTCTTTTAATACTTTATTGAAACAAGAAGATTCTTCGTATTGTAAGTCACGTGCCGTTCCCGTGTCCGCTGGAATATCTTGGGTGTGTACGCTCACAATAATGCAAATTTCATTTTCCACGCCAGAGGGTTTTAAACATTTTGTTTCTTGGGCCTTTGAGGTTTCTGCCTGGTGTTTAAAAATGTTTTGCACACAGGCGTAGTTTTCTGGATCTTGGCAGATACTATTTCTTTCTGTCACTTGTAAGCTACGAAGGTTTTCAATAGTCGCCGCAGTATAAAGGGGATTAATCACCTGAACCGTACTCATACAGTTTTGATAAACCACGGCCAGCAACACGAATACGGCGAGAACAAGGGCAGTTCTTTTCGATTTTACGCTCATCTCCTTACCCCACCATAAAGCTCCCTTTTTTGTCTTGGCCGCAGCCCTAATTCTAGACCTTGGACTATGGAATTACTTTAATCTTTCCAGGATACGAGGACTCTGTTTCTCTATAGAAACTATGAAAACAAACTTACTTCCTATTACGCTTTTTGCGGCTCTTATGCTTCAATCCTTGCCTGCGAACGCAAATAAAAAAAACATTCTTGTTCTCGAGAAAATGAAACCCCTTCTTTTAGAAAAATCTTTAGAAAAAGGCCGTCCCCCACACGTGTCCGCAGCCAGCGGACTTGTAAAAAAGGATTCTCATTTTTATATTATTTCAGACGATGAGAATTCTCTCTTTCGCTTTGCGGAAAAATCCAAACTCGAAGTGATTCCTTTAATTTCGAAAAGTTTGCCAGCAAACAACGTCGAACGAAAAAAAGTGAAGTCTGATTTTGAATCGGCACTTTTATTTTCCGCAGAAGATTTTGAGCCACATGGAGCCTTCTTGGCTGTCCCCTCAGGCTCTACTCCGCAGAGGCAGCAAGCCGCATTAATTCCTTTTAAAAATAAATCTGATCTAGATCAGCCCCAAACGATTGATTTCGCCCCCTTCTATAAACATTTTCAAAAATATATCGATGAGCTCAACATTGAAGGTGCGCTTATCCATAAAAATAAAGTTCACCTTTTTCAACGAGGTAACGGAAAAAAAGGAATGAGTGGTATTTTTGAATTACCAGTAAAAGAATTTATTGCTCTTCTTAAGAATAAAAAATGGGATCATTCGCTATTAAAATTTCGGTTACTCAAAATTGGAAAACTCGATAAAGTAAGACTCTCTATTACAGATGCAGCGAACTCACGAAAAGGCATTTTACTGCTTGCTGCCGCAGAGAACACAATGTCAACGTACAAGGATGGAGAGGTCAAAGGTTCGGTTCTCGCAATTCTTGAAGAAAATGAAAAACAGAAAAAAGGTGATTTTAAAATTCTTGGCCGTCTCTCGCCCGATGTGAAAGCTGAGGGTATCTACGTTGATTCTTCAGGTACTGAAGAAATGATTTATTTGGTGGACGACGCGGATGACCCCGCCAAGCCGTCCCATCTTTATCGATTAAAATTGCCTAATAGTTTGTAGGCGTCCAGCAAGACTGAACCTGAACACACGGCGTATGAGCAGGATTGTTGCTCCAGCTCGCATTACAGTTTTGTTGTGAATCGTAACCGTTGCGCACCTGTCCGCCACTTCCTAGACATGCACCACCAGCGTTGCCCGCAAGAGGTTCAATCGTCCATCGAGCCGTAGGTTCAGGGTTACAACACCTTTGGTAATTCGAGGCTGCATGAACGCCCCATACAAGACTTTCATTGCCCCCACAGCTATTAATAAAATCAATGATGACGGTAAAAGGACTGTTGTTTTGAGGAGCGCCCGGACCGTAGTAGTAGCCGATAACGTCGCCGGTCTCATCTCCATAATTTCCACGTACCCAGTTTAAGCCCCAGCGTTGGTCATGCTTTCTTAATTCATTCACTGCAATGTGGGAGAATTCATAATTGTGACGATTACAACGATTGAGTTCGTTAGGATACTGAGAGCCCAGAGAGTTCAGGATTCCCATCACATTCGGTGGATTTCCGCCTGCACGACAAAATGCTTCTACTTGGGGATCTACGCAGCCGCCTGTTGGTCCGCTGTTACCCGTACTTCCACCGGTACTTCCGCCAGTGCTACCACCGGTAGATCCACCCGTAGAACCTCCAGTAGATCCACCGGTTGTTCCGCCGCCACTCTGAATGGTGTATTGGATAGAATCCACATCGCTCTGATAAGATTTGCCGCTGGAATTATAGCCCAACATTTTGAGTGCTAGTGTAATGGTATTGGAAGGAATACTTCTACCGGCGAGAGGCACTTGAAATGCAAAACGACCGTTTTGACAAATATTGGATTCAGCACCAGTGTAAGTGACTCCCGTTCTTAATTCCCATTGAATAATATGATTAGGATAGGTTGATTTATTACAAGTACCCACAAGGGTCACTTTAGAGAGATCCGAACTTACATTGGATTGATTAACAGAAATATCGAGACTGAGCTTGGGATCGAAGTTGGCGGGCTTTACCGTACTACCGACCGTTCCTGATGTTTGAAATCCATTGGAACAACCAAGAGCTGTTAAAACTAATCCGAGTACACAGAGTTTTCCCCAAAAATGATCCTGCTTCATGTCTTACTCCTACGGTCATTCCTATTACAAAGAAAGGACCGCAGTTCAGGGCTTATATTGCAATTGATCTCTGCATAAGAAGGATGAGACCTTTTTTGGCACAGCCTTGTTAAACACCCGACTATTCGTCAAACGTCTCAACAAATGTCTCAGAAAGAGACGTAAAACGTCACGTCAAAGAAAAAAAGTTCAAGGTCGATCTACCGCAGACACCTTTATTCGTTTTTAGCGACGGTCCCGCGATTGCCATAGAAGCGACTGTTGCACATTGAACGTTTGAGGAGAAAATGCATGAAAAACCTATTACTTTGCCCTGTTTTGATTTTGGCGCTGTTAACATCGCCAAATGTATTTGCTAGCGAGGACTTCGAAGTTGATGAGCTCAATAACTACAAGTTGGACTCAGAATTTGAAGCAAGTAAGCTTGACGAACAAATTTCTCAAAAAGCTATGGCAAAAGAGGAATCGAATCGAGTTCGGCATGAGCAAAGAAAAGAAACAGCTCGTCTTGCGTCTTTAAGACGGCAGAACGAACAACAAAAGAAACAAATCGAACGACTAGTTGAAAAGCTTCGTCACGAGCAAAAAGATTTAGCTCAAGTTCAAAAAGAACTTCGCAAATGGCAATCACAGAGCGCACAAAAAATCGCTAAAATTGAACAACTTCGTGGCAAGGTAAGATCTATTGAAAATCAGGAAAAAGACTCTCGCTCTCTTTTAAGCCAAGTTAAGAAGAGTGTAAAAAAAGTTGAAAAAGAGAATCGCGATCTTATGCATAGAAAAAAACGGGCACAAATGCAATTAGCAAAATGGAAATCGGAATTCCGCAAATCAGAGAAAAAGCGCGCTAAAAAAGTTTCTGAAAATAGCAAACTTGAGAAGTCTATTGCTCACATTGAGCTTCAGGTTGAGAGCACAAAAAATCGAGTCATGGCGCGACGTTAATTTAAAGGAACACCCTCTTTGAGAGATGGATCCGTATGAAAAAACAAATTCGGCAAATTAGAATGTCCATTGGGAGCAAAGTCTCCCTTTTGATATTAGCCGTAGCGGTCCTCTCCATTGTTTCCCATTCCCTCTATTCCCAAAAGAAATATAATGTAGAGAAACAACAATTTCTCTCCCAATCTCTTCTGGCCATAGGGAGTTCGGAAGCCGCGGGCATTTCAGAAAAAATCAAAGCACTCAAACAGGATATGACAAATATTCTTTCTTTGATTGGCGAGCAGAACCCTTCGGCTAAAAAAGTAGATATTTCCATTCTTGTACAAAAAAATTCTTCGTTAAAATTCTTCCAAATCCTGGAAATGGATTCCACAAGAAGTCGCATTAAAAAAGAAGTTCTCACGATTCTCAACAGCTCCCCACATCCTGCAACGACCCAATTAGAACTCCCTTGGGAAGAAGAGTCACTCCGCTCTCTAGCTAAAGAGAAAATTAAAAACTACCGCTACAATGACCCTAGCTCTCTTAATTACTATTCGGAATTCTCCTCTGATTATCCCTCGTTTTTTATCTTTGAAATTTCAAATAAAAGAAATCTCATTGGATTGTTTTTTGTCGACCCTCTCTTTTTTCAAACAACTTCTCAACAAACGCCTTTTGAACACACGATCTATAATCAAACCGGCGATATTATCGCACAAAAAAAAATACACACAACGAGAACAAAAGAACGAAATCTTCATCTCTTTCTTAACTTAAAAAATCAAACTTCGTCCTTTGGGTTGATTGAGCATGAACATACGGTAGATCCTGCTTCGGAACTTACAGAAAAGCCTTCTTATCTCGCTTACTTTCATAAACTCGGAGACAATCTGATGTATGTGACTGAGGTGAATCTTTCTTCGTTTTTTCCTGCGCAAAATATTTTTACTATGGATACGCTCGGATTTATTCTTTTTGCCACACTCCTAATTTGGCTCATGGGTTATTTTTTCTCACACAAGTGGGTCACCACTCCTATTGGACACCTCACCAGCATTCTTGAAAACATGCTCTCTGGAAACTATTATGTATCAGAGAGAGCGAAGGGAACCGATGAAATGGCTCAATGGACGGATTACTGTTCCGCCCTAGGGAAAAGATTAAAAGATCATGAGGGAGAACTTCATCACGCTCAAGAATTGGCTTCTCGAGATGGATTAACGGGAGTTTATAACCATCGTTACTTTCAGGAGTCCCTCACTCGACTTTTCGAAGAGCATCGTAAAAAAAATCAGCCACTCTCATTGATCATTATGGATATCGATTTTTATAAGCGCTTTAACGATGAGTACGGACATTTACAAGGTGATCTTGTGATTCGAGAATTAGCACAAATTCTTGTATCGGCCACTCGACGCAGTGATATTGTTGCTCGTTATGGTGGAGACGAATTTGCTCTTGTATTAACCAATACGGATACAGAATTAGCTCAACAAATTGGTGAACGAATTCGTACCACCTTCCAATCCCAGAGATTTAAAAAACTGAACTCCGACAACGATGCCATCTTAAGTGGCACTTGTAGCCTCGGTATTGCCACGTTTTTAGATGGGAATTTTAAAAACAAAGAGGATTTACTACAGGCTGCCGATAAAAACCTTTATAAAGCCAAGAAGCTTGGTCGTAACCGAGTTTTCGCAAGTTAATCGTGATTTTCCTGCTAAAAAATTTGTTGGTATAAACTCTTAGGCAAAAATTCAAGTAATTGATCTACCTCGTCAGGATTTTCTCTCTGAATTTTTGCCGACTGTAAAGAGCGCCAATCGGATTTGAGGTTTAAATTTATCACCGGAGAATCTTGAATTGTATAAGGCGATTCTTCCCAGTTCTCTGGAGAAATAAAAACGTGAGCTAAATCCACAAGATTCTCTTGAAACAACAAACTTAAAGTCTGCGCCCCTCCCTCTACAAAGTAACTACTCACAGGTCGTCCACGAAGCTGTCCCAACATTTGAATCACTGAGGTTTCTTGAAGGGCCGATAAGGTTTTGCTTTGGGATTCAATGACCTCAACCTTCACTTCAGCTTCTTGAAAGTAACGGCGTAAATCTTTTGCTCGTTCTTTTTGTACCAACACAGCTTCGACATTTTTCAAAAGCTCATGAGCTTCTAATACCTCCACCTGATCGATAAGTCGGCCCTTTAAATCGAGCACTAGGCGCAAGGGTTGATTTTGTCGAGGCTCGCCACAATCTCTGATCGTAAGCTGAGGACGATCCATGAGGAGAGTATTAAGACCAACGGCGATCACATCATATTTTTGTCTGAGCCAATGAGTGTAAGCGCGAGAAGCCGGGCCCGAAATCCACCGACTTGAACCATCACTCCGGGCGAGTTTTCCATCTTGAGTTTGCGCCCACTTAGCAACGATCACCGGCCGTTGTAATTTTTGAGAGGCAAAAAAAGGATAATTCCATGCGGTGATCTCTTCAGAGAAGTTTCCAAGCTGTACGGCCGTTGTTTTTAGTGCATCTTGAATTTTTTTAAATCCCTGACCTTTTACAAGAGGATTTGGGTCAATGCTTCCCACTACAATACGATGCCAAGGAATAGAAGCCACTAAGTCCGCACAGGGAGGTTGCTTCCCTTGATGAGAGCAAGGCTCAAGCGTCACATAGAGTTCGCAGTTTTTTAACTCCACCCCTTGTGCTAGGGCCGATTCAATGGCCATTCGCTCTGCATGTTTTTGTCCGTAGCTTTGAGTGAACCCAGTTGCCACCAACTGGCGATTTTTATAAATGGCAGCTCCGACCGCGGGATTTGGATTACAAATGCCCACCGAGTTCATAGAAGCACGAAAAGCCACCGCCATTCTCTCTTCCTCAAGTGTTGAGTAAATGCCGTGTTTTGGTACCGACTCTTTGAGAGAAAATGGAAGACAATCTTGAAAAAGACCGCCTGCAACGAATCCTTGCTTCATACTTATTTCATCTCCAATGTGGAGAAAGAGGTCAAACTTATTCGTCGCTTATTGGTCGACTATTCATCGACGAGAGGAATTAACACTTCGCCGCCTACGGTGCGACTCTCGGGGGCGACCTGTTTACAATGGGATTCCTTTGCATCTTTCATCAAACGAAGAGAGCCACCTGAAGGGATAGGACATTTTAATATGCGCCCATCTGAATAGGACATTTCGTTATTCATTCCCGCATCGAGTTTTGTAAGCCAACCATCATAAATTGCAATTCGACCTTGATCGTTCAAAGCACCAGGATCGTGTCCAACGAAAAGAGCATCCAAGCCGAGGAGATCGAGCTTCTCTTTCATACTGCCACGTGGATTGTTTTTCTTGGTCCAATCCCTTTCCGAAATGAGAGAAGCTAGGGTTTCTCTTTCGTCAGCAATTTTAGAATATTGCCTCTGACTCTCCTCAAAGTTTTGTCTTTTCGCCGCTGCAGATCCAGCCGCTTGTTTTTGCCCGACATCCCCAATGAACTCCGTGAGTGCTGGGAGGGTGGTCGGTGATTGAATAAAGCCGGAATGAGCGAACATCCATGTTCCAACAACCGCTCCAACAGAGAATTCTCTTAATACTCTGCCAAAGCGACTCTCATCCCTCAATTCACTAAATTTAATTGCTGTTCCAAGTTTTCTCTCGCCACCTAACCAATCTAAATGGCGGGTTTCGTTAGCGTTATTTGCTAACTCATCAGTTTCTTTGTTTGTGCCCTTCAGGTTGGCAAGAATTTCTGCTTCGTGATTTCCTAAAAGCAAAATCACTTTTCCTTTTTTGGAAGCGGCCTGTGTTTGTAGATCTGCTAAAAGCCTGATCACTCCAACGCTGTCAGGACCTTTATTGATATTATCGCCAACAACGATCAGAAGCTGGCCGCGCGCTGAGCTAGGAGATTTCCATTGGCATTTTGTAGGCTGGCAAGTGGGTGTGACAAGTCCTGCTTTCACTAAAATTTTAACAAGTTTCTCGGATTCACCATGGATATCGCTGATAGCCCAAAGATTTTGATATTTCGAGAGCTCGCCAGCCGTCACATATTCCCAACCCGGCTTACGAAAGAGAGCGGCCAGGCTCACACGTCTTCCACCTTGTGTCTCCGTCGCTATGGAACGTGCTGACTTCGTAGGAGAGGTTTGGCAGCTCATAAAGAAGAACGCCATGATAAAAAGAAGAAGTATTTTTAGTTTTGGCGCTCTGATCATGGAGCATTCACTCCGTGTGTGCGCGCAACTAATTCTTGGCAAGTTTTTGCATCAAACGGTTTTGCCGTTTTAGGTTTTTTATTCCAAGTACATTCCGGGCGATCTACAATTTGTTCGCGTTTTTCTTTAAATACTCTCACCCAGTTATCAATGCTATTTGTGGCAAATGCGGTGCCCTCATCAGAAACAGGCATTTGCTCAACACGTGCGACCTTAAAAAGATCATGGATTTGCTGAGTGCTCAACTGACAAAGAAGCGCCCCTAAATAGCGACGACCTTCTTCGCTAATGACCGGGTCGCCAATTCCATCTTTGGCTGACATGCTCTTCGACAGACGGGCTTCACACTTCGCAGAATCCTTCCAAATAGTATGATCTGGTTTGTTGGCCCAATGTTTTAAGTTCATTTTTGCCGTTTCCGTCGTGAACTTTCCAGCTCCTCCGAGGGTAGATCCTAAGTCTTGAATAAACATTTTAGGATCTGCACAAGTGGTTTTTTTGTTAGTCGCATCGACTTTGATTTTATTTTTGCTGCAGACAAGACGTTGCTGCGGAGGTTTGTTATCCCCATGACCTACGAAAGCTGCAAGAAGTGAGAGAGCATCTTTTGTCGCCGCTGCATTTTTCGTGTTGAGACCAAACTCACGCCATGTCCAGCCTTGATCTTCCATGTTGAATTGTTCCATGGTTTCACCAGAAAATTTACGCTCGATCAAAGCAATTTCTTCCGCACGTGTTTGTCCTACGGCAGGGTCTTTATCTTTCGCTGGATCCTTCGGACAATTTTCACAAATGACCGTTACGGGAATCACCGTATCGGCAAAAAATCCCATAGCCCAAAAAAGTCGTGTTGCTGCAGGTTCGGCGTAGATTTCGAGATTGTCTTTCCCGAATTTCACTTTCACTTCGTCGTTAGGAAGAACTGTTACGGCTTTTCCGTCACGTTCAATTTTCGTGATGACACATTTGTATTTAGGAGTCGCGCCACCCATCTCTGAGCCAGGCTTTGTAAACTGACAGGTCACGCGATCATTAAACCGAAGGACGTTCTTCTTACCCGCTTTTTGCTCAGGGCCTTTCACAATGTTAATTGAACCCATAGGCCGGCGCTGAATGAGTTGCGCTTTTTGAATCGCCTGCAGGCGATCGTCTTGACCAAAAAATCCAAGCTGAACTTCATCGTTCTCTTGCTGCTGTGCTTGGCTCGCAGGTTTTCGTTCCCCTTTATGTGTACAGCTTGTGAGTACTGTGAGTAGAGACAAAGACAACAAAAGACCGTTAATAGTTCTTCCTGAGCTACGCATGGACACTCCTACAAATAAGGGGGATTTCAATACATCCCTAGTGTGCAGGGAAAAAGGTCGAGAACAAAAAGGAATTTCAAGACCTTGACCTCAGACTAGCTCCGAAGTGCCGCGGAGAGGCACCAAGAATCACTTTAAGCTGCGGGTTGCGGCATATTTTCAACCTTAGCTCCAATAAGTCTTCAATAACCATGGAACGTTTCTTGTACTTGGATTCATCGTTAATCGAGCCACAGAGACTACTTAATAAATGAGGAGCAGACTATGAAATTTTCTTATTTTTTTGCGTTGCTTGTCATGTGTCCTCAGATTTGTTTCGGAGCCATCTCGATGTGCGGAAGCTCCTTAAAACCACAATCTCCAGAGGTTGTGGTTCGATACACGAAGCCTGGCGATGACTATCGCTATAGATACAAAGTCACATTTGAAAATTCCCAAAAATTTACGACTATTCCTGGAGTTAAAGCCCCTCAACAAATAAAAATTTTAAACAAAATTCAAGAAGCTGTTGATAATTTTGTTACTGGTGAACTTCTACGAGTGTCTTTACATATTAATACAAGCTATTACACTCATCTTAGTTTCACAATAAAAAGCTGGAAAGTGGTAACTCTAAAAGAAAAAAGATATATTGATCTTGTTGTTACAGCTGACCCCTTTCATTTTCGCGAGCACGGCGGACTTTCTCACAGAGTGAGTGGTGAACTTAAACTGAGAATTGATACTGAAGGCAGAAGAATCTCATACTTATAAATCTAAAAGCTGCTCCATCCAAAGCTCGATGGCCAACGATCATCGCTTGTTCCTTGTCAGAATACTCTCCGACCACGTCAATAAAATTGAATAGCACCCTGATCCTTCGCTTCGCTCAAGATGACAACTTTTTCTCCGTGCCTCGAACGGTACCGAAACAGTACATTACCGATCACCTACTAGTTTGAAACGCTCACAAGGCTAGTGCGCGACAAGGCGCGATACGTTCGCGCCCGCCTCCTTTAAACGAAGCATGAATCGCCCGCGCGATGAATAAGTCCGCGTTATCAAAGAATTAATTCATCCTTTTCTGATATTTTTCCATCCGACTGCGTCCATAAAATTTAACGGCACTTAAAGTATTATGATTCGCACAGAGAAGTTTAAGATTTTGAATCGTGTTCTCTCCACCAACTGCAAAAGGTTTTATATGTTCGAATTGAATCCGATGATTCGAATCGCACCTATGCTTCGTGAGCGGATCAATAAAGGCGCAGCGCCCCTGATCGCGCATCCAAACAGTTTGCTTTACAACTGAAGGAATATAACGAGTACGTGCATTACGCTTAGGCCGTGCTGGTAGATGAGATTCAGCATTGAGCTTCTCTGGCGAAGCTGTGTTTTCTGAAGTATCTACTTTTAAGGTTGATACGGAATTTCCCGACTTTACTAAGCGTGTTCTCTGTTTCAAAACTTTCATCCCCGGATCGCACTTCTTCAATTCTTGATCTGCCAAATGCTCAATAAGCTCAACCAAATTTCCATTTTTGTGTGATGTGAGTTTTTTAAGTTTTTCAAGTTTTGCATAAAGCTTTCCATCAAGAATGAGCTCCACTTTTACTTGCGAATCATTAATAGGTCTCACCTTCTCAAAAGTTTTCACCACATCAGGGCAAACTTTCGAAATGGTACGTTCTACTTCCTGACGCGATTGGTTTTGCACCTGCTGAAAAAGTTCAACCTTCTCAACACGCGTGAAAGGCGTTTGCATTTTCATTTTTGATTCAAAGACATTTTGCAACTGGCTTGCAGTTGTCAGCGAAAGGCTCCCCGACTCAATAGACTTTATGGCTTCCGGCATCTCCTCCACAAGTTTCATCGCCTTGATCCGCCGATAAGCCGCCCCATCAGAATATTTCAACTCTTTTACACAAAATTCATGAAGCGACGAATACCCACGCTGAAGATGAAGCCGCCGATCCCGAATTTCTTGAAGGAGTTCAATAATTTCAAGCGTAAGGTTTCTTTCGGTTTGAACTTTAGATCTGATCAAACTCAAAAGTTCATCGTCTCTTATATTCTTCATATTTACTCCTTTAAAACTTAGGTCAATTCACAGCGAGCTTCTCTGGAGCGTGTCCGAAAAGTCATGACAGCGTCTCCAGCGAAGCTATTCTTTTTACAAGCCGCTGAGACATAGCAAGATGGATCATCGCGACGCTATTTGAAGTATTCTTTTCGTAATCT
>JBFWOZ010000026.1:0-40511 GCA_050250255.1 Bdellovibrionales bacterium | reverse complement strand
GAGTTTTCAAAGGGAATTACCGCGAAGCTCTGGTCTGATTTAGCCAGTGATCCTTTCCAAATTCTGCGAAACAAAGTCATCCAAACGCATACGCCTCCAGGATCTACATCTAAAGCGGTGGTCGCGCTGGCGGCTCTTCAGGAAAAGTTGATCACTCCACGCACGACATTCTTCTGTCGTGGGGCCTTAAAGTTTGGACGTCGTAATTATCACTGCCATATTAAGTATGGTCATGGGGACGTAAACGTTTACCAAGCTCTTGAACAATCGTGTGACGTGTTCTTTTACCGTATAGGAATTGCACTTGGAATTGATAAAATTGCGAAGTATTCGAGTGCACTTGGAATTGGACGTAAAACTCTTGTGAATCTCATTGGAGAAGTTCCGGGTCTTATGCCCACGACGGAATGGAAAAAGAAAGCCATCGGAGAAGAATGGCAACCAGGAGAAAACTTAAGTAATGCCATCGGGCAAGGATTCGTACTGACTTCGCCTTTGCAAATGGCCGTAGCGTTTGGGGCAATTGGTACAGATGGAAAAGTTTTTCGCCCACACGTGGTTAAGAAAATTATGGATACCGAAGATCGTGTGATCAAAGAATTTGCACCAGAGCTTTTGCGTGATCTCAGCCAACCGCAACCCGACGGATCACAAATTGATTTCAAAAATTTCGAGATTGTTAAAAAAGGTTTACACTTAGTCGTTAACGGCGAAAAAGGAACTGCCAAATGGTGGAAGGTTCCAGGAATCGAAGCAGCAGGAAAAACCGGTACGGTTCAACTCTTTTCTCTTTCAGCAGACCAAGTTTTTGCCAAATGTGAAAACCGTCCACTGCGTCAAAGGCATAATGGTTGGTATATCGCTTATGCGCCGGCGGACAAACCTCAAATTGTAGTTTCCGTACTCGCTGAACATTCTTGTCACGGTTCGACGGGAGCTGCTCCGATTGCGCGTGATATCTTTCGTGCTTACTTTCAAAAATATCACCCAGAAATGTTGAAGGATGACAAAAAAGCACCGAAGGCGGCGATGATTCCTGTGACAGACGGAGGAGAGTAATGGATTTATCGATGCAGGTTGAGCAGAGGACGTTTCTACGCCGGCTTGATATGAATTTTATTTTAGTCGTTCTTGCACTCAATCTTGTGGGTCTGATCAATCTCTACAGTGCTACTCACGGAATTCAGGCGACAGATACGAGTGGTTTATTTATTTCTCAGGTCATCTGGCTTGTCTTCGGTTGGGGTATTTTCTTTTTCCTCACTTTCGTCGATTACCAAATTGTTTATCGCTGGTCTTACGTAATTTATTTTTTAAATCTTTTTGCGTTGGCGCTTGTTCCATTCATTGGAAAAATTTCTTACGGTGCCAGGCGTTGGCTCGACTTAGGATTTTTTAGTTATCAACCTTCAGAAACCATGAAAATTGCTCTTGTTCTTGTCATCGCCCGTAACCTGGTGAACAAAAGCAAACCAGAAGGAATGGGTCTGAAAGAGTTGGCGCTGCCACTCATTTTGATCGCGGTTCCCTTTATTCTCACGGCAAAGCAACCTGATTTAGGTACAGCACTTATGATTCTCTCGATTCCACTTTCGATGGTGTTATTTATGAAAGTGCATCGAAGAATTATTATTATTTGTGCGGTAGCCATTTCGATCGCCATTCCTCTCGCGTGGAACTTTGCGATGAAGGATTACCAAAAACAAAGGATCATCACCTTTTTAGAACCTGGAAAAGATCCACGCGGAGCAGGCTACAACAGCATTCAATCAAAAATTGCGGTGGGTAGCGGAAAGTTTTTTGGTAAAGGATTTCGTCAGGGAACGCAGTCGCAACTCGAATTTCTTCCCGAACGACACACAGACTTTATTTTTAGTGTTCTCAGCGAAGAACATGGATTTGTGGGAAGCATTTTAACGGTTGGTCTTTTCACAATATTACTGTTCATAGGAATAGGGACGGCGACGCAAGCGCGCGACAAGTTTGGTGCGCTTTTAGTGATAGGCTCCTTGGGCTACGTATTCTGGCATATGTTCATTAATATCGGTATGGTCACGGGCGTTTTGCCTATTGTGGGGATTCCTCTGCCTCTTCTCTCTTATGGAGGATCTGGGATGATTACGACGATGGTTGCCATGGGTTTTGTTTCCAGTGTGGCCTATCGTAAATTCTTATTTTAGTTGCCTGATAGGGGGCCCAGTTTTATAGATGGGGCATCATGCAATTAGACGCCGAAACAACGCTATCACCTATTCGTAAGCTTTCAGAAAATGTCGTGGGCCAAATAGCGGCTGGTGAAGTGCTGGAACGTCCCGCGCATCTTGTAAAAGAACTTATCGAAAATAGCCTCGATGCCAAAGCCACCGAAATTGATCTCGATGTAAGTTTCGGTGGTAAATACGTTAAGTTAACTGATAACGGAGTGGGCATTTCGGCAGAAGATTTACCGCTCGCTTTAGAACGTTTTTGTACGAGCAAAATTGAAGTGACGGATGATCTTTGGAAGCTTCATAGTTTTGGATTTCGGGGAGAAGCGCTCGCTAGCACCGCAGCGGTGAGCCGTCTCACAATCACATCACAAAGAAAAAATTCAAAAAAAGCTTATCAGCTGCGATCCGATTACGGAAAAGTAGAACAAATTTTAGAATCCAGTCACACGCTAGGAACCACAGTCACGGTCGAAGGCCTTTTTGAAAATGTTCCGGCACGTTTGAAGTTTTTAAGATCCGATAGTGCCGAACTCAATCAAATCAAGCGTGTTTTTAAAGCCTTTGCACTCACATGGCCGCAGGTTTCTTTTCGATTCCGTCAAAATGGACAACTTCTTTTGTATTATCAAGCGGTCCCTTCCACAGATTCGGAAGCATGGAAAACACGCGTAGAACATGTCTTAGATAAAAATCTTTCTGTGACAGAGAAAAAATCCGGCGACATTCAAGTACGCATTGCCTTTGGCTCGGCCTCGGAAGTCGAAAAAACCACTCAGAATATTTGGGTTTTTGTACAAAGTCGTTGGGTTCAAGACAAATCCATTCAAGCGGCGGTGATTGAAGCCTACCGTACTCTTCTTATGCATGGGGAATATCCCGTTGCGGTTGTCCAGATTCAAATGAATCCACAGGATTTGGACGTCAATATTCATCCGACAAAAACTCAAGTGAAGTTTTTAAAGCCGTCTGAAATTTTTAGAGCCGTTCACGGAACTCTTCGTAGCTTTTTTGAGAAATCGGGAACGGGTCCTTTGAAATTTGAAGAAGATGTTATTGAAGAAACACAAAGCGTGCTTCCTGCTCAAGTAGAACTTTCCCCTGAAAATTATGATACGGTCCAGTTTAAAACAAAGTCTTTGGATTCTCAAAATCGAGAAGTATTTTCGGTGCCTTCAGTAGTTTCAGAAAATATTTCGGCTTATGTGAGTGAGCGTACAGCGGCTGTTGCCACCACATCAAAGAAAAATCTGTTTGGTTCTTTTTGGGGACAATTACAAATTTTAGGTCAAGCCAACCTGACTTACATTCTCGCTCAGTCGCGACAATCGCTTTTTCTTATCGATCAACACGCGGCTCATGAGCGAATCGCTTTTGAAACTTTAATGGCAGGCTGGCGAGCTTCACAGTTCGAAATCCAAGCTTACCTGATCCCTTTGACGGTGGAGCTTGATGCTGAAGATGTAGATGCGCTTTTAAAAGAACAAGATTTTTTCGCCAAGCTTGGCATCGAAATGGATCAATTAAGTCCCACGGTCGTATCGATTCGTTCGGCTCCTTCTTTGTTAAATGAATCTTCTCTGACAAAAGCGATTTTGAAATGGGTGACGGAGCATAAAAAATCTGGCGGAAGTTTTGCGGTAGAAAAGACTGTTTCGGATTTATTTGCCACGATGGCTTGTCACTCTGTGATTCGCGCTGGACAAGCGTTAAGCCATGAAGAGATGAAGGGTCTGCTTGAGCAAATGGACCAGTTTGCATTTTCTGGCTACTGTCCACACGGTCGTCCTGTGTATTTAGAATATCCGTTCTCCGATTTGGATCGAAGCTTTGGCCGCATTGTCTGATATGACGGTCATTGGAATTTTTGGCCCAACATCTTCTGGAAAAAGTCATCTGGCACTGGCGATGGCTCAAAAACTCGGTGCCGAGATCGTAAATTGCGACAGCCTGCAAGTTTATCAAGGTTTAGATATAGGTACTGCAAAACCCACAAAAAAAGAATTAGCGATGGTTCCTCATCATCTGATTAGTCATGTACCACTAGGTGAAGCCTATGCGGCTGGACAATTTGCGAGGGATGCCCTGGAAATTCTGAAGAAACGTTCTCATGTAGGTCAGAAGTTATTTTTTCTTGTCGGTGGTAGTGGTTTCTACGCTCAAGCATTGATCAAGGGGACTTACCCCGTGGCGGCAAGCGACCCGAAAAAACGAGCGGAGCTTGAAGAAGAGGCTCGGCTAAAGGGGCTCGCCACACTTTTTGAAGAGCTCGAGACGCGAGACTCTCAGTATGCAAAAAAAATTGGCCCTCAGGATCGACATCGAATTATCCGCGCTCTTGAAATTCTTCGTCATGAGAAGTTTCAAACATTTTCCGAAATCGAAGAGACAATAGCTTCGCGAAAGCCACCTTTTTCTTTTGCAAGTGTCGGTACTTTTAAAACTCGCGAATCTTTACGACGCGCTTTGGATCTTCGCACAAAAACCATGCTGCGGCAGGGATTTATCGATGAGGTGAAGGGTTTAGTGGAGCAGGGCTACCACGATTGGTCACCGCTTCAAAGTGTAGGTTATGCTGAAGTTCTAGAGTTTTTGGATGGCCAAATACCTAGTGAAGAGCAACTGATCGAGGCGATTGTGACGAGCTCTATGCAGCTTGCAAAGCGGCAAATGACTTGGTTTCGTCGAGATGCCGAAACGGTCTGGTTTGACACAGATCGAGAACAAGAAGCGGCCTGCCAAAAAATTGAGGAGCTTGCAAAAATCCTTCTTTAGTTGACTGGCGAGAGAGGATCTCGGAGAGTGAATCATGAAAAGCATGACAGGCTTTGGATCTCACTTATCTGGTACTGACGAATTTCAAATTGAAAGTACTGTTCGTGCTCTGAATAGCCGATATCTTGAAGTTCGTTTTTTAATGCCCGTTCAATTTAATCCTTTTGAATCCGAAATGAGATCTCTCGTTCAAAATTATTTTGAGCGCGGAAGAGTGGATCTCATTTTAAAAAGAAAAGTCGGATCAAAAACGCTCACGCATAAAAGTGTGGTGAGATCCGAAGTAGCAAAGATCTGGATCGAAAGTTATAAAAAACTTGGTGAAGATTTAAAACTTAAAGCGGAACCATCCCTTGATATGATCTCCCGCCTACCTGATGTGATCACTATGGAAGAAAACATGGAGATCGACTCCAGTGAAAAGAAGATTCTCTTAGAAGCATTGAAAAGTGCTCTCGAAGCTTGTGACAAAGAACGAGAACGCGAGGGAAGTGGCCTGCAAAAGATTATGCTGAGTCTTTTGGAAGAGCTAGAAGCTCAGGTGATGGTATTTGGAAAATTGCGTGAAGCCGCCAACAAAGAGATTCGAAAAAACATGCAAGACAAGATCGAAGCTTTAGGACTTAAAAAACTCGAGCAAGAGCCTCGTTATATGCAAGAAGTCGCGATGATGGTAGAGAAGTCGGATATTTCCGAAGAGATTTCCCGTTTAGGTGAGCACGTAAAGGCCATGAAAGATTTAGTGGGCGCGACTAAAAGTCAGGGGAAGAAACTCGACTTTTATACACAAGAACTTCTTCGAGAAATCAATACTATCGGTTCGAAGAGTCAGGTGGCAAAATTAACTCAGAGTGTAGTGGAGGCAAAAGCCATCGTTGAGCGAATACGCGAACAGGCTCAGAACATCGAATGAGTAAACTGCAGATCACCCCTTTAATTGTCGTGTCCGCTCCCAGTGGGGCCGGCAAATCCAGCTTTTGTAGAAAGGCTGTGGAGGATTTTGATCAACTTGTTGAACTCATTAGTTGTACCACTCGTGCGATGCGCCCAGGAGAGGCCGAAGGGGACCCTTACTTCTTCATGGATCGAGAGCGATTTCTTCAGCTCCGAGATAAGGGTCACTTTATTGAGTGGGCCGAAGTTTACGGAAACTTTTACGGCACTCCTAAAAATCAGGTCGATCGCGCACGGGCTCAAGGGAAGTGGGCGATTACGGATGTAGATGTGCAGGGGGCTCACAGCTTTCGCAAGATTTACCCGGATGCGACCACTATCTTTATTCTGCCCCCGAACATTGACGAATTGCGTCGTAGACTCGAAAAACGGGATAAAGGGAAGACGAGCAATCTTCAAATGAGACTTGAAGCTGCGGGCCGAGAAATCGCTCTTGCGCCTCAATTTCAGCACCAAATTGTGAATGATGATTTTGATCGTGCTTACGCACAGTTTAAGAAAATTATTGAAGAATTATTCAATTCACGGTAACTCCTAGTGTTTTGGTCATTTCTATAAAAGATTTCTGAGGTAAACCCATGGCACGTATTACGGTTGAAGATTGTCTCGAGATGGTTCCTAATCGCTTTGCATTAGTCATGCTTGTTGCGAAAAGAGCTAAGCAGCTTTTAAAAGGCTCCCAGTCGACGATCCCTTTGGCCGATAACAAGTACATCGTTCAATCTTTGAGAGAAGTAGCCCATGGCTCAGTGACTTACGAAGCGGACCTTACTGAGGGGACAGAAGAAGAGCAAATTCAAGCGGATCTAAACCGATAGAATTTAAGATTTTTCAATAAATTCGTATAGTTTTGCTAGCTTCTGCCCGATGAATTATGCGGAGCTTGCATGTCAGATACCACAGCACCGTTTGCCATTGAGAAGATCGTCGATAAGGTCCCAAAGACCATCGATGAGCTTGTGGCACGTATTTCTGAATACAATCCCGTCGCCGATATCGAACTCATTCGTAAAGCCTATGATTTTTCCGAAAAAGCTCATCTAGGACAAATTCGCCGAAGTGGTGAACCCTATATTTCTCATCCACTCGGAGTTGCGGCGATTCTCGCAGATCTCAAACTTGATGCCCCAACAATCATCACCGGCCTCCTTCACGATACCGTAGAAGACACGCACGTCACTCTCGATGATGTTCTCCAAAATTTTGGTTCAGAAATTTCAGCACTCGTTGATGGTGTTACAAAAATTTCGAGAATGACGTTTCGTCATATGCACGAAAAGCAGGGCGAAAACATTCGCAAGATGATCATCGCTATGGGTAAGGATGTGCGGGTAATTCTAGTGAAGCTCGCAGATCGCCTGCATAACATGCGTACTCTCAATCACATGCCTTACGACAAACAGGCTCTCATCGCTCAGGAAACTCTTGATATCTATGCACCACTTGCAAATCGTTTGGGGATTAGCTCTATCAAAATCGAGTTAGAAGATTTAAGTTTTCGTTATTTAAAGCCCGACATGTATTACAGTCTCGCGCAAAAAGTGGCGAAGAAAAAGAAAGAGCGCGAAAGATATATTGAAGAAGTAAAGCGTATTTTGACTCAAGAACTTCTCAAGGGAAAAGTCAAAGCGGAAGTGCAGGGAAGACCAAAGCATCTCTACTCCATTTATAAAAAAATGGAACTTAACAATATTGATTACGATGAAGTTCATGATGTGCTCGCGTTTCGCGTAATTCCCGAAACACTCGCGCAGTGTTACGAAGTGTTGGGCCACGTGCATTCACTCTGGAAACCGATTCCAGGTCGATTTAAAGACTTCATTGCAATGCCGAAGGCGAATAACTATCAGAGTTTGCACACGACGGTGATTGGTCCCGAAGGGGAACGCATCGAAATTCAAATCCGCACGAACGATATGCACCTGGTGGCGGAACGTGGGATTGCGGCTCATTGGAAATATAAAGAAAAACGCGAAATCGATGCGATGACCGAAAAACGTTTTCATTGGCTTCGAGATCTTGTAGCCCATCATCAGCAGACAAATGATTCCAATGAATTTTTAGAAACGATCAAAACAGATCTTTTTGAATCTGAAATATATGTATTTACACCAGCTGGAGAGGTAAAGCCTCTACCAGACGGGGCCACTCCACTCGATTTTGCCTACAGTGTTCACACCGACGTGGGAAATAAATCGGTCGGTGCAAAAGTGAATGGGCGAATCGTTCCGTTAAAACATAAACTCACAAGCGGTGACACGATAGAGATTATGACATCTCCAACTCAGCATCCTTCTAAGGATTGGCTGAAGATGTGTATTACGAGTCGTGCTCAGAGTAAGATTCGTAACTTTGTTAGGCAAGAAGAGCGCGTGAAGGGCATTGCGCTTGGAAAAGAAATGCTCGAACGAGAGTTCCGTAAAGCTGGAGTAAGTCTTCAAAAAGTGGTTAAGACGGAAGAGTTTGAAAAAGTCGTAAGACATTTTCGCTTAGCCGATGTGGACGAACTCTTTGTGCAAGCAAGTTACGGTAAGATTGACCCTCTCGACGTAGTTCGAACTTTTAATCCAGACTTGAAGCCTCAAGAGAAAGAGGCTGAAGAGCCAAAATCCTTTATCGGCAAAGCTTTCAAAGCGGCGATTGGGCGTACAAAAAAATCGAGTTCTCTGATTGAGGTCGATGGTATTAGTGATGTTCTCGTGCGTTTTGGAAAGTGCTGTAGTCCGATTCCAGGAGATCCCATCGTTGGGACGATTTCTCGTGGTCGCGGAATTACGATCCATTCCGCCACATGTAAAAAGGCCTACGAAGTCGACCAGGGTCGCCAGGTAGATGTGAGTTGGACAAAAGCGGCCGATGCCTCAAGACCCATTAAAATGCGTATTACGAGCCAAAATATTATGGGACTTCTCAATGAGATGACCGAAGTTTTCCGCGCTCAAGGAGTGGACATTCATAATGCAAGTATTCGTACCTCTAAAGACAACCGAGCGGTGTGTGACTTCGACGTCAGTATCAAAAACACCAAACACCTTTCCGCTGTTCGCCAAGAACTCATGAAAATTAAAGGTGTGATTGATGTCGAACGCATTCGAGGCGATTAGTAGGTATTATTCTTCGTCGGTGGTGGTTTTTTTAGCGCGTAGAGATTCTTGAGACGTCTCGTTTAAATAAGAGGTATCGTTGCTTCGAAATCCCGAAACTGGTTTTGGATTAGAGATTGTTGAGTAATTGAGATAGGACTCAATAAAGCGAATAGGGTCTTCGATTTTCTCTGACATCGTTTTTAAAGCGACATGGAGATTTAAAAGAAAAAACCAATACTCGCTCGTCACTTCCGATTTATTCGTACCGCTGCCAAGTTCGGTACGGGCTAATTCCAGAAAAGAAATATTAAAAAAATCCTTCGCGGAGCCAGAGGAATAATGCGAAGCCACTCGGTAAATCAGTTGGTCCCAGAATTCTCCGCGGAGCCTGGCTTCATTCTTTTGCGCTAAATTATTATCAACGGTCTCTTTAATACGTGTGAGAACTTGATCGGATTGTCCTCCAAGGACATCACGAGTATTGATGTTCATAACGGATTTGATTTGTTCATCGATATCTTTTTCGTATCGTGTGAGATCAATGCGTGTGCGATCTTTTGCTTGCCGTAGCTCGTGGACAAGGTTTGCCGAATTCGTTGCTTGAGCAACGCCTGAGGCGATAAAAACAGAAGTGAAGAGAAGTGAAGAGAGCTTCATGTCTGAAGGAAAGAGCAAAAACCATTCCTTTAAATAAAGCTTCACTCATGATTACAACGATTTAGAGCAGTTTTTACTGCTGGTTCTCGTCAGCAATGACAATTCTGGGCACTTCAAAATATGAGTGATGAAGGGGATTGATTAATTTATGACTCGGATCAACTGTTCATCTGCGCCAATCAAAGTGATGTCGTGAACATAAAAGAAACAGCGGGCTCCGTAGGAGCCCAAACGAATTAAATGCTTAAAGCAACACAATGAAGCGGTACTTGATCGATTGCTACTGTTTGGCCATCTTTTATACGTTGATAAATAAAGAACGAAGGAGTCTCTGTAGACGGGGTTTTTGCGACCTTAATAATTGATAGTTGATAACTGTTTCCGAACGTTGGCTTTGATCCTAAAGTGATCACATAATGGAGGTCCTCAACTATCGCTTGATAATAGACATTTTTTTGATAAACACCAAAATCTCCATAACCAGAAGAATGGTTCCGTTTACTCTTTGTATACTGTAAGTTCCCCGCGAAAGCCGAGGTTGATTGTGGGGCGATACTCACTACAGACTGTAATCCAGTGTTGGAATCATAGCGACTACCAGTGCAGGCGAGAGATTTTAAGTAGGCTGTTTGAACAGCACCATTTTGCATGTATCCGATTGTTCTGGGACAACTGATACCCTCGCACTCTCCGCCGCGAGCTTTGTCGGCAAATATTTGATCCGTTTTATTTTTGGCTTTGATCGCGTAGTCGTTAGCCTGAACATCATTGAACGCCATGCTTAATAAAATAAGTGTAAATAGTGTTTTCATTAGAATCCTCCTTGGATTTTATCTTTTGTTATTGGGAAAAAGGACAATGCAAGCTGGTAAACTTCATCCGGCTTGGCTTCTTTTCTTTGAATAAATTTTGTAAGACTCCATCTAAAACGATGGATTCTTTTGCGAACCTCTTCGAGGTCTGATTTTTGAAACGCCAACATATTGGAGGCATGCTCGCGCTTTACTTTGGGAACTTCTTCAAGTGCCTTCAGCGAAAGTTCGAGAATTTTCTTTTGATATTTACGAAGAGCCACGCTCGTGAAATCAGGATCAAGAGATGTGGAGTTATTTTGAGAAAGATCAGTCCACTTCTTACCTTTGATTTCTAAAAGTTCGAGCCGTGCGAGCCGTTCCGCGGCCATATTGACTTCGTTGATGGTGATACCAAGACTCTTTGCGATCCATTTAGTATCTGCTTTAAAGTTTTTTAAGTGAGTGAGTTCGAGAATGGCATCATGATACCATTCCGAAATTGCCGTAAAGGTATCGATAGTGAGCTCATGATAGTTGTTGGGGGCCATGTTTTGAGCTTGCGAACGGGTAGGGGATTGAAAGAGAGCGACTTCTTGCGGTCCTAGGCCTAATGTTAAACCAATTCGCTGAATCATTTTGTTTGTGAGTGGACGACGACCAGCGAGAATGTGTGACAAAGTGGCATGACTTAAACGCAAGCTCTTTGCAAAGGCTCTTAAAGAGTAGCTAGGGTTACGCTCGCAACGTTTCATCAATTCTTGTTGTAAGAACTTTCTGAAATTGGTCGTCTGTTTTTTGTCATTCGTATCTAATTGCATGGGCGCATTATACGAAGGAGTTTTGAAACCACAAGTTGGTTTGCTCCAAAGTGGAGCAAAATGAAAGTGCTCCGTAATGGAGCCTTTAAATCAATTTGAACTATATAAAAAACTGACAGTCGCGATAAGAATTACATTTCATCAATAAAAAAGGCGATGTTCCCATCGCCTTTTTCGGTTTCAAGAGATTGTGATCTCCGAATTTCTTAGCCCTTGATTGCAGAAGTGCGCATTCCGTAGAATGAGCGCCATACAAATCCAAGACCGATCACAAACGCTACGATTCCAATCCAGAAGGACACTTCTTTCGACTGCACCGCGATTTCCACCGCGAGAAGACCGAAGAGAGTTGTGAACTTAATGATTGGGTTAAGAGCTACGGAAGAAGTATCTTTGAACGGATCGCCGACCGTGTCGCCCACAACTGTGGCCGCATGGAGGTCAGTTCCTTTTTCTTTCAAATCAACTTCAACCACTTTTTTCGCGTTATCCCAAGCTCCACCGGCATTCGCCATGAACATCGCTTGGTAAAGACCAAACACAGCGATGCTGATGAGGTAGCTTGCGAAGAAGGTCGCATCGAAACATGCAAATGCAAGAGTGAGAGAGAAGATCACGCCGAAAATGTTCACCATTCCCGCTTGTGCGTACTGAGTACAGATCTTCACAACTTCTTTTGAAGACTCGACAGATGCTTTTGCATCAGAGTCCAAACGAATGTTCTTTTTGATGTACTCAACGGCACGGTAAGCACCAGTTGTTACGGCCTGGATCGAAGCACCAGAGAACCAGTAAATCACGGCTCCACCAGTGATAAGTCCAAGAAGAACGCGTGGATCTAAAAGATCCAATTTCAGTTCAAGCATAAGAATGATCGAGAAGATCATCGTTGTTGCACCGATCACCGCAGTACCGATCAACACAGGCTTAGCTGTGGCTTTGAACGTGTTACCAGCAGAGTCGTTCTCTTCAAGAAGATGTTTTCCATGTTTAAAATCCGCAGCAAAACCGAAATCTTTTTGGATTTCTGCTTTGATGTTTGGAATAGCTTCGATCTGTGAAAGTTCAAATACTGATTGAGCGTTGTCTGTCACTGGACCGTAGCTATCTACCGCGATTGTGACAGGGCCCATTCCGAGCATACCGAAGGCCACAAGACCGAAGGCAAATACAGCTGGGTGTAGGATCGACATCTCTGCAGGAAGACCGTCAGAGAAGTGGTAAGCCACATACATAAGGCCGACCATGACCATACCTTTCCAGAACGCAGAGAAGTTACCTGCTACGAGACCAGAAAGAATTGTTAAAGAAGCTCCACCTTGACGAGAAGCACTGACCACTTCGGCAACGTGCTTCGATTTAGAAGATGTAAAAGCTTTTGTGAGTTCAGGAATGATCGCAGCCGCTAAAGTACCACAGCTGATGATCATCGAGAGACGCCACCAAAGAGTTGGGCCCATGTCTTCAATCAACACTTTGCTCACGATGAAAGTCACAGCGATAGAAACGATAGAAGTGATCCATACAAGCCAAGTGAGAGGGCCTTCAAAGTCAAAAGCATCGGCATTTCCGAAACGTGCTTTTGCGATAAATCCGTTCACCCAGTATGAAACAACAGAAGTTACGACCATCAAAATACGCATAGCAAAAATCCAAACGATCAATTTCGCTTGAATCAATTCACCACCAGGCGCCGCAGTTGTATGTCCATCTGCACCCATCGTCACGCCAATGGCGAGAACGATAAAGCTGATAAGAGCAACACCTGTTACACCGTAAGTTTCAAAACCGTCAGCGGTAGGACCAACAGAGTCACCAGCATTATCACCCACACAGTCGGCGATCACACCAGGGTTACGGGCATCGTCTTCTTTAATATTGAAAACGATCTTCATCAAATCGGACCCGATGTCAGCGATCTTTGTAAAGATACCGCCACAGATACGAAGGGCACTGGCGCCAAGGGATTCACCGATTGCGAAACCGATGAAGCAAGCTCCCGCACTTTCTTTAGGAACAAACATCAAAATCACGATCATCATGAAAAGTTCTACGCAAATGAGGAGAACTCCGATGGACATACCGGCTTTGAGTGGGATGTCCATAACTGGGAAAGGTTTTCCGCGAAGAGAGGCGAAAGCGGTACGGCTGTTGGCGTAAGTATTAATACGAATACCGAACCATGCCACAGAGTAAGATCCCAAAATTCCTAGTACTGACCAGAAAAGAATGAGAGCCACTCGGCCTGCATCAAATCCAGAAAGGAAGTAGAAGTAATAGATCATACAAGCGCCGATGAAGATCTCGAGGATCACCAAGAAGCGACCTTGTTGGAACATATAGGTTTTGCAAGTTTCATAAATGAGTGCCGAAATATCGAGCATCGACTTATGAGCTGGCAAATTTTTAATTTTAAGGAATTCCACAATACCAAAGAGAAGACCCAACACACAGACCACAAGGCCCACTATGAGAATGTCATTTCCGGTAACTACCGAACCCGCAACATTAAATGAAATGTTGAGATCGGGAATTTTTAAATTCGCCTCACTTGCAAAGGCAAGAGCGGGGGCGAAGAGAGAGCCAAGTGCTCCCATGAGCGTCAGCATCAAACAATTGATGTAGCGTGTTTGTAACATCGGGAATCCTTTCAAAGGTTGAACCTCGTGCTAGAGGATGCATTTTAAGTTGTTCTTTGATCCGATGTTTTATAATGATTTAAACCCCTTACAATCAAGTGTTAAGTGAGGAGGTCAAAGGAAAAGATGCGCCGTACCAGGGGGCTGTGTGCTTTGCATCAAGAGCCTTTGTTGGTGATGGACAGATGAAAACTTGTAGGTCAGCCTATGCTTCTCAAGGGAGACGCAAATCATGGAAAAGAGAATCATTGAAACGATGAATGCACCAAAGCCTGTGGGGCCCTATTCTCAAGCTGTTCAGGCCGGTGACTTTCTTTTTTGTTCAGGACAAATCGCCATCAATCCGCAGACAAATGAAGTTCTCAATGCGGACGTTGGGTCTCAAGCTCAACGAGCCATGGAAAATATTAAAGCTGTACTGACGGCCGCAGGCTTAACTATGGACCATGTCGTCAAAACAACCATCTTTCTTGTCGATATGAATGACTTCAATACCGTGAACACGGTTTACGCCGGATTTTTTGAACGAAAATTTCCAGCCCGATCGACGATTGCCGTGAGCGGTTTACCAAAAGGTGTGCGCGTAGAGATTGAAGTTACAGCCTTAAGATCGTAATTCGTAAATGATATCAAAAATTCCTAAAAAAAATTTTTACCAAGCGCTTTTTGTTTTGCTCTTGGTTTTGTTCATCTGGGTCTTCATACGTGAACTTCAAATTGTTCGCAGTTCTCCGATGAGTTCTTGGACGCAAGATTCTTCTGCTGATTGCGGAGTGGTGCTCACGGGTGGGGCGAACCGTTTAAAGGAGGGGCTTGATCTCCTCAACCAACGAGCGATTTTAAAATTGATCATTTCCGGCGTGCATCCGCGAGCTCAACTTCGAGAGATTTTTCCGCAGTTATCGTTCTATGGCAGTATCAATGAAAACGACATCATTTTAGAAAAGCGTTCGCTCACAACCTTTGGAAATGCTCAGCAGTCGCTCGCTCTTGTGGAAGCTCTTCGGTGCCGTGACATTGTTCTCATCACTTCACAAATTCATATTCACCGAGCACTACAAACTTTCAAGGCGAGCTTTCCTCAAAACTTTCCTATTTACGAGAGGGCCGTGGCTCCTGGTCGAGGAGAATCGGGTTTTACCGAAGTAGGTCTAGAAGCGCTCAAGTCTCTCTTCTATTCTCTCTGGGCCTATTAAAACGTCTCCGGGCCTTTTTTCTGGCTACGTCGCGTCCACTTCGTGAAGCAATGTAGCCAGAAAAAAGGCCCGGAGACATTTTAATAGGACCTTCGTCCCCAATGTTTTTCCTCAAAAAAACCGATCAGAAATATGGGGAAAACTATGTCATTTCAAATGGTCATGGAGCCAATCGATCATTTAGGAAAACGCACTTTGATGCTGTTTTCTTATACCTTTCGCGTGTTCGCGATGGTGTATTTCTCCATTCGTAGTGTAGCGCTTGACCCTTCACAAGGTTTTCGTGCGATTTTCTCTGTGATCTCCGCACAAATTTATTATACCGGTTGGCAGGCGCTTCCTTTGATTTCCATTTTGGCCGCTGCTTCTGGTGGCATCGTAGTGATGCAGTCTTCATTACAACTTGCAAAGCTTGGGGGAGTGGCGCTCTTGGGCCAAGTTCTCGTCGCTGTAATTATTCGTGAGATCGGTCCACTTCTCACTGCACTTTTTGTCATCGCACGATCAGGAACTGCCGTTGCAACTGAGCTCGGAAATATGAAAGTGAATCGTGAGACAGAAGCCCTTGAAGCCATGGGCGTTGATCCTCTCAGTTACGTGGTGTTTCCGCGACTGGCGGGTGGAGTCATCAGCGTCGTGTGCCTTGGAATTTATTTTGTTTTGATTGCTCTCTTGGGCGGGTACGTTGTGGTAAACTTAGGGGCGCAGAGTATGCCTTTTAGTTTTTACTACGACACTTTGGCTCAAGCGATCACTTTTGAAGACGTCATTTTGTTTCTTATAAAAATCTCTTTTAGCGGCGTCATTATTTTTGTGATTGCCTGTTATCAAGGGCTCCTGGTTCGTAATAGTCCCCATGAGGTGCCTCAAGTAACTACGAAGGCGGTTGTGAATAGCATTTTGTATGTGATGTCGTTCAACTTGTTGATCACGTTTTTTAGTTATCTGGGAAAGCTCCAGATGTTGGGAGTGATCTAATGTCACTCTTTCAACGAAAAACGTTTGAATCTTTAGAAATGAAAAATATTTCTCACATGTTGCCGCTCGAAGCAAAGCTTGATGATATTCACTTTTCTTTTCGAGCGGGGGACGTTGCTCAACTGTGTGGGGACACGCAGGCAAGTGCTTTAGTTTTACGTATGCTTGGTGGGTTTACATTGCCAGAGCGCGGAGATATTTTCATCAATGACGAACCTGTTTCAGAGATGAGTTTTCAAGAATTTAATCCTTATCGTTTAAACATCGGATACATTTTTGGTTTTGGTGGATTGATTAATAATCTGACCATTCAAAACAATTTGCTGTTTCCATTTCTTTATCACAACTGTAATTACTCTCTTGCTGAGCGACGAGTGAATCAGCTGATGAAGGATTTAAAATTTGAGGCTTTTGCGAACTATCGTCCTTCGGAGGTTCCTGGATTTGTGAGAAAGCTCACTTGTGTTTCACGAGTGATGCTTATGGAGCCTCAAGTGCTACTTCTTGATGAGCCCCTCATCGGAATTAATGCACATGCTGTGGATATACTTTATCATTGGCTGCGTGACTTTAGAAAAAGCAATCCTGAATCTATAGTTATCTTGGCGTCTGAAGATCCGCTTCTTATTCATAAAGAAGATTACACCGTTTATACTTTTCAAAATCAGAAAGTGGCATCTTCTCAGAAGATCTTACTCAGTGGTTCGGAGGCTTCTGCATGAAGGTGAAGTTTAATCGTTACGAACGTATGGCAGGTATTTTTGTTGCGAGTGCCATCGTCCTTTCAGTTGTGAGCGTGATTGGCGTGGCGATCCAAAAGGGTTGGTTTACTCCTAAGACGAGTTATCGCACAGTTTTTGAGAAAGCGAACGGCATTTTTCCCGGAACTCTTGTAGAGATTGCGGGTTTGCGTGCCGGAGCCGTCACAAACGTGGAATTGAAGAATGAAAATCAGGTTGTGATTGAATTTTCCGTTCAAAGTAAATTTGCTCACCGTATTCGTAAAGACAGCGTTGTGATGTCACGTCGCCCTTTTATTATTGGTGATAAAATTCTTGAAGTAAGTGTGGGTTCCGAGAGTGCAAAACACGTGCGTCCATGGAGCGTATTGAAATCGAAAGAGGGAATCGATCTTCTCGAACTCGGAAATCCTCAAAAACTTGCTCCCTTCATTGATACATTTTCGAGACTCACAAAAAGCCTTGTCGTCATTGCGGATGCGTTCACCGATCCTAAACGCACACGCATGGTTGTAGAAATCTTTGATAAAATTAATCCGTTTTTAACGGCGGCGACGCAAGCGGCGAGCTCTGTTATCAGCGTGAGTGATCAGTTGACAAAAAAGAAGAACTTGCAAATTGCGGTGGAGAATTTTGCGGCGGTTTCAACGGAACTCGCAAAAATGGTTCATGAAATGCCCAACATGAGTAAAGAAATGATTGAAATGATTCGTCAGACTTCCAAGGCTGTGAGTGAATTAAATCGGGTGCTCCCAGCGATGGCAGAAGCCGCTCCACAAATTCCCGCAGCTACGGACAAAGCGATGAAAGCGATGGATGAAGCGGTGGTGGTTTTAAGAGCGATGCAGAAATCATTTCTTTTACGTAGTTCTGTCAAGGAAGTGCGGGAAGAAGACGATAAAAGAAAAGTGGAAGACGCCAAGAAGCGTTTGCCGGCAGGATCTGACGGTTCAACAAAGAATAAATAAAAGAACAAAGAGTAGAAAAGAAAACGCATGAGTCGCTTAACAGCAGTCGAAAAGATGGAGCCGGTTTTTTTTAGTCCTCAGAAGGTCGCCGAAAGTTTTTGTGAAGTGGATATGAATTTCAAAGGCGCTGGTACAGAAAAAGTAGTGACTCGTTGGCTTCACGCTGCGGAAGGTTCCGATCTCTACATTTGGACAGATTCTCGTGGAGAAATCGTAAAACAACAGGTGGTTCTTCAGGGGCTCACCATTGAGTGGAATATTCTAGACGGCTTACGCACCGGAATTGTCTTAGAGGAAGAACTGACCGATGCTCAAGATAAACCTAGTGAACGCGTAATTTGGGATAAAACGGCTTCACAAGCTACAGTTCATTTAGCAATGACCCTTTTGCCATTTGTCAAAGTGTTAGAAGACTCTGTTCGTCTAAAGTTGATTCACAACTTTCAATCGCCCTCTTCCATTTCTCGCATGCCGGCAGAAGAAGTCGTTCGTCGCTTTGGCATCCCGACTCATGAGGCTTCTCATTGGACGTCATTCTGGGCAAAACTCCAAAAATTCTTGCGTAAAGTGTTCTCCTAGGACATAAAATAAAGATCAATGAAGATCTTCGATTCCCTTGGATGGACCCTCTTTCGTCATTATCTTTTATCATCGCGCTCTACGGCGTTAATCCGAATTATTGGTTGGCTCTGTATTGTTGGAGTCAGTGTTGCCGTGGCGGCAATGATTATCGTTTTAAGCGTGATGAACGGTTTTGATGGAGCCATTCGTAAAAGGCTTCTTTCTGTCGAACCCCATCTTACAATCGCGGCAGAGGACACCACGACGCTCGCTCAACGATTCACTGAACTACAGTCGCTACTCCAGGATTATGAAAAAACTCATCAGGAAAAAATTTCGGTTGATCCTTTTGAAATGCAAGACGTGATTTTGCGAACGGCCAATGGCCTTTACGGGGGAGCCATTGCTAAGGGGATGGAAAATTCAAACATCCAATTTATTTTAAGAGAGAGTCAGAAAATTAAAAACGAGGAACTTCAATCGAAGTTTTCGAAGACAGATCTACAGGCGAGAGAAGACGGAAGCATTGAGTTTAAAGGCAATGAAGCCGCAATTGGTGTGGATTTAGCACAGACGCTAGGTCTTTTTGAAGGAGATCTTTTAACCGTCGTAGCTCCAGAATCCCTACTTTTACCGGCAGGGGAAATACCTCGGTACGATAGTTTGTTGATCAAAACGATTGTACGGACAAACATTGCGGAGATTGATGGTGGACTTATTTATTATAACCGCCAAACGGGATTAAGGCGCCTCACTCGAACAAGCGGCAAAGAGAGCGGATTTGAACTTCGACTTTCTCATCCCAATAGCTTTGAAGACCTTAAAAACAATTTAGTCCGTCATGGTTTTAAAGTTGAGAGTTGGCATGATCGCAACGCCGCTCTTTTTCATTCATTAAAAATGGAAAAATTGGCGATGGGTCTTTTCTTAGCGCTCACGGTTTTAATTGCGAGCTTTTCCATTTTGACGGTGTTGGTTCTTTTAGTCACCCACAAGAGAACCGAAATGGGGATTCTCATGACCCTAGGTCTCTCACAAAGGAGAACTCGAAATGCTTTTACGGCCGTTGGGTGCTTGGTTGCGGGATTTGGTTTATTTGGTGGTTTCTCTGTAGGTCTTTTTGTGTGCTGGCTACTCGATACATTTCCCATCATTAAACTTCCAGATATTTACTATGATACTCGCATTCCTGTAGTGGTGGATCCCGTGCTTCTTTCGGGTTTATTAGTGGCCTCTATCGCGATCGCATTTTTGTCTTCTTGGGCTCCCGCATACTGGAGCACTCGTGCATCGGTTTCGGAACTTCTCAAACCGCAGGCTCAAGCCAGCTCTTAAGCTCTATAATTTTTTCAAAGTTCTCTGTGCTCCTACTCTAAAGCTTAGGCTATGTGGCTTGAAAATATAACCATTGAGAAAATGTAGGCCCCGGTGGCAAAATTCAGCCATTCGAGGGACTAAAAAAGTGTCGTATTTGTTAAGAAGTTCAATCATTGCATTTCTCTGTCTTAACATCCTTGTACCCCCATTTTCTATGGCTATTGAAAGTGCGCAAGTCCTGCCGAAAGGTGTGAATTACGCAACTCTTCGTACAGCTCAAGTTTCTCAAGCTTCACAAAAATTTGGACCCAATGGTGTCTTGGCTAATCAAGGCGATTTTTATACTCAGGATATTGATCTCACTCAGCTCATGAGGTTTTTAAAACCTGAGAAAAAAGAGGAATTGCAAAAGCTCGTTCATGCTCTCAATCAGGCAGGTCGTTCCGAGCTTGGTAACAAGCTTCACCTTGGACAACTCAAGGTAGAAATTCATCCCGATATTAAATATGTGTGTCCTGTATTCGCACGTGGGATTACTGATGAGTGGACAGTAGGTTTTGCGATTCCTATCATCCAATATGCTCTTGATATTCGTATGCAACAGGTGAGCTCCAATATTCCGTTCATTCAAAACGAACTTCAAGCGGTTGCCGAGGCGTCGACAGAATTAAAAAGTGGTTTAGAAACACTCAATCAGAATTTGGCGCTTGCGGCACAAGATACGTTCGCTGCAAAAGGGTATAAGAGAGTCGAATCCCGAAAGAACACATTTTTAGGTGATATCCATCTTGTGAGTCTCTACCAATTTTATAAAAACTCACGTTGGACTTCTGTATTTAAAACCAGCGTTGTTTTGCCAACAGGTCCTAAGGATGATGCGGATGATTTAACAGATATCACGAGCCAACATCAGACAGGTCTCGGCGGTACGGTGATTCAAGAATATCAGTTCAATGATTATACAACCATGGGTGTGAATGCAGGATACTTTGCACGACTCCCTGATCAAGCCGAAAAACGTGTTCCTGCAAGTGCGGATGATATTCTGCCAGACGCCGATCGCAAGGAAGCTCTTCATCGTGACCTTGGTGATTCTATAACGGGCGGTTTAACGGCTCGTCATAGTTTTTCTGATTATATTGCGCTTGGTGCAGGTTGGGAGTGGGGCCAAAAGCAAGAGGATAAGTATTCAGGTTCGAGAGATTATGAGTACTACCTTCTTTCTCGTAACACATCTCAAGAGTGGCAAAAAGCGATGGCCACAATTGAATATTCAACCGCAAAAGGTTACCTCCAAAAAAGAGATGCGGTTCCTTATGGTATTGGCTACGAGTTTTCAGAAATCATGTCTGGACGAAATATTGAAAGAGCGCAGATCCATGAAGTTTCAATGAAGATGTTTTTTTAATCCTGGGGATTGAAAGTTATGTTGCACGTTCAGTTTTATAGTAAGGGAATTAAAAGAGGAGCGATGGCCGTTGTTCTTCTTGCGTGCCTTTTTGCTCTAGCGGGTTGCTCCCAATCACCCCAGTCACCATCAGTCCCACAAACTTACATTGAGATTGAGCCACAAGGGTCAGACAAAAAATTGAATCAAGATAAAATTCTTGAACAGCAGGCTACTTCTTCGATGTGGTTACAAGTGAATTATCGAAGAGTCGTTGATGCTCACCAGGTTTTTAACCTCATCACAGAATTGATGGAGTTAGGAGATCGAGAAGGTCATGAACCAGCGAGAAAGCTAGGTCATTTCCTTGTTCAAACCCTTTACGGAAATCCTGACAACTCCATGCAGGTTCTACCTGAGTATAGTTTGTATCTCGACGTAGCTTTAGGAGAAAAAAAACCAATTTTATTAGGCATCCTGGATGGAAAAATCGCGGGATTACAACAAAGCTATCCGATCATTAGTCAAGTTTTAAAAGAGTCAGCGCTGCTCAGTGAGGCTTTTGCGAGTGTAAGTCTTCAAGGAGTGGGAACTCAACTGAGATCTTTTCTTGCTCAAATCGCCTCTCTTCTAAAATTAAGAGGCGCTTCGATTGAGGTTGTAAAAGCATTTCAAGCGGAGCTCGATGAAAAATATTTTCCAATGGTGGACCGTTTTGGTGCGGAGATTTCGCAGGTTTCTATCAGCCAACCTTTGAGCAAGAATTTAACATATATTAAGTCAATTGAGTCTCTTCCTCTCGACACACAAACTATTTCGCAAATTCGTACCGATTTAGAGATGGCGTCACGTCTTGAGAGAGATATAGCTCAAATGTCGAACGGCAAGCAGGGCTTGGCAGTGATTCTTAATCTCTGGCTTATGTTAAGGCCCGAGCAGCGACAACAGTACTTCCAAAAGGTGAGTCCTGATCTTTATGAACACCTAAAAGATAAGGATGAAGCCTACATTGTAGATTTAAAAAACGGTTCCTGGACCAACCTGTGGACATATATTCCTTATTGGAAAATCACTTCAAAACTCGAAGACTATGGTGTGGCTAAACTTCGTGACGAGCTCTTGCCGATGATTAACTCCTTTGTTCTTCAATCTTTTGAAAAACAATTGAAAGCTCAATTGGTACGTTTGCCTCAAATGATGGAATCCCGCTTTATCCAAACGGTAAAGGCCAAAGAGTTGAATGTGCAGACTATTCGAGAGAAAACTTATCGAGACTTTTTTGCTGACCTATCTGTGAATTGGGGTAAAAAAGAAATCTATGGTGAGAAAAAAACAATCAATGGTTTTGAAAAGGACCGTTATGTTTTTGGCGTGAAAGAAGGCGGAAATTATTTATTGATTCCAGATTCACGAGTTTCACCACACCTTACAAGTAGCTCTTCCATCGGTTCAAGTATGGCTTTGGCTTCAAAGCGTCTCCAAAAAGTGGCGGAGTATGAGTCAGTTAGTTATTCTTCCGACGCCTATTATCGGTTGGTTCTCGAAGTGTTAAATAAAATGCCGGCGGTTGGGGGGTTTAAACGTATCGACGACAACCTTTTTCCTTCATTCCATGTGGCTATCAATGAGCCTTCTCCATATTCCAAAATCATGGACATCAAAACCCAATTTGGAAGTAATGAATATTTCGTTGTGCCAGATTATATTTCTCTTAAGAGTGTTAATGAAATGAGTCGAAGCGACAATCGGGACGATCCTTTCTTTGTTAGTGTAAGAGGACAGGCCGAACTTCTCTCAGGCTTTTCAGGACTTATGGAGTTTTTTCGAGATTGGACAGGTAGCACTTTCGACATCAAGATGGGACAGTTTGTTCTTGGACACCTCATCCCGGATCTGCCTCCTCATCTCGAGTTTGAGCCGCTCTTCCCTAAAGAAAAGATCTTTGAATACTGTTTAGGGGTTTCGAGCATCATTTTAGAAAATTTGAAAAGACCTCGCTCAGGAGTCTTCTTTCTCACAAAAGATTTAAAATGGATTTCTTCAGAATCTCTTGATGAAGCAAAAAAAGAACAAGCTCTCATGGCTGGTTACGTTGATCGTACTCAAAATGGCTTAGGCGATGAGATGAAGAGTGCTGATATCAGTCGGTTTATATTAGCCATGACAAAATTTTTAGAAGCGACTGAGGGGATTGAGAAGAGTCGATCGCTGGTTGTTAAAGATAAAATGTCGAAAATTATCGAAGCACGAAGTCAAGTGAAACTATTGACGTTCATGATGGGGAATTTCCTTGTTCGTCAAATGCAACGCCCTGATGGCTCTATGTCGTCGGTATATTCTCTCAAAGAAAACAAAATTATTACGAAAAGCCTACATCTCGAAGATCAATTAGAGACGATCCGTGCCTTTACGGCCATTGAAAAGAATTTAAAAATGTCAGAGTTTAAAGCTCGAGCCTATGAAATCTATTTCTCCTTGAGTCAGCATTTTTGGGATGAGCAACAAGGATTTTATTCTGCGGTCATGAGCGATGACTACGCGAGCAGCTTTAAAAAACCTGATCCACGGCTTTTTATTTTATCGTTACGCGCTCTTTCTGATCTGAAAGCCTTGCCGGGTAGGGATTATAGTGATGGTCAAATTTCGTTTTTATTACGAACTTTTTTAGGCCAAATTCAATAATCTTTGGGGACCATAGTCTTATGTTTCGCATAGACTTTGATCCCGTCTCGTCCAGTGACCTGAAACAAAAATCATTAGAAATTATCGAATGCAGCCTAATGTCTTGGCTTTTGCGATTAATACTCAGAAGGAATAGGCGTTCATGATAATGTAATAATTAAGGAAAAGTCATTTTTTCTCGTGAACTTTCTCAAGGAGGAGAGAGATGGCGGTCGATGGTGTTAAGAATAATTCGAATGGCGATACAGTTCAGCGTCAAGCGGAAGAGTATCGTAATCGCGAAACAGAGCAGAAAAGGGCTAATGAAGCCCAGCTGAAGCGTCTCCAAAAAGAGAATGAAGAAAAATTAAAAGCACAAAGCAAAAAACACTCAGATTCTCTGGCTGCAGTTCGCAACGAATCAAATCGCATCTTGACGAAAAAAGATCGCGACTATCAAAAAGAAATTGATGAAGTAGGTCGTGTTCATCGTTCGCAGTCGCGCAAATCGGCGGCAGAGCATGACCGGGCGCTTGCGGAACATAGAAAAGGTACAAAAGAACAGATCACTCACGTAGAAGGCTCGAAGGAAGAACAGATGCGCACCCTGCGTGACAACTATGACGGTTATATTAAGGAACTTGAAAGTGATTTTTCAAATGAGACACACCGTCTGAGAGATAAAGTTGAAACAGATCTTGTCAGGGAAAAAAATCAGCTGGTTGAGAAAAATTCAAATGAAAGAACGCACGCTGAGTCGGAGCGTAGAAAAGAGCTCACGGAGATTCAGCGAGCAAAAGAGCTTCAGCGAAGACAAAAAGACGCGCAAATTAGTGAGCTCAAAGAGCAGAAAGAAATGCAAAGACGAAGTCTTACGGATCGCTTTGACACAAATTTAAAAACTCTTCAGGAGACCTACGCCAATCGTACAAAAGCGCAAAAAGAAGGCTTTGATTCCTCAATGACAGATATGAGAGAAGAAATGCACGAGAACTTTGCGAAAAACGAAGAGAAAAGTGCTAAGTCTTTGGCAAATCTGAAACAGATTTCAGATCGGCGCACTTTAAATCAAATTCAGCGTCTTGAGGGTGATCTCGCAAAAGCTAAGGGTTCAAATATTGAAGATACGGTTGCGATAAGAAATATCGCGAAGCGAGAGCGCGAAGCGCTGATGGAAGCGGTGAAAAATCGACAGCAGGTGATGGAAGAGCAGCGATTGAAAGCTGTTGCTGATTCCAACGAGAGGAATCAAGAAGCTGTTGGAACTATGTCCAAGAAGAATTCCGATCTTATGGGTGATCAAGCAGCATTTTATCGAGGTAAAATCAACAGTCTCGAAATGGTCAAAGATGAACAGTCTCGTCAATTGCAAGTGGACTTTGATTCCCGGACGGCTCAATTAGACAATCAGGGTAAGTTGCATGCAGAAAAGCTTAAAAGTCGTTTTCAAATGGAAAAACGCGAAATGGAAGAGCGCTTCAAAAGCCTTGTTCAGCAGATGAAGCGTAATTATAGTGAACAAGTCTCTAACGTAAAGAATAAAGGACTTAGAGAACAGGGTGAGGCTATATCCAACATGGAAAAGGTCATGAAGGAAGCCGATGTTAAGAATGGAAAGAAGCTTGCGGAGACGAGTCAGCGTTATGAAAACCAAATTGCCGAACTGACGTTGCGAGGGAAGGCCGACATTGTGAAAGAGCGTGAGACGGCTCATGAAAGACTAAAAATGGCCGAACATCATTGGGATTTGAAGCTAAAGGCTCAAGAGTTACAGTTTGAAAATCAAATTTCACAATTAAAAGAAAAATCAGATCATCAGCACGAAATGCAGCAGAAGAAAATAGAAAGATTGCAGGCTGATTTAGCTCGTAGTGGTAGCGCACCTTCGGTTAAAGGAAAGTCGTAATCATCAATGCTTGCCGATAAAAGAGTAAAAATTGTGGCGACCATCGGCCCTGCTACGAAAAGTGAGCAGGGTGTGAGGGAGCTCATTATTTCTGGCATGGACGTGGCGAGACTTAATTTTAGTCACGGTACTCATGAAGATCATCATTCGGTCATTCAAAATATTCGTAAGGTGAGTACAGAGTTAAACGCTTCTGTTGCCATTCTTCAAGATCTGCAGGGTCCAAAGATTCGCGTAGGCAAGATGAAAGATGGTGTGATGCAGTTAAAGCCTGGAGAGTCGGTGATCATATCTACCCAAGCCACTCTTGGTGAAAATGGCGTTATCCCCACGGATTTCAAAACTCTTCCTCAAGATTGTAAGACAGGAACAAAAATTTTGCTCGATGATGGACTCATTGAATTAAAAGTAGAAAAAGTTCAAGGCGAAGAAGTTCATTGTACCGTTATCTATGGTGGACCGTTAAAGGATCGAAAGGGAATGAATATTCCCGGGGCAAACTTGAGTGTGGATTGCCTTACACCTAAAGATCTCCAAGATTTGGAATTTGGTCTTTCCCAAAAAGTGGATTACGTAGCACTTAGTTTCGTTCGACGCGGTGAAGATATGCGTAAACTTCGTAGTCTTGTGGATGCAAAAAATCCGGCGACACGAATTATTGCAAAAATTGAAATGTTAGAGGCATTAGATAATCTTGAAGACATTGTGCGATTGAGTGATGCGGTGATGGTCGCGCGTGGCGATCTTGCGACTGAAGTCGGTGCGAGCCTACTTCCCGGAATTCAAAAAGAGATTATCAGCCTCTGTAATCAGTTGGGAAGACCGGTCATTACGGCGACCCAAATGCTTGAGAGTATGATTCAAAATCCAACGCCTACTCGAGCAGAAGTGACAGATATCGCAAATGCTGTTTTAGATGGATCTGATGCCTTGATGCTCTCTGCAGAAACAGCTTCTGGTCAATTTCCGTTTAAATGTGTTCAAACCATGGGTGAAGTGATTCGCGAAGTGGAACGCACAGGTAAGTATTATTACAAGATGAGCTTGGAAGACGAGTTTCTGAGCGTGGCGGAAGCGATTGCCGCGAGCGCCTGTTTGTGTGCAAAAAAACTTAATGCCGCAGTCATAGTTTGCCTTACAACTTCAGGAAAAACTGCGACTCTGATTTCTAAGAGCCGCCCAAAAGCCCGTATCATTGCTGTAACACATTTAATGCCGACGTTGAACCGTTTAGAACTTGTTTGGGGAATTCATACGATTGCCATTAACCCCTATGATTCAACGGATTCTGCCATCTTTCAGATTGAGGATATGCTTCTCAAGTATGGCGTTGTAAAAGCTGGCGACAAAATGATTTTAACGATGGGCATGCCGGTCATGGAACGTGGAACGACCAACTCTGTGCGAGTCTATACTGTCAAAGGTGACACAAAGAAGATGTTGCCGGTATCTCAGCGACCCTTACGTTTTCGTTAACGGGCTACTTTATCTAAAGTATAGATGATTTCCCAAAAGGGAAGAATTCTCTCTAGATTTTTTAAATCAAAAGAAGTGAAGAGCTCATTTTTAGCAGATTCTTTCTCGCTGATGAGTCCTTTTTGGATGAGACTATTGGCATCGTTGGTGGTAAGGACGTGACCTAAAGTTTTCATTGATTCATTTTGCATGACGTTCAGAGAAACTCTTACTTGGCCTTTTTCATTTGGAGTGACTTGTTTTCCAAAGAAAATGAGTCCACGAAGAATTTTCAGTTCAGCTTCCTCAACAGTCACACGCTTTGCGGGCTCTGCAAATAGATACTCGTTATAAAATTCTACGAAATCGGCAAGGATCTCCGGTTTAAGAAGTGTTAGGCGCTGCTTACCCTCTCCTAAATCTTCACTTTTCATAAGTCCGAGCGCTGAGAGTTGTTCAATCAGCTTTTGCATTTTATTCGTGGGCTCTTGAAAGATCTGAATCGTATATTTTCGGAGCGTTCCTCCGGGGATGATCACTCCATCAGGAGTGGATTCGCCAAATTTATGCGCAATCAAAGATAGAATGCTACAGAGTTTAGTGACGGTATGAGGGGGGAAAGCTTTCGTGTCGGTGTTGGCTTGTTCGAGATTTTTTATACGTGCGTTGGCATCGCGAAGATGATCGTTGATCGTTTTGATCATTGATTTTAGCCACTCGGGAAAAGTTTTAAATTGGGCTTGGAGAGCGGAGAAGGGAAGCACGATGATTTCTGCATCTTGTGTGGCTTTTACGCTGGCGGAGCGTGGTCGTTGATCAAAGAAGGCCATTTCTCCGAACATCTGTCCTGGTCCGACAGAAGCTAATTCTATTTCGCCTTTACCCTTTGTTTTAAAAATAGTGAGGCGGCCAGATTTAACGACGTACATAGCATCAGAATCGTCACCTTCGCGAAAGAGAATTTCATTCACTGCGAGTTTCTTAGCTGCTGCACCCAAGCGAGGGCCTCCTAAACAAAGTTTCTCTTATTAAAAATCGGCAGTATGTGGAGAAAAATTGAAGAGATTTCGAGGTTTGGAAAAGACTAGGATGTTGGTCGAGTAAGATTAAATGCTAAAGTCTAGCTCGTAAGTCTTGGAAGAACATTTAATAGGGATCAATACAAATTATGAGAGTTATTCCTGAAGTAGCTCTGCGAGAATAGCCTTGCGACCTTCTTGAGCGTACCAGCCGCCGCTAAAGAAAATTCTCTTGGGTGTCGAAGTCAAATTGTGACCATACAATCCTAAGTTATCGGGACCCATGTAATCGGAAACGGTAGACCATGTTTTCCCACCATTTACGGACATTCTAATGATCGCATGGTAGCGTTTTTCCAAATCCATAGCGTAGCCCACAGTGAAGAGACGTCCTTTATGGTCTTCGACCATTTGGTAGGCTTCTGCGTAAGCCCCTTCTTGTAAAGTATAACGATCGACTAGCTTCCAGGTTTGGCCCCCATCATTGCTGCGTCTTATGAGCCAACGTCGGAGTTGAGCCTCCTGATTTTCCCAACCGGAACCCATGGCGTAGACGCGATCTTTGGAATCGACAAACGCATTGATAGCTCCCGTGTGTCGGCCGGCATATTGGAAGCGATCGATCACTTTCCATGTGGAAGTGCCACGAGCTAATTTTTTGACCTGAAGGACGCTTGGCATATTCGCCGCATATTTTACTCCCGCAGCATAGAGATTTCCTTTTGAATCAAAAGCGAGTGAACTCGAAAGGCCCTCTGGTTCGTCGTCGATTGTCTGCCAGGTTTCACCATCATCTTTTGAACAACGAACAATCCAACGTCGTTCTGTCACTTGGGTGCTGTCAGTATTGTTGGCAACTTTTCCAGTCACGCACACGTAGCCTTTACGTGAAATGGCAATGTGATACGCATAGTGATCACCAGGTGCAGGGAAAAGAGTATAGTTGTCGACGATCTCCCAGCTTCCTGGAGTTTGATTCCCGCGAAGGACAAGCCAACGACTGCGTTTGTCAGGATCTTCGGTGCGCCCAATCGCGAAAATAGATCCTGTCGGAGAAAAAGCGATATCTCGTCCTCCCGCAGACCAAATTGTGACGTTCACTTCCACCGAGTGAACGGTCTGCCACGTATTTCCAAAATCCAAACTTTTGCGAATGCTCCACTCTTTGCGATTTGGAAAGCTTGTCGTGATACTCGTGTAGAGAGCTTTCTCCGCTTGAGAATAAGCGAGTCCTTGAGTGTTGGAGGAAGCAGCGCCTGGAGGGTTATAAATCTCTCGCACTTCGGCGATCCATGTCGGAGAAAAAGCTTGAGCTCCAAAAGTCATCGCTAAAATGAGACCTACAATTTTCAATGAGTTTTTCATGTTAACTCCTAGGTAGTTCCAAAATTAAGCGGCTTTTGGAAGACAATCCACTTAAAAGGTGCGCCGCTCCTTTTGGTAGCAATATTGCGTTATGTCCGACGGCCTGCCATCTCGCAGACTTCTTATGTTCCTCTGTTTTCTTTGTTTCGGCAGAGTGTTTTAAGTGACTTTTGACGCACGCTCGCTACCAAAAGGAGCGGCGCGCCTTTTTGCGGTGGGGTCGAAATGATGCTAAAAAGGGGAGTGGAACAAGAGAAGTTTTTTAAATGTCCATTTTGTTTGCAAAAGATCAGTATGCTCCTCGATCTTTCGGTCGACGGAATGCAAACTTACGTTGAAGATTGTGAAGTGTGTTGTCGTGCGATCAGTCTCGTCTATGAAGTGCAAAATGGGGAGCTAGTGTCGTTCACTAAAGGTCGCGCGTACGATTAGCTATTCTGGATAAGACAGCTAGGAAGTCGAGAACAACGCAAGATATTCTTTCGCACCTTGTTTAGAAAACCCAATCGCTTCAAGAGAATTATAAGCCATGTACTTCATGAGCCTAGGATACTGAACCGCCCATTTCACAAGTTTCGTAAAAGGCTTTGCATCCCAAAATTTTTGAATCTTTGTAGGACGACCTTTATGGGCTCCCATCACTTGTCGACTAATAAGAGCACTGATAGTTCGAAGAAAATTCGCCTGTGCTTCTCTCGTAGGAGCTTGAATTACGATGTGGAGATGATTTCCCACATTCTCAAAACGCTTGAGATTCACATAAAACTTCTTTGCAAAGTATCGAACTTTGGAATCAATATACTTTTTATTTTTAGGCTGAAGCATCGACCAGCTACCAACAGCATGACGAGACCGCATCACTACGTGAGTTAAACATGTACGTGAGAAGGGCCGTTTCTCGCGAGCATTCCCCGTAAAAAGACTTCCACCAAAAGAGGTCGAATCTTGCCTAAAAAGTTTAAGTTGGAGCCGGCTCATGGAGCATTTATAGGTTTAGGTCCAGTAAAAGTCAATACTTTCAGCTATATTATTTATTTCAGTAACTCTCCTTATGAGTTAAAGGAGAAATCATGTTGTTTTGACGGTTCTGTCTTAAATTCACGGCTTAAGTGAACATAAGGATATAGATGTACTTACAAAAGTAGAGAGAAGGTTTTACTTTAGGTGCCACTAAACCTTCATTGGTTTTAAGGTAGGCGACAATTTTAACGGAGCTCCCGTCGCTTTCTGAACGGCCTCGGGTGAAAGGTCCGGCGCGTGCTCTAAGAGTACAAATTCGCCTTTCTCAACTTTGATCACTCCGTAATCCGAAACGATCATCTGTACGCAGTTCATTCCCGTTAAAGGGAGATCACATTTTTTTACAATCTTCGGAGTACCGCTTTTATCCGTGTGTTGCATGGCCACGATCACGCGGCGAGCGCCAGCGACAAGATCCATCGCGCCTCCCATGCCTTTCACCATTTTTCCAGGAATCATCCAGTTCGCGATGCTTCCGCTTACATCCACTTGCATAGCTCCGAGAACAGTGAGATCTACGTGGCCTCCACGAATCATCGCGAAACTATCAGCAGAACTAAAAAAACTTGCACCTGGTACCGCAGTCACGGTTTGTTTGCCGGCGTTGATGAGATCCGCATCAATTTCGCTTTCAAGAGGGAATGGGCCCATTCCCAAAAGTCCGTTTTCGCTCTGAAACAGAACGGTTTTATCTTTTCCAACGTAATTAGCGACAAGGGTAGGGATTCCAATCCCTAAATTCACTACGAAGCCATCTTCAATTTCTTGAGCGATCCGTGAGGCTAATTGTTCTCGACTAAGTGGCATGTATTACCCCTTCCTTACGGTGCGATTTTCAATACGTTTTTCAAACTGACCTTTGAAAATTCGCTGAACATAAATACCTGGAGTGTGAACTTGGTCGGGGTCTAATTCACCCACTTCCACAATCTCTTCGACTTCGGCGATGGTGATTTTCCCCGCGGTTGCGGTCACGGGATTAAAGTTGCGAGTCGTCATTCGGTACATCAGATTTCCGTAGCGATCGCCCTTCCAGGCTTTAACAAATGCAAAATCACCTTTAATCGCACGTTCAAGCACGTAGTCACGTCCATCGAAGTTCTTAATTTCTTTTCCTTCGGCGATGAGCGTTCCCACACCTGTAGGAGTGAAAAAAGCAGGGATCCCCGCACCACCGGAACGTAAACGTTCGGCGAGAGTTCCTTGCGGAGTAAATTCCACTTCCAATTTTTTTTCTAAATACAATCGTTCAAAAAGTTCGTTTTCGCCCACATAGCTCGAAATCATTTTTCGAATCTGACCGTTTTTGAGTAGAAGCCCAAGACCAAAACCATCGATACCGGCGTTGTTCGAAACACAAGTAAGATTTTTCACGCCAGTTTTGGAAAGAGCGGCGATAGAATTTTCGGGAATTCCGCAGAGCCCAAAGCCACCAAAGAGCATGGTCATTCCATCTTTGACTCCTTGAATTGCGGCTTCGGCGTTTGGAACAATCTTATTCATAAAAAATCCTCTAAAGTTTTTCGATAATGAGCGCGGTTGCTTCACCGCCACCGTTGCAAAGAGACGCTAATCCGTAACGGCCGTTTCTTGCATGTAGGGCATGAATCAAAGTTGTCAAAATACGAGCTCCACTTGCGCCAATGGGATGTCCAATCGCAACAGCTCCGCCATTCACGTTCACACGGTCGGCGCTCAATCCTAATTCTTTCATCGCGACCATCGTGACCACGCTGAACGCTTCATTGATTTCGCAAAGGTCCATCTGAGAAGATTTAAGTCCCGCAGAATCAAGAGCCTTTTTTACCGCACCGACAGGAGCTGTCGTAAACCATTCAGGAGCGTGAGAGAAAGTACCTTGCGAAACGATGCGGGCAAGAGGTTTAAGACCAAGAGATTTGGCTTTCTCCTCACTCATCAATACGAGTGCTGCTGCACCATCATTCAATTTACTCGCGTTCGCCGCCGTAATGGTTCCTGCAGCATCAAAGACCGGCTTTAAGGAACCCATTTTATCAAAACGGGCCTTGCCCGGTTCTTCATCTGTGCTGACAGTCACAGCCTCTTTGCCAGCCTTTAATTCGATCGGCGAAATTTCATTTTTAAAATTTCCGTCGACAATGGCTTTTTGCGCCTTTTTGTAACTGTCGATTGCAAAGGCATCTTGGGCTTCTCGAGTAACTTGATATTCTTTTGCGCAGAGTTCTCCGGCTTTTCCCATATGGAAATTATGGTAAGGATCCCAGAGACCATCCTTCACCACGCTGTCAGCCATCTGCACGGGGCCAAGGCGATAGCCTGAACGAGAATTTTCCATCAAATGTGGAGCGAGCGTCATGTTCTCTTGACCGCCAGCAACAACTACTTGATGACGACCGAGTTGGATGAGATCGGCCCCCATCATGACCGCCTTAAGTCCGGAGCTACACACTTTGTTGATTGTGAGACAATCTGTGGAATTCAGTAGACCTGCTTTGAGAGCGGCTTGTCGTGCGGGAGCTTGTCCAACACCTGCCGTTAGTACTTGTCCCATGAGACAGGCTTCAACTTGCTTAGGATCGAGCTCTATTTTTTTGAGCGCATTTTTTATGGCGTGAGCACCGAGTTCGGGGGCAGGAGCTTGAGAAAACGCGCCTTGAAAACTTCCAACCGGGGTGCGTGTTGCAGAAACGATGACGACCATAAGATACCTCCAAAAGTTTAGAACTTTGAAGACTAGCGAATGAGAATTTTATCGTCACTCATTTTCTGGTAGCTTTTAAGAGTGAGGAGGTGAACATGGTTCACGCGATGATTGAAGCCGTTACCCGTTGGATCCGACCTCATATGGAAGTTTCTCAAATGCACCGTGTGATCGTGGTGGAGTCTTCAGGGCCCAATTTCGTTTTAGGACCCATGCTCGCAAAAGTATTACACAAACCTTATTTTGATCTGCGTCACGGCTCTGCCGAAAATCCGTCGGGTTTTTGTATCGTGTCGAAATCCGAGCTGGGTAAAAACACAGCGGGTTATGTCATTGTGGTCGACGACGTTCTTCAAGACTTAAAAGAAAACGGAGCTTCTTCTAGCAGTCCACTCGTTTACCAATGCCTACGTATCGCGATGTTGCGTATTGCAGACTACCGCCGTCAATTACGTTCTACGTCTTCAAAACATTTGCGTAGAGCCTAGTTTCGTACCATTCTAAAGAACATGAAAATCACACTTATTACGCTCGCGTTTTTATTTTCCTTTCAATCCAAAGCTCAGACGGAACCTTTAGTTTCTGAGCTCAAAGGGCTAAGAATCGTAGGTTATAAAGGCCGGTTAACGGTGTTTGCCGACCCGAAAGCTGATCGGGTGCGTTTTAAAAATCTCGCAAAGTCAGCAGAAGGTATATGGGCGCCGCAAGTGACGGTGACTGATGGGTGGCTCGAGATTCGAGTGGTTGGTCCTAGCAACAAACAAGATTGGCGCACGGCCACTATTCCTCGTCAAGATTTTGAAATTCGCTCTCAATCCCTCCCGCTCGTGATTGCTTGGGGAGAGGGCGATGTGACCGTAAAGGGGTGGACACAAACGGTGCAGCTTTCTCATCAACAGGGAAAGGTGAAGGTTGAAGACGGTCGCGAGCGACTGACTTTAAATGTTCACGACGGTGATATTGAAGTGCAAAGACATGCAGGACGTATTGATGTTGATAACTACACGGCTCGTTTGAATTTAAAAAAGGTAGAGGGCCCCATTCGCGTAGAAAATTTTGAAGGGCGTTTGCAAGTTCTCGACTGTGTCGGAGATTTAAATTTGAAGTCGGTTTCGGGAAAAAACTTTGTGGATAACCTTCAAGGGAACTTCGAGTTTGAAAATCAAAAAGGCGAAATCAATTTCAGCTTAAGTGGTGGGGCCGTGCATGGAAAAACGGCGGCTGGAGTGATTGAAGGCCGATTGAAAGGTGCTGTTGATGTGCGTATCCGGAGTGAAGATGCGAGAGTCAATTTAGCCCTCCAAAAGGGCGTGGGGGCTCGGGTTGATGTGGCAAGCGCGAAGGGGCAAGTGGCCTCGTCTTTTGCCTTGAAAGTAGAGCGTGAAGAAAATTACCGAGTTATGAAGGGTCAGATTCCAGGGTCCAAGGTCAGTTCTATTTTTGTGCGTTCTCAAGAGGGAGAGCTGCGATTACGTCCACTGTAATTGGTTGACTATTTTTTGGGATGAGTTCTATAGTCAGCCCATGGCAAAAAACGCAAAGTCCAAAGTCAAATCGAAGGCTTCGAAACCAGCTCCTAAAGCAAAGCCGGCTAAAAAAGTAGCTGCGCCTAAACCCGTAAAAAAAGCGGCTAAAGTTGTCGCTAAAGCAGCCGCAAAGCTTGTGAAGAAGCTCATGCCTGCGAAAGCGGCCGCAAAAAAACCAGCTCCTAAGGCCGCGAAGCCTCTGTCTACGAAGGTGGCACCAGCCGCCGCGAAGGTTGCAAAAGCTCCTAAGGTGGCGGCTCCCGAAAAGAAGGTCGTAGAGAAAAAAGTCAAAGCGGAAACGGCGTCACCGAAAGCAGCAAAAGCCCCAGCTTTACCAGTTTTGGAAGTGGTGGAAAAAGAAGTCATTTTGACGAACGCCGATGGCATGCGCTATTGCAAAGTTTCCGAGTGTGATGAAGTTTCAACAAGCGACGGGTATTGTCGTTACCACTACTTGGCTCACTGGAAACGCATTCAACTTCGTAAGAAAATTTTGGCGGGTGATAAACTCGATCGTTACATCGAAGAGTTAACCGCTCGTTATCCTGATAAGTACCTTGAAATGATTCGCAAAGACCTCAATTCAGAGAAAGACTTCATCACGGCAATTCAAGAATTAGAAATTGATGGTAGCAGTGAAGAGGGTGAATTTGAAGACGATGCTCGTAGCTACATCGACGAAGTTCGTGGAGTGACGAGTAGTGAAGGCGGCGGTTCAGGCTCTGACGACGAGTTTTAATCAAGTGGCTCTCGCCGCATTGCGGCTCATTTAAAATTTGAAATATAAAACTTTCTCTTACTAAGATCACTGTAGGAGGGACAACTTCCATGGATAGAGGGAGTGTGTCGCGAAGGCATGGAATAGCCTGGTCACCAGACGTCTTGACCACGATAGGTCTTGAGAGTCTGACTCCAGCGCTTGAAATGGCCCAAGCAACAAAAGCACATTGGATGGAATTATCGGCTCGCTCGTTACTCGCGCCTCATTGGCAGGAGAGTGAGCGGTTAGCGCAACTTCAGAAGGCGACGTTCCTCGCTGTTCGCAGCCAAACGATGAATCTTGCGGGCACGGATGAACTTGATTTTGTAAGTTTAAAATCTCTGCGTGGGGTTTTGAAAACTTACAATCCTCTCTATTTTGTCGAGCAGGTTAGTTGGTCGAAACATAAAAATCACGAAACCTATCTTTCTCTTCCACCTATATTTAACGAAGAAGTGTTAGAGCATGTCATCGAGCGCGTTTTCAGGCTTCAGGAATTATTAGGTCGCAGTGTTGCAATTGAAAATGCGATGAGTTTGGTAGCGTCTCGGCAGAGTGTGATTGAAGAGTGGGATTTCTTCTCGGAAATCATGAGAGTGACCGGCTGTGAGTTCTCGCTCAATTTAACGGCGATTTGGTCAAAAGCAAAAAATTTAAGCCAAGATCCTCAAGGGATCGCAAATCATTATTTAAAACTTCAACCTCGGTTGATCCGGGTGCAGGGCCAGCAGCAACAGGGGGAATTTTTTCTTCCTTCTAGCGAACATGCGGTAGCGCCTGAGTTTGCGGCATTTGCGGATCAAGTGTTACTCCGTAACGGAGCGGATGTGATTTTAGATGTCACTTCCAGATGGGCCGTGGTGCAAGAGCTAAAGCAATCGCTCAAGAGTTTTCAGTTGCCACCTTTGCCATCCATGCCGTCAATGATGGCCTCTTCTCACGAAGACTATCAGCGACCTCACTTTGTGCCGATGAAGGAACTTGAAAAAACGCAAGATCAAATCGACTACGAAAATTATCAAGATCGATTGTTAGATCGAGTCAGTCGGATGAGTTCGGCGACACCAGAGCTTTTAAAACATTTTGTGGATCAAGCTCCCCTCACTGCCGATGTTGGTCTTGCCATTTACAACACACAATACTTTGTGCAGTTAAGAAATTGCCTAAGAAAACAGTTTCCACTTCTTGTGACCAGTGCGGGAGCCGGATTTGATCGATTACTTGTACAGTATTTGAGTGAGTTCCCACCAGAAAATGCAAATCCACTTTGTGTGGGTGAACATTTAGAAGACTTTTTAAGAGAGGCGCAATCACTGCAAGGGTTGCCCGTACCTATGGAAGTTCTTGCTGATGTGGCAAAGTTTGAATGGGCGAGGCTTGAACTTGAGACCACGCCACTTCGCGGAAGTGTTGAACCCTCGGCTCTTTCTGAAATCAATGACGCACTTTTGGAAAAAGTGGGAGTGAACTTTAATGGTCACTCTCGCATCGTCGAAGTGGAATTTGATATCGGAAAGCTCTGGAAGGGCTTTGCGAAGGGAAAACCTTCGCCGTTAGGAAAACAAGAAAAAAAATATTTTCTACTTTATCGTAATGAAGATCAGATTCATCATTTGATGATCAGTCGAGCCGAAGCAAAAGCTTACCGCTTTTTTGAAGAACGCCACTCTTTCATGAAAGTGAATGAGTTGATGATTCAGCATAAAGAAGGTGGCATGAGCGATAAGGGACGCATGCTTCAGATGTTGCTTGAATTCGCGCACCGCTGGATGAGTCTGGGAGTGGTTGAGGGGCTTCTTTTTAATCATCCAGATGTCGTGCACTTTGATGAATCTGCTTGGGATCATGGCTTAAGAATTTCAGAATAATTCTGGTTGTCTACTCTTTGCCGGAGCTCCGATATTTAGCGCCTTTCCGATCGTTTCGGTGCACCTATAACATTCCCATTTTGGTCACCCAATTTGATAAAACTACACAGTCTTTACAAGTTTCAACGTTATATTCGAGGTGAGGATGGCTTTCGGTTTGCTTTTTGTACCACACATAAACGAGGTTATTATGCGTATATTAGTAATATTGCTTTTGATTTGTACTTCATTACCGGCTTTAGCTTTAAAACATGGAGATACGAGTTTCCAAAAATGGATGTTTATTCTCCCCAAATTTCAACCATTGAACTTGGGCGAAGCGCAGAGCAAGGTAAAAGAAATAGACGCAATCGTAATGAGAGAATTTGTACTTGAAAAAACTAAGGAAATTAAAGAGTTTCAGAATAAACTAAGCGAACTTTCAAATTGGAAAAACAGACATATTAATGAGTGTGGGACAGACACGAATTGTATCAAAACAGTTCATCAACATTATGATCGAGATTTCTCATCGTATTCAAAAATTGTAGCGGGGGCCGAGAAGGCTTTAATGAACCCCGCTCCTGATCGTCAAGATACAATTGAAATTTTAAAAGCTATTTCAGGCCTCAGAATAGCTGATGAAATCATCAGCTTAATTAAGTCATCTGCGAACGAAGAAATCGTGGGTGTTAAGACAAGATATCATGTCCATGCCATAGGACTTGAATATGTCGAACTCGAAATTCAAACATTCAATAATTCCGTTTTAAAATCACGTAATTTGTATATTTCGATGAATATGCCACTTGGAGATCATGTAAGAAAAGCTTATGAAAGCGAAGCAGAGTACTCTGAACGAAAGCGGCGAGCAGAAATGAGAGATAGTTACACCTCTTATAGAGACAGGATTCTTGAAGACGGCTTCAATTCATCAGATTCTGTACTTGGCATCCAAAAGACGGTTCTTTTAAATTCTATAGATCAAGATACAACGAAGTATGAAAGAAAAGACTACTCTCAAATGCCCAACTTCCATGGCCTTATTACTAAAACTATTAACCATGTTAATTTGCGTTTTATCCCTACTCAGTCACTTGAAGTAGGTGAGCAAAAACGATTCAATTTAGGTGTTGAAATATCAGTGTCACACTGAAGTGATCATCACACTAAGATTCGATTCGAAGTTTCTAACAAAGAACGCTCGTATCCCGGGCATTTTTTCTTTTTGAACAAAACATTAGCCTAAAGTAACTCGCTGGTCGGGGTGTTGCCTTTCCGATCATGTGATCGGGTTTGGGGCGCCAACAACCCTTTCAAGGCAGCTGTCTTGATGACATCGTAATCAGTACCGACTTCCGATATCGCCAGCGAAGTACCCGTCAAATCGAAATAAAACGAGTCTGTATGGATTACTTTTAACAACATAAGTGTAAGAGATTGTAACGTTACTCAACGCCGATTAATAAATGTAAGTTCCACTGAACGCTTAGGAGATCAAATGAAGCTATTGTCTTTAATTGCATTGATCATTATTTATAGTTCAAACGTGTTGGCAATTTGCACAGTCAATATAGATTCCAATGCTTCTATGCCCGAAAGTTCTGATGTTCAAATGGCTTTGTTTCATCACGGTTATGACATCAGTCCAGTGAATCAAAACAACACTGTTATATTAAAATATGAAACTAAACTTCTTGGTGGCAAATGTGATGGCGCGCAGATCGGACAACGCATTTCTTGTAGCGTAGATGCCCAACTTCTTTCTGAATCAAAAAAAATGCTTGCTAGTGGCTCCTATTCAAATGTTGGTTGCGTGAATGCAATGAGTTCGGATTATATTGCTTGTGGAGGCTATGCTAGATCTTTTATCTTAAAGAATCTTCCAAAGTGTGAAAGGGCCGAAGTCGATTTCGAGGATCCAAAATTTTTCAACGCCACTAACGAAGAAGCCTTGATCACTAATAAAAACTATTATGCTGAATTAGTCCATTTGAATAATAATCGAGCCTATTTTCCTATCCGCTTTGGTGACCGGCTTATCCATTTTGAAATTTCAAAGGAAGCCCCTGGCGCATATTCAAATTTACCCGAAAGAGAAAAGACATCTGCTTTTATTTCTTCGGTTGACGTCAATACAGGAAAGGCACTTTGGCGTACAGAATATAATGGCCTCGAGCGTGATCGCGAAGTCATATCTACGTGGATAGTTCGAGCAGCCCGAATCAAAGATACTCTTATTTTAGGATGGAGTAGTGGACATGAAGGGGGGATACGCGCATTAAATATAAATACAGGAGTCGTGCTGTGGGAAAAGCCCAATTGGCTCAATACAATGTTCATAGTCAGTGGAGATGTTCTTTTTCTTCCTGGTGAAAATGAAAGCTGGGTAACTGCAATATCCTCTCAGTCTGGAAAACCTTTTTGGAAGTATCAGTTTAAAGGTGGTGCAATCTCAGATAACTGCGTAAACATGAGCATGGTGCTTCGGGAATATTGTCCCTTGCTCAAGGACGGAAAACTGAATATCTTGGTCAGCGGCTGGGATAGAGTCCAATCCATCATGTTTAGCCGAAATTTAGTAATCGACGCCAAGACTGGTGACGTGCTTTCTCAATCCGGCTTTATAGGGCTCCCGCGAAAAGGTATGCCATAAACGTCGAGAGTAGCAATGATTATCCCTTCAGGGGCGCAGTTTAATACACTGGTGATGAGATCACGTCCTTGGCCATGAATGCGCTAACCTTTTAAAAGGTGCCCGTCGACTTTTTGTCCAGCTTTGCGTCAGGTTTTATGTACGAATAAATTTGATGCATGACTGCCTCCGCTACGGAGTGGATGTGTATAGTTATGAGTCTCACTTTTTTTAAGTTCCTTTGGGACAAGCTTTCAAAAGTTCTATGGAGAATTCGCTGCATTAATTATTAAAATAATTTGACCGATTATTCTTCTGCTTAATCTTACGTTCGACAAGCACAATTGATAATAAAGTTTGAAAAAGTAAAATATTATTTTGTGTTTATTCATGGCCTTTTAAATTTCTTTAAATAGGTTTTATTTTTCATTTGATCTTCCCCCCTTTGGATGGACACGTTTTTAAGAAAAACTAGCCAAGAAAAGGGAGAATTTTATGGCACTTAGGTCTTACTCGAAATATTCTGATGACTTTAAAAGTCAGGCCGTTCGGTTGGC
>JBFWOZ010000025.1:0-43578 GCA_050250255.1 Bdellovibrionales bacterium | reverse complement strand
TCCGGCACTGACCTGATTTAGAATTTGTTCAGCAAGACGGGAAATTTTTGAAGCGCTCTTTTCTAGAGCTGAAGAGTCGAGCTGAGTATGGTCAACATCTTTTATAGTTTCTCTAAAAGCCGCGATCGGCGTATAGAGATCATGTATAAGTCTTTTGTAACTATCGGCGACCAGAGATTTGGCTTTATTCTGCGCTAGACGATCTGTCGCATCGCTAAGAGCTCTTTGAGTTTCAATTAACGACTGCCTGATACTATCAAGCTCCAAAATACCTGTCGGTGAAAACAACGTATCATCTTTACGAATCAATAATTCTCGAATCGCTTGATCTAATTCTTCAATCGGAAGCAGTGACTGTTTTATGGTTCTTGCAATTTTAAGCGCATAAATTTGACTTGCAGTGAATGATAAGGCCAACACAGCAAGTGCTAAGATTAAGCATGAAAGTAAAATGGGTTTTAGAGGGGAAAATATATAAATCTGTGAATTCAGAAACGGGCCATTCTCGCGTGCGACAGATGTAGACGTTACGATGCTATCCCGAGAAATAATTGTTCTGTCAAAATCTAGCAGCGCTTTCGGTGACGAAAAGCCCAAATCCATCTCGCTAACAGATTTTGAACTGCTAATAACAGAATCACTTTGCACAAGAGTGAGTTCCACACCGCGCTCTTTGGCAATTGAGTTCAACATTCGCAATATTTCGGCTCGGTCCTGTGTCTCAACAAGAGTTGATACGTGAGGTGCTATTGCTCGTATTAGGTGATAATCAGAATTAGCTCTTAGAAAGAGTATTGAAACAGCTACCAACAGTCCAGCACCGATAGAAACCGCTATCGGAATTCCAATTCTATATGGTTTTAGCGCCGAGTAAACATGTCTGGCAAAAGTTTGCGAGGTCATAATAGCTGAACTTTCGCAATACAATTAACGTCTAATTCTATTTTTCGATAGTCGATATAGTAGTCGGCTAAAATATTGGGAACAAAATCTTTCACGCAATGACTTACCCAATTATGAGCGCGTGGATGAAACAGATTGACTGTCACTGCAAGGTCATTCAGTCGAGTGACGATATTCTTATAGATTTCTCCACGGCGCAGACGATCTTGTGTGGATCTAGCTTCTCTTATCCAGCCGTCGAGACGCGCGTCTGACAGTCCACTAAAATTATCTGGATTGTTTGATTCAAAATTTCGAATCAAAAATTCGGTGTCGGGATAATCCATATTCATAGACACGACAAAAGCTTGATGAGTTTTCCTATCGTAACCCGCCATGAGTTTATCCCAACCCATAGCCACAAAAGAAACACTCCATCCCTTTTGTCGTAAGGATTTTTCTAGATGTGAACGCATTTCTACTTGGCGATCTAACACTTCTGGAAAGACGACTGTGATTTGTTTATGTGCAGGTGGCTTTTGTAATCCATCAACAACTTTATTACTTTCGAGATACCCAGGTAAGCCTTTTGGAATGTAACCATTTGCAGGTATTGCGTCGGGATAGAATGTACTTCGAAAGCTTTCCGCATCAACGGCGGCGCGAAAAGCTTTCCGAATATTTACGTCATTAAAGGGTGGCTTTCTCGTATTCAGACCAATAATCCAAGTTGCCGCCACAGGTGCGTGCATATCGACGCCCGTTTTAAATACTTCTTCTTTTCCTGAGAGTGGGAAATTAGCTAAGTCGTAGATGCTACCATCAGAAGCTTGCTTAAGAGCATCCGCTTCCGAAAGAGATCGCAGAATCAATTTTGAGATTTTTGGTTGAGTACCAGCATACTGTTCAAATTTTTCAAGATGTAATTCGTCATTTCCATTTTTATTTTTTAATTTGCTCACAAACTTAAATGGACCCGCCCCAACAGGACTTATAAAAAATCTTGGATTTTCTGCTGCCGCAGGAAGGACCTTTGCAGTGGCTCCGGCAAGTACAGATAAAAATGGAGGAAACGGGAGTTTAAGCTCAATGACAACTTTATTATCGGCGCCTGCTCTAAGTCCATTAACCGTTTTTGCTTTTTTATTGAAATAGTCTTCCGCACCGACGATGCAGTCATAATATTTATAAACCGTGCTTTGTGGCGATACAGCTCGTGTTAATGATCGCACAACATCTTGCGCAGTGATTTTACTACCATCGTGAAATTTTATGTTTTCGCGAAGAATAAACTCATAACGCTTTCCACTTGGATCAACTGACCATGATTCAGCAAGCGCCCCTTCGAATTGCAAATCTGAAGTAAATCTTAGTAAGCCTTCATAAATCAGATTGGAAACAAGCAACGATGCCGTATCGTTCATGAGGATGGGATCTAATGTTGGCGGAAGGGCGTAGATTGCCTTTACGTAGGTTTGATTCAAAACCTCGTTGGTCGGATTGCCCTTCGTACAGGATGTGGTGACTAGGGTGAATAAAACGAAAGAACTGAAATTTTTTAAACTCATGGCACTCTTCATAGCTCCCCCAAGAGCGAAATGTAGGCCAATCCCAGAAACCGATGTATCGCCCTGTAATAAAGAAGTCAAATTTACGAAAATATTTAATGATTCCTATGTCTTATATTTGATCTGACATACCAATTGAAGGACTTACAATTTAAACTCAATAGATTTAATTTAGTGACTAAATGACACCAAAAACTACTGCAGTGTCTGCAGGGGTTATGGGATATTTTAGATGCCCGCACGCCCTTTTTAAAAAGGACGTGCGGGAAATAGCAATTTTATAAACTCACGTAAACGAATATGGCTAGAAGTAAAACCAAAACCATTCCGAGAGCAACAGTCATGGCAATGCCATAGCCAAGCAAAACCTTTTGCATAAGTTTTCTCCTGGTAGAAAATTAAATTTTTAGAAAATTTATTAGCCAATTCACTGAACTAGCTATGTTGCCTCGGGTGCTACTTAGCGTATTCAAGAGTTCCCACTGGGATTATTCCTGAGTGCTTGTAGTCGAGTAGTTACCAACTATCAGTTCCTCACAGAGAATTATTGATAGCCAACTATCTTAAATGCTAGCTGGAGTATTTTTGAATGTAAAGTTTTAATATCTTTAACCCCTGCACCTTTGCAGTAGTTTTGTATCGCAAAACCCCTGCAAGCTGCAGGGGTTTATTCAAACAAAAATTAACTCAAATCCATCTAAGTATTTGAAATTGCTCAGTAGCACTTATCAGCCACTCACCACATGGCATGTGGCCCATTGTTGCTTTTCTTACTTCCTTCAACTGCGCCTGTTGGCGCGAAAGGAGGTGACGATGAGAAGACGGCGAAGAATCAAACGCATTGGACGATTTTGGGTGGATCGAATACTGCTCGATGAAGGTTACGGTGTCAGAGACATTTTTGAAATCAATCTTCAAAACATAGAGGTTGATTCCTACCGATTTGAAACACTGGGTTGGCTGCAATGCCCGGAATGTGAACAGCAATCACAAGTAGAGTTACGCAAACCCATTTGCGGAGCGTGCGGCTGGTGCGAAGAAGATGACAAGTTCAAATCGGACGTCTTATGCGCGGCTTAAACCGAACCGCTTCAATTATTAAACGAATTGCGAGAACGAGAGCTTCAACTCTCATACGTGTGAAAACTGGAAACCAAACAAAGTGGATGAGCACAGATGAATGGCTCGCCATGCAGAAAAGTAATTTTATTTTTAACCAAGGAGATATTAATGGAAACCAATTTAGTACAGCAAAACAAACCATCGAAATTTTATCGCTTTCAAGTCGCTCAGGGAACTCTCACGAAAGACAATAAGTTTGAAAAAAACAAGAGTGTCGGAATGGCCTATTTAAAAGAAGGTCAAAGCACTTACACTCTTAGGCTTTGGACATTTCTCAATGATCGCTTTTACATCATTACGAGCAAAAACGATCCTTCGAGGTACCTTGTCATGACTAGAGAGCCTAACAAAAATCCAAATAGTAAAAATAAATACTACTGGAATATTGTTGGCAACGGTCAGGCCGATTCCTTACACGGCATTATTCGTTTTGATTTCGACTTGTTTGAGAAGCCCATCTACATGAGTATTTTTCCCGAATCTTCAACCCAATCCACTCACAGTGTTGAGCTGGAGGATCTTGAGTATGTGGCTTGAGTTTAAAACAACTAACAACGGAGCAGGAATGAGTATGAATTTACGCACTTTTGGTTTTTTGTTCGTGGCGTTTTTGGCAATGCATATCTGTTTTCCAGAATTGGCACATGCCGGACTTGAATCAAGTCTCATGGGAATTAAGACCAAGCTCACAGGAGTTATTTTGCCTTTGCTTTCTGTCATTGGGATCGCGATTGCCGCAATCTCATTTTTTACAGGCAATCCAAATGCAAAACAGCACATCGTCTATGCGGTACTGGGTTGTATTTTTGGATTTGGAGCGCAAGCCATTGTGGATTTTATTTCGCAAACGGTTCGTTAGGAGACCAGCATGGAAGAACAAGGACTTTTGACCACGAAAGTGCCGCGCGCACTAGAAATGAAAAGCAAATTATTTGGTTATGAACTGCCAGACCTTTTGCTGATCTTTTTTAACCTCGCGATCACAAATTTGATTTTTGGAACCACTTCTTTTCGTTACCCGCTGGTATGGGGAACAACGCTGGGATTGGCGTTGTTCCTCTACTTTGCGAAACGAGGAAGACCCGACGGTTTCTTGCAACACCTGGGCGAGTATTTAGCGCAACCAGCCTATCGAGCGGCTGGAGGTGCGGATCGTCTCTATAGAAAATTTAAAAGGAATAGATTATGAGTAATAAACAATTCGCCGATGCTCCTCTTGCAGAGGAGCTCCCTTATTGGGACTTTATTGAAGAACCACGCGGTCACGCCGTGCTAAATGACGGTTCACTTGTTAGTGGGCTGCACGTCTCTTTGATTGATATTGAATGTTTTGATGAGAATAAAATCAACCAATTTGCGGTCGGCCTTCGCTCTGCTTTAAATTCTGTTTCTGAAAACACATCGCTTCAGTTTTTATTTACTGTGCGTTCTGATTTTTCTGAAATGCTGACCGCTCATCGAAACGGACAGATAGACCAAATTCATCCGTTGGTTAAGCGAATTGCCGATTATCGACATGCCCGTTTAAATTCAGCCTTGGAGGATCGTGAGCTCTATCGACCGAAGTTATTTATCTTTGTTAGAACAAAGATGGTTGATGCCAAATCTTCAGGATTTATGAAAAAGAAGGAACTGTTCTCAAATCTTGCAGGTCAGGCTTACGAAGAGACGCTAGAACTTTTAGGACAGAATCTCGAATCCCTTGCGTCTACATTTCAATCTATTGGACTTTCAACTCGGTCTTTGAGTCGTCAAGAGTTGTTAGCCAATATTTACGGCTTTCTAAATCCTAAGAGATCAATCACAGAGCCTTTACCGAAAATTACGGCATCTGAAGACACAGATTTAGAAAAAGAAATTTTGGCGGAATCTGATTGGCTCGCAACCCAGTCACCCAGAGAGCAATTAGTTTTCGGCGATCTCTTGCTGGGATTTGACCATTTCACGCTTGATTCCCATTTTCATAAGGTCATCACTTTAAAAACTCTTCCTGAGCAGACATTCGCAGGACAGTTATCAAATTTTTTGAGAATGCCCTTTCACTATGATTTGATTTTGACTCTTGAGGTCCCACCTCAAGCCGATGAAATGGCCAAACTTCAGCAAAAGCGACGAATGGCTCACTCGCTTGCGGCAACTCACGGCGGTAAGGCAAGCGATCTTGAGAGCGAAACCAAGCTTTCTTCGACAGAAGAGTTGATTCGTGAGCTCCTTAATTCGGGACAACGCATCTATGCGGCTCAAATGAGTATAGTGCTGAGAGCGCCTAATACAAGTGATGGAACAAAAAAATTAAACAGACAGGTCAGAGATGTACTTTCGCGATTCCGCGCCTTACAGGGCGCGGAAGGTTTAGAGGAGACCGTCGGCAGTTGGAAGATTGTTAAGGGCTCACTACCATGCGCTCCCGTAAGTTTAGAGCGCGGGCGAAAGATGAAAACTAATAATCTCGCAGATTTTCTTCCGGTATACGGACCTCGCGAAGGTGATAAAGATCCGGCAGTCATTTTTAGAAACCGAATGAATGGGCTTATTAGCTACAATCCGTTTGATCCAGGACTGCCAAATTATAATTGCTTGGTCACCGGCTCATCTGGTGCCGGAAAGAGCTTCTTAAATAATTGCATTCTGTTACAGGAACTCGCCAGAAACCTTCGTGTTTTTATTATTGATATAGGAGGTTCCTATAAAAAACTAACAGAAGCACTTGGTGGGCAGTATTTGGAGGTTAATCTCTCCGACCATTATCGTATCAACCCTTTTGATATTTCTGATCCAAGCCAAGAGCCTAGCGATCAAAAATTGAAATCGCTACTCGCAATCATTGAAAGCATGGTGGCAGAAGATGATAAGTCAAAACTTCCGAAGCTCGACCGCGCGCTCTTAGAAAAAGCGATTATCGAACTTTATAAAAGTAGAAGAGCAAAGCGCGAAGTTCCGACGCTAAGTGATTTATCGAGGTACCTCTCGGCGTTTAAAGAAGAGTCGATGAAATCAATCTCTAAAATGCTTTATCTGTGGACTGGAGAAAGACCATACGGTCGCTTACTAGATGGACCAGGCAGCTTGAGAACTGATGCGCCGATTTGCACATTTGATCTCAAAGGCTTATCAAGTTATCCCGATCTTCAGAGCGTTATGATCTTGATTCTAACGGATTTCATTTTAGCTCAAGTGGAAAAAGACAAGTCCTGCAAAAAACGAATTATTTTGGACGAAGCTTGGGAACTTTTAAAAAGTAACGCGGCTTCAAGTTTCATGGAGTATTGTGCGCGCACCCTTAGAAAAACCGGATCTGGAATTACTTTCATCACCCAAGGTGTCGAAGAAATTGTTGCTAGTCCCATTGGACCCGCGATTCTCAATAATACGGCGACTAAGTTTGTCATGCTTCAGCGGGGTGATTCCGAAGTCTTAAAACAAGCGTTAAAGCTCAACTCACAAGAGCTTTCGCTTATCGGTTCATTAGAACAACGCAAAGGCGAATTTTCTGAAGGATTCATGATTGAAGGAGACCATCGGCAAGTTGTTCGCATCAATCCAAGTCCGTTTGAATATTGGCTCTCGACGAGCGATGCACAGGACAACATGCACCTCGAAAAACTAAAAAGTCAGGGTTTAACGCAAATGACGGCAATCGAGCAGTCGGCAGAAATGTATCCCAACGGGATTGCAAACGGCAAAAAGGAGAAGGCATGAGTAAAATCAAAAAACGAATATTAGCCACTCTCTTGAGTTTAACATTAATGGCCCCTCAACCTAGTCGCGCAGATATGTGGGGAGGTGATGTGGTAGTGCTGGTCCAAATTTTGGCAAATGCAGTTCAGCAATTGATTCAACTGAGACAAATTCTAACAACTGGGTCCGATACGTTGGATTTACTCCAAGATATTAACCGTGGGATTCGTGAAGGCTTAGCGATTATTCAAATCATTAATCCTAGATTCAATCCTGGTCTCTATGGAAATCTCGATACTGCTGATCAAGTGTTAAAAGTTATCAATGATCTTTATGGTCGAATTCCCCAAACGGCCGAGGCAAGACTACAAGAATCACAAGATCGTTCCGTTGCAGAAAGCATTGCGATGAATGGAACTTTATTCACCTTTGCAGATCAAGCTGATGACGAGAGCAAAAGAATTATCGAGCACGCTCGTGTTGTAAGCCCTCAAGGTGCAGGTAAGCTAATCGCTCAATCTATTGCAATACTAATTGGTGTGTCCACCCAAGTTCTAAGAACAAATTCCATGATGCTTAAAATGCTTGGCGAAAGCTCCGCTCTACAAAACAGAAGAGAAAAACTGCAATCGGCACAGTTTAAAACGCAATACGACGGGTTGTCTTTAGCTCTTGGTCAGCTTCCAAAAGAAACAAAGTTACAGACGATCAATCAAGGGGGAAATTAGTATGCCACAGTTTGAATTATTGGGCACGCTAATGACAAATTTGCATCAAGAGTTTGTGCAAATTTATTATCTCATGTTGCCCGTATTTTTCGCACTGGCGATTGCTGTTGCATGGTTTAGATCGCCTCAAGGTAGTTCTGAATTTCTGGATATTCTAAAGCGAACCGTAACCGCAACGGTTTTATTGGTTGCATTTCCAGAAATCAGTCGAGCTATTTTGTTTGTGGCTGACGGAATTACCGAGAGAATTGATAATCTCAATAGCCTCGATACGATTATTAGAATGGCTCAGGAGAAATCTCAAAATTATTCGCTTTCACCAACTAGCGTGTTACTTCAGTTCAACGATTTGATAATTGCGACGCTTTCGTTTCTGAGTTTCTTGGTTTTGTATATTGCAAGGTACATCACCATAGCCATGTATCACTTCTTCTGGGCGTTCTTTATGGTGACGGCTCCGTTGTTATTATTATTTAATGTATTTTCGAGTACCACCCGCATTACCGCGAATTTATTCCGAGGCATGATTGAAGTCGCAAGCTGGAAAATTGTTTGGGCCATCCTTGGCACAATGTTAACCGCACTTTCTTTTGGCGACGCTTATCGTGCCGAGGGAAACTACATAACACTTATCGTAATGAACTTCGTTATCGCTGTGGCAATGCTCCTAACTCCGATGGTTGTAAAATCAATCGTGGGATCAGGATTTCAAGCAATGTCCTCAACACTTGGCGCTTCTGCGGTGGCCGCAATGGTCGCAGCACCCGCACGGGTCGCGATGACAACTATGACCAGTCGAAATGTTCTTTCTAACACCGGATCATTTGCGCGCGACCAAGCTCAAAAACTTAAATACAAACCATCTACAAAACTCTAAGGAAATAAAAATGGAAAAAACTGTTAACTTAACATTAAGAAAATTACCTGAAATGCTAGGAGAATTGCGCCACTCTAATCAGTTTTTAAAACTGTTTTCGCTACTGTCCCTTATTCTTGTGACACTAGTATTTGCATTACTTTTTGTGATGGCCACACGGCCCGCAGTTTTACTCACACTCGATACTTCGGCTTCAGTTCTAGAACAAAGAGAAGCTCCAAAAGCCGAAGATCAAATTCGTGCCGCGGTTAAAGCCTACATTGATCTGAGATACAAATGGGAGCCTAAAAATGTTCAGGAAAAACTCAAAAATGCGCAAGCATTTGTACTCTCTAGTAGTCTTAGCGCATTTCAAGCGGCCGTAACAAACGTGGCGAAATTTTCCACAGAAAAACTGGTGTCCCAAAGGGTTTATCCAGAAGTCATGGAGGTTAATCTCAAAAATAAAACGGTTTTTGTAAAGGGTGATCGCGTAACGGACATCCAAGGACTTAAGGCTGCTGGTAATCTTCGATTAGAACTTAGTTTTGAGAGCGGACCGAGAACAAAGGACAATCCTTGGGGTCTGTATATCACTAAGGAAAAAGAAGAATAGTACGTACGGCTCTAATGTTTTTCCATTTGAAAATGCCAAAAAATTTGTAACAGAGAGGGTTGATATGTTCCGACTCCTTTTAGGTATCACACTGCCTATTATGTTTCTTTGTATAGACGCATGGGCAAAAGTGCGCCATGTGCCCGTCGAGGGCGACCAAATAGTAAACGTTAAGACCACTGTTGGTATTGCGACAATCATTCAAGTACCTGATCGGCCCAACAGTGTCGTTGTTGGCGATCAAGAAGCCTTCAAGGTTGAGTATTTAGATCAAGCGATAACAATTAAACCACTTTATCGAGGAGCGAAAAGCAATTTGTATATTTATACGGATTGGAAGCGCTTCAATGTGCTGTTGGTTCCAGGCGATATTTTAAGTGCCGACTATGTTGTCTATCTTGAGAGCGCAAAGACCCCAGAGAAAAAGGCGAAACCTAGTCTGCGTTGGACAAATTTTAAGAACAAACTTGTAAACGATGCACTGACTGTTGAAACCAAACGCCTTGGACAGACTAAAGACGGCATACTCATAGTTGAGTTTCGAATTTTGGGACTTAAAAAAGAAAAAGTTAAAGCGGATTGGCTTTGGCTAACTCAGGGTGGTCAAACTCGGCCTATCCATAATTTATTTTTGTCTAATCTCGAAGTGCGACCTGATGAGCCTATCGACGGAATGATTCAAATTATAAAAAACGATTTGAATCTTCAAGAAACATTACGAGTTGAGCTGAGAAGAAAAAAGAATTCATATCTCACAATTCCAAAGGTTAGCGCATGGAAGTAGCAAAAAAGAATAGCATTTACGCCTGGCTTTCAAAAGCCGTGCTGAAGGAGCCTAAGCCCTTCACGAACAAGCGAGATCTAAATTGGAAAGCCATGAGAAATTTTGGCAGCCTTGTTGTAGTAACTGCCGTTGTCTTGTTGCTATTGATGCCGACTCCAAAACCAGATGAAACTGTTTTTCATGAGAGAGCGGAGCCTGGTTCTACGGACAAAGTAGCCGCAAGTAATCCCACTGAGGATGCCTGGGCACAGCTACAGCAGGGTCAACTGAATCGAAGTGTCGCGCCATCTTCACTCAATCACCTCTATCAAGGGAGTAGTGGCGGCAACAAGTCGCAAGACAAAAACAGTTCGATGATCTTAACTCGTGGTGGGATGAATTCGAAAACGCAAGTTCCGCCTGGTACACGAATGCGGCTCCGTCTCACGCAACAAGTGACCGTAGCAAGCCAAGCCATGCCCGTCATTGGGGTTGTAACAAAAGAAGTCGATCATGATGACAGCATGGCAATTCCAGAGGGTGCGAAGCTATACGGAGAAGCTTCTTTTGATGGGTCGATTGAGCGAGCGCAAATCGCTTGGCGTTCTATCGTTTATCCTGATGGACGACAACGGCAAATCTCAGCTTTGGGGATTTCTGATGATGGACAAGTCGGCGTTAAGGGTAAAGTACATTCCGAGGCGCTTAAAAATACTCTTGGACAGACACTCACAAAATTTATTGGCGCTTATGCAGTGGGGTCAATGTCCACAGGGATGTTGGGTGCTTCGGAAGGCGGTCACGAAAATGGTTTAAAAAATGCGGTTGCGGAAACAGCTAAAGACCGAGCAACCGTGTGGGCCGAAGATATGAGTAAAGAAAAGAAATGGATTGAACTTTCTGCTGGTGCTGAAACCCAAGCCGTCATCAATCAGCCGTTTACGTTTCGAGATCCTGGAGGGACCTATGGACAATAAAGCCAAACCCTCAAACGACTATCACCTTATAATTGTCGCCGGATTATTTGCACTTATAGCGGCGGTTGATAAATTCATAGTTTGGTTTTTAGTTTGGATCAAACCAATCGAGCATAGAATTATTTTTTCGGTACTCGTAGGCAGTCTGTTTGCTGGGTTTATGTATCTCTTCCTTCGACGAACAAAAAAGATGAAGGAAAAGAATAAAAACCAAATGACCATATTGGGTCCAGCCGAAGACGCTGTGTTCTGCGGGGTAACTGATAAAAATGAAAATGTTTTTATTAAAACTAAGCAGCGCTCTATGCATACCCAAATTATTGGAACGACTAACGCAGGAAAAACCGAATCTGTGATCCTACCGTGGGCGATTCAAGATATTGAACAGGGACGAGGATTAATTCTTATTGACGGTAAATCTGATAGCTCATTACTTAACAAGCTATGGGCTTATGTTGAAAAATCCGGCCGACAAAAGGATTTTAGACTTTTCTCTCTGGGCAGTATCGAACAATCGCATCAATTTAATCCTCTTATCGGTGGAACACCTGAAGAAATAGCGGAAAGAGTATTTAATTCATTTGAATTCGAAAATCCACATTACAGAAGTCTTCAGTATGAAGTCTTTTCCCAAGTGCTAAGAGTTTTTGAAGCTAAAAAAGAAATTCCGACATTTTTAAGAATCCACCAAGCGATCACTCGGCCACCGGCATTGGTTGCAATGGCGCGGGATATTTCTGACAAAGCTCTGATTGAGTGGACGGAATATTTTAGAGACCTGCCACCTAATGAACGCGTGCAAAGAACCAGTGGATTGACCGCTGCTATCAGTCACTTTGCGTTTGGACGAACCGCTTGTCTCTTTAATGCCGAAACTCCGGCAATCACACTTGAAGATGCACTAGAAAAAAATCTAATAGTGTACTTTCAACTACCGGTTTTGCTTTCGCCGTTTCTTGGAAAAGCTTCGGGCAAATTGATTCTTCAATCGCTTCAAAGTGCGGTAGCAAATCGACATAGGGGCTCAAGCGAAAACAAGAAATTCTTTTCGGTGTTTCTGGATGATTTTTCTGAGTACCTCTATCCAGGCTTTGTTTCGGTTCTTAATAAATCCAGGAGCGCAAATGTGGGAATCGTTTTTGCTCATCAAGCTCTTGGCGATATTAAAACTTTGGGTGATGCCATTTCGAATACGATTCTGACCAATGCCAATTTGAAAGTATTTATGCGCGGCAATGATCCCGACTCGGCTGAATACTTTGCGAAAGTAATTGGTACTGCCAAAGGCACCAAATACACCGAGCGAAGAAAGAAGGGTTTTATTGATGAGCAGTCTACCGGAGATGTTTCGGCACGAGAGGTTGAGGAATTCATTGTTCATCCCAACAGATTTAAAAATGAATTGGGCGTTGGAGAAGCTGTCATGATTGTGCCCCATGACTCCGGTAGCTCTGCCATCAATATTAGATTTCGTAAGTATGATGATCTGAAAGGATCTCCTCTTGAGAAGGTGCCTAAAATGTCAGCTACAAGTCTTTCAATCCTAATGGAAGAAGATAAGTCTAACTCCAAGCAAAACTCTTTAAACGAAAGAGGCATTTAATGGTTAAGCGAAATGAAAAGATCGCAATTTATTATTTTGCGCTGATTCAAATAGCAGCGCTTATACTTTCGCTCATGGGCTGTGCAACTCAAGGAAAAAGCGTAGGTCTTGGCGGTGCGATTGGTGCCGGCACTGGCGCGGTGCTTGGTGGTATCGCGGACCCAGGCAAAGATGGCGAGTACCGAACTCGAAATGTTGTTGTCGGTTCCGCATTTGGCGGAATGGCGGGTATGATTGCGGGTTCCGCAATTTTTAATTCGACCGAAAAACAAAAACGTGAGGCTTTTCAAAAAGGAAAAGCTTCTGTGCCTCAATCTAAACAAGGCACGCCTCCATCGTTGCGAGAACCGAAAGTTGAGTCTCGATGGGTCGAAGGCAAAATTGTCGGCAATCGCTTTGTTGAGGGACACTTTGAGTATATTATTATTGAACCCGCTCGTTGGGAGGAAAATTGAAGCACTTTCCAGAGAAAGCAGTTTCTATTACGGCCAAGACAGGATTCTTAACAAAAGAGTTTTGGGAAGAGTTCATTTTTCAAGGCGGCTCGAAGAGATGGAAGAATGTTTCTTGGAAAGCGCTTCAAGACCGTGGCTATTTTATGCCCTATCCAAATTCGAGGGTCAAAAACGTCTTGGTTTTAAATCGTTATAACAAAAATGTGATTTCGGCCGTCCAATCGGTGGCGGCAAAAGCGCCGTCGATCTCTCAATTTACTCATGACGAAGTTTTGCTTCGTGGAATTATGACAGCTGAGCGCGCTGGTTCACTTACGAAATGGATGACTGAAGCTGAACTTAAAATGCACGGCAAAACGACTTTTCTAATTCAAAGCCAAGGCGATTATATTAAGTACCCTGATGCTGTCGTAGCCTGCAAAGACACGAGCAAAGAATACCTCGCAGCCATTGAACTAGAAATGACGCTTAAGAGTCGAAAACGATATGTTCAGATTTTGAGCGCCTACGCCGCCATGAAGCACATTAGGTCCATCATTTTTATTTGCAAAGATCTAGCAATTGAACGCGCGATTAAAGAAATGATGGACCACGTTTATTTTCCGACAAAGCAAATTTCAGTGACCTTCGTGACTCTGAATCAATGGCGACAGCAGTCCGTAAATGTACTCAAAGATGCTATTCCCACTTAGTTCTCAGTGGGAATAGCTAGGTGAGCAGGTTAAATGTTTTTATTTGATATAGAACTTATTGAAATCAATCACAAAAAATCCGCCGCCGCCCGTTTGTTCCGTCACCTGATCGGTCCTGACCCCTCCCCCTCAACGAATATCGTGGAAGGGGTCAGGACCTGGTGACAAAAAAATGGGCGGTGGTAAAAGGTAGAAGGTATAGATTATGAATAATATTAATTTAGAAATTAAGAATAGAGAGAGTAAGAAAAAAAATCAGCTGGCTAATGGTGTTGGTGGTAGTGAACAAGATCTGTTTCGAGTGATTATCAATAAATCCTCTAATGTCGCTCTAGAAAGTGTTGTGGCGAAAGTTGGCGATGGCTTTGATGCCGGTACAATTACAAAGTCTGATATTGCAAATTACATTTTCTCAAATCTTGAGAAGTTCTTTACTGATAATGATACCAAAGCCATGAGGAATCTGCATTTTGATGATAAGAAAGTTTTAAGCGTCATGCTTCGCGGTGCCGAGGATTCAAATGCGCTACCTGAAGAGATTAGAAAAGCATTACGCGAGCACTACGGCATCGTTGATAAAGAGAGAAAACGTAACTCTAAGACCCAGAGCGACTTATCCACAGATAAAGTTGTTGACAAGTCTACGAGTACGTAATTTAGCTCTTAAAAATGAAAAATCGCTTTACTAGACGAATCATATAAATTCCTTACAACCCTTGAATGATAGGGTTTCCAGGAGTATTATGAGTTCAAATAAAGTCCAAGATGTATCGGACTTTTCGCTCATTGAAAATCGAATAGCACGCGAGTGGCTTTCTACAAAAGAAGCAGCTCACTTTCTGTCAGTCTCTCCGAACGCACTTAGAATCATGGTCCATCGCGATCAGATCAAAGTGTACAAATTCGGACGACGACTGCGGTTCAAGTTACTGGATTGCAGGGCTCTTTTCCTTAAGAAAGGAGCCTAATCATGGCCGTTCGTAGTTATATTGAAGATGGAAAGAAGCTGTATGAAGTTTATGTGAACGGATTTAACTCACGAGGAATCAGAATTCAGCGCAAGCGATCAGGCATTGATACTCTTAGAAAGGCTCAGCAAATCGAGTTCGAATTGAAACGCGAAATTGCAAAGCTAAAAGAAGAGAATGTGCCTTTTCGTTGGCATGAATGGTTTGATGTTTGTATGCAACGTATGAAGATCGAAATGAAACCTTCTACGGTCATCAATTATCATTCCCAGATTCGGAAATGGGTATACCCACATTGGAAAGATCAAGGACTTGCGCAGATCACGAGGTCTGACGTACATGAATTGATTTTTGAAAAATGTGGCGAGATTGTTTCTGCTAGCCACAGAAAAACTGTTTTAAAAATGGTGAAACGTCTTTTTGAAATGGCGGTCAGTGAAGGAATTATTGATCGCAACCCATGCTCAGGAATTCAAGTGAAGATTCCAGAAGTTGAACAGAATGTTCTCACCAACAGTGAAGTTAATATCTTTTTAAAAGAAGCGAAGAATACCGATCATCGTTTTTACCCCATATGGGCTCTCGCCCTTATGACCGGAATGAGGTCGGGAGAACTCTACGCTTTGAATTGGACAGATATAGACCTGGAGAACAAAACGATCTCGGTGTCGAAGCAATGGACCTCCAAAAATGGTTTTGGTCCTACAAAGTCACAGAGATCACGAATCGTACCTATTTCTGAAAGCTTGATGACCTTTTTGAAGGAACTTAAGCTAAAACGAGGAAACGAAGAGTCTGTGCTGCCAAGATTCCTGGAGTGGGAAAATGGCGAGCAAGCGCGGATTACCCGCGAATTCTGCCAAGCCATAGGGGTGACCTCGATAAAGTTTCACGATCTGCGGGCGACATTTATAACCAATTTGCTGTCGCGCGGCGAATCTTTAGCACGGGTCATGTCGATGGTTGGGCACAGCCAACTAAAGACGACAAATGGCTACCTGAGAAAAGCAGGGGTCGAGGTCATAGGAGGAACGGATAAGCTCGGCTATAAGCTTCCAAACGAAGCTATAGGCACTGTACTACCGTTATTCCAGAGGAGTTAAAGGGTTTGCTTCTTTTTGCTGCTTGCGATATTCGAAATGTAACAAAGTCGAGGGGTTAGGAGCTTTTCCATCTCCCCGACCAATTTTTTCTTTTAGCACTGGGAAGAAGCTCCAATGGAAGAAACCTCAGGCTTGCGCGCCCTCCCCCCCTCGATACAAGACTTAGTCCATTTTTTGATTCAGACAAAAAATGTAAAAAAAATCGTTTTGTTCGGCTCGCGAGCGCGAAATCAAGCGCGCGAAAATTCTGACTACGACTTGGCGGTGTGGGTGAATGATCGAAAGATTTGGTCTCAGACTCTCGCTCAGGTAGAGGAGAAAAATCTCACTCTCTTGCCTGTTGATCTTGTTCTCTACGACGAGTTAACCTCGGATTATAAGTCTAACATTGATCGCGAAGGTGTCCTTATTTATGAGTAGCTCAGATGTTGTGAATTTTCAAAAAACCCTCCTTCAGCTTAAATCCTATTTAGCTTCACCCATCACTGAAGACCGGGACCGTGCGGGAATCATTCAGGCTTTTGAATTTACTTTTGAACAAAGCTGGAAGGCGATACAAAAAACGGCAGGACGAATGGGCTCACAAGTAGGGAATCCGAAACAGGCCTATACAATCGCTATTCAATCTGGCTGGATCGATCGCAAAGAGGAAGATCGTTGGATTCGCTTACTTGAAGACCGTAACCTCACCTCACATACCTACAAAGAAGATCTCGCTAAAGAGGTGCTTCAGCGAATTCAAAATCAATACGTTCAAATGTTTGAAAGCCTGTTAAAACGTCTTACGAATGTGAATTAGCTCAACCACGTGGCCAAATTAGCTTATAAAGTTCAATTTTTATTTGATTCACAATCGCGCACGCGCGGCCGCGAATACTTTCTGCATAATGCTGTGACATTCAAAAGATTGGAAGCAGGATGTGCATCCTTTACGGTGCGAGGAAACTATGATTATGACGTGGATATTGAATATGACGGCGACACACCCTCCTTTGAATGTTCATGTCCCTATTTTATGGATGGAAATAACTGTAAGCATATTTGGGCAGCCATACTGGACATCGACAACAAAGGTCTTTTAAAAAAGATAACTGGAGATGTTGCCAGTGAAAATAAAAGCCCAGATCTTCATTGGCGAAAAAGACTCGAAAGTGCAAAAAATGAAATTGAAGGGTTTCACCACGACAGACAGAAAGAATCCCTCGCACAACAAAATACACATTCGCGTGTAGGAACATACGCAATTAATCTTCGGCGAACCATTGATCAAAATCGCATCCAGCTCGAACTTCTTATGCAAGAGCGCCTAAAGAAGGGTGGGCTCGGAAAGACAAAACCCGCAGAACTTACGTCAGAAAAAATTGTGCTTTATGAGGATCCTGTCGAAAGAGATTTTTTATGGGACCTTGTCGGACGTACGGAAGCGGTAGAGCGCTTTTATTCCTATTACACACAAAAAAAAGTGGATAGCGTATTTCTGACCCCTGGACATGCAGATATGATCCTCAGAAAGATCTCCGACAATGGCAAACTGTTTTTTCGTTCCAGTGATATGTATGAGGATTTTCGGGAGGTTGAAAACGAAATCCGTCGCTACACTTATTCACAAGATCTATGGTCTTTTCGACTGTCTCTTGTAAAAACAGATAAAGGCTATCAACTTTCAGGTCATGTTTACAATGAAAACGGCGACACACGCGAGTTCGGCAATATCATTGGATACATCGAGCATTTTATTTTTTTCGATGATTTTTGCGCTCGCTCTAACGCCAGCGAACACGCACTATGGCTTGAATTTTTAGCGAAGGGACCCACACTTATAACCGAAGAAGAAATTGATTCTTTTCTCGAATACGTATGGCGTGACACTTCAACATATACGCCCATTCAATTGCCACTCGAAATGAAATTCAAGGACATTGAATTCGCGGCCCCCCTTGTTCGGCTTTCTCTCGATATCGATAAAAATTCGGGACTCTTTGCCGCAAAACTCGGCTTTGTCTATGGTTCTAATGTTGTAAGTCCAGGAACCGGCTTTTATATCTATCATTTTTCAGCGAAAGAACGAATTCTCCGAAATACAGAACTTGAAAAAACCTGTTACGAAAAACTGATGCAGCTACGACCCATCTCCTCTGAAGATCCTTCCGTTCAGGGATATTTTCTTCAGGAGCATCTTGTAGGAGCTATCGAAAAATTCTTCAGTTACGGCTGGGAAGTTATCGCTCGCGATCACAAGGTCGTTATCGGAAACAACTTAAAATTCAATTTAACCTCAGATATGGATTGGTTTGACCTTGAAGCCGAGTTTCAGTTTGGATCTCAAAAGCTTGGTCTCCCTCAACTCTTACATGCCCTCCGCACAAAGCAAAGAATGGTGACTTTAGGTGATGGGTCTACTGGCGTTTTACCTGAAGCCTGGTTAAATAAATTGGCTCCCCTGCTAAGTATCGGTAAAACCACTAGTGCGGGAATGCGGTTGAGCAAAGTACAGACTTTGTTTTTGAGTGCCAGCATTTCGGAATCTGCATTTGCCCTCGGCAAGGAATTCAATACACTGTTGGAACTCCTCAACAAGGTCAAATCACTCAAACCCGTCACTCCTGATAAACTGGTAAAAGGGAAGCTAAGGCCCTACCAAAAAGAAGGATTAGGCTGGTTGAAGTTACTATCAGAAAATAACATCGGTGGGATCTTGGCGGATGACATGGGGCTCGGCAAAACTATCCAAATTTTGGCGCTGCTTTCAAAAACAAAGAGTCAACAGCCAAGCCTCATTGTCGTTCCACGCAGCGTGGTCTACAATTGGGAAAAAGAATGTTCCAAATTCACACCACATCTCAAAACGCTTATCTATTCTGGAACAAATCGCAAACAGTTACAAAAATCTATTAATGATCATGACCTCATTCTTACTACCTACCAAACTCTGAGAAATGATATCGAAAATATTAAGGACGTTGCCTTTGATTATTTAATTATGGATGAAGCCCATTACGCAAAGAATTCTCAAGCTCAGATCACGATGGCTTTAAAATTAGTCAACGCTCGGCGAAAAATTGCTCTCACAGGAACGCCCGTTGAAAATTCCCTCATGGATTTATTTACGATTCTCTCGATTGTGAATCCCGGTCTTGTCACCGAAGCCCAAGCACATCGCTGGAGCAAAGAAATGGAGCCACAAAAGATTCAGTCTTTGGGCCGCGCTCTTAGCCCGTTCCTGTTGCGACGGACCAAAGAACAAGTTCTAAAGGAGCTGCCGGAAAAAACTGAACAGGTACTGATGTGTGAGCTTTCACCTACGGAACGAAAAAAATACGACGAACTTAAAACGTTCTACTGGGGACAGCTCACAAAAACTTTTGAGAATAAAGGCTTCTCAAGATCTAAGATCGATATCTTAGAGGCTCTCTTGCGCTTACGACAGGCCTCATGCCATCAAGGATTAATAGATCCTAAGCTAGCCCACTCATCGTCGGCAAAATTCGATTTAGTGCTCGATCAATTGCAAACGATTATTAAAGATGGCCATAAAGCCCTCGTGTTCTCTCAATTCACAAGTTTATTAGAGCTATTTTCTCATAATTTACGAGCACAAGGAATTATTTATGAGTATCTCGATGGGAAAACCAAAGATCGTGCAGCAAGAGTCGATCACTTTCAAACCAGAAAGGATTGTTCCGTATTTCTATTGAGCCTGAAAGCCGGTGGAGTCGGTTTGAATCTAACGGCCGCAGATTATGTCTACATCTTAGATCCATGGTGGAATCCAGCTGCAGAGTCTCAGGCGATTGATCGTACGCACAGAATTGGTCAAAAGAAAAAAGTCTTTGCTTATAAAGTGATTGCTAAAAATACTATTGAGGAAAAAATTTTAGAATTACAGCTGAAAAAAAAGAAACTCGCGAGCGCAGTGGTATCAAATGATCCGAATTTACTAAAATCCCTTCAAATCAAAGATCTTGCAGCCTTATTTGAGTAGGCAAACAAATCTATTTGCATGGCACACTCTCTGCACAGTGTTCCCCTGCCTTAGGAGTAACTGATGTGACGAGTTTAAAACGTTCTTTAAGTCTACCTCTCTTGACCTTTTATGGGACGGGCATGATTTTAGGTGCCGGCATTTACTCCATCATTGGAAAAGCCGCTGCAAAGACAGATGAGACGCTTTGGTTAAGCTTTATCTTAGCGGCAGTTGCGGCTCTTCTTACCGGCCTCTCTTACGCAGAACTCTCCACCCTTTTTCCAAAAGCGGGGGGAGAATTTGTTTATCTGAGAGAAACTTTTAAAAAACATCCTTGGATTGGCTCCATGGTGGGTGTTTCGGTTGCAGGCTCTGGTGCTGCGACAGCGGCCACTGTGTCGGTTGCTTTTGGAGGCTATTTAAATCAATTTTTTCAAACTCTTTCCCCTCAGCTTTCAGCAGTAGTACTTCTTTTACTTTTTGCAGGAATTGCCATCTACGGAATTACCGAGTCTAGTTGGGTGACCGTCACCTCCACTCTGATTGAAGTTATGGGGTTGTTATTGATAATTTATTTTGGAATGACTTCCGAGAAATTCGGCGAGGCGCTCTCGGCCACCCCACATTGGGGAACTCTCTCTGGCGCGGGACTTATTATTTTTTCTTTTTTCGGATTTGAAAATATCGTCAATTTAGCAGAAGAGACAAAAAAACCTGAGCGGGATCTTTCACGGGCAATTCTTCTCAGCATTAGTATTTCGACCATACTGTATGTTTTAGTGAGCCTCAGTGCACTTGCTCTCCTTAGCCCAGAAGCTCTTTCGAAAAGCGACGCTCCATTAATGGCCGCAGCCGAAACTATTTCTGCAAAATTGGGTCAACTTCTTGGTTCGATCGCCTTGTTTTCTACTGCGAACACCACACTTATTTCTATTATTGGTGCAAGCCGCATTCTTTATGGAATGGGGAAAGAACGTGTGTTGCCACTTAAAATAAGTTCGATTCTGCCTAAACGGCAAACGCCATGGATTGCTTCTCTGATCATTTTAGTAGCTTCACTCCTCTTTCTCCCTCTCGGAAATCTTGAAGTGATCGCGAGTGTTTCTGCATTTTTGACGTTAACAGCTTTCTGCCTAGTGAATGTCGCTCTCATTGTTCTTCGACATACTGAGCCTGACAAAAAGAGACCCTTTCGAATCCCTTTCCAAGTCGGTAAAACTCCCCTTTTACCGTTGGTCGCAGCCCTTCTCGCAGTGTTATTGATGTTTCAATTAGATGCTACAACCTACGTGATGGGAGGAACTTTTTTAGCTTTTTCAGCCGTGAGTTTTTATTGGTACGAGAGAAAATCCTAAGGCCTTAGCGGTACCGGAACTGTAGGCTGGGGTTTGATTTCGCCTCGGAAAAGTTTTGTAATCATCCCTGAAAGACGCAGATAGAAATCAGAGGACATGTCCTGGCCATCTTCGGCGAGAGTTAAAAAATATTTTCCTACAGGCAGGAAACTTTTATTCTCAGCAGCCTTTGCAATGGCCGTCCCCTCATCATATTCATCAAACATCGCGATCATCGAAGAGACCCCAAGAGATTTCACTTCGAGTGCTTGGTTCCACATAAAGCGGCCAGCACTTCGAGGAATCATGTTCTTCTCGCCACCATTCCAATTCGACCACGCAAAACCTGGAAAAATCACTCGCTGGTATTGAACTCCGTGTTGTTTCAAAAGCCGTATGTCTTCCCAATAAATTGTATCGTGCATGCTCTGAAGGTCTCTTTCGTTACGGTAACTACCAACCGCCCAAGGTTGTAGAATTTGTACCGAGAAATAAACTTGGTGCCAAGCCGTGATTTTTCTCCACCACCAAGGGGCCCCACCCAGAACGGCGAAACCTTTTTGCCGAAAAAATTGAATGAGCTGCAGAGCTTGGTGCGGCTGAACCGGTCGATCTTCAAAACCAAATCCCCAAAGACCAATGACAGGCTTACCACCTGATTTTACATAGTACGAACTTGCAGTAAGACGCAACCTTGCTTCTAAGTTCACCCAATCACGTTGAATATCATCAACGAGAGTTTTAGGGTTTGCTCCGGATAAGTCGTAAGTGAGATAAAAATAGCGTTTCCATTTTTCTGCGTGGGTTTTTACTTTTTGGGCGGCGACATTTCTAAAATGAAGCGGATTCATCGAGAGTTCATTTGCAAATCTCTGTAGCGCCACTCCGTCGATTCCGTACTCGCTCATCCAGCGAAAGTGAGTGCTCATAACTCCATCTCGTACAGAAGAAAACAACACAGAATCTTGTCCGTTAGGGAGCTTCCCCAATCCCGTACTGTAAACATCCTCTTTAGCATACTCTCTCATGTCGGGATAAAGCTCAAAGGTAATACGTTCGGGAAGTCCCCAATGATTCCAGCGTTTATGAACTTGATCATTTGGAGTTCCAAACCAAGCTTGGTAACCAACAAGAGTCAGCTGAGAAAAATCTTTGGGGGCCTGAGCGAAGGAGAATTGAGAGAATAAAATAAGAAATAAAAAACTTTGGAGACTCATTAAGGCGTTCAGTACCCCCTCTTTACAAGGGGGTCAAAGTGGTAGGTCATAACTTGTTATTTTTACTGTAAACTTCGTTTTATAAGCTCGTTCACAATGCGAGAAAGAACGAGACCTTTTTTCGACTCTGTAAATGCAGCTTCGGCAAGGGGGGCTGGTACTGCAGGACCATCCCATACAATGTTTGGATCCAGCTGAAGATCCGAAGTCGTCTTTGCTTGACTACCCGCTTTATAACTCCAGATAAAATCAGGGTGTCCGTTTGTATACCACTCTCCTCCAATAATTTCGTGATTTTGATTGAGCTCAAGATCGTACATATAACGAACGGTTTTCTCGATCATTTCTTCGTTCGTAGTTGTACCTGGTGATTGTATGCTGGCATGAGAAACATCCATCATGATGCCGACTATATATTTGGTGTCTGAGGAGCGATATTTTTTAAATTTATCGGATGTGTAGCGCTCTACCGGAATCACCGAGGCCGTTGGATGGAAACTGGGTCGTAGAGATTCAGGATTAAAATATGTTGTTTTAAATTTTGTTACAGGAAAATTCCAAACCTCGGCATCAAATGTGGAGTCTATTACAAGACTTCTTTTTTCAGCACCTACGCGATAGGCAAGTGCTAGATGCCAAAAACCTGGATTCACATCAAAACACTCTTCAGCTAAAATTCTTCCATTTTCATCACGAGCGGGATTTTTAATACGACATCGTGATCCGATGAATTGCGCTGGAGGACTTGTAGCGGCCCACAGCCAAGAGGCGAGAGCTTTAATGTCGCTTTTGTAAAAACGAATTGGAATACCCGTAGTGGAAACCACATCCACGTGGTGGCCAGGTTCTGGCGTACTAAAATGAGCAGCTGCTGCCCAACCATGACAAATCCCCTGCCAAGTTGCCACATATCCAAGAGCTTGAAAGATTGCGAGACCTTCTTTCCACATGCGCGCAGGCAATGTCCATGTAGTATTACCGATCAGCAAATCGTATTTCTCAGCAGGAGAAAGTGCATATACACGGTCTGGGATATAATTTTCTGCAGGCATATCTCTTACATAATGATAATTTACATCCCATTCTCTCGATCCAGGAAAACCAGCGTCTGCATATCTCGCAGCGATCAAACCTTTATGAGTGGGCCAATAAGACCCACCCCAAGGGAGTGTTTGTGGCACGCCTACATTGAGTTGCTGGGTATGCATCGTAAATAGATTCTTATTAATAGATGTGTTTTCAAAAAAATTCGAAATCTCCACTTCAGATCCTGGTACAGAGAAAAATGGTTCAAACTCTATGTAAGTTCGAGATATATCTCGCAAAAAGTTTTGCGAATCTCCGAAGCTTCGAATCTGACCTCGCCGATAAATGCTTCCATCTCTCTTTATAATGTCAGGAAGAGTTTGCATTTTAGTTGCAGGATCAGTTCGTAGCTCTGTCATATATTCTTGAATATAAATCTGAGCTTCATTTAGAGAATCTGTTGCAAGAACTTTGAACGAAAAAAGTGTCACTAATAATAAGAGAAGTGTTTTCATAAGTTGAATACGTATTAGCAAGAGTTGTTCCATTCTTTGAACACCTTCATTTCGGGGTTTTTTGTATTTTTAAAAAACTACACGTAGCAATTGTGCTCACGCATCCCATTAAAAAGAGACTTTTTTCCTCGACGTTTGTCTGTAGACGTTTTTACGCACTCCTCAGCGTCGGCTTCGTGTTTGCTGATTGGGGAATCAAACGAACCACACTATCTCGATAACGAGGAGGAATGAAAAATATGAAACATTTAATTAAACCCGTGCTACTTGGTGCTATCGCAGCATTTGCATTAGGATGCCAAAGCTCTAATTCACCAAGCGGCGCAACACCAGATGTTGCACCACAGGAAACTGCACAACCATCTACTCCAGCCGCAGAAGTTCTTACTAAATATCTTCGTACTGATGTCGCTGTAGATACAGACATGGGTGAATCTGATGCGGGTGAAGAACATTTCGCAGAACTTGCTGGCGACATCGATGGTCTTGCAGTCGTTGACCGTGTTGAGCATACAGCAGATCACGCGCTTCTTCTTTATGTAGGTGACTCACACGTCATGACATTAAGAATGGCTGATGATGGTGCTATCATTATCGACGATGCTGCAAGCTGGGCTACCGTACGTGAAGTATCATTTATTGAAGAAGCTGGTAACGACCAAGACCAATCTTCTTTCGCAACTTTGAGCTTTGCACTTAGACAATGTGTAACTATTGAACAAGAGCAGGAACAAGATCAAAAAGGCAAACAAGAAGCAAAAGAATACTGTGCAAACGGTTCTGTTATCCTTGATTTGGAAGCTGTGAAAGAACAAAAAGAGGAAGAACAAAAGCAAGAAGAGCAGAAACAAGAAGAACAAAAACAGGAAGAGCAAAAGCCTGAAGAACAGAAGCCCGAAGAGCAAAAGCCAGAAGATAAACCTGACCAAGACCAAGAAGGTTAATCCTCTAACGTTTTTACGATTCAACTATCAAAAGACAGACAGCCAACAGTTGTCTGTCTTTTTTTAAAGAAAGCAGGTCGCGGCAATGAAACATTCAATACTTGTTTTAGCTCTTTCAATCTCGATAACTGTAGGATGCCAGAAGAAGAATGAACCTGAGGCATCATCCGACCAACTTGTAACAATTGAAAAAATTGATATGAGTGCGGTTTCTAACGGCGAGTGTCTTGAAGTTTCTAAGCTCTATAGTTTTTTGAACCAGCCACAATTTGGTCAATTTACAGTTAATTACACCGAACAAATTACGACCCATCCTGTACTCGATGACCTTGCCTATCGGCAGCTCGCTGAAAGAAGTTTTGAATTTTTTGAAGATCCGAAAGAAAGACTCGCAGAATTCTCGCGCTTCACTCAAGATGGATGTACCACTGTACAGTATTTTTGGAATCCCGAACTCTATGAAGAATTCAAGATTACGCAACACAGCTCCACATCTCTCACATTTGAAAACGACGACACTGGCTATACGATTCAGATTATTTCTCCACGAGCCGTTAAAATAACTTACTCCTACTTTTTAGAGGGAATGCTAGGGTGTCCTGAGCGCGAAAGAAGTGTTCGCGTATTTCTCTCTGCCCTCCATCACTTCGGAGCCAGCGCAAATGTATTGCCAACAGAAGTGAGTATCTCTACCCCACTTTACATAGCTTTAACCCCGCCAACAGAACAAGTTCCTGAGGAATCTCAAGAATCAAAGACAATTTCTCTGAGCCTCATTCGAGATATCAAACAAAGACTCAACTCAGGAGAAAGAAGTGCGTGCCCTCTCTAGAAAAACTTTTTATCTGACTCTTTACTTATGCCTTTCAGCTTGTGGATATAATTCAGATAAAAATAAACAGAAAGAAGCTACGCCAGAATGTGTGGGTTCTCAAATTTCTGGAGAGTACTTAGTACAATGGAAGTCTGGAGAAGTAGAAGTTGTTCGTTTCACAGAAGAGAAAATTGATCAATTTATTGATGAAAACGAAAAGCAAATTCTATTTTTAGAACCTCATTATCGTATTTCCCAGGCTCCTTCTCAAACTTACCTTGCTCATCCTCCTCTCAATAATCCCGTATATTTCTCAAACTTAGGAAAAGGTGTGCGTGTAGGTGTAGTAGATGCAGGAGTTGATACCTCCCATGCCCTCCTACAGAACGCTCTCGAAAAAAATTTCGTAGAGGAACAAGGCGTAACCGGAGTTGACGATGATCGCAATGGCTATATTGATGACGTATGGGGTTGGAATTTTGTCAATGGCACTCCAGAGATGAACGATGAAAAAGGACACGGTACGCATGTGAGCGGCACAATTGCCGGCAGTCCTTCTGGAGAATTTAGCGGAATAGCGTCTCAAGCAAAAATTATCGCAGCCGACTTTATGGATGGAGAAAAAGGAACAGCTGAAAACGCTTATCATGCGGTTAACTACGTCATCGCACGTGGTGTCCACATCGTAAATGCAAGTTGGACCACACCTTTTTGTTCGAAAATTCTAGAAGGTGCTTTCATAGGCAGCTCAAGGAAAAACATTTTATTTGTTTTTGCTGCCGGCAACTCAGGAGAAGATCTTCGTATAAAACCTGTCTATCCAGCCTCTCTCCATCTGACAAATAAACTCACTGTTGGATCCGTTACCAAAGATCATACCGTTTCAACATTTTCAAATTATGGAACACCCGTGCAAATATACTCTCCTGGAGAGCAAGTCTTCAGTCTTCTCCCATCAGCATTATCGTCAACTGGAATGGGATATATGGATGGCACAAGTATGTCCGCAGCTTACGTTTCGGGAGTTGCTGCAGCTTTGAAGAGTCTCAGATTACATCTTAGCTCTTCAGAAATTATGGAGATTATTTTAACAACGGCCGAAAATTATGACGGCCGTGTTGTGATTAATTATGATCGTGCGCTAAGAAAAATCTTAGATACACCTTAAATTAAGGGCAAGTTCCCTTATCCGTAGGTAAATCATAATCAAAGCCAGGATCATTGGCCGCACGAATAGCCTTATAAGCATTGACTCTTCCGCCTGCACGCACTTTGTTTGTCAAAAAAGTTTGGCGATCTACAGAAGCCAAAATGACTTTTTTAATCTGCTTATAGTCTAAACGGTCATTCACACTTTTCACGTGAGCTGCGAGACCTGCCACCAATGGGCTTGCCATGGATGTTCCGCTCATAGAACCATAACTACTTTGATTGTAGGTAGAAAAAATATTAAGTCCCGGCGCTGCTACATCCACCTTGCTACGTCCGTAGTTGGAAAATGAAGTGAGCTGATCATCTTTTGCTGATGCAGCTACACTCAAAATATTGTCACTTGGATAAAGTGCAGGGTACCAACTTTTTGTTTCCAGATTTTGGCCATTGTTTCCAGCTGCTGTAACAAAAAGAATTCCGGCTTTACGAGATCTTTCCACCGCTTCAAAGAGTGCTTTTGAATAATTAGAACCGCCCCAACTTGCATTGATAATATCCGCCTTTTTCTCAATAGCGTAATCAATCGCACGAATGGCATCAGAGGTACTTCCTGTACCAATACTTTTAATAAATCTTAATGGCATAATTAAAACATTAGGAGACTGTCCAAGAATACCCTCTGCATTGTTAACCTGAGCGCCAATAATGCCAGACACATGCGTGCCGTGGTTTTCGCTTTTACTATCAGCTAGAGGAGAAGCGTCATTGTGAGCAAAGTCCCAGCCATAAATATCATCCACTTTTCCATTTTGATCATCATCCACCCCATTTAAAGTTTCTCGAGAATTTTTCCAAATATTATTCACTAAATCGCGATGACGAATATCTATTCCTGAATCAATCACAGCCACAACCACTTTGCGTTTACCTATATCTAGATCCCAAGCGCGTTCCGAATCAACTTGCTTCCAACTCCATTGCTTGGAAACAAGCGGATCAGAAGAGCTGAAGCCTAACTGCAATGGGTAATCGGGCTCGATGGATTCTATTTGTTCAAAATAATTTCCCTGCTGCTTCAACTCCGCAACTCCCTTTGCAGAATTGATCTCAACAACATCCCATTGATTCGTTAAACCTTGAATACGGTGTTCCACTCCAACCACCTTGTATGTTTTACGAGGAGCTTCTGATACCGACATGGTTTTTTGCGAATCAAATTTCTTAACAATGAACTTTTTGTGTCCTTGCGAAAGATAAAAATCAAATTGATTTTCTATGGAAAGCGCAGAGAGCGTCTCTGATTCCGTTTCGTCCGATTGGCAAGCCATATCTATTGAACTTGTTGCCGATCCTGACTGACCACAAGCTGTTAATAATGCCACCAAATATACAAATAATAGAGTATTCCGCTTTACAGGCATGTATTTTCCTTCCTTGTTTAATTGAAAATGAATTGAGATTGAAATAACATTAACTGGTTTTTGAAAAATCTCTTAGCAATTTCTGGTATCAACAAAACAAAAAAATTTTCTCAAATACAGCAGAAAAACTAATAGGTCTGTATTAGCAAAAAACGCGGTGCTCACGCAGTAATATAGAATTTTTAAAAAAAATAATTTTCATTCTGCGTTATTTTAATAAAAAAAAGCGCACTTTCGTGCGCCTCTTTTTTAATTTTTTGAAAATTTAATTACTGAATTGTGAGAGTCACTGTCTTTGGCTGCCCGCTCATTTCTACTGTCATGTTAGCTCTACGACCATCAGCTGTTTTCGCTGTGATCACATAAGCTCCAGGATCAAGGACTTTAAAAAACTTTCCTTGAGCATTAGATTTAAATGGCATTTCCCCATTGCGATGAACAACCGTATCAATGTCAATCTCGACAGACTCTGCGCGACCCGTACGCGCATTCACAGTGCTTATTGTAAGTAAATTTTTGCTCATGCGTTCAAAGAACCAAGACCAAGCTTTACGATGTTTTTCTAAAGTTGGTTGGCGAACCGTATAGGCAGGTTGAAAGGATTGGTTCACTTCAAACGTGTAAGAGAGAGCACCAAATTGGCCATAAATATGGTCTGAGGATGCTCCATCTACAGCATAAAGAAGTTCCCATGGAGTTCCAGGAGTGTAAGTTCCGCGTCCGTTATCTGAAGGAAGAAGTGCCGCAAGCTCTTTACCAATACCTTCTACAAGCTGTTGTTCAGCAGCTCTTAATCCATTACATCCGTAAGCATAAAGAACGAGTTCACTGTAGGAGTGATAAGAAATCGAAGCTGTAGGGCGCACCATTTCTGCAAGACTCATAAGCGCTTTTGTCTCTGGTTCGCTTCCAGCGGCCTCTCCACGATAAGTTTCGCTTGAAGTTGCTCCAGATGAACCGCCACATGCGTTCCATTTGAAAGCATAGTTACGATTCAAATCTACACCGTGAACACGGTTGTTTGTCATGTGAGCATTTTTTCTCCACATAGCATAGTTTGTAAATACGATGTTAGAACCGTCAACGTTAAGCATAGGCACAACCCATACGAGCCAATTGTCGACAATCTTTTTGTAAGCAGCGCTAGAGCCTTGTTTTGTTAAAAGCTCTTCTGCTATGTCCATAACGACTTCTGCTGTCATGACTTCACGAGCGTGATGAACTCCATCAAAAATAATGGAAGGCTTTTGTACAGCCATTGCATCATTTTTAGCAGGAGTGTTTGAAATGAGAAGAGCGTAAACAGGACGGCCTTGAATAGAAGTTCCAATCTGTTCAAGTCGTGTGTGCTGTGGATAAGCAGCATGCAAATCTTGAAGTTTTTTAGCAGTCGTTGCTGGATTCAAGAAGCGGGCATCCGGAGCTAAAAATTGAGCTACAGTTGAGCCCTTCAAACCAGCAGCATTCAGTTTTTTAATGCCCTTCGCGTTTGTGATGACTTCAATCTCACCTTTTTGCCAAACGTATCCGGCAACATCGAACCCTTGTTGCACTAAAGTACGAGTGAGTTTACCCATTTCGTAAGGATTACGAATATTCGTTTGGATAATATAACGAGTGTCATTTTCGATAACATATTCTGGTGCTTTTGCTGAGTTACTTGGGAGTGAAAATCCTAGTACAGCAAATGAACTAAAAACTAAGCCTAATAATATTTTTCTCATAAGATCCTCCACCGCAAATTAAACTAAATGTAAGGTGGAGTTGAAAGAAGATTCGTGACCAGTGACGCACTAAGGGGACTGCAATTGTTATGTAACAATGAGCTCCACGTGCTGCATAAGACTTTTGGGGATCATTTTTATTTTAAGCCTCTCTACTTGCTCGAGCACGGATTCGTTTTCAAAGTGGCTCGTGACTAAAATAGCCTGTGAGAGATTGTATTTTGAGATGAGATCAAGCCCATTCATTGTTTTGTCAGCAAACTCGTAGTCGATAATGAGCATAAAGGGTTGACCAGGCGAAGTTGAATACCACTTGAGAAAGTCGTCTGGGGATAAAAAAGTTTTTAGAGTTGGCTTCGTCGGCAAACTCTCCAGTTTTTGGGCCCACAATTGATGAAGAGACGGATCGTCATCTACAACTACAAAATAATTTTTAGCATCTACTTGAATTTTTTGAAGACTCCAAGCTGGACAAGGAGCTAATGGAAATGAAATCACTACATCCGTCCCAACACCTTCTTGGGAACGAATATCTATTTCGCCACCATTTGATTTTAAAAAATCCTTAGCGAAATATAAACCCAAACCGTTACCCGATTCTTTTCCGTAACTGAATCCTTTTTGACCCACCTTAGAAAGCAAATGCTGAGGAATTCCTTTTCCAGTATCTTTAATACGAAAAACAAATTTTTGGCCTTCGATCTTTAAAGATAACGAGATTTTTCCTTTCTCAGTGCAAGCCTCTAAACTATTATCAAGTAGATTAGAAATGATTCGCATAATATTTAAACTGTCTACATTCGCAAAAGACACGAGATGCGATGAATCTTGCACAAGTTCAATATTTTCCTGTTGCTTAATCGCCCCCGCCACCCGTTTCTCAGAAATGAGCTGATCGATACGAGGTGATAAAATGTAGGGTCTCTGCGTTTTCTGTACGAGAGGTTCTGTTTCTAAGACGGCAGATAAATGTTTCCGGTAATTCAGAAGATTATTTGCAATATCATTGATCCTCACCAATGCCGTCCTACCCAACTCAAAAACGTCTTTGGTCTTAGGAGTATTATCTGCAAACGCTACCTTCAACGCCGTCAGTGGAGAGCGAATATCATGCGCCACTTGAGCCGCGAGATCGGAGAGACGATTGGCAATTTCTAATTCCTCCTGCTGTCGCAACACATCTTTACGCAGAGAAATTAATTGTTCGGCTTTTTTCTGAATATCTATATCTTGTGTAGCTAGTTTTTCTTTAAGCTCCAGCTGTGTCACGTACAGATTATTTCTAACTTTTCTGAAAATGTAAAAAATTGCTGTTGCTATAATGAAGTGGCTAGTTTCAGAAGCATATTCTTTTGCAAAATCCAATTCACCCCAATTAGGTGCTAATATAGTTACAGGAAGACCTATTGCACACATAGCTACAAGCAAATATTGATATGCGGGCACTGGTAATATTGCTAAGCCATAACATATTTGAATAAAGGCGGCGGCATATGGAGAGTTTAAACCACCAGCATGGCTTGCAAAAAAAATATTAATTCCGATGATATATAAACAAGATCCTAGTATGCACGGAAATGGATTGTAAAATCCACGGGATGTTTTTAAAAAAAATATAGCTACTATACTAACTGGAACAGTACCTAATCTTAATGTTGCCCAAAAAAGCTGAATTCCTTGAGGCGGTATGTCGATATATAAATAGGCAAATAAATTTATTGGAATAACTATATAAAGAGCAGCAAATATAGACATCCTATTAAGATCTTTTCTCCTAAGATCTTCTATCGAATATTTATCTACCATTTCACTGCCTTATGATGATTCAATATTGATCAAGAACCAGTCCTTTTGACTGTAATATTGTTCATATTAGAATTTGATAAACTAATTTTTGATTCATATCGAAATTTTAAATCTTGTATATATTTTTTAGACTGACGATTTAAAGCAATAGTTTCTAGCGAAGTCTGAATAGGAACAATAATTTCAAACATTTGAATTGCTTTAGACTTACCCTTTAAATTTCTCTCGCCGTGATTGATGATAGTTAAAGAAGCTGGCTCCAGCATCTCCACCACCTCATCAGAAACTAAAATGTCGGCATCGAATTCTTTTGAATAACTATCTAAGCGTGAGGCTACGTTAACGCTATCGGAAACTAATGTTATATTTAATCTATCTTCATAGCCCACAGGCCCCAACACAATTCTTCCCTTATGTATACCAATCCCCGATTTAATTGTTTTCCTCAATGGCAACCTATGTAACACGTTATATTCATGCAAAGCAGACTGAATTTCCACTGCTGCTCGGACCGCAGATTGAGAATCTTCAAACATTATCATTACTCCGTCACCCATAAATTTATCAATTAAACCATCGTACTTCTCAACAATAGGAGATAGTGCATGAAAATACGAATTTAAGAACTTAATGACATCTCTCGGATTCATTTCCTCACATAACGTAGTAAAATCTCTAATGTCAGCAAACAAAACGCAAACATCCAATTCCGAATAATCACCCAGTTTAACCTGAAAGATGGAATTATAACCCAAAAAGTCTAAAGCCTTCCAAGGCACAAATTTGCTATATGCCTCTGCAGTAGTTTTATAAGTATCAGCAATTTTCTTTTGAGTCTCCAAGGTCTCTAAAAACAGTCCAATTTGCTTTGCAATTGTAGCCAATAAATGCAGATCTTGCGGTTCTAATACTTTATTCTCTTGAACATTATCAGCAATCAACAAACCAAAAGCTTTTGACTTAGAGGCAATTGCTGAACAAGCGAATGACTTACTTGCAGATTTTGTCAAAAACTCAATGCTCATAGAATCTTTAAGAGTTTTAAGATGCTCGGCAACTGACGGAATAAGAACTTCAGATCGGTTCTTAAAAATATTAGTTAGTTTGGTTTTGTCATCAGAATCTATCTGTACAGGTAATGAAAATTTATTTGCAATAAACTGATCAACGCCTAAACCAATACCGCTTTTAGCAACAAGAGAACCGTTCTCTTCCACCATAATTAGCACCCGATCAAAGCCAATAATTTCTTTTAAGTTAACGCACGCATTTTGATATAAAGATTCAACCTCGCCATCCTGAATTAATCTTTCTACAAACTTTCTAACTAATAAATTTTGCTCAGCTTGACGTTTTAATTGAACTTGCATCAGCTGAGACTCTTGAATCTGTTCGTCAACTCTTTTAGCGATCGTTTTAGTTTCATTCAGCATTCCAAATAGTAATATGCTTACAGTCGAAATAATTAGCAGCATGCCCATTAGCAATGCATTATTAAAACTACCGCTTACCAGCCAAGATAAACATGCACCAATAATACCTGGTAACAATAAAATTAAACATGTTTTAAAATTTTGAAATAACTCAACCCAGAAAGCTGAAGGCAAAGAAACATTAATAAAAATGTTTTCCTTCTCATAAACAACTTCAACTTTTCCACTAGAAAACCCTTTAAGCTTTGCTAATTCTAACCAATATCCCTTAGTACTTTCTACTACGTCAGGAATGGACTCAAGCAACAATTTCTTTTCATATTCGCTTAACAAGCTTGTCTGAGGTATAACTTTGAATGAAAAAATATTCTTACCAATCGCCACTTGTTCGTATCTTAAAACTCTATTTAATACATTCGCATAAGTAGGCACATTTTTAAAAATTTGAAACATTGAAAGAACGTTTTTTATCATGAAAACTTCAGCGCGTCCCAAGGCCCCAGGTTTCATCCCTAATTTTCCCGCCTGAAAGCATACGTCTTTATCGCCAACAATCTCTCTAATCACAGACATTATTTGACGCTCTTCAACGATAGAGAACCATTTGCGATCATCATAAAATTCGTTTAATGAATATCCTAAAGCAGAAATTCTAGAAATGAATTCAGCTTCTTTAGCTTTTCGCTTCAAAAGAAGGATATATGCTCTAAAGATTTTAGAGCTGTAATGTTTTGCCGAACTTTTTACTTCCATTCAGTAATACTTTTCGGCAATTAAACTTGAACAAGTTAATAGCTCTAAGTCTAGTTGTGCTGCTATTTTCGCAACTGAAGATTAAATGCTTACCTTTTCACCCTGATTGATATTGCTTGAAGTACGTTTACTATAAAGCCCATTATATGCTTTAGACCACTAAACATGATCCACTTGAGGAGAGGTCCCCTCAGCCAGTTGGGCCTGAAATAATGCATGGTTTTTCCAAAGGACTCATGCCAAATTAGCGGATTAATGCCCACGCTGAATGCTTTTCTCTCTCTATCGCCTATTATAATAGTGTGCCTAAGGTTAGATAAAAATGGGTGGTCATATTCTAGCTCCGTCTTTTTCCAACCTATAACTTTATAAAATGGCCACATCTTTTCGTCAGTAGATGAGACTATATATCGCCTATCAGACTGAATAACTACTTTTGCCATCTCCTGCACCATTCTGATAAGCAAATCAGAACTTTGATAATCTGGATGAATGCATAACCTCGATATTTCAACCAATTCATTTTTTCTTGGAAAACCTTGAGGAAGCTTTCTTCCTAAGCCCCTCTCAACATCCAAGACAACATCTTCATCAGAGGGAAAACTGAGTGCAACAGAAGCAATTGGGCGTCCTTGATGCTTTACAAAAACAATTCTACTAATGTCATCGAGGGGCGCCTGGCTAGCCACAATACTCGCATCAGCCTTCAACTTTCCCGCGCCCTTGTAACACAAGGAGCGCAAAGCCAGAACTTCTTTATATTCTTCCTTTGTGGCCGCGTAAGAAAATTCATAATCTGCACCTTGAGTTTTCGATACAAGACCTGCTCGCTTCAGCACAGTCGGATTAAATCCATGGAACAAAAGTAGAAAGCTCGCCATTTCTGCTTTTGCTAACTGAGAAAATTCTAAAATCTCAGCATTGATGATTAATTTCTTATCTATAATTTTATTATCTAATACTTTTACCTTTGCCCAACACTTACTGCTATTGGGAAGCAAAAAATTAAGTTTAATTTCAGTATTTGCAAGAACCAAATCGGGTCGAATAATTTGAAAAGTAATTTTTGTTTTAGAAATTTTTTGAATTAAAAATGTACCTTTTTCAGCAAAAATAAATGGCTTAAAGTAAGCTCCCGTAATATATGAGCGTCCTAGATTTAATTCGCCTTCATTTTTATTTTCTTCCGAATTTGCATTAGAGGAAAATTCTAAACCAATTTTATGATACTTGCTGTCGAGTGAACGCGCCCATACAACATTTGCAGATAGATCAACAAGCGTATTAGCACCAAAAACTATTGCACAATTTAGCTTGCTACCCAAAGCAATTTTCTCATTTCCCATTACACCTGCATCAATTACGCATGCAGCGCCAAACGGAGTAAGATCTGAAACATTTATTTTTGCTTTAACGCCATTCAAATAAATAAAAAATTTTAAATTTGGGGACGAAGGAATAATCCTTGAATAAGTTCTTCTATTAACATCAAAATCCGGTCTCTTTGTAGAAATTGACTCAAGCTTCCTTTGAATTATAGAATTCGAAGATGAAAATTTAATTCGATATAAAATATCTGAATCGTCGGCACGCTCTATGTATTGTATATGAAAATCCTTATGCTCTCCTTCGAATTCCATACGGAGGTAATGGGGCTTATTTAAGTTAATTAAGTTACTATGCTCAATGGAAATTAAAGCGTAATCATCTTTGGTCAGCACTATACCAATATTGAATTCTAATTTTGTACCCTGCTCTACAATAACTGTCTTGAGAGGGTGCTCTTGAATGTAATCAAAAACGGTATTTTTTCTATCTTCCACCTTTGTAGTAACGGCTCTTTTTAAATAACAAATTAGTCAAACTTAAGTCCTGGTCATTGCTTTAAGTAGAACTGAGACGTTTATGAATATTCTTTTAATTGTTTTCTGAAATATACCGACTCATGGATTAGAGGATTATATGTTTGATAGAATATTCACAGCATGGCAGGACGCTCTAAGCTCACTTCAGGGTTCATACTGGTTTCAAAAACTAGCAGCTGGTGAGCTAGAACTTGCACATTATAAAGGATATCTTTTAGAGACATATCATCATGCAGGTTTGAATCCTCAAATCCAAGCCTTCGCAACAATGCATATGAAAGATAATCCCAGGGAAATGATTAGTAAGTTCTTCTCACATGCCAAATCAGAAATTGGACACGATATGATGGCGGCGCAGGATTTAATTAATCTCGGCGTTGAAAAAGAATTAATCATCAATAGCAAACCTTTACCAAATACCCTTGCTTTAAACGCTTTTGTTTTACATTTAATACAGTTTGTTGATCCAATTTCCTACTTAGGATATCTATTTCATCTTGAATACTTACCTACTCAAACCGGGCGCTTTTATATTGAAAAGTTGAAGCAGATGGGCGTACAAGAAAATTCATTAACATTTTTAGAAGAACACGCTACAGTTGACATTGCCCATAATGAATTAATGAAGCAATATATTAACTACTTTGTAACTAATAATAAAACTTTAGATAACGTTATTTATGCCGTCCAATCCACATGTGTTCTTCATCAACAAATGATTGAAGCTGCTTTTGTAAACGGTGAAAAGCTGTTTCGTGAACGCGCTAAAGTTAAAAAAATTAAATAACTGTTTTAAAGACGACGCAATACAATCACATCACTGAAATTCGGCTTCAACGTTTTCTCAACAGACACAACCTCAACGCCAGCCCTCTTCAAGTAAACATTTCGTGAAGTATCCATGTGAAAGCCCAGTAATCCCTGCGTGACAGGCGTTAATACCCGATCAATCAATCGTGTAGGGCCAGTCTCTCCTGCAAAATGCGATACGATACAAACCAATCCACCCGGTTTACAGACGCGAATCATTTCATCCACCACTCGTCGAGGTTCGCTAACCACGCTGATCACCGAAGGTGCAAAAACACGGTCAAAGCTTGCATCTGCGAATTCCAATTTTTCAGCGCTCATTTGTTTGAGTTCTATATTTTTTAATTCTAGGTTTTTGATTTTAAGGCGAGCTTGCTCGAGCATTTCCGCTGATAAATCAATTCCAACAACTTGCACATCATGGGGATATCGCTCAAGGGTAATTCCCGTTCCAATCCCGACCTCTAAGATTTTTAATCCTGGCTCTATCTTCATCGCGCGAAAGGCCATACCTAGACCCTTCAGCAAAAAAGGCCCATAAAACAAATCATAAATCTTAGCCATGCGAGCATACAAAGTTTGAAAATGGCTCATGGGCGTACTTTGCGACGAGAGACGATGGGGGTCAATGCGCGACACTGCAGGTCGCCTTGACTCGAAACATCCTAACGACAAAACTAAAAATCTTTAGGAGTCTCTATGAAAATTTTCACTTCCCTTTTTCTACTATTCGCATTCATTTTTAATACGGCGCACGCAAAAATGACTGAAAAAACTGTTGAGTACAAGCAAGGCGATACCACTCTCGAAGGATTCCTGGTTCTACCTCCCGGTAAAGCAAAGAAACCTGCCGTAATTATTGTCCACGAATGGGATGGCCTTGGAGACTACGTTAAGGAGCGAGCACGCCAAGTGGCCCAACTCGGCTATGTTGCCTTTGGTGCCGATATTTATGGCAAAGGCGTTCGTGGCAAAACAATGGAAGAATCCAAAGCTCTCTCCACAAAATTTAAAAGTGATCGCAACCTCATGAGAGCCCGCATTAATGCCGCTTTTGATGAAATCTCCAAAAATCCACTTGTCGATAAAAATAAAATCGCCGTAATGGGTTATTGTTTTGGCGGCACGACCGCCCTCGAACTCGCCCGATCCGGCGCCGACTTAAAAGGGACTGTCAGTTTCCACGGTGGCTTAAGCACTCCCAACAAAAAAGACGCAGCCAATATTAAAGGAAAAGTTCTTGTCCTTCACGGCGCCGACGATCCTGCTGTGCCAGCACAAGAGGTCAGTGAGTTTCAAGACGAAATGCGCTCTGCAAAAGTGGATTGGCAACTTGTCTCTTACGGCAATACCGTACATGCGTTTACCAATAAAGCTGTCGGAAATGATCCAAAATCCCCAGCACGTTACAACGCTGATTCGGATCGCCGCTCATGGGTTGCGATGGTCCAATTCTTTAAAGAGATTTTTCAATAATGTTAGATTTTAAGAAGTCTGAACACCTTACTTTAGGAACCGAGCTTGAGTTACAGCTAATAGATCCGTCGACTTACGACCTTAAGCCGTCTTCATTAAAAATCTTTGAAAAATTAAACGCAGAACACCCCAAAATTAAAGCCGAAATTTTTCAGAGCATGATCGAACTCAATACGGGCATTTGCCAAAATGCGCATGAGGTGAACAGCGACTTTCAAGCCACGGTTCAAGAGCTCACAACAATTTGTAATGACCTCGGCGTACGCCTGAGTGGAGGCGGTAGCCACCCCTTTGCGCTCTACACAGATCGTATCATTCATCCCAGCCCACGCTTTGCGGAGCTGATTGATCGAAACAAATGGATTGCTCGAAGGCTTATGATTTTTGGTCTTCATGTTCATATCGGCATGAAGGATCCCGAAACCGCGGTTCAATTTATCAATGCACTTCACCACTACTTACCCATTCTTCTTTCACTCTCTGCAAGCTCGCCCTATTGGCACAGCGACGACACAGGTCTTGCTTCCTCACGAATTACTTTTTTTGAAGCCATTCCTACTGGTGGACATGCAAGCCTTTATGGAAGCTGGAATGAATTTGTAGAGCTCTACGATAAACTTATAGAAACCGAATCGATTCAGTCATGTAAAGATATTTGGTGGGACATCAGACCTAACCCTGATTATGGAACTGTAGAAATTCGGATTTGCGATACGCCCCCTACCCTCAAGGAAGCAGTCGCGATTGTGGCACTCATTCACACGCTTTGCCTGTGGCTTAATCAAAAATTCAAAACGGGGGTCATCAATCCTCCGCCCGATTGGATTATGCGCGAAAACAAATGGCGCGCTTCACGCTACGGCTTAGATGCGCACTTAATATTAGATTCAAAACCTACCGTGAAACCCGCTCGAGCGTTGATTCTCGAACTTCTTTCTATTCTGCAACCCCACGCCCAACAAATGAAGTACGAAGAAGAGTTTGAATTCATTCGAAAGATTTTAAAAAATGGCGCCAGCTACGAAAGACAACGGCTCGCTTATCAAAAGTCTAATTTCCTTGGCGCCGTCGTTAAGCAGACGATTGAAGAGTTTGCGAGCAACAAACCAGATTGGATGATTCCTTAATTATTATGAAAGAGTAAATCCTGCTGCTAATCGATAATCCTCGCCTTGAGAAACGATCTGGCCAACATCGCAGTAAGGATCATGCTCAAAATAAAGGTAACCATTTTTTTTCGACGTCTCAGCTAAGATATGCGATTTCTCTTCAATCACCATGAGCGGATTTAAGTCATAACCCATTACGAAGGGTAACCGAACGTGACTACTTGTAGGAATAATATCTCCGCAATAGGTAAGCACGCTCTTCTCATCTTCCACACGTACTAATTGCTGACCTAGCGTGTGTCCATTAGTTACAAAAACGGAGAGGTTCGGCAAAAGATTCTTCACATCTCCATCCAACAGTTGAACAACATGGCTTTCTATCAAAGGTTCAAAGTTAGGTTTCAAGTAGCTCGCTTTCTCACGAATGTTAGGCTTACGAGCGGTTTCAAGATTTGCTTTTTGGACATAGTATTTTGCATTTGGAAATGTGGGAACGAGTTTTCCGCTCTCCCATTTTGTGGCCCCACCCGCGTGGTCAAAATGCAGATGCGTGAGAATCACGTGATGAATATCTTGTGGTTTCAATCCCCAACGATTCAAAGATTTCTCCAATGAATCAGCATTTGGTGAATTTTGAACAGCATAAATTTCCGCAAACTTTGACCCCATTTTTTCGCCGTATTTTTCAATAAAATCTCCACCTACACCTACATCCACTAGCACGTTCATATCTTTGGATTTTAAAAGCAGAGCTCTGGCCTCTAAAGGAATACGGTTTTGATCATCAGCCGGGTTCGTTTTCTCCCACAAAGCCTTCGGGACCGTGCCAAACATTGCCCCACCATCTAAGGCAAAAAGCCCTGTGCGTACGGGCAAAACTTCATATCGTCCTATTTTGAGCTTTAAACTTGCCACTTGCATTTTACACCTCGGCTTTGTACTTACCTTAACATGAAAGAACGTACGAAAAAAGATGCTGACCCCACAACTACCAAGATGGCCGAACATGTTCGCGCTCTTCTGACTGCCATAGGAGAAGATCCAAAACGCGAAGGCCTCCTAAAAACTCCTGAGAGATACGCCCGTGCTTTAAAGTATTTAACGTCGGGCTACGAAGTGAATGCCGAAGAACTTCTGAAAAAAGCTCTCTTTAAAGAAGACTACGATGAAATGGTCGTTGTGAAGAACATCGAGTTCTACTCACTCTGTGAACACCATCTTGTTCCCTTTTATGGCAAAGCTCATGTGGGCTACATTCCCAATGGAAAAATCGTCGGCCTCAGTAAAATTGCGCGATTGGTCAATGTATTTGCAAGGCGCCTACAAGTTCAAGAACGCATGACAAAACAAATTGGCGAGCAACTCCAAAACATTCTTAAGCCCGTAGGCGTTGGTGTCGTGATCGAAGCCATGCATCTTTGTATGATGATGCGTGGGGTAGAGAAAGAAAACTGCATCACCGTCACATCTAAAATGACGGGTCAGTTCCGAAGCGATGAAAAAACTCGCGCAGAATTCATGAAATTGATTGGAAAATAATTACCGAACAAGAGTAAGGGTGCGCCCGAGTTCCCAGATTGTATCGCCAGATGAAAGATCAATCAGGTGATACTGCACGATCACCCCTTTTTCTAAACCATCCGCCCAGCTATCAAGAATGACTTCTAGCTTATAATTACCTTCCGTATGAACTTGGAAGCTAGGTTTATAATGATCAATCCAGTCGCGAATTCGCTCATCTGCAGATGAAAATTCCACCATTTTTAGGTTCTCGACTCCTGCGTGAAAGCCTTTTTTTTCTTTCAAAAAACCAATATCGCGATCCCAAACAGATTGAAAAGTTCCAAGATTCATTGCGCCTTGAGGCTGTATATATTCGTAGAAGGAGAAGGCCCCCGTCGCGAGTCCTACTATCAAAAGCAAAGCCCCTATATATTTTCCCATTGAAGACCCACTAGATGTCATGGTTTAGCCTCCGGCAAGCCATAATAATTCCCCAATCAGGGCCTATCTCCAAGGAAAACCTTTCCTTTTCAGCTAAATTTTGTAAAATGGCGCTGCTTCAAAAACAGCATTTCTATCTTGGTCGCGTAGCTCAGTTGGATAGAGCAACAGCCTTCTAAGCTGTGGGTCGGAGGTTCGAGTCCTCCCGCGATCACCATTAGTCAAGCTAGTCGAACCATTAAATTTAGAAAAAATAAGGGAGCCGGATTTTTCCGACTCCCTTTTAATCTGTTGTTGTCCCGCATGATAATGAACAATAAAGCCGTCTGGTTTTATTTCAACCTTATGAATCAGCTTCTCAACAATCTTTTGCCTAGCTTCGACATTGACCGTTTTAAGCTTTCGTAAGCCCTTTATAAAAGTATCATAGTCAGAAAATTCAGCCGGTAAATCACGATGCCCTTGAGAGTGCGGAAGGTTTTGAAGGACCTGCTCTTCAAGCTTCTTAAGCATTTCAAGTTTTTCCATCTGTTTAAAGATTGGCAAGGCCGACACAGTTTTTGGAAGTTGAGTAAGTCGTTCGGCCATTGCCTCAATCTTATTATCAAGAAGTTTTATCTTTTCTTTTTGATCATCAGATTCCGTAGATTTTTTCTGCTTCTGGTAGATAGCTTTTGCCTCTTTTAAAATTTCGGCACATAGCTTTGGTCCACTCAACAATTCCTCAACTTTCTCCCAAACAGCCGCTTCAAGACGTTTACCCAAAACACGAGTAGGCTCACACTTTAAAACTTCTTTAACTAAGACCGATTGTTTTCTAACGGCCCAACCATGCTCATAATAAGGCACTTTGCCACCGTTACCATGAGCGGACTTTCCGCACATGACATCTCCACATTGTGCGCAAAAGGTAAGACCTGAAAGCAGATAAGGATAGCGAGTCTGACTCATTGATTTTTTACGACTTAAGTTTTTACAAAGCTTTTTCTGCACGCGTTCAAAAGTAATACTGTCAATGATCGGGTTCCAAACGGCTTTGGTCTCTTTGACTTCACCTTTTGATTTATAGACCCTCACACCAATATAAGCTTTGTTGCGTAAAATGGTATGCAGGTTATCAACCGTAAAGTAGCCAAGTCTGGATATTCGTCCTCCACCTTGCATAAGTTTTGGAATTCTTAGACCTGATTCATTTAATTTTTTAGCCGTAGTCGATAAACTTTCAGCATCAAGATAGGCCTTAAATACTTTCTGAATTGTACGTGCATGCTCTTTGTCGACATCAAGCGTTCCCTTTACTTTACCAACTTTGTATCCAACCGGAACTGGTCCACCATTATAAAGTCCACGAGCAGCACGTGCTTCAAGACCGGCCGTTACTCTTTCAACAACTTGACGGCGCTCAAATTGTGCAAGGTTTGCCATGTTATAAATAAGCATTTCGCCTGCGGCAGTTGACGTATCAAAGGATTCACGCAGACTTAAAAAACCGCAATTATGTTCTTGAAGCATCTCCCAGATTTCAGAAAAATCCTTTATTGATCGTGAAATACGCGAGAGTTCTGATACTACAATAAAGTTAATTCGCTTTTCTCGAATGTCTTTAAGCATTCGTTGAAGCTCATGACGATTGGTGTCTTTTCCTGATTTGGCGCGGTCGACATAAAATTCTACGACTTCCCCAAAGCGGCCGGTTTCATTTTTTAGTCGGATAGTAGATTTAATTCTCTCGATTTGGTTCTTTATCGAGCCTTCAGGATTTTGTGCCTGTTCTTCAGTTGAAACGCGAATGTACGCACCAATTAACAGACCTGACGATTTAGTCGATGTTTGTTTTTGAAAACGAATTTTACCCATTTGTACCTGTCCTTTGTGTTTGAACAGGTGCAGCAGAAAAAGCTTCAGATTGATTGAGCTGGCAGAACTCACGGTACAAAATGACCGTTAACTCTGCAAGTAATTGTTTGTATTCACTTGATGAGATCACATGCGGCATCACCACATTATTTTGTGGCTCCCATTTCTTTCTCATTCTCTATTCCCCTTATATTTGTTTATTCATTCTCTTTATCCCTTCACCAAGTCATTTCAGTTTAAAAATCACATTCTTCATATTCTTCTACACCGTCGTAATCCCTGACCCCCCTTCCTGTTTTCGTTGAGGGAGGGGGGTCAGGGTTTACGACGGTGTTCTCTAAAATCTCCAGATGTGATTTTTTCTTCGCAGTTATTAGTAGTTACGCAAGTTCGAAGTATTTAC
>JBFWOZ010000024.1:0-44590 GCA_050250255.1 Bdellovibrionales bacterium | reverse complement strand
GAATTACGACTTAGGATACTTTGATGATGAATCAGATCGAGTCGAAGCGGGACAAAACCCGTTCCTCTCGAAAGTGTTACCTATGTCATCGGAATAAACTGTTACCCATGTGTCCGGTACGGACCTATCGGAAATTGGTTGCGGGGGCAGGATTTGAACCTACGACCTTCGGGTTATGAGCCCGACGAGCTACCAAGCTGCTCCACCCCGCGACAAGAGATAAGTAAGGCACAGTACTCCCGACGGACTGCTAGGGTCAACCGAAAAGACCTTAACTTAAGGCTGCTTTTTGACGATAATAGAGCTTAAAAGGAGCGAACTATGATGAAAATATTTGGTTCTGTGGTGCTTGCTGGTGGTTTGATGGTTACGACAGGGGCTCTTGCCTGTGACAAATCTAATAAGGTGTCTGCGAATGAGACGAAAAAAGAGCATTCATGTTCTTGCGGAAAAGATAACAAAGGTTGTGCTTGCGGTGCAAAAGACGCTAAAGGCGCGACAAAATCTTGTGGTTGTAAACACGAAGATCACAAATCTTAAAACTGAAATCCTAAATAAATACTCGGGTAAATATGTACTCGGGTATTTGTAGCTTGAATGTAGGTATTTCCGTCCTCTGAAGACTCAATGTAACTTGCGGAGTTGTAGTTCACCTTACCGCCAATGGCGAACGTGTCGTTGAGCCAAGAAACATAACCAATATCCGCTTTGATTGCGGTCCCACGCCACTTGAGGGCTGTGCCTGCAGAGCCTGCCTTATATGCGGCCGTCGTCACAAGATTATAAGCTGCAGCTAAGCTCCAATTGCGTCCCTTATTCATGAACCATAAAAATCTAGGTCCCATTTGGGAAGAGGCATAGGTCTCGGTGTCGGACCCTGTCGTAACGGTTGTGTCATAACCGCCATAATTCCAGCCCATATAGAGCTCACCCTTTTTCGTAATTCTCACCATAAGGCTTGCATCGTAAAACATGCGAGTGCTTGCAGAATTTGTACTTGAAATAGTAGCTGCATCAGAAAAATAGAAGCCGTTAAAATCGACCAAAATGCTTCCTGAAGAAGAGGAGCCACCTTCTCCAAAGGAGGGTTTAGGGGAGAGTGAAAGTACGGCCAACGAGAGAAAAAATATTTTAAATGGTGTGGTCATGCCCTTCCTTTCGGCCTTGTTGTTTCATAAATACACAGGCAAAAAGTCCAGGTCCGCGTTAGTGCTTCATTGCTTGGCGCGATTTTTATCCACGATCGCACAAATGATGAGGAGAAAAGCAAGGAGTCTAGGAAGATAAAAAGCGGCATGGCGTTCGTTCTCGACTAAAATCAAAAGTGCAACACGTTCTAGCCCCATGATTACAAAAGCCCACGCAAAAATTGCGAAAAGTCGATCTTTAGACTCTGACCAGAATTGGTAAAAGAAAAGCGCAACAATCCAGCAGCCCATTGTCACTGCGCCAGAAATATAAACCGGCAACATATTATGCATCCTTTCTAATCAAGCCATAGATTAAGGCACTTACACCCAAAAGAGCGGGTACGAGCCGCCAAACAGATAAATACACTTCTGGAAAGACGACAATATCTAAAAATAAAAATCCATTGTTGAGTGCAAAACCTGAAAAACAAAGTGAACTCCAAAAAAGGAGTCGAGTTTGGCTTTTACGATAAGCACGAAAAAGCAATAAGGCACAGAGGGAGCTGGTGCCAAAGCAAAGAAGATAAACAATTTCAGCCATCTTCTGGATCCTTTCTGAATTTGAAGGCGTCAGCAAAAGTTTTTAATGCTTCAGACGGTTTTTCATAAATTAAAGTAATCACACGTGTACGAAATGTTCCGTACGCGGCCATCAACTTTTCGATCACGACATGATCGGATGGTGAGGCATCGTAAATATAAGAGACAGGAGAGGTTGGTTTAGCAGCTACAACTTTAAGCGCTACGAGTTGCGAAAGTTGCTTCTCCGTGGAAAGATCGTTTCCTCTCAGCTCTTGATTGATTTCGTGAGAGGTCCAAGTTTTTCCTTGATGAGTTGCTAAAAATATAAGGATCTCAAGTTTACCGATAGAATCGATGTTTTTTGTGAGAAATTCCTTCACCTCAGAAGGGATATCTTTTTGACTCAATTTCATTCCCTTCTTTTAGCAAATTACACATGCTTCTCAATAGTGTTTTTTAGCAAGTGAGAAGTCAAAGGTTTTGCTAAATAATCATCAAAACCAACTTCAAAGCATTTTGATTTTTCTTCGGTCATGGCGTGTGCGGTAATGGCAATGACTGGTTTTCTATAACCTTCTTTTCTCAAACGTTTTATAGCAGAATATCCGTCAGTAACAGGCATTTGTATATCCATCAAAACAGCATCAAAATCATCGGCGAGTGCTTGTTTGTATCCTTCTTCCCCGTTGTTGGCATAACTTAAGTGCGCTCCCGTTTTGTTCAGAAAAAGGCCAATGAGGAGTTGGTTATCCTTATTGTCTTCGACCACAAGAATTTTTTTATCTCTTAAGGATTCTTCGTTTGATGCTTTGGCAAGCCGAGAAAAGTTTTGAGCGGAAGCTTTATGATCCAGGGGAATGGTCACAAGAAATATCGAGCCTCTCTGCTCTTTACTGTCGACAAGCGTTACATCACCGCCTAAAGCTTTTGCCAAACGTTTTGAAAGCGTAAGCCCCAAGCCTGTACCTTCATGTTTGCGTGTGACCGAAGGGTCGGCTTGGTAAAATATGCTAAATAAGTTCTTTTTTTGTTCCTCTGACATCCCAATACCATTGTCTGAAATTTCAAAGCATAGCTCCGAAGAGCTGGACCAATAGTTCAGTTGGACGGTGCCATCTTGGGTAAATTTAAGTGCATTATTAAGGAGGTTAATTAAAATCTGTCTAAGTCGGGATTTATCAGTGACAACTTCTTGAGGAAACGCGCCTCGAGCGTTAAAAGCAATGCGATTTAACTTCGCTTGTACGCCAAGCATCTCGTAAAGCTCATTTAAAAACCCAGGTAGAGAAAATTGAGATTCTTCAATTTCTAAATACCCTGCTTCTACTTTGGAAATATCTAAAATGTCATTAATAAGCTGAGAAAGATTGTGCCCTGTGCGGTCAATGATATCTAAATATTGTCTTCTCTCCATCGCAGAGATTTCATTATTTTTTAAAATTTCCGTCAACCCTAAAATCACCCCTAGAGGTGTGCGGATTTCATGACTCATGTTTGCTAAAAAAAGAGTTTTAATCTGATTCGCACTTTCAGCTTGTTTACGTTCTCCAATATTCTTTTTCAAGTCGTCGGTCATTTTGTTAATGGCCATAGCTAGTTCACCGAGCTCATCCTTTGATCGTACGGGAATAAAACGATCAAAGTGACCCTGTCCCACGGCTGTGGCCGCTTCGTTCATTTCACTGAGACTCCGATTTAAGTTGCGACTAAAAGAGAAGGTGAGGAGAAGACCAGTCGATTCAACCGTTAAAACAAAAAGCACCAGAGCTATCATAAGAAAGCTCTCTAGCCAGCGGGAGCCCTCACCTAAGACGTAAGAGAATTCGTTCTCGAGGACGGTGAGCTGGTTATCAATTCTGTAAATGCGATTTAAGGTTGCATGAAATTGGGCGCTTCCTCTTTTTCCCGCACGAATGGTTTTATGGAGCGTATTGGCGGCAGCTTCTAAGTCATCCACCATCTTGTCAGCAGCGGTCCATACCTCTACGGCACGCTTAATATAGCTGACCATGTAGAGGTTGCGTAAAACTCGTACGAGACCTGGAACGTCATGAGAATGAATTCCGCCTTTTACAAAACCATCTTCTACAACCGAAAAATTATAGTTTGGTTTTAAAAGTTCTAATCGAGCTTGGCGATCACCTAGAGTCACGGAAAGATATTGTTGGTACTCTTGAAAATATTTTTGATCACCGGTGAGAGCATATTTTTGCAGGCTATTAACGGCGCTTTTTTGTGCTTTCGACCACAGACCTTCACCGCCGACAAAAGAACGAACGGCTGAGAGGGTATTCATCACAAACTTTAGAGTCACAAGCTCCATAGCAATTAAAAACGCCATGAGTCCTACGACGCTGTAAAGCTTCTTACTTACAGAAAGATCACGCCACCACCGAATCATCATTTGATCTAAACTACACTCTTTCTTGGATTTCAACACAATTAAGAGGGAGATAAATCTATAGTAAAATCAGATTTTTACCCCGGCTATCATCTTCAATAAAATTGCCCTCCGCTCGGAAGAGCAAGAGGGCAAAGGTTTTTAACTTATTACCGAATTACATATCCATAATAACAAGAAGCATTGCTTTTGAAGCTTTGCCTGAGACAACTTTATTCTTCGATGCAGTTGTTGGTAGTCCCGCTACTTCTAAAGATTTTTTCAACTTCGCGTTTTCTGTTCCAACGAGACGAGAGAGCGCATTTGGACGTTCTGCCATGTTATAGGCATCAACATCAATGGCACCATCGACTGCCGCAATTTGTCTGCGAATTTCTCTGTTGCGTGCATCGGCGAGGTTGCGCTGCTCCGAGGAAAGTTTTTTTGCTTCTTCAGAGGGATATTCTTGGTCTGCCCAAGAGATCACTTTTATATCTTCAATTTCCCCTGAGCCACGAGCATCACGAATGAGTTCGCTAATTCTGGATTTTGCAGCTGGTGTTAGTTGTGATGAACCTTTTTGGAAGCTCACTTCAGTCACAAAAGTCGCATCTGTTACGTTGGCTGCACTTTTTACTTCGGGAGCCATAGTCTCCGCTAATTTTGTGTCGGCACGTTGTGTTGAGCTGCATCCAACAGAAAACCCCATAGCGAGTAGCGATAAAGCCATAATTTTTTTCATTAGTTTGTTCTCCTTAAACATAGTTTTTGTTTCACTCTCTCTACACCCTAAAAAGGGAAAGGGCGCACCCCCGATTTTTTGAATAATCAAAACATCCGGTGGGAACGCCCTCGGTGATGTGAATGAGCTTGATGCTTTGGGGATAGAGCAAGTGGCGTACCAGCTTCAGTCTCAATAAATTGCGTCTGACAGTCTCACAAATGGAGCTCGGGGTGTTTTGCCTCGAGAGGATTGGGTAGAAATGGGACTTCTGATGTTTAAGTCGCTTCGTGTAGGGCATGTAAGTGGTCTCACCCTTGCACATTATAAAAAGAAAAGGAGGTAGAGATGTTGGAACAAACGATGAACCTAAATGATTATTATTTAAGCGCACGACGCGTTACAGATCGAACAATGAAGAAATCTTCTCGTTTTACCCGCATTCATCCTGTCCTTACAGCGATAGGATTAGCAGTGATAGGTTTTGTTGCAGGTCTCATTTTCCAAAATAGTTAATCAACCTAAAGGAGCGATGTTATGATCCGTATTTCAACATTAATGCTAGCGGCTACGAGCTATTTTATTGGAGCTGTGTTGTTTTGTGGCGCCGTTATTATGAGTCTCGCAGAGATCACCTTGCAGTTAGATGAAATGGGTGCCGTCACCTGGAACAATTATCTCACATCTTTTATGGCTCTCGGCATGATGAGTTTAGTCGCTTTAGCAACCGGATACGGAATAACTCTTTCACGAACTGGTATCGGCACGTCTTATACCGAAGATGTGAATCCTAAGCTTTCCACTGATCGTTTGAGTCAAAGAACTCATGAGAATGAATTGCGCGATGAGTTTATTCAAAATATGAGTAAACAGCCTAGAGCAATTTAGTTTTATAACTTTTAAGAATGTGGGCTGGAAACTTGAATAACTTCTGGCTCATCCACACCTTTATAAATTTTCTTTTGTGAGGGTCTAGGGTACTCAACTCCAATATTTTTCTTACTTGAAAGTACAATAATACGTCCTGGAAGCATGGCTACTTGTGCTATATGTCCTACTCCCAGGATTGCATATCGAATTCTTCTAAGCATCTCTTTTTACCTCTTCGCTCTACTGAGTTAATCCCTGTTGGCGCAGACGCTCGCGATCTCCGAGAAGCCCGGAGTAAAGAGAGCGAGTGAGATCCTCTTTCCAGATAGTGGAGTAAGGTTTGCTTTCTTCAAGAATGTCCATTTCGTTCCTACACTCTTTGAAGTACTCAGCTCCTAATTTTTTAAGCTCCGACTCCGCGATGAGATCGGCTACTGCGGGAAATACCTCATCCTCTTCTTCGTCAATGTGATGTTCTACAATTTCCGCAAGTACTTTCGCTTTTGCTTCTATTTGTTCGTCCCAGTTAAGGGGAAAGTTAAGAAGTTCCAACTCTGTCACTAATTGGTCTGCGATATTGTGTTCCTCATCGCCTTCATAAACTTTCATGCGAAGTTTTCCATCTTTTAACATACGTTCGTAGAGGGTGTTTTCCTCTGCTTTCGCATGTACTTTTAATGTTGCTGTAAATTGTAACGCATGTTTTTTCTTCTCTACGGAAGAAGAAGCATCATTTTTCAAAACATCAATAGATTCGCGGAGAATGTTGTGGTGCTCAATAATAAGAGAAATAATATTCTGTTCTCCCACTTTTCTTTCTGTTGTTCTTGTCACGCAACCCTCCTTGTTATTAGTTTTTATTAAGAAGCAAAAAGAACGCCATCCTGTTGTCTTTCTAGGGCCTGATGAACCTTTTTAGGAGGGATGAGATTAAACGTCGGGGCGATTTTCCTCTCACTCTATGACAGGTCGCACACTTTCTCCTCCTCGGCTGACGAGCGGTGGCATGTATTTAGCAATTTTTAAGTTTGAGTTTCTTTTCAAGGAGAAAATAATGACTAAGTTCTTGTATGCGTTCGCGCTCGCAACTAGTTTTTCGACTTTGATATCATATTCAAGTTACGGAGCTTCTTCTCATAGTTCTTTTTTTCCGAAATCTAGTTCTACGGATTTCGGCTCTCTACATTCTGTGGACGATGATGAAGGAATTGTGGAAAGAATTAGAGGAGAGTTTATTAAAGACGATGCTCTGTCAGTGCAGGCTCAAAATTTAAAGATTTACTCTGATGATGGAGTGATTACTTTAAATGGCTTAGTCCGTAGCGACGCAGAATTGGAAAGAGTGGTACGTCTCGTTGAGGCCCTTCCAGGTGTACGTCTCGTTAATAATGAAATGACTGTAACTCCTGACTATCTTTAAAAAATATCCAAATTCTAAAGAATTTGGATATTTTTTAGTCTCGAAATATAGCTTACAAATTAACCGCGACTCCTAATGTACCGCTATAATCTGAGCGATACACTTCTACATCTTCGAAAACGCTATCTAAAGCCCGTGTATAACTGCCTTCCAAAACAAGATCTGTAGTTTCATTGAGAACTAGTTTTGCGCCAAGCCCACCGATAAGAGCGGTTTCCCACGTGCGTGCTCCAATTTTTGTTGTGCTAGATGTGACATAAGCTGTGTTATTTGAAACGAGGGTTGACCCCATGGCCCCAGCCTTTAGGTATAGCGAGTTTCTTTCTTGACCACTAAAATAATATTTCGCCGTTGCAGGTACAGAAATATAATTTGCCGTTAAGTGATTTTCGCCAAGACCGTTTTCCATTGTTGTGCCGAGCTGTCTATACAGAGCGCCGGTCTCGAGAACCAATTTATTCATTCCGAGTAGATCAAGGAGGATCCCCACGTTATAACCATTTGGTTTTTCATAACGTGAAGAGTCGCCACCTTCATATCCGGCATTTGTGAGAGAGCCTACGGCAATGATTCGACGAAAAAAACGCTCCGGTGAAGAGCTTTCTCTTTCTGCGTTGGCTTCAATAGTTCCAGCCTCTTGTGCAAAGGTTGTGGTAGCGGCAAGTAGAACAGAGCAAGTAAGTAGACATTTTTTTAAATTAAACATTTGGAACCTCCATTTATTGTTTAAAAAAAAGCCATCTTACGTTGACGTAAGATGGCTTTGTGACGTTTACATTCAAAGTATCGGAGTATTTGGATAAATACCCGTATTAGGAATTCTATTGTACTGGGGTGGTACAGAGACGTCTTTCCATTCTGGTTCTGCTTCACGACTGGTAGAAATATCACTCGCACCAGTCATGTCTAGAATATGCTTAGCCTTGGAAACCCATTCTGCATTATCCGCGTGTACAGATAGCAAAACGCCACCTTTACTGAGATAACCTTCATAGCGCTTAGCTTCATATTCAGGAATACCAACACCAATCAACGCGCCACTTAAACCGCCAACAGTTCCTACGATCCCAGCACCAGCCAAAGCCGCGACAAGAGGGCCTGCAGCTAAAAGTGGACCTATGCCTGGAATTGCAATAACTCCTGCACCTAAGAGCCAACCTAATGCTCCACCAATCACTACGCCAGTTCCGGCGCCGGTGATCGCTCCTTCCGGAGCTTTTGTACTGTTTTCGTGGACCATTTGAGGAGCTTCTGCTGAATGAGAGTTAGGAACTAAGACGGAGATGTCTGAGGAGCGAAAACCATCAGCTTTAAAAGTATCAACCGCTCTTTCCGCATCCGCTTTCATCTTATAAATTCCAAAAACAATTTTGTAATTTTCTTTCATATCATCTCCTTTATTCTGAGCGAATCATAACTTCGTCAGTTACGTTCTGAGCGCCAGCAACTGATTTTGCTTTTTCAATAACTATCATTTTATCTTCAGGCGATTCGACAAGACCCCTAACGGTCACTTTCCCATTGGAGCTTTCTATCTCTACGTTTAAAGCGGTTACAGAGAGCGTAGGTTCATTCAAAATTTCTTGTCGAATTCGTTCTACGATAATGGAATCAGTTTCGTTCATTGCGGGATCGATTTTGTCTGCGCCACTATTGGCATTTGACGATCTTCCACCGTTTCCTGAATCAACGCTCTGCCCATTTGAAGCTGCTTCAGCGTAAGAGTGAGACACGGCTGCAAGAACAAAAATAAATAAGCTTAATAAAAAGATTTCAATTTTTTTAAGTTCTCCCATAACGGTCTCCCTTTGGTTAGTTACCCCATGTACTCAGTCGCATCGCGATTTGTATCGTCGTCATCGTTAAAAGTGCGTGGAGTTTGTTCGCGATCTGTTTGTGATTTTCCTTTTTGAGCGGACATATCTCTATCGCCTTTTTGGCCTGCGCTTTTTTGATTGCCAGAACCTACATCGTCATTTTTATTCCAAGATGAATCTCTTTGTGAAGATTGTGATGATAACGAAGATTGTGAAAAGTCGTCTTTACCCCGCTGTCTTTGTTGCCCTTGTTGTGATGAATAATTTTTTTGGTTATTCGAATTTGGTGTTTGAGATTGTGTATTAGCCATTTTGTTCTCCTTAAATTGTTATTTCCTTAAATCAAATTTAAAACATAGGTTAGTATTCATAGTTGCAAAGTGACTGCCACATTTTAAAAAAACTTCTAGAGGAGATTTTTGAATGAAATGTTGATATGTGGAAGAATGCCCCAGACGGGAGGGATGACGCGGCCTAAAATAAGGACGTGAGAGTCAGTGGGATGAGGGGATACCGCCTCTCACGTCCATGAAAACTTTTATGTACAACTACGGTAGATAATTCGTTCGACGCCCAGTGATTAGGCTACCGATAAAGCTAATAGCAGCGAGCACAAGAAACACTACGAGGAGAGTGCGACCAATTTCCATTGACACACCTGCAAAACCGGTTGCGCCAAAAAGAATTGCAACGAGTGCTAAAACGAAAAACATTAATGCTGCTTGTAACATAGAACCTCCAGTTGATTATTTTAAAATCGATAACGAATAGAGCAAAACATATACCACTCTTAAAAAATGGCTATGGTGCATTTGGCCACGCTCGAAAAAAAATCTGGGGCATTTTTAATTTTTGAACGAGGAAAATTGTCTCAGATAGTTCTTGTGTGATAAAAGTGGAGGTGCTAGTTATATTTGTATGAAAACAAAAACAAGATTGTTCGTAATTGATGATGATATAGATATTCAAGACGTCATAGTGGGATTTTTCCGTCCCAAAGGGTATGAAGTTAAAGCTTTCACAGATGCGGAAGATGCTTTAGACAAGCTCAAAAAAGATCCGCAGTCGTGTGATATTATTTTAACTGATTATAAATTGCCAAATATGTCGGGCCTTGAGTTAACAACAACTCTTAAGGAAGAAGGGATCACGGCACCTATCATTTTGATGACCTCTCATCGCACATCTGAGATGGCGATTGAGGCGATTAAAGCAGGCGCTTATGATTTTGTCGTGAAGCCTCTTCATTTTCCTCAACTTCTCGTCTCTGTAGAGAGAGCTCTTTATCTCCATAAAGTGCAAGCTGAGAATAATGTTTTAAAAGCGGTCGTTAGTAGCAGCGAAGGTACGAGTGTCGACGGCATCATAGGTAAGAGCCCACAGTTTCTAAAAACTTTGGATCTTGCAAAGCGTGTAGCAAATTCCAGCTCCAGCATTTTGATTTCAGGTCAAAGCGGTTCTGGAAAAGAAGTGATCGCAAAAACAATTCACCAACTGAGTAACCGTAAGAAATTTACGTTTGTCGCAATTAACTGTACAGCGATACCAGAGAATCTTCTCGAATCTGAACTTTTTGGTTATGCAAAAGGCTCTTTTACGGGAGCAATTGATAAAAAAATTGGTCTTTTTGAGGAGGCAAATAAGGGGACTATCTTCTTAGATGAGATTGGTGATTTAAGTCTTCCGCTTCAGGCAAAACTTTTACGTGTTTTACAAGAGCAAAAAATTAAACGAATTGGTGAAAACCAATATCGTGATATTAATGTGCGTGTTATTTCAGCAACCCATAAAAATTTGAAAAAGGAAGTCTTAGAGAAGCGCTTCCGAGAAGATTTATTTTTTCGGCTTAACGTCATTCCTATACATGTTCCTTCGTTGGCGGATCGCATTGAAGATATTTTGCCTCTCTCAGAATTCTTTCTAAGAAAATATGCAGCTTTGAATAATTCAAAAGCGACAGGATTTTCGAAGGATGCCATGGAGTATTTATTAAAAAATACTTGGAAGGGGAACGTACGAGAGCTTCAAAACGTTATTGAACGCGCCGTCGTTCTTGCAACGACAGGAGTTATCGAGAAAAAAGACTTAACGATGGACCTTGATGAGCCAACGTTGATGAGCCAAGGATCTTCTGCGTCGGATGAAGATAACTTCAATCTGCCAAAAAACAAGATTCTTCCTCTCAATGAAGTGATCAATAAGTATATTCAATACGCTTTGACCATTAATAATGGCGCGAAAGATCGCACCGCACGCGATCTTTCGATCGATAGAAAAACTCTTTATCGACGAGTCCAGGATTATCAATTGAACTAATTGGAAATCTCTCAGGTAGTTAAGCGAAAAGTAAAAAGCCGGTGGGAGACCTACCGGCTTTTTTTATAGAAGCTACGCCATGATGGTTGGAGGTTTGGGGTTTATCGTTTGAGGTCCGAGGTACCGTTTAAAGGTTTGAGGTCTAAGCCTCAACGATGCTCAACCGGAAGCCCAAACTATAAACCTCTAACGGTACGACAAACCTCAAACGATAAACCCAAGCCTCCAACCTTTCCTCAGCATGTCCACATAAAAAAATACCCCCATCGAGGAAGATGGAGGTATTTTACTTTTAAAAAGTGATGAAGATTAAGGGTTGTACGATTGAGATGTCATGCTGCGATTGGGTGAGGGGGTCCATGCAGACGCCAAATCCTTATACATCTTAGAAAGCATTGCTATTTTTACTCGCAAGTAATCGCTTACTCGTTCAAAAAAACTTTGCTGCTGGGACGCGGAGTTGACCCAGCCACCTTCACCTTCCCATGTGGAGAGTTGTGCTTCGGAAGGGCGTTTTCTTCTATTTAAACGCCACAATACTTTTCTATGAAAATAGACCTTCATATCTTCACTCCTTTTCTAGTGAGTGGTAGGAGCCAAAGCAAGCTTTGGAATCTTACCCAACCGCTTGTGCCCGAGTAGTCTCTTAACTTTGTTTGCAATCTTACGAATGCCTGATTGCTTTAAGAGAAATTGCACCAATTCAAAATGTTCGAATGGCTTCAAGTGCTTTAATTCTTTTGTGTGATCCTGACCTGAAATTAAAAGAACGGGCACACGTTGGTACGTCCATTTTAATGGGAGAAGAGGATCCATTCTTAAAAAGTTATCTGCCTGTTGAATCGCATTTGAAGCGTTAAAAGGTGGTAAGGCCCAGTCGGCAATGACGAGGTCATAACACTTCTCTGTAAGCGCATCAGTGGCTTCATACGGATCCTTAGCCACTTTCACTCGAATGCCAGGTTGGCTTTCAAGATGCGATTTTAAAACGGCAGCAAAATCAGGATCGTCCTCAATCAAAAGGATAGATTTAAACTTATTATCAGCAAAGAGTCCGCTCCCTAAATAGTCGTACATCGATTTTAAATCCATTCTTGGTACAGCAGCTTCCATGTTCATAATACCCCCTCATTGTTCTCTTGCCTTTATCCTAGCAAGTGATTGTTTACTTCTATTTGTGTGAAACTTCTTTCAAGGACATAGGAGCAGTTCTTGTGCCAACAAAAATGGAAATTATGGGTTATAGAAACTGAAATAACGGGAGTTGGGGTGAAAATGTGGACAGTTAGGTACGTGTGTACTTTATTGGTACTGATTATGAAAAGGGGCGTTATTTAAAGCGCCCCTTTGATGAAGTTCTATTTGTATTGAGAGGCTTTCCCAGACTCTACAGAGATCCAATTTTCAAAAAGTTTTAACTGGGTCTCAGCTTCCGCCCAATTTTTACTTTCCCCGACCTTTTCCAAATTGATGGCGATTTTTTCGAGGTCTAGAAATCCAAACGTAGAGGCATTTCCTTTGAGCTGATGGCCAATTCTTTTGAATTCGTCATCCTTTTTCTCATTTAGATTTTCTCTGAGTGTTACGAGATCTTTCTTTCTTCGTTCTAGATACTGAAGCCGTGCTTCTTTTGGAATAAAAACTTCATCTTCCATCATTGTGTCCTCCCTACGTATTCGCCAACTCGAGCGATAAGTTCTGTCCCTGAGATGGGTTTGGTGATCTGTCCATTGCAACCTGCACGAATGCAGCTTTCTCTTTCTTCTGACATGGCGTGAGCCGTTAAAGCTATGATCGGCCTCCAAAAGCCTCTTTGACGTATCCGTCGAGTCGCTTCTTTGCCGTCCAGCTTAGGTAATTGTATGTCCATCAGTATGGCATCATATTCGTGTTCAAAGGCCTGCTCAACGGCGGCAAGGCCATTATCGACGATATCAACATTTGCACCGCGCTCTTCAAGAAAATATTTAAATATGTCCTGGTTGTCTTCTGAGTCTTCAACCAGGAGCAAATTAATGCCATTGAGCTTGATGTTTGAGTTCCCGTAAAAATCGTTCATGTTTTCAAAGGGAGTATCAAAAGAAGCTTTTGTCCACTCTTCAGTAGAGATGTCATGGCCACAGTTAATGGAAATTTCGAAAACTGTCCCTTTTCCTTTTGTAGAGTTAACGAGAACAACATCTCCTCCTAGTTCGCGGCTCAAGCGTCGGCTGAGCGCTAAGCCAAGACCAGAGCCTCCGTAGGTGCGGGTGTTAGAGCTATCGGCTTGTGAGAAGGGTTTAAAGATGTTTTCTTTAGCTTCATCAGAAATACCAATTCCAGTGTCAGCCACAAGGAATCGAAGAAGAACTTCGTTACTTTCGGTACGACTCGCGGAGAGGGAGAGTGTTACCGAACCGGAATCTGTAAATTTAATGGCATTTCCAACAATGTTCATAAGAATTTGTTTTAAACGGATTTCATCCGTCATGATGATTGATGGAATGAGGTTGGTGCATTCTATATTAAGCTGAATTGTTTTATCTTTAGCTCTTAAAGTCATAGCGGATTGTAGTTCACGCACCAAAGAAGTTAAGCGTACTTGATGGTTTTCAATATGCATTTTCCCACCCTCGATTTTTGAAAGATCGAGGATATCGTCGATAATTCTTGTGAGCTGATGGCCATTTTTTTGAAGAGTAGAGCCGATGGCTTGTTTTTGAGGAGCATCTAAATCTTCGGTCATGAGAATCTCTGAAAAACCAATGATGGCATTCAAAGGGGTGCGAATTTCATGGCTCATATTTGCGAGAAACGCGCTTTTTGATTTATTGGATTCATCGACTTTAGTGTAAAGCTTTGCATTGTCGAGACCGATTCCTAGCTGTGCTATCGCGTTGTCGAAAAAGTCATGTTCAATCTCTCTAAACCCAGGCTCTTGAAGTTTTCCAACTATTAAAAATGCGCTGTTTACGGCAATTCTTGATGGGATAAAGTTAATTCTCCAATCAACGAGATTATTATTCCCAAAGATTTCTGTATAAATATTTTTATTTCGAGAATCAGTTTTAAGGAGTTTGATGTCACCAGCAAGAGCTTCGCGAACAACTAAGCTATCAACTTCTTTATTAACTTGGTTTTCTCTTACGCCAAAAAAACTATGAAGCTGCGCTGAAGATTTGTTCTCATGCCCACTGAAGTACAAGATGGCAACGTCTACATTTGAGGCCCTTAGGCATTCCATAAAGTGGTCTATAATGAGATCCATGTCGAGCTCTTGAGAAATCGCTTTTGAAAGCTTGCGAAGTTTATTTAGTACTTCGGCACGTTCTATGGTGATTTTTTGAACTTCATGGGCTGATCTTCTTGCCTCAGATTCAAAACGGATTTGTCGTTGGCTGGTCCGCAAAACGAAAAAGAGGAGAAGGGAGGTAAAGTAGATACTAAAAGCTGCAAGGGGAGCGAGGTAGAGATCTGAAAATGTGTAGAATCGATCAAGAGGGGCTACGCCAAGAAGAAGCTTTTGCCCAAAAACTGTGATTTCCTTTTTAATTTCGCTTTTAAGGTCGAACATTTGTTCATTGAGCATGAGGTCAAAGCGATCATAATAAGTTTGTGGATTCCGTGGGTCAGTCGATTTGAAATAAAAGTTAATCCGGTCATTTTTTAAAGAAGGTGAGCCAAAAATATCTTCAAACAAAGTACTGGCCCCTACTTGGTGATACAAAACACCAATTAGCGAAGAGTAGTCACCAGCTTTGAGGAGTGTGGAGATTTCTTGGCGTGAGTTTTTATAAAAGGGCAAGAAGATGAAGAAAGAAGCCGATTTTTTTGCCTCAGACATATCCGCGAGTTGAATCGGAGTGCTCATTGTTGGCTGACCCGTTTGAATCGAGTGCTCAATGCTTTTTTTGAGTTCAGATTGCGCAAATAAATCTTGGTTAAGAATTTTTTCGTTTCTCCAGTACATTGGTTCAATCATGGTAACAAGAGCGTAATGGTCTTTGGGTTCCGGCTTATGGGGTTTAGCTACAGGAACACGAGCCAATATTTTCTGTGTCACCGCTGAGTATTCGGAAGGTGTGACGATTTGAATCATTCCAATGCCTACAGTTCCGGGATGACGTTTTTGAGCTTCTGATTTGGAAATGTAAGCTTCAAAGCCTGCGGGTGTTGGGGCGATTCCATCAAAATGGGCTTGGGTAAAGGCTAGCGTATTGACGTGTTGTTCGATTCGGTCTTGAAAGGCAGATTCAATACGCGCGGCTTCTATCGCGAGACGCGACTCAATGTTTGAACGAATCGAGGAAGAAATGCCCCACCAAGCAAGTAAGGAATAAAAACACACGAAGGCAAAAATCCCCATCAGTTGCGCTGGCTCTGTCGTGTGTAAAAGCTGATTTAATTTTTTCATCCTTACTACTAGGAAATAAAGGATCTTTTTGAGATTTACAACACTCGAAATTACGATGGGGAAAAAATGTACGTGCAGTATCTTGTGAGTGTCTCAAGTGAAATTAATGCCTCTCTGAACTTGGCCCACTCGTTGCTACAAGAGTGGGCGTTGGCCTGTAGTAAAGGAGAAGTGCATGATTAATGAAAATCTCATCAAAGGTAAGTGGAACGAAGTGAAAGGTGATATCCGCCGTGTATGGGACCGAGCGGTTGAAGATGAAATTGGACGTCCACAAATGTAGTAGTCTTGTGGATATGTGATACGGAAGAAAAACATTTTTTCACGGGAAGGAGGAGGCATGGAACAAAATGCTATTCATGACCAAGGTCATTCTTCAGGCGCACGCTTAAAGGCAGTTGACTCTCATGTGTTTGATGCGGCTGGTGAGTATTTGCATACCGCTCAAGAAGCGCTCACCAACGTATATGGAACCTCTGTTAATTACGCTAAGAAACACCCCGTTAGAATTGCAGTCAGCGTGGCAGCTGCGTGTGCAGCTGTAGGAATCGCCGTCGGAATGATGTCGCGTAGGAAATAACTTTGTTTTCACAAAGTTATTCTGTTAGATAGGGGCTTCGGGGCCCCTATCTTTTTCTGTTTTAAGTAAATAAACCCCATTTATTTTTTAAAAGTGTAAATTTACCTCCCTCTCCCTTTCATCTGCAATTTGACGCCACTTTATTTTGGCATATCTTTAGCACTTATCATGGGTGTCGTGTTTTAACTCAAGAGGAGATATCCATGCTGTTCGTGGTTTCATTGTTAATTTTTATAGCAGCAAGCATGAATGTGTTGGCAGATTTTCCATATAAGCTAACAGCTTCAACGACTCAGGTTCGAATGAATCATCATTTGTCTTCTGAAGAAAATCTCATTCGCCAACTTCGAGCAGAGTTGTGGCAGGATCAGTCGCTTTCAATTCAGGCCCAAAATATCACAATTGCCATTCCCCAATCAGGTCTTGTTTCCCTGAGTGGTTATGTTGAAGATTCAAATGAAGCGGAGCATGTTGTTATGTCGGTACAAAAAATTGCAAAGGACTATGCAATTTTAGACAAATTAAAAGTGAATTCTTCTTATCCCAGATAGGAAGAAAGGGAGGGAATATGTCTTATAAGCACAATTGGAATTTTAAGGTTGCAGCAGAAGAAAAAACTTCTGGTTTGACTACAGGTGCAGCGATAGGCGGAGTTCTCGGATGGTTGGCGGGAGTCGGAGCTTTAGCAATTCCAGGTTTAGCACCGTTTATTTCTGCAGGCCCTATTGTTTCAGCACTTGCGGGCGCGGGTGTTGGCGGAGTCATTGGGAGTTTGTTTGGCCAAATGATTAGCTTCGGTTTTCCTGAACAAAAAAAACATCGAAGTATCATTCGTTCCCGAACTTTACCACAGGCTCAGTTAACAACTTTTTATTATAACTAACTAAAGGGTGAAGCACATGGAACCTATTTACATTCATACACATCAAAAGAGTGAATCTTTATGGCAAAAATTATTAAGTGCTGATGGTCCAACTACACGAGACTCAAATCCTCTGAATAAGGATTTAAAAGCTCAGGTAGTTGTAGTTGGGGCGGGAATCAGTGGTTTAACAACAGCCTATCTTTTGTTGAAAGAAGGTTATGAGGTTGTAGTATTAGATAAGGATTCCTTAGGTCGAAATGAAACCGGACTGACTTCTGCCCATCTCTCAAATGCGCTCGATGATGGTTATTACAATATACGAAAATGGCATGGGGATAGAGGCTGTCAATTAGCCTTCGAAAGCCATACGGCAGCTATCAATACGATTGAACAAATTTGTACTGCCGAAAATATTTCGTGTGAATTTTCGAGAGTAAGTGGATATTTATTTTTAGGACCTAATCAGGAAATGCGTCATCTGATTGAAGAATTAACGGCCTGCCATGTAGCAGGATTTTTAGACGTAGAATTATTTCCTCAAATCCCCGTAAGTTTTTTCAATAGTGGACAAACTCTGATGTTCCCGCAACAAGCGCAATTTCACCCTATAAAGTATATGTACGGTCTAGTTGAGAGTGTTTTACGCCTGGGTGGAAAAATATTTTGGAACACTCAAGTGACCGATGTAAAAGGTGGAGCAAATGCGCAAGTCATAACTTCACATAATCATATTGTTAGCTGTAACTACTGTGTTGTTGCCACAAATGTCCCTATGAATAATCGAGTGATTGTTCATACAAAAGAGGCAGCTTATCGTACTTATATTATTGGTATGAAGGTTCCGCACGGAATGATGCCACCGATGTTAATTTGGGACGCGAGCGATCCTTACCATTATGTGAGGCTTCAATCCGATCCTAACAAAAAAGAAGATATCTTAATTATTGGCGGAGAAGATCATCGTGTTGGGCAAAAGCCTGCCAATGAATCGCCTTATAAAAACCTCAAATTGTGGGCCAAAAAAGTTTTAAAAATTGATTATCCGATCAGTTGCCAGTGGTCAGGACAAATCGTTGAGCCGACAGACGGACTCGCATATGTCGGTCATAATCCCAGAGATCATCGAAATGTTTTTATTGCGACAGGCGATTCTGGGCACGGGCTCACACATGGAACAATTGCCGGTCTTCTCTTAAAAGATCTAATTTGCGGTAAAACTAATGAATGGGCGAAACTTTATGATCCTCGGCGGAAAAATTGGAAAGAGCTCGGTAGTTATCTCAAAGAAAATATCAATACGGCGGCACAATATGGAGATTGGCTAGCGGGTGGAATTGATTCGGTCAAAAACATTAAACCTCGAGAGGGCGGCATCATTACACAAGGTTTGTCGAAAGTGGCCGTTTATAAAGATTCCGACGGAGAAACACATACATTTTCAGCGACCTGCCCTCACTTGGGTGGTGTGGTCCGATGGAATACGGTAGAAAAAACCTGGGACTGTCCATGTCACGGATCTCGTTTCAACTGTTATGGGGAAGTTATTAATGGTCCAGCCAACGTAGGCCTCTCCGAAGCGGTCTTGCCGCTCCCACAACAGCCACCACCGAAGTCTCCGCCTATGAGGCCATCAGCTTCGAGTTCTGTATAAGTTTTGTGGATTTAGTTTATTCGCCAGCTGTTTTTCGCGTTGTGAGTAAATAACTGATGGTGGATTCGAGATCCTGAGAAATAGTTTCCGGTGCGCGATTTTGAAGCTCTCTTAAACCTGCAATATAATCTGTTAAGCCGTATTCGCGAATGAGTCGTAGAGCAAGTTTAAGCTCCATAGGGTTTCCGCTCTTTAAAAGATGAGGAATATGCTCTTTGCCATAACTCACTTTATTTTTTGCGAGTGCAATAAGAACTTCGCTTCTTTGAGAAATGGTTTTTTCTCCTTTAAAAAAATTCTTAATGTGGTCCAGGGCAGAAGGATGTTGACCTTTTGCAAGCTGTTGAGTGCAACGTCCAATCTCTTCGTCCTTTCCTTCGAGACAATATTTGTAGGGGGTGTCTTGAATTTCAAACTCAATGTTATCCATCATTTTTTTAATATCTATTTTCTTGGTGATCGCAACATGTGATTCCAGATTCTTTGTTGCGTAATGCGCGATGATGCGAATGACTGGCTTGTGACGGGTGATCATTCTCTCGAGCATTTCATAAAGTTTTTGTCGGTGCGAACGAGAGCTTGTATCTCCTGATCTCGCAAGCATTTGTTCTACCAAATGCTGGGCTTGTTCGGGAGGAATACCTTCCAACATGTGGACGACCGCTTTGTAAGCATTTTCTTTTTCTTGAAGATTGGATTGTTCATACTTGGCCCACAGCTTGGTTCGCAACTGAGGATCTACCACTAAAATTTCCCAAGTCAGTTCTGAAAATTCTTTGGCATCCGCAGGAGCAACATCCTCTTGGCCTGCTCCCATCACGACTTGCTGAATTTGTTCGCGTAATACGATGAGTGTTGTGACAGCCCAAACGAAGACCACCCAAAAAGAAATCCACAGCTGTCTTTTAACACCCTGTGAGATCTTCATGGTTTCCACCTACCTAACGTTTAGGCTATTTTTTTACGTGACGTTTGAAACACAAATTGATCGAGCCCTTTGATGGCTTCTTTCGCGAAGAGTGGTCCCTGGTTCTCGACAATGTACTTGAGAGCTTCTAAGGCATTTTTAGGATTGGGATTATTCATACTCTTCAATATATGTTCGCTGAAAGCGTCAGCTAATGCAACGACCCGGGCTAAAGGATGGACACGGTGATGTTTTAGACGACGAGGGTAACCTTGGCCTGCCATGTTTTCTTGATGTTCATGAATGATAGAAATCACATCTTCAGGAATGAACCCCATGGATTGCATGATCTGCACACCCCTTTGCGGGTGGCTTTCGAGAGCTTGAATTTCTTCAAAGTCTAAAAGTGCATAAGGTTTTGTGATCAAAGCTTTTGGAAGCTGTCGCATGCCGATGTCGTGAAAGAGACCACCGAGTGCGAGCTTTTCGAGAGTCACGCTTTGAGTCCATCCCATACATTCGCCAACACCGATACTGATGAGTGAGACAGCCATAGAGTGCGCGAGTAAGTCATCGGAGAGGCGTGCGAGTGCCTCTAAGAGATCTGCGAGTACTGGCTTGGACTCTACAAGAGTGATAGTGCTTTTAAAAATACTTTTTGCTTGTTCAAAAGTACGATCTGAGAGGCCCACAAGTTCTAGCTCTTGAAACACGCCGATCATAGTGGTGCCCAGCACCTCCACCTTTCTGCGGTTATCAAACTCAGGACGGGAGAGGACGATGCCTGCAATCGTCATGTTTTTTTCAAGATATTTTGAATATTCTGCTTTTCGAATATAAAGATGGTCGACCTGTTTAGATTCGTAAGTTGTCAGCCGATCCATTTGAATCGTTTCACCAGCGCGTGCTAGTAAAACATATTTCGTATTTCCCAAACGAATATAGGTATCCACTGGGATTTTTGAACCCGAAATAAATTCTTTAATGGGAACTGCGACCATCTCTTCGCCCATATCTGACTTATCGGGTCCTGGGTTTAAATCTATAACTTCATGGACTCTGAATGTTTCAATCTGAGACGTTCTTCTTGACTCAAAAACCACTCTCATTTATTACCCGTGTCATGGCCATTACCATCACCTCTTTTTACAGCTTTAGACATATTCCGAAGGAGTCGGTTCCTACTTATTTAGAGACCCTCCAAAGAGTGGGAGAACAGCTGAACTTACAGGGTCTTATCCTCCTTTCTGAAGAGGGATTTAACCTCACTGTGTCGGGTACGGAAAGCGCCATCCAGGACTTTAAAAGGCTTTTCACTGAGACCTGGCAATACACAGATATTTTGTTTAAAGATAGCTACTGGCACAAGCACCCATTCAAGCGGTACAAAGTCCAGCTTCGTAAAGAAATCGTCACGATCGGTGATCCTGAAATGCCGGTGCCCGCTCAAAACAATTCTCATTTAAGCCCAGAAAAATTTCATCAGGCGCTTCAAGAAGAAGGTGTTGTTGTGCTCGACACTCGAAACACCTACGAAACAAACTTAGGGAAATTTAAAAACGCGCAGGAACTCGATCTCAAAGAGTTTGGTGAATTTCCGGAGAAGCTTCAGCAGGCTTCGTTACCAAAGGATAAAAAATATCTGATCTACTGCACGGGTGGCATTCGCTGTGAAAAAGCCATCGAAGAAATGAAAAAACAGGGTTATGAGAGCGTTTACCAACTTGAAGGTGGAATCCTCAATTACCTTGAGGCTTATCCAAATGAGCTTTATGAAGGTGAATGCTTCGTGTTTGATCATCGCGTAGCTTTAGATCAAAACCTTCAGCCAACAACTCAGTGTGGACTTTGCCCGCATTGTGGCCAACCTGGGACTATTAAAATTGAATGTTTGCGATGCGACTATCCCGGTTGGGTCTGCGCACCATGCGCAGAAGTAGAGTATAATAAGACATGTTCCAAAAATTGCGCTCATCATTACAAGCTAAGGCCCAAGCAAAAGGGACCCCATCAGGTCACTTCTCAAGTTTAGGCAATGTAAATTTAAAAGATATTCTTGATTGGCCAATTTTGGGCTACTCCGTTTTAAGAACTTTGAACTATGCCACTCAACAAAAAGTTTTAAGCATGATTTCTCATAGCCTTCCGGGCGGAGAGAATATGTTGCCACCACCTTCAAATACCAAAGAAGAAGTGGCATTTTTTCGAGAGAAAATTTTTGAACTTTTCAAACAAGACGCAACGAATATGAGAGAAGGGATTTACCCATTCTCGGTTCTCACGCCCGAAACCCCTCATCGACATGCCCAAAGGTTTCCAAAAATAATTTTTGATGGTTTTAAAATTTATTGGCGTCGCAAAAGAAATAAAACAAAAGATTTCAGTTCAAAGGCAAAAAAATATCTTGAAGACATGCCTGCCTATTACAAGCGAAATTTTCATTTTCAAACCGATGGTTATTTGAGCGAACAGTCTGCAGAACTATATGAGCATCAAGTGGAAACACTCTTCTCAGGTTCTGCAGATGCGATGCGAAGAATTTTTCTTCGCCCATTAAAGGAACGACTTCGAGGTCAAGCGGGCACCAAGCTTAAAATTTTAGAGATCGCTATCGGAACGGGCCGTACGACTCGGTTTACGCGCCTCGCTTTTCCTCAAGCCAAGATTGTTGCTACAGATATTAGTTATCCCTATTTGAAATTTGCACAGAAACAATTGTCAGATTTAGATCGTATTGATTTTCTTCAAGCCGATGCCACTCAACTCCCGTTGAATAGTGGCGAATTTGATGTTGTGACTTCGATTTTTTTATTTCATGAACTCCCACCTGAAGAGCGGAAACAAGTTCTCGCAGAAGCTTTTCGCGTGTTAAAGCCTGGAGGCATTTTTACTTTTGTAGATTCGCTTCAGAAAAATGATTGGTCGCCAGCCAATACATCCCTTGAGCAGTTTCCGATGTATTTCCACGAGCCCTTTTATAAACATTATGTGGAAAATCCCATGGAAGATTATATGAAAGATATGGGTTTTCAAAACGTAAACACAAGCTTAGGTTTTGTTTCAAAGACTTGTATCGGCACGAGGCCTGAAGTTTGAGACCTAGCCTAAAGAAAAGTTTCAAATAGATGAAGGTCCAGTTGCAGGTCGAGTTCCCCTCTCTCCCGCCCATGTAACTTGCATTTCCGACGGATCGTTTTCAGAATTAAATCATGACGTTAGATCAATTTCTCGGGTGGTTTTTAAAACACAATGTGATCCTTATTGAAGGACTCATTATTTTAATATTAGCCAGCGTGTCTTTTGTGTTGTTTCGATCTGTTTTGCGCGGCAAAGAGGATGAAGAAAGCGCTTCGTCTCTCAAAGATATTGAAAAAACCTTACGCCAAGTTTTGGAATCTACAAACGCAAAACCGTCTATCGAAGTTGAGAAAGCCGCATCCTTGATTCATGATAGCGAAGTTCCGGTAGTGCCTATTGCGGCTGCTGCACCGGCGCCAACGATGGACCCTCAAGCAGCCGCAATTGCCGCAGCCCAAGCGCAAGATTTAGAAAGATTGCGTAGAGAAATGCAGGACAAAGAAAAGACGCTAGCGGAACTTCAAAAAAGTTTAGAAGAAGCTAAGAAAGCACAAAGTGCGGCACCAGTAGGAGCACCGACGGTCGACACAAAACCTCTCGAAGAAAAAATCAAAGAGCTGCAAGCAAAACTCGCAGAGTACGAAATTATTGAAGATGATATTGCAAATCTTTCGACGTATAAACAAGAAAACCAGAAGTTGAAGTCGGAACTTGATTCTCTTAAGTCGAAATTTAGTAGTTCAAAAGCGGCTGAAACCGGAGACTCTTCAGACAATGTTAAAAAGTTTGCCGCTCTTGTCGGGACGGCTCCGCCACCCGCAACGCCGACTGGTGGACCTGCGACTTCTAAGGCCGCTGAACCTGAAGTGGCTATTCCTATCAGTCCTCCGAGTGCAGCCGCCGCGGCACCAGAAACTCCTCCTGCTGCTGCGCCCGCACCAACACCAGTAGTAGTGGCTCCTACAGCAGCTCCCGCAGCAACGGTAACGGCGGCTCCTGCGGCAGAACCTACCACACCACCGATTGTGGTGCAGACAGGGCCACTGCCTGATTCTCCTAAGCCAGTCACGCAAGTTCCTGATAAAGCAAGTGCCGAGAGCCTTATCGGAGAAGTCGATACCGATAAACTACTCGCAGAAACCGAAAAACTTCCTGATGCTCCTCCTTCAGATCCGAATGCTCCAAGTGAAGACAGCGGAGCGAAGCTCATTAGTGAATTTGAAAATTTCATGAAAGGTGGCTAGTGCCATGACAAAAATCCTTGCCGTGCTTGTAATGAACGGCTTCATTACTTATTCAAGCTTTGCCGCTGTTCCTAAAAACCCTTCTGTTAAAAAATCAACAATGGCCGTGACCGATATTTTAAAACTTCAGTTAGAAGAGCGTACGGTAGCCTTAAGATCTAAAGGCCCGGCGGTTTATCGTGAACTACATCAGTTGGCATTTGATACCAATCAACCCTATGAACTACGTTGGCGCGCGGTGATTTCTATGGCTTGGCTTGGAAATAAAGAATCCATCGTGGATCTTGAGAGAGCCATTGAATCCAATGATTGGTTCATGCGTGATGCGGCCTTAAAGGGTCTTGAAAAGGTGAATCGCGAAAAAGCCATTGCGTGGGCGAAGAAGCTGATGAGTGACCCAGCGCTAGTGGTAAGAACGGCGGCGGTCAGAGTGCTGCATGATCTACATGATACGACAAGCGAAACTCTACTCTGGGAAAAGCTTCAAGCTTCAGAAAATTTCCGCGGAGAACAAAGTCTTTGGATTCGTAGACAAATTGTTGTTGCTCTTTCTGATCTTGCTCAAAGAGGAACTGAGGGTCAGTTTGCAAAACTCTTAGAAGACAAAGATAAATCTCTTCACGTTCCGGCGATGAGAGGTCTTGAGCGATTGACGGGCAAATTCATGGATCAAGATCCTAAGAAGGCTCTCGCATTATGGAAAAAACATTTTGCGCAGCTAAGCCTCGCGGCAGAAACAATGCCCACTCAGCTTTAATCGATATCTAAAGAATCATCTTGATTGTTTGTACGGCGGGCTTTCTCAATGTTGAGCTCGCGTTCAATGCGATACATGATGGAGAGTTCTTCTAAACCATCGCTAGGAAGAGTTTTGACTTCGGAGAAGAAATTCTTTTTTACATCAGCATACTTTGCGACGACCACGCGGGTTTCTTCTTGGCCTTGAGCTTTGAAAACACGAATGTTGATTTTGTAACGACGGCCACCAGACGGTGGACGTGCTTGTCCCGGTTTTTTCCAGCCTTGATCGCCTTTGATAAATTCGGTTTCGAGGATGCCGGAATCTTGGTTACTAATTTTGATAGGGTATTCGGCAACGGCGAGCTGTACGGCTCGCCAAACAGATTCATAGCCTTCGGAGAAGGTTTGTTGTTCCGGCTCTGCAGAATCGCGTTCAAATTCCGAAACGGGGGTGTTCACACAACCCCCTAAGAGCAGAATGAAAATGAAATTATAGATCCACTGAATTGCGCGAAACATAGTTCAGTTGATTAAAGAGATTAGAGCGAGCGTCATCCGTTTTTTGTGGGCGTACTCCTTGATCTCGAGCGAGGAAGGAAGCTTCCCAACGAGATTTACCTTCGTGAGTTTCTGGAAGAACCGGAAGTGTGACTGCGGTATCCCATTTTTCTCCGTAGACTTCCCATTTCCTCTCTATGGTCTCAATGGTTTCGCCCTCAACCGTCGTTAGTGTGACCGCTGACTTTGTCATGTAAAGTCCAGTCGCCATAACCCCCGCAGGAATTGTTGGCGATGACAATTGGATTTGATTATTTGCGACAGTAGGTGCTGCTGGTAACCCTAAGTGTTTCAGCGCTTGAGATGCGGGTCTCACGGGAACGAGAGCGGCACTTGCTGCTTTGCTCACAGTACGATCAAGTGGAGAGATGATGGTCGCAAGTTCGGAAGCCCCTTGAGCTGCAACCGTTAACTGACGAGATTCCATCGGTTTTAAAGATTTCACATCAGAAGGGTAGCGGAGAGCGCCGTCGGCGATCAACGGAACCGCGAGCAGATGTGTTCCTTGAGGAAGTTGTGGTGCGGTCACTGCAAGCTTCTGATTAAAATTGAGTTCGTTCACGGGAATATCCACTTGCCCACCGGTGCTTGCAACCGTTGTCGCGCGAACTCCACCACCTGCAATCGTGATTTGGTTGATGAGTTCATTTGGAGGTAGGCGATCTTTCAGTGCGCCTAAAGAAGCGCGTCCTCGAGCCGCTAAAAGTTTCATGTTGCCAGGTCTTGCAACTTTGAAGCGGAAGAGGGGTTTATTGAGAGTGAAAGTGAAGAGACCATATTTTTCTTTTTGTACGGGAACAGAAATATTGGAAGGAATTCCCATGCGTTGGCCGAAAATGCTGATGTAATCCATTTCCGTGCTGAGGACAGAATTTTCATTAAAGAAAAGCATGTCTTCTGTGCTCACGAGCGGAAGTACGAGAGCAAAATCCACGATTCCATCTTTTTCCACAATATAAGGTTGGAACTGTGTGGTGTTTCCTTTGACCTCGATGGTGGGTTTGATATCTGCGAGATGCACCGTAAATGCTTTTGCGGTTGGCATTTGGTTTAAATAAGTGGCGCGAATAAAACCATTTGCTTCAATTGTTACGTGCTCCGCATTTGTCCAATAAGCGGGGATCGTGACCAGACCGTTTTCATCAGTCATTAAAAAATCACGGCCTTGATTTCCCATGCCGATCAAGATTTTAGCTTGAGCAACGGGTACGCCACCGCTGATCACTTGAATTTGGTTATTGGGGACAAAGCTTGGTGTTATAGGTTGCGCTGACCCTGTCGGATTCTGGGGTGACGGAGAACAGCCAGCGAGCCAAAAAAGGCTTGTGGCCACGAGTGATAATTTCAGAAAGTGTTTCAAGATTCCCTCCACATTCTATCTGTTAAGAAGCCCTATCAATGGGGTTCTCTCTGATTGGAGACCTAACTCTAAGTCGAGTCAATCCTAGGGGCCTGACTCATGGCATTGATATTGACCATGAGCGAAAATCTGACTACATTCCTCGTTCATTTTGTTTCCACAATGTGGCGGGGTAGCTCAGCTGGTTAGAGCAGCGGAATCATAATCCGCGTGTCGGGGGTTCAAGTCCCTCCCTCGCTACCAAACTTCTCTGGTCCGTACCGGTCACATAGGTTACAGATTATACCGAAGACATGGGTAACACTTTTGATCCAAAAGGGTTTTCACCCGGTTCAACACGATTTGATTCTTCATCGAAGTACCCCAAGTCGTAATCCATAAAACTCACTAACCATTTTGGATAGGATCGCGCTCTAATTGGTCAATTCGACCAAAACCCTATGGTGCTTTGCTTGCTTTACGGTTGCTAGGTTTTTTATTGAGGCGTTGCCAATTGGCCGAAGGTTTCATTTCATGAGTGGAATATTCTGTTTGGCTACTGAGCGCCTCAATTTCTTAAGGTATTTGGGTGAGGTCCACTTTAACTTTGATAGATTATATTCTTTACGCATTACTCGTACTCACTCTTCATAAACATGTTTTCTATGTTTAATGAGAACAACCACCACCGCGTTTCGGTCAATGTCGATCCTATAAACAATCCTGTAGTCACCAACACGAATTCGCCGATGCCCGATAAAACTATAACGAAGCGGTCTACCCAATCCAACAGGGTCGGCTGTCAGACGAGTTTCAATCGCTTTTCTTACTCGAGCCCTTATGGTTTTTGGCAGCGCAGGAATATCTTCGTCTACGACAGTTTCGAGATATTCAATTGAAAATGGTTTACTTCCAAGCTTTGTCATGAGGAACAGTCTTTTTGGATTTAGATTCACGTTTCATTGCGATCTCGGATAAAAGCAAGTCTTCATGTTTTTCTAGCGCGTCTTCAATAAGCTCTTTAGCAACAACAGACATTGATTTGTCTTCTTGTTTAGATATTTTTTCGACCATTTCATAGAGTTCGTTATCTAAAACAACATTTAGGCGGGGATGTTTTGTAGGCATAAAATATCTCCTTTTCCGACGATCATTCAAAATAAAGTGTATCACTTGTGGGGAACCTTGTCAATATCGGTTTTTGGTCGGTGAGGATTGAGAAAATTCAAAAATTGCCCCGATTTGCCCCACCGGCGATTGCTGGCGGTCAAACGGCTTCGTCTTGATTTTTCCGTACAAGTCGCAAATGTCTTCGCTTTTCGTCTGCCACCTTGACTGCGTTTTTGCACGAGTCGAAAGTATCTGACCGTAGTGTAAAGCCATCTTGAGATCTGATCAGCAGGTTACTTAATACAAGGCTCAGTTTTCTCAATAGCTCCATGAGAACGTAACAATTGCTCAGCCTCATTTAGATATGAGCTATCCTTACAGAAGAACGCCTCTTTTAACGAGAGAACCGTTGAAAGGGGTGACAACGCCTGCTTTTCGCAACCGTCTAAATAAAAACATGTCGCATGGCAGTTTGTGGCATTCAAATTTGCGCCTGCACTGACTAAGTACTGAATGGTCTGAAGGCGAGCTTGATCACCTGTACAAAAAGCTTTATTGCCCCACTCTTCACGCGAAAATAAGGCATTAAATAAGAGAGTATGGAAGCCTTTATACCTGTCAGGTCGATATTCATGATTCAGATCTTTAATACTTCCGTAGCCACTTGAAAAGGATGCCCTGCTCTGGCCTAGGCTTTTTGTATTTGCACCTTTTGATATCCAAAACTCTACGAATCCAGGTTTTCCCAAATTAGCCGCTGTATGAAGAAGCGGGTTCAAATCGCTTCCAACACTCAAGCCCCATTTCTGCAAGAGCTCTATTCTCGCAAGAATTCTCTGAGGCTGATCGTTCCAAACTTTATGCTTCTGGTGCGCGTAGGACGTTACGTAGTTCATCAGAACATCAACCAAATAAAAGCCATGTTTTGGAAGACGTGCCCCTTTTTGTTTTAAAACTTCCAGCATCCTCTCATCGTCACACTCCAACGCAGCTTTCGCGAAAAGATCATCTAAAAACTCCTGGGAGATATTTGGATTTGGGTTCACAAGAGCTTCTATGAGCGGAGTTTTGCAAGTGAAGAAGTTTGAGGGTATCTCCCTTGCTTTCATACGCGGCTGAAGACGTGCACCTTTATGTGTAAGTCCTCCTTTAAAATACGAATGTTGCACGGCTTTGATAGTGGGATCAGCGCCTGCTGCTGAAAGAAGCTTGATAATATCAAAATGGGCTGGCTTTGGAGAAGGGGAGTATTGAGCAATATTGAATGCAAGAAGTAAAGGTGTAGTAACTGAATAATATTGATTGGTATAGTCAGATGCGCGTGATGTCTTTGGTGGTATGGAATATGGGCTCCAATTAGCTACCCATTGTTTTGCATTTACGTTGGCGCCTTGCTGAATTAAGAATTCCACCATTTCCGTGTTTTCATTTTGAATGGCAACCCATAGTGGTGAGGGTGTTACTTCCCATTCGTCTTTCCATTTAAAAAATTTGATTCCAACGTAATCTCGATATGCACTATCGATTTGTGCGCCCTCCAAGAGAGCTTCTTCTGCTTTTTTAAAGTCATTTTTATCGACCGCATTAATTAATTTTTTATTCAATGATTGTTGCATATCATGGGCAATAGACTGCGCTTTTTGTGTATACCAAACACCAATGCCTTCATCTTTTGGCTTTCCACCGCCACGATCAGAACCACCAAATTTTTTGACAGTATTTGATGCTGATTTCACGATGTAAGGGTGGGAATTGTTTTTGTCTGGATCATTGGCGTTCGCGTGCATTGCCAGTATTGTAGTAGCGAGAAAGCCAACTAAAACATGTTTCATATGATCTCCTTAGCCCTTAGGCTGAGTTCAAATTTCAAGCCATTAAACCAGTACTTAACGCGTATAGATATATAAATTTTGTTAAATATTTACATATATTTTTAACTTTTTATTAAAAGTATGATTTGCTAAGTACATGCAGTTAGATACAACACTTTTTAACTTCGAAGATTACCGCGATTTTATTATATCTGATCTCAAAAGTCGTCCTAAAGGTGGTCATGGCCAACTTTCTCTGATTGCGCGAAGTATTGGCACTAGCCCAACAATTGTCACTTTGGTTCTTCAAAAGGAGCGGCACTTTACTTTAGAGCAGGCCAATAGTTATTGTGAGGCCTTTGCATTAAATGAGCTTGAGGTGGATTACTTTTTAGCTTCAGTTCATTTTATGCGAGCAGGAACTCCCTCTCTTCGTAATCGCATGAAAAAAAAACTGCTCGCCCTTCGTGAGAAGGGGCAAAACTTAAAGGACCGCATTCCTCCATCTCAAGTGATGAATGAAAATGTGAAAGCCAAATTTTATTCGCAGTGGTATTACAGTGGAATTCGTTTAAGCACATCCATTGAAAAATACCAAACGATAGAGGCTATTGCTGAAAGACATCAGCTTCCACTTTCAACAGTGAAAAAGACGGTTAATTTTTTGCTGGAGCACGGGTTTTGCACCTTTGAAAATGGCAAGTTAAATACAACCATGAAGAGTACCCATCTTGAGGCGAGCTCTGAGCTCGTGAGTCGACATCATACCAATTGGAGACTAAAGGCTTTTGATCGAATAGATAGAGTTTCAGATGCCGAGCTATTTTTTACTAGCCCAGTATCGATATCTGTCAAGGATGTGCATGTTATTCGAGAACTTCTGGTTGAAAATATAGAGAACGTTTTTAAAATTGTTGACCCTTCTCCCTCAGAGGAGCTTGCGTGTTTAAATATAGATTGGTTTTTGGTAAAGTAGTTTTCTCTTGCAGACTGGTGCTCTCGTCGACACCTAGGGCTTTTTAGGTTTTTACTTTAAGTGACCCGACTCCGCTTTTTAGTCCACATATAGTCGGATAGTTTATATCCCTTTTTATCATTGTTAAATTATTGGATTTATATCACTTTGATTTCTAATCGAAAACTAAACCCACCATCGTAGGTGGGTTTAGTTTTTATATTACTTACGGAGATAAATAAAATCTGTATGTCGAAGACCAGGCGTTGTTCCAAGGGGCATCTCTAAGAACTTTTCCATTTGTTTTAATGACTACATGGATAAACTCAGAGCGTTCATACGGATATGGTCTAGAGTTAGAATACAAAGCGCGCTGTATATCTGCTCCTGATGCAGCGAGGACACTCACGTTCAGTTCACGGCAATCTAGAATACTAGCTTTTACTTGATACACGGCCTTTACTTGAGTTGTTTTCTTTGTGTCTGGTGTTGTACTAAAATTTGAACTTGTCTTTATGGCCTTCCCATCACACAAGAGTGATGCCATTACGGCATTTTTATCATCAATGGAAAATTGAACATTGTCTCGTTTGCGAGTCACTTGAACTTCAATATTCAATTCCTCTTTATCGACTAATATTTTATTTCCAGATCGATATCTTAAAGGAGCAAATAGTTTTTCAATGGTCTCTTCGTTGGGTTGTTTACTAAAGAGCTCGTTAACAAGTGCGCGTGTACGTGAAGAGTCTGTGTCACCAGCTGTTGTTCGCGCAAGCTCATAGATTCCTTCATGTACATAAAGTGCGGCTTGATCCGTAGGACTCATCAAATTAAAATATTTGGATACGATTTTAACACTATCATCTGCACCGTAAAATGCGACCCATTCAGGAGAGCAGTTGTCGCGCATAAATACAGGATTTTTCCCCAAATCACTTACTTTAGACATTCTGATATTCGGAGGGAGCATATCAAATTTCATTTTTTTGATGATCTCAACGACTTCATAGCGGTCGAAAAAATTCAACCGCTTCAACGCTTCCTGAATCTGCGTTTCAACGGGATCATTTGTCCTAACAATGCGGCTTTGATTTGGATCAAAACTGTAAAGATCTAACAGTTCCGCTGTCACACCTGAAGAGGTTTGACAAACAACTGCGGCGCCTCCTCCGCCTTCTTTTCCGGCGAGCGCGAAGGTGGTAGAGATTAGAACAGCTAAGACGCTAATTATCTTTTTCATTAGAATTCTCCTTAATATTTGTAACTGGATATAACGAAATACCCAGGTGATAAATTTGATTCGGTTCAGGTTTGTTTTCTAAGTATTTACAGAGCTCACGACGGAAATTTTTTATTCTTTCTGTCGCTTCAGGCAAATATTTCGAATTTATCGCCATTGTCATAGACGTGTGATTTCTTTCTTGTGGTTCCACTTCCTGCAAGGCGATAATCGATTTCTCTAAAATTTGTTTTTGTAACTTACGTGAAGCTTCACTGGTTAGATTGCCGCTAATATTCGTGGCGTAACTATCTTGAGTTAGATCCCGCCATTGACCCGATGGTTCAACCTCAAGCAGACCAACCCTTACGAGTCTCTCGATTGCAAAGTTGGCTTCATTTTTTGTAATGCTAAGGGACTTCGCAATCCATTTAGGGTCTGGTTTAAATCCTTTCACTTTAATCAATTCCAGAATGGCATAGTGGTACCAATCTGAAATGATGGCATATGTATCCAAAGTGATTTGCTGAAATTCCGAGCGGATCGAAGTCGCACCAGCTGCCGAATTTGCTTTAGAACTAATTCCGTACTGGTTCAACTCTTCGAGCTTTAATCCCAATGCGAGACCCAGGCGCTCACGAGTCGCTACCGTAACGGGTCTTTTACCGTTGAGAATATCCGACAGTGCCGATGGGACAATTCCCAATGCCTTGGCAAAAGCTCGCAAAGAGTAGCGAGGATTATCGCGGCAACGTCGCAAAAGTTCATCTTGTACAAAGATGCGGAACTCCTGTTTTTTCTTTTTCGTCATTTCCATGTTGCGGAATATATCTGTGGCGCTTCTTTAGCGCTACGATATTTGGTACAAAGTGTACCAGGCAGAATTGGTACATGAATTATATACACAGAGATAGGGAGGGGGGGCGGAAGAGAAGAGCGGAAGGAAGGCGGAGAGAAGAGAAAGTCTGTTTTGGACAACATAACAATGTTGTGCCTATGGGATGCAGGTGCCAGCCTGCCTCAAGGCACTTCAAATTCACAACTAAATCTATCGACAAAAGATGTGATAGAGAGACCGAATCAATTCCAAAACTCGTTTATCCACGATTTTATAAAAAACTTGCTTACCTTCACGGCGTGATTCAATCAGTCTCTCTAGGCGCATTCCTTTTAAAAATTGAGATACAGCGGATTGTGATGCTCCACAGATCTTTTCGATTTCGCCCACTGATTTTTCGCCCTCCGCCAAGCTGCAAAGGATAAACAATCGTTGGGGATGTGAGAGCTGCTTGAGTAACGCAGCAACCCCTTCGCTTTGTCGTCTCAAATGAGCCAATGTTTTTGCTTTACCTTGACTTTTCATATTATGATATTATAATATATTAAATTAATGAGCAAGAAAATAGGAGCTTAATTGTGGGAATCAAACAAATTTTTAATCCAGTAATCGTTGATGACGTGCCAGAGATCACTCCGGATGAATTGAAAGGCCATATTGGCAAAGTCACTCTTATAGACGTCCGTCGGCCTGAGGAATTTGATGGCGAGCTCTCGCACATTTATGGAGCAAAGCTCATCACACTTGGCCCCGACTTAGACGCCTTTTTTAGTGCTCACGACAAAGACGATGAAATTGTTTTCGTTTGCCGAAGCGGGGCGAGGTCAGGTCGAGCCACTTTGCAGGGTCGCTCACTTGGTTTTTCAAAGTGTGTAAATCTCCAAGGCGGCATGCTTCTGTGGAACGAGCGAAACTATCCGGTTGAAAGACGAAAGTAAGGAGTTATTCGATGGATTTCAGCTCAACACTCTATTCTCTTTCTGGCGGCGCTCTCATAGGTGTCGCTGTAACGTTAATGCTGCTCTTCAATGGTAGAGTTACGGGCATCAGCGGTATCATTGCCTCATCTCTTTCAAAGCCAAGTAAAGAGGGGCTTTGGCGTTGGATGTTTCTAGCTGGAATAATAGTCGGCGGCCTTCTCATGTATGGACTGCGTCCAGTTTTTTTTGCAAACCTCTCAGGCAGAGGCTTGGGATTGGTAATAGTTGCCGGAATTCTAGTTGGCTATGGCACTGTGATGGGAAGTGGATGCACGAGTGGCCATGGGGTCTGTGGGATTAGTCGATTTTCAGTAAGATCTGTAATTGCAACGATTGTTTTTATGTTTTTCGGATTTCTTGCCGTACAAGCCGTACGTTACTTCTTGGGAGGGTAATATGAAATCGAACTTTGCTAAGCAAAATGCTGTTTCATTCGTAGTCGGTTTTCTGTTTGCAGTCGGTCTCGCCGTCTCAGGTATGACCCAACCACAAAAAGTTATTGGTTTCTTAGATCCATGGAACTGGGACCCGTCACTTCTCTTCGTTATGCTAGGAGCTGTTGGAGTTCATTTAATAAGCTACCCTCTCATTAAGCGTAGATCCTCTCCTCTTCTCGATACAAAATGGCATATTCCTACTCGCAAAGATGTCACGACTCGCCTGATATTGGGTTCAGCTCTTTTTGGAGTCGGTTGGGGACTCGCTGGATTTTGCCCAGGGCCAGCGCTGACATCGCTTGCCTCTGGCGACATTCGATCAGTTCTTTTTGTCGGAGCCATGATTTTCGGAATGCTGTTGTTTAAAAAAACAGAACCTTATTTAAGGTTACGGGAGTAAAATGGAAACTTTCGGATACATCGCCAGTTTAGCAATGGGAATCACGCTGGGCCTTATGGGCGGCGGAGGTTCGATCCTCACTGTTCCCATCATGGTTTATCTGTTTAATATTTCGCCAACAATGGCCACTGGCTATTCGTTATTTGTAGTTGGTGTTACGGCTCTCATTGGAAGCGCCATGTACATTCGCAAAGGAGACATTGATGTTAAAGTCGGCCTTGTATTTGCGATTCCGAGCGTGATTGGGGTAACTCTATCGCGTGGTCTTATTATTCCAAAGCTTCCTGAAGTGATACTTGATGTCAACGGTCTCACTCTAACAAAAGAAATCCTTATCATGGCCACCTTCGCCGCCCTGATGATTGCTGCATCTTACTCAATGATTAAAAAGAAAAAAGAACGAAAGCCAATCTCGCCGCACCCGCTGAAGCGTGTTGCACTTATAGCTCTTGAAGGCTTGGTGATTGGACTGATTGCAGGCTTTGTGGGAGCAGGAGGCGGTTTTCTTATTATTCCGGCACTTGTTCTTTTAGCAGGCCTTACGATGAGAGTTGCAATTGGAACCTCACTTATGATCATAGCCCTCCAATCGCTTCTTGGTTTTGTCGGAGATCTCTCGCGAGGAATAACTGTTGATTGGTCCTTGTTGGTGACAGTTGCAACTATTGCCGCCGTAGGAATTGTTGTTGGCTCTGCGGTTGCACACAAGATCAAAGAAGCAAAGCTAAAAACCGCCTTTGGGTGGTTTGTGCTCATCATGGGAACCGTCATTTTAATAGAGCAACTTCGTCATATTTCATTTCAATAAAGGAGAAATATCATGACACAGATTAAAGAATTTTTCGATAAGGACACTTGGACTCTCACTTACGTTGTTTGGGATGAGGAAAGCAAAGATGCCGTTGTTATTGATCCTCTGATGGATTACGATCCGGCGGCGTCCAAGACGAGCGAAGAGTCAGCAAAAACAGTTATTGAATTTATACGATCTAAAGAACTCAAGCTCCATTTTATTCTAGAAACCCACGCCCATGCGGATCACTTGAGTGGTTCACAAATTATTAAAAAAGAATTTCCAAATGCTCAGATTGCAATTGGTGAAAAAATCACGAAAGTACAGGAAATTTTTAAAGGCGTTTTTGGTCTACCTGAAGACTTTAAAACCGATGGTTCACAATTTGATCGACTCTTAAGGGATGGTGAAGAGTTTCAAGCTGGCTCATTAAAGATCAAGACGCTTTTTACTCCAGGACACACACCCGCATGCGCTTCCTACTACATCGATGGAAACGTATTTGTTGGTGATGCCTTGTTTATGCCTGATTATGGAACTGGCCGATGTGACTTTCCTGCAGGGAGTGCCGCCGAACTCTACCACTCGGTGCATGACCGGCTCTACAAACTTCCTGAGAGCACAAAAGTTTACACTTGCCATGACTACCTTCCAAATGGTCGCCCATTGAAATTTATGGCAACGATTGCGGAGGAGAAGAGAGATAATATTCAGCTAAAAGAACAGACTTCTCTCGAAGAATTTGTTCATTTTCGTACGGAGCGGGACCGCACTCTTGCTGCACCAAAGTTGCTCCTACCTTCGGTCCAGGTCAACATCGATGCAGGTCATCTTCCCGAGCCCACAAATAATGGTAATCGGTATTTGCGCATACCGATTAGTTAACCAAGTCTAACTTGATCTCTTGAGCCAGTATGTCGGCAGGCTCTGACAAACTGTCTCAGGCATGTAGTTGAGATCTTCTATATTCTTTGGTTCTTTGGCTGATGAGTTGCTTCACTACATCGTGAGATACCAGCAATGGCAGGCATTACTTGCACTTCATCGAAGGGAACCGAGAACAATGGAAAATCAATTAAAGTGTCCATTTTCAAGTAATCATGGCGCTCGCACAATTGCAGGAGCTCAATCAAATAAAGATTGGTGGCCAAAACAGCTGAATTTAAAAATTCTTCATCAGCATTCAACCTTGTCGAATCCGATGGGCGAGAAGTTTAATTACGCTGAGGCGTTTAAAAAACTCAACTATATGGCTCTGAAAAATGATCTTCGAAATTTGATGACGAATTCTCAAGAGTGGTGGCCTGCGGATTGGGGACACTATGGTGGACTATTCATACGCATGGCCTGGCATAGTGCTGGAACATACAGAACTATGGATGGGCGAGGTGGTGCTGGCACGGGTAATCAGCGTTTTGCTCCAGTCAATAGCTGGCCCGACAATGGCAATCTCGATAAAGCTCGCCGTTTACTTTGGCCGATTAAGAAAAAATACGGCAGCCAAATTTCTTGGGCTGATTTGATGATCTTGGCAGGTAATGTGGCATTAGAATCGATGGGATTTAAAACTTTCGGTTTTGGTGGTGGACGCGAAGACATTTGGGAGCCTGAAGAAGATATTTACTGGGGTGCCGAAAAAGAATGGCTTGGAGACAATCGCTATAGTGGAAATCGGCAACTTGAAAACCCCCTCGCAGCAGTTCAGATGGGTCTCATTTACGTTAACCCTGAAGGTCCAAACGGAAATCCTGACCCAGTGGCGTCTGGAAAAGATGTTCGTGAGACTTTTGCTCGTATGGCAATGAACGATGAGGAGACCGTTGCGCTTGTCGCCGGTGGACACACGTTTGGCAAATCTCATGGCGCTGGCGATCCAAAACTTGTGGGACCTGAGCCTGAAGCGGCCCCAATAGAACAAATGGGCTTAGGCTGGAAAAACAGTTTTGGTTCTGGAAAGGGTGCTGACACAACTACCAGCGGAATTGAAGGGGCTTGGAAGCCTAATCCTACTAAATGGGACAATGGCTATTTCGAGATGCTCTTTAAGTATGAATGGGAATTGGTAAAGAGTCCTGCCGGTGCATGGCAATGGCTAGCAAAGAATGTTGAAGAAAAAGATATGATTCCTGATGCACATGATCCATCAAAAAAACATCGACCCATGATGACGACAGCTGATCTATCTTTGCGTTTTGATCCAAGTTACGAGCCAATTTCTCGCCGCTTTCACAAAGATCCGAAAACTTTTGCTGACGCGTTTGCGCGTGCTTGGTTTAAACTCACACACAGAGACATGGGGCCGCACGCACGCTATCTAGGCCCTGAAGTTCCAAAAGAAGAACTTATTTGGCAAGATCCCATTCCAGCAGTTAATCACGAGTTGATCAATGATCAGGACATTATCGAATTAAAAGCAAAAATTTTAAATTCTGGGTTGTCTCTCTCTCAATTAGTCACAACGGCATGGGCATCAGCTTCTACTTTTCGAGGATCGGATATGCGCGGAGGTGCAAATGGTGCCCGTATTCGTTTAGCACCACAAAAAGACTGGGAAGTGAATCAACCGACCAAGCTTTCTCAGGTTCTTGAAACGTTCGAATCAATACAAACGAATTTTAATTCTTCATCTGGTTCGAAGAAGGTTTCGATTGCCGATCTCATTATTCTTGGCGGATGTGCTGCCATTGAAGAAGCTGCGAAGAAAGCTGGATACACTATTAATGTTCCATTTTTTGCAGGACGTACGGATGCCACTCAAGCTCAAACGGACGTGGAATCGTTCACGGTGCTTGAGCCCAGTGCTGATGGTTTTCGCAATTATGCTCGTAAAGGTTTAGGAAAACATGCGGCTGAGCTTTTGATTGATCGTGCACAATTGTTAAACCTCACAGCTCCTGAAATGACAGCGCTCATTGGCGGCATGCGTGTGCTGAATACGAACCATGGACAAGCTAAGCACGGAGTCTTTACTTCGACTCCAGGCACCTTAACGAACGATTTTTTTGTTAACGTTCTCGATATGAATACCGAATGGAAATCTTCTTCGGCTGAAGGTGAGTATTTTGGTTTTGATCGTTCTACAGGGAAAGAAAAATGGACGGCCACACAGGTCGACCTCATTTTCGGAGCAAATTCGGAGCTCCGAGCTTTAGCCGAAGTTTATGCTTCTGATGATGCAAAAGGAAAATTCGTAAACGACTTTGTTGCGGCTTGGAACAAAGTTATGAATATGGATAGGTTTGATCTTTGCAAGGGAGCATCATGATAAAAAAAGATTTAGAAGTTACAGCAAGAATATTAGTATGCGAAAGGAGCAACTATGAAAACAAATGAGGGTCATTTAGATAGAATTCTTCGGATTATGGTAGGCTTAGGGGTGCTTAGTCTATACTTCATTGGGCCGCAAACGTCCTGGGGCTTAGTGGGCCTTGTCCCACTTTTGACAGGTGTGATTGGAGTTTGTCCTCTATACAGAGTGATTGGCTTTAATACTTGTCCTATGAAGTAAATTGACGAGAAAGAATATTGCTTCCAATATTAAATGGAGGCAATGGAGTCTGCCTTTAACCGCCGCTCAAAATGAGGTCGCGCTGATGACTCCTACTGAAACTTAATCTTCAGGAGGAGTGTATGTATAGTTTTATGTTAGTCGGGATAGGGGGATTTTTAGGTGCAATATCAAGATTTGGAATTTCACAAGTAGTTCGCTCTTATATAAGCCATCCATTTCCTGCAGCCACAATGTTAGTCAACGTCTTAGGATGTTTTGCGTTAGGTGGGTTGCTCGAGTACTTTCGAGAGCATCAGTTATTACCTGCAGCAACTCTTTTAGGGGCCGTAGGTTTCTTGGGTTCATTCACCACTTTTTCTGCTTTTAGCTTCGAAACACTCGTATTGATTCGAAATGATGATTTTCGAATGGCAACTTTGAATATCGTCGGGAACCTAGTTCTTTGTATTGGGGCAATAGTTTTTGGTGGATGGGTTGGAGGTTCACTTAAGTAGAAAAACAAACATTTGCCTAACTACCATCCCTGATAATGTAGTGGTGACGTACCTTTGCTCACAAGTTCTGATCTTATCTAGGAAAGCATCCTTTTTATTTCTTCGGCACTTGGAACTCTGCCTGAGACTTTAACTACACCATTAACAACCAGTGCTGGTGTCGACATGACGGAATATTCCATAATTTTTTCGATATCTGTTACTTTCTCGACATTGTACCGAATTCCCAACTCATCTGCGGTTTGCTTAGTGAGCTCTTCTAGTTTTTTACATTTAGAACAGCCCGTACCAAGAATTTTGATTTCCATATGCTCTCCCTATACAAATAAATAAGAAATGTTATTAAATAAATATCCGATCAGAATGATTCCAAAAGCTACTATTGCCGTGAACATCACAATCAAAGGCATTTTTATGACCTTCTTTAATAAGATCAATGACGGGAGCGACAGTGCTGTCACGCTCATCATAAATGCGAGCACGGTTCCTATGCCTATTCCTTTATTAACGAGAGCCTCGGCGATTGGCAGCGTTCCGAATATGTCTGCATACATCGGAATACCAAGAACCGTTGCAACCGGCACTGACCACCAGTTTTGGTCACCTAATAGGCTTGTAACAACATGTGCAGGTACCCAGTTATGAATACCTGCACCTATTCCCACGCCAATGAGAACGTACAACCATACTCTCGAAAAAACGTCCTTAACCTGATCGATTGCAAAATGAAATCTAGCTTTTGAAGATAAAGTTTCAACAGTGCCCTCTATTATTTTCTTCTTTATAAGAAACTCCTCGATATATTTTTCCATTTTAGCTTTGCTAATTATTGTCCCACCAATGACGGCAAGTATTATCCCAACAACCGTATAAGCTATTGCAATCGACCAGTTAAACACACTCGCTAGCAGTATAATTGAAGCTAGATCAACCAATGGTGAAGAAATCAAAAATGAGAAGGTGACTCCAACAGGTAGCCCAGCGTTGGTGAAGCCTATAAACAGAGGAATTGATGAGCAAGAGCAAAAGGGAGTGATTGTCCCCAATAGAGCGCCAGCAACATTTGCGCCAATACCGTCTATCTTGCTCAGAATTTTACGGCTACGTTCTGGTGGGAAATAGCTCTGTATCCATGAGACAACAAAAATAAGTACCGAAAGTAAGATAAAAATTTTTATGACATCATAGATAAAGAAATGAATGCTCCCACCCAGTGGGGTAGAAACTTTTAAGTGAAGTATGTCTTCAACAAAAGACTTCACAACGTTAGATAACCACTCCATTTTAAGAAATTGTTTATTTAGCCAATTAAAAATGTCCAAACAAGCACCCCATTACCTTTGATTCCTAACAATAAATTTTCGAAGCTCCTCTACCCATAAGACCAAACTTGCGACAGCTCCGATGGCAAAGAACTGAGCTGTATCGATCGGTACTGTATGAAAAAATCGGTTCAGCGGTGGCCAATAGATGACGGTTATCTGAAGAAGATTGCTAATGATCAGTCCACCCAAGAGCCAAGGATTTTTGAGAATATCCCAGGTCAATGCTGAGTGTGTAGCTGAACGACAATTGAGTACATTGAACCACTGACAAACGACAAGTAGCGTAAAGGTTTCGCTTTGCACAGTGTCCGAAGAAGCTCCCATCGAAATGCGATAGGCAAACCATCCGAATGTAGAAATTACGGTTGCGATGACCATGAGCGGAATCCGTGATAGAAGAGCACGATCTAGTAATGGTTGCGTTACTGGGATGGGTGCTCGCTTCATCTCATCACCCTCTGGTGGCTCCATGATAAGATTGATAGTTAAAGTGCCTTCTGCCACCAAATTGATCCATAGGATTTGAACAGCCGCTAACGGAGGAGGGTAGCCAAGAATCAATGCCAAAAAAAGTAATATGACTTCATCAATCGAAGTCACAAATAAAAAGAGAATAAGCTTCTTTATATTTTGATAAACAAGCCGACCTTCTGCAATCGCCGTGACGATAGTTGAGAAGTTGTCATCGGTGATCACGATCTTTGCTGCTTCTTTGGCAACTTCGGTTCCTGTGATGCCCATAGCGACTCCAACATCAGCGCGTACGAGAGCTGGAGCATCGTTGACTCCATCTCCGGTCATTGCCACGACTTCACCTCGTTTTTGATACGCTTCAACGATACGTAGTTTTTGTGAAGGATGAACGCGCGCAAAAACGCTGATGCGATTTATTTTTTCTGCAAGATCGGCATCCGAAAGCAAATCAAGCTCTTGACCATCAATCGCGAGATCATCATCTCGACTGATACCAAGCGCACGAGCAATGGCGAGCCCGGTAGCCTTATGATCACCGGTAACCATAACGGGTTTAATTCCTGCAGTTTTACATTCACTGATCGAATCTGCCACTTCTATTCTTGGTGGATCAAGTTCACCGATTAAACCAATTAAAGTGACCTTGCCGGTAAATGGCTCAAAACCTTTTGAGCCATCGATAAAAGCATTCTCAACAAAGCCAATAGCTAACAATCGGAGAGCCGAATTCGCCATTTTTTCAGAAGTTTTTTTAACTTCGGCAAGAGTCGTTTCATCAAAATTCTCAATACGTCCCTCGTGAAATACTGAGCCACAGTATCTTAGTAACGTTTCTGGAGCTCCTTTAATAAATACGACGCTCTTCTTATTTACGTCGTGCTGGGTTGCCATCATTTTAGTATCTGAATTGAAAGGCAACTCCGCTTTTCTTTGAAATTCTCTTCGAAGAGAGATTGGGTCAACACCGCCCTTGGCAGCCATAGTTAGGAGCGCTCCCTCTGTCGGGTCTCCAATAATTCTCCATTGAGAACTTGAAGCATCGGGACCTAAAAGGTGAGCATCATTGCACAGGACACTCGCGGCAAAAAGTTTTTGAAGAGTCTCGTCAGGTTGGCTGGTGAGCTTATAACCATTCTCTATGAAATATCCTTCCGGGGCATAGCCAACTCCCGTGGCTGTGATTTCTCGTTTATTTGACGGTAGATAAATAGCGGTAACTGCCATTTCATTTCTTGTAAGTGTTCCAGTCTTATCGCTGCAAATAATAGTCGTGGACCCCAGTGTTTCAACTGCGGCGAGTCTTCGCACAATTGTACCTCGTCGGGCCATTCGCTGCACGCCAACGGCGAGTGCGATGGTCATCGCAACCGGAAGTCCTTCAGGTACAAGCGAGACCATTTGACTGATTGCAATCATAAAGATTTGAGAAAAAGGAATCCCGCGCCAAAGACCAATTGCAATGACAAGTCCAAATACTATCAGTGCAGCGACAACAAGATAGCTTCCAAACTGTTTTATGCGCAATTCAAGCTGAGTTTTCGATGGGACGGTCGAAGTTGCAAGACTAGCAATTTTACCAATTTCATTTCGTACTCCAGTGGCCGTTACAACTGCCAGGCCACGTCCCGCTGTAATGTGAGTTCCGGCGTAAATCATATTGTGTCGATCAGCGAGAACTGTCTTTTCATCAACGAATGCAATGGATTTCGCTACGGGCAAAGACTCGCCAGTTAAAGCTGCTTCAGCAACAGTGAGGGAAGATACTTCAACAAGACGTGCATCAGCAGCAACTGCATCTCCAGAACTGAGTACGAGGAGATCGCCTGGCACAACCTCACTCGCCTCAATAACTTGCTCTCGTCCTCCGCGAATGAGGTGAGCTTTTAGTTTGGACAGCTTACGAAGTGCCGCCAGTGACTGTTCGGCCCGACCTTCTTGAAAGGCACCAATGACGGCATTCAAAAAAACCACCACTTGTATGACAATCGCATCGCGGGCTTCGCCAATAAAAAATGCGATACCAGACGCCACGAGCAAAAGGTAAATTAACGGACTCAAAAATTGATGAAGGAAAATCGAAATCAGTGAGCGCTTCTTCGGTTCAGGCAGCGTGTTTCTTCCGAATCGCATGAGCCGATCTTTTGCCTCGTTCTGTGACAAACCCGTCAGAGGATTTGAATCTAGTTCTTCGATGACCTCGGTGACTTGACTCGAATGCCAATAATGTTGTGTATTCATCAAAATCTCCACGTGACAAAAAGTCTCAACACCATGTCAAGCTGTCTCGCCGCAAAGCTCTCATATCAAGTCAGCTTCAATTACATAAGTATCTACTCCATACTAGCAGGGAGCATGCCATTGGCCCGCCTCTTGCTCTTGGGAGAAGTGAAATAAAATTTCGCAATACGGCATGGAGCCACAAAGATGAAAGTGAAAAAAAAGAAACTAAAGTTGAGCAAAGAATCTCAGCAAATACCCGAGATTGTCAGGGTTCACAAAATTGTTGGCCAACTCATTGGTGTTGAAAAAATGATCAGTGAACACAGACCTGGGCCTCAAGTCATGCAGCAAGTACAAGCCGCAATTTCGGGACTCACGAGTTTAAAAGTTGTGATTTTGAAACAATATCTTGAGGAATGCTTAGAAGAGTCAGAACAGACAGGCAATAATTCACGCTTCATGGAGCGAGCTTTGGAAATTCTCCGTCTCCAGCTGAGATAGAAAAACTATGAATAATAATGTCGGAGGAAATCAGGGTGCTCTGTTTATGAGTAAATTTATAAAATGGTTCGAAGAGATTTCGATCAAAGATGTTCCGTTAGTAGGTGGTAAAAACGCCTCACTTGGCGAAATGTTCCAGGCCCTCACGCCTCAGGGAATTCGTATCCCGCCAGGCTTTGCTGTGGCGGCGGATGCGTTTTCAGTTCTGATTTTACAAAACCAAATCTCAGACAAAATTTATTCGTTGTTATCCAGATTGGATACAAAAGATACGGGTAAACTGGCAAAAGTTGGGCATGAAATAAGAACACTTATTCGACGCACCGGAATTCCTAAAGAAGTTGCCAATGAAATTCGTGAAGCCTATGCACAATTGTGTCAACGATCTGGAGTAGAAGAGTTGGATGTGGCAGTAAGGTCGTCCGCAACCGCAGAAGATCTTCCCGATGCTTCCTTTGCCGGCCAGCAAGAAACATTTTTAAATATTAGAGGTCCTGAAGACTTATTGGTTGCGTGTACCAACTGTTTTGCCTCCCTCTATACGGATCGAGCGATCAGCTACAGATCAACAAAAGGATTTGAACATTCAAAAGTTCGACTTTCTATTTGTGTTCAACAAATGGTGCGTTCAGATTTGGCTTCGTCTGGAGTTATTTTTACACTCGACACTGAGTCGGGCGCCAGAAATGTGATTTTGGTCAATAGCGCTTATGGTTTAGGTGAAAACATTGTCGGCGGGCGCGTAGATCCAGACGAGTTTTTTGTTCTTAAGCCTTTGCTTGGGCAGTTAAACGGTCATGCGACAGTTCCCATTCTAAGAAGAAAGGCCGGTCTGAAGCAGGTTAAGATGGTCTATTCGGGACACGGCAGTCGCACGACAAAAAACATTGAAGTCTCGCGTGCTGACCAAGAGAAACTGTCGATTTCAGA